>JANQMH010000017.1 GCA_028280195.1 Exilibacterium sp.
TGGGGGCTTTTCGCCGGCATCCCTGCCGTCGAGAGTTTCTGAAAGCCTTTCAGAGAGGCGAGCCTACCTTAAATATTCTTAACAAAAATCGATGGGACTGCGGTGGTAGGTCCTAACCCGGCTTGGGGGTTTGAGACTCTCGACAGCAGGGATGCTGGCGAGAAGGCTACAGGGACGTATTCACGCCGTGTCTCAAACCCCCAAGCCGGGTTAGGGCCGAGTCGTTTGGCACAGTTTTATTACGCCAAAAGCCTTTTGACCCTAAAAAACTAAACTTATGGCCAAACTATTTATTCTAATCGCCGCTGCAAATGGATTTCTGGCGGTAGCCCTGGGCGCATTCGGCGCCCACGCGCTGAAAAGCCGCCTGCCGGAAACGCTGATGTCCACCTATCAGACCGGTGTGCAATACCATTTCTACCACGCCCTGGCGCTGCTGGGCGTCGGCATACTGCTGCACCGCCTGCCCTCGGCCAGCAATCTGCTGCTGGCCAGTGGCTGGCTGCTGATCGCCGGGCTGCTGTTGTTTTGCGGCAGCCTCTATCTGCTGGCCCTGGGCGGTCCGCGCTGGCTGGGCCCGGTCACGCCGCTGGGCGGCCTGTGTTTTTTACTCGCCTGGCTGTCACTGCTGCTGGCCGCCTGGCGCCTTTAGGCCCGCTGATATCATGATCGATGCCGATTCGCTGAAGCCGGAATTTAAAAAAAGGGCCATCCGCAGTTATGTTATCCGCGGCGGCCGTATCACCGGGGCGCAGCGCAATGCCTTTGAGCGCTACTGGCCGGTATACGGCCTGAGCCTGTTCGACGGCAGCCTGGACCCGCGCCATACCTTCGGCCGCGATGCCCCGCTGGTATTGGAAATAGGTTTCGGTATGGGGGATTCGCTGCTGCAAATGGCGCTGGACCAGCCGGACAGGGACTTCATCGGTATCGAGGTGCATCCACCCGGCGTCGGCCGGCTGATCAACAATGCCGGCAAGGCTGGTCTCGAGAATCTGCGCGTCTATATGGCCGACGCGGTCGATGTGCTCGACGACTGTATCCCGGACAGCAGCGTCGATCGCCTGCAGCTGTTTTTTCCCGACCCCTGGCACAAAAAGAAACACCACAAGCGCCGCATTGTACAACCGGCGCTGCTGCAGAAGATTCGCCGCAAGCTGGCAGTGGGAGGCCGCATCCACTTAGCCACCGACTGGGAAAACTACGCCGAACACATGCTGGCGGTATTGAGCGCTGCACCGGGCTACAAGAACTGCGCCGGCGAAGGGCGGTACGCGCCCCGCCCCTGCTACCGCCCGATAACGAAATTTGAAAAGCGCGGCGAACATCTCGGCCACAGTGTCTGGGATATGCTTTTTGAAGTCACTAGCCACTAGTTTCTAGTGACTCGCACTCTGCTTTCAACTGACCGTCAGTGTGTCGATTTCCACTTCGTCCAGTACTTTTTCGGCGGTGTTGCCGAGCAGTACGCCGCCGATGCCGCGGCGTGCGGTGGTGCCCATGATCAGCACATCCGGTTGCAGCTGCTTGACGGTATCGATAATCACCGACTTGGCTTGGCCGTGCTGCAGGTGCACGTGTTCGGGCTCTACGCCGAAGCGTTTTGCCACCAGGGCGTTGTTGTCGCTTTCCGCTTCTTCCTCCAGCAGCCTTAAGACCTGTGCCAGGTTGGGTATTTCAGGTGTTGCGGAAACCAGGTGCAGCTCGGCGCCGGTCAGCTGTACCAGGTGCTGTGCCTGGGTGACGATGGCGCTGTTGAGCAGTTCGTGCTCCAGGTCCTCGCGCTCCAGGGTCACTGCGGCCAGCACCTTGCCCTGCTGCCACGGCTGGTCCGACCTCACCAGCAACACCGGGCAGGGGGCATTGCGCAGCATGACGTAGTCGGAGGTTTTCGACACCGCGCGCTTCAGGCGTGTGTGCGGCCGGGTGCTTTTTATCAACAAGGTGGCGCCATTGCGGGCGCAGGCCTGGACCACGGATTCATACCAGCGCTCATTCCAATAGTACTCGGTGGATACCGCAATGCCCTGCTGTTCGAGCGGCGTTGTCAGCGCGCTGAGCTTTTTGCGTGCATTGTCCAAGGTCGCCTGTTTGGCCTCGGACTTGGAACCGTAGTCGCCCATTTTCTCCGCTTGCAGATAGCAGCAGCAGAAGGCGTGTACCCGAGCGCCGGTTTTGGCAGCGATCTGCTGTGCTTTGCTCAGGGCGATCTGGTCGTCGCGAGTCGGGTCGATAACGGCCAGTATGGTGTTTTGTTGCATATTTTCACTCCCTGCTGCGAGCCGAAATTGACTACAATACGGCAGCGTTGGTTTTCAAGTATCGCCCAAAGGTGGGCTGGAGGGAAATGATCCATGGCAAAAAAAGTAGCGGTTGTGCTGTCGGGTTGCGGGGTATTCGACGGCTCTGAAATTTACGAGTCAGTCATTACCCTGTTGCGTCTTGACCAGCAGGGCGCCGAGGTAAGCTGCCTGGCGCCCGACATGGAACAGATGCATGTTGTCAATCATCTCAGCGGCGAGGTGGCGCAGGGCGAGAGCCGCAATGTGCTGGTGGAGGCGGCGCGGCTGGCACGCGGCAATATCAGCGACCTTGCCGCCGCCAGCGCCGGCGACTTCGATGCGCTGATTGTGCCGGGTGGTTTCGGTGCGGCAAAAAACCTGTCGGACTTTGCGGTTAAAGGTGCCGACCTCAGCGTCAATCCGGTTTTTCTGGATTTTGCCCAGGCTGTCCACCGCCAGGGCAAACCGCTGGGTCTGATTTGTATTGCGCCGGCAATGGCGGCAAAGATCTGCGGTGCCGGAACCGAGTGCACCATCGGCAGCGATGCCGAAACCGCCGCGGCCATAGAGGCGAGCGGCGGTGTGCACAAGCCCTGCGCCGTGGGCGAGATTCATATCGACCGCGAGCGCAGGCTGGTCACCACGCCGGCTTATATGCTGGCCGGGCGTATCGGCGAAGCGGCGGCAGGTATCAATAAACTGGTGGATGCCGTTCTCGAACTGGCCTAGTGGCCGGTTACCGGTCGGGCAGTGCTCACGCCTGTTGTTGCTCCAGCTGTTGCTCCAGCGCTTCACTGCCCGCCAGCCAGTCTTCCTCCAACTGCGCCAGTTGCTGGCGCAGGCCGGACTGTTCTTTCAGCCAGCCGGACAGGTCCGGGTTGCGGTCCTGCCCGCCGCTGTAGAGGTCGGGGTCGGCCAGTTTTTGCTCCAGGCTTTGCAGGCGCTCACCGACCTCCTCCATCTGCTGCTCCAGGCGCTTGACCCGGCGCATCAACGGCTGCAACTGTGCGCGCTTGTCCGCCGCCTGCTGGCGCTGGTGGCGGCGATCTGGCCGCGGCGCCGGCGCCGCGGCCTTTGACGGCGCCGGTTGCCGCTGGCTCAGCCAGCGCTGGTAGTCCGCCAGGTCGCCTGCAAACGGTTCCACCCGGCCGTCGTTGATGAGCACGAACTCGTCCACACAGTTGCGCAACAGGTGGCGGTCGTGGGAGATCGCGATAACGGCGCCGTCGAAGGTCTGCAGCGCCAGTGTCAGGGCGTGGCGCATTTCCAGATCCAGGTGGTTGGTGGGTTCGTCCAGCAACAGCAGGTTGGGCCGTTGCCAGCAGATCAGCGCCAGTGCCAGGCGGGCTTTTTCACCACCGGAAAAGTGTCCGATGGTTTCGAAAGCCCGATCGTCGCGAAAACCGAAACTGCCCAGGTAAGTCCGAATCGCCTGTTCGCCGCTTGCCGGTGTCAGTCGCTGCAGATGCAGCGCGGCCGAGGCGGTCGTATCCAGAGCCTCCAGCTGGTGCTGGGCGAAGTAGCCGACCTGCAGGTGCTCGCCGGCCACCCGCCGGCCCTGCAGCGGCGGGATATGCCCCGCCAGTGTTTTAATCAGCGTGGACTTGCCCGCGCCGTTGGGACCCAGCAGGCCGATGCGGGTTTCCGGCAAAATCGACAGTTCCACCTCCCGCAGTACGCAGGCGGCATCGGCCTGCGGGTAGCCGGCGGCGACCTGGTTCAGGCTCAGCAGCGGGCTGGAAACATTCGCCGCCCGCGGGATGCTGAAATCAAACGGGGAATTGATGTGCGCCGGGGCTATCTGCTCCATGCGCTGCAATTCCTTGAGCCTGCTCTGGGCCTGGCGCGCCTTGCTGGCCTTGGCGCGAAAGCGCCGCACAAACTGTTCGATCTGCGCTACCCGCTGTTGTTGTTTTTCGAATGCCGCCTGCTGCTGTGCCAGGCGCTGTGCCTGCTGCTGCTCAAACCCGGAGTAGTTGCCGCGGTAGCTGACCAGGGCGTGGCCTTCCAGGCTGACAATCTGGTTGACCACATTGTCGAGAAAGTCGCGATCGTGGGAGATAATCAGCAGTGTGCCGGGGTAGCGCTGCAGCCACTGTTCCAGCCACAGCGTGGTGTCCAGGTCCAGGTGGTTGGTGGGCTCGTCCAGCAGCAGCAGATCCGAGGGGCTCATCAGCGCCTGGGCCAGGTTCAGCCGTATGCGCCAGCCGCCGGAAAAATCCGCTACCGCCCTGCCCTCGTCGCCGGCGTCAAAGCCAAGCCCCGCCAGCAGCTGCCGGGCTCTGGCCGCAGCGGTGTAAGCATCGATCTCCTCCATGTGTGCATAGAGTGCGGCCAGCTCTGCACCGTCGTGCTGCTCCGAATCGATACGTCGCTGCAGCTGCCGCAGCGCCTGGTCGCCGTCCAGGACGAAGTCCAGGGCGGTCGAGTTGCTGGCCTCGATCTCCTGGGCCATATGGGCAATGCGCCAGCGGGCCGGCACCCGGCAGTCGCCGCTGTCGCAGTGCAGCCGGCCCTGCAGCAACTGAAACAGGCTCGACTTGCCGCTGCCGTTGGCACCGATAAGGCCGACTTTCTGCCCCTGCTGAATGGTCAAGTCTGCGCCTGCCAGCAGCTGCTTGGCGCCGCGCTGTAAGTTGACACTTTGTAAGCTGATCATGGGGGCGTATTCTAGCAGCCTCAGTCCGCCGGGTGCTGCCATTCCGGCGCCACAGTGAGACTTTGAGACACCGAGGGGGCGATAGCGTGAATCCGTTTTGGCAGTTTTCCTTACAGCTCTACGGGCAGCCGCAGGTCGAGCGCTTGTGCCTGCAACTGCAGGCGCGTTTTGATATTGATGTCAACCTGTTGTTGTGGAGCTGTTGGCTGCAGGCCCTCGGTGTGCCTCTCGGTGCCGGCCTGCTGGCACAGGCCCGTGACACAGTGGGCGACTGGAATCGTCAGGTGGTGAAACCGCTGCGCCGGGTCAGAACGACTGTCAAGCGCGGTGACTGGCCCGGCGGCGGCGACCTGCCGGCACTGCTCGAGCAGTGCCGGCAGCTTGAGCTGGAGGCGGAGAAGCAACAACAACAGTGGCTCTATCAGCTGGCTGAGGACCACGGCCTGCAAGCTGATGAAACCGCGGCGCTGCAGCCGGGTGAGAATATAGAACGATTATTGCGTGCGCTGGGTGCCCGGGACTGCCGCCCGGCAATCGAGTTGCTGTCGGCGGCTATCGCGGGCACGCTGCGCCGCTAGCGCGGCGCAGGATGTGACTACTCGGAGCGGTTGGGTTCCGCGTCAAACAGGCTCGGTGCGGCCGGGCTTGTGGGCTTGGGCTTCGACTCCGCTGCGCTGCTGCCGTGCATTGCTGCCGGCTTGGCTTCCGGCGCCGGGGTCTGCGGCCTGTCGGGCTCCGAAGAAGACAGCTGGCTGGCGACCGACTCGATGCTGCTGGCACTGTCTGACGGCGGTTTCGGGAAGGGGTCCGGTTTTGCCGCGAAAGGCTGCGGCTTGGGTGCGGAGGGCTCCGGCTTCCTGGCGAATGGCTCCGGGCTGGCCGGCGCCGCTTGCGGCTTATTTGCGGGTTCAGCTTTCTTGGCTGAGGGCTCTGGTTTCTTGGCTGAAGGCTCTGGTTTCTTAGCTGAGGGCTCTGGTTTCTTAGCTGAAGGCTCTGACTTCTTGGCTGAAGGCTTTGCCTTCATCGCCGGCAGTTCGGATTTTGATACCAGCGGAGTCGGCTTTTGCGCTGCGGTTTCCACTTTTTTCTTCTTCGGCCCCGGTTTCTTCTTGGTCTTGAGCGCGGCCGGCGCTGCGGCTACCGCTGGGCTGGCTGCCTGAGTCTTTGATTTAACAGCTTTTTTGGCTGTTGCCGGTGCTTTTGACTTGGCTTTCTTCAGCGCCGGGGCTTTCGCGGCCGGTTTGGCTTTGGCGGCAGCTTTTCTGGTGGTAGTGGCTTTTTTGGCGACAGTCTTCTTCGGGGCGGCCTTGGCTTTTCTGGCTGTGGTGGCGACTTTGGCGGTTTTTCTGGCTGTGGTTTTTTTCTTCACCTTGGCAGCGGTCCTGGCCGGTGCCTTGGCGGCCAGCTCTTTTTCCACTTTTTTAGCCGCCCTGGTCAGCCGCTCGGCGGTCTGCTTGGCCGCCTTGGCGCTGTTAGCTGCCGCTTTCGTCTCGTCTGCCGCCTGCTTCGCTGTGGCGACGGCGCTGCGCTGCTCGGCAACGGCCTGTCTCGCCTTGGCTACCCGGGCTTTGCTGGCAGTGGTTTTGCGGGTTTGGGCAGACTTGGTGGCAGCCGCCAGTTTTGTTTTCTGGGCGTCCAGTTTCTTCTGCGCGCTTGCCAGGGCTTTGCCCGCTTGGGTGGCCGCTTTGGTTGCGGTAGCAATTTGCTTGGTGCGGGCTTTATCCAGTTGTACCGACAGCTTGGCAATCTGTTGCTCTAAATCAGCGACGGGATCGATGACTTTCTTTTTGGCGGCCATTGTTGGTGTCCTGTTAAATTAAACGAAAAAGAGTAATGCGTCTGTCTCGGGAAATAATAACGCCGTTTGCAAAAAAAATGTATTCTCTTTTTTAGCGTGCGCCGGCGATGCCGCGCCGTCGTTGTATCAAGGTCGTTGTTCACGGTCGTTGTATCACGATTGCATCACGGTCGCAGGGCGCCACAGCAATTTAGTGTAACGTGAAAATCTGCGATCGCCAGTGTTATCTATGGTTTCATGACAGGCGGCGTTCAGCGCGGCCGTGGTTTGCGACGCAGTTTTGAATTTGGGGCCCGCATAACGGCTATGCTAGAGTTCGGTAGTGCCACCGAGCCAAAACACTGCGGCCAAGTCCGAGAAAATGAAACTCTATATAAAACTTTTGCTGTTTGTCCTGGTGCTGGGCCTGGCGGGGCCCTTCATTATGAAAGGCCCCGACGGCAGACCGATGATGGATGCGCGCGAACTGATCCCGGATGTTGCCGGTTGGGCGCAGCGGGCCGGGCACTGGTGGCAGCAGCTGGCCGCAGCCGCCAGTGGCCTGTCGGCAGGCGATACGGCCAGCGCCGGCAAGACCCGGGTATATAAATGGCGGGCGGAGGATGGCAGCTGGCGTTTTTCCGACCGGCCCAACCCCGACGGCCACAGTGAAGAGATATGGCTCGATCCCGATACAAATGTGATGCAGTCGACACCGGTTCCGGGACCGCCGGAGCCGCAAGAAAAAGAGGCTGCGCAAGCACCGGGCAATGGTATACCATTGCCGCTCACAATAGCCCCGGGCCAGGTTTCCGAGTTGCTCGACGACGCCGAGCAGGTGCAGGAGCTTATGGATAAGCGCCATCAGGCGTTGCAGGATGCGTTGGGAGACCGCTCTAAAGAGGATTAGAAAGGATCAGTTATGAAAGTATATATGGTTATGGGTCTGCTGGCTTCCGCCCTGGTTATCTCAGGCTGCCAGCCACAGGAAACCACCGAAGAGCAGCAATCACAAGCCTCACAGCCTGAGGTTGTCACATTTGACAGCCTGGAACAGCGCGTCAGTTACGTGTTTGGCTACAATATCGGCCAACAGCTGAAGCGCGATAACATCGAGGTGGATGTCGATATTCTGACTCAGGCCATATCAGAGGCGCTGGCCGGCAGAGAGGCGCGTCTGAGTAAAGAGGAAATAGAACAGGCGATGACCTCCTTCCAGGAGCAGCAGCAGACCATACGCGAAGAGGCTGCCAAAGTGGTTGCCGAAGCGAATAAGAAAGAGGGCGAAGAATTCCTGGCCAGCAACAAGACAAAAGAAGGGGTGGTGACCACGGCCAGCGGCCTGCAGTACAAGGTCATTACAGCGGGAACCGGACCCAGTCCGAAAGCCAGTGACAAGGTCTCGGTACACTATCGCGGCACGCTTATCGACGGCACCGAGTTCGACAGCTCCTACCGCCGTGGCGAGCCGGTTTCCTTCCCGGTCAAGGGAGTGATAGCCGGCTGGACCGAAGCGCTGCAGCTGATGAAAGAAGGCGCCAAATGGGAACTCTATATCCCCTCCGAGCTGGCCTACGGGCCGGGAGGCACCGGCGGCCCCATCGGCCCCAATGCCACCTTGATCTTTGAAGTGGAGCTGTTACAGGCGAGCGTCAGTTCCGAAGGTTAGAAGCTGCACGGCGGTGGCGCTTCAGCGGCTGAGGCGGTGAACGAAGCCGTTGGATGCCACCGCATAGTACTGCCCCTGTACCTCCCCGAAGGCCACCGCCACCACCGCTGCGCTGGTCGGCTTCCAGGCATCGCGTTTGGGCAGGCGCCATCTGGCCAGTTGCTGCAGCGACGCGGTACTCCATAGCTGCACCACCTGGTCCGGGCGCCCGGTGATGATTTCCTTGCCGCCGGCACTGAAGCGCGCGGCGGTAAACCGCATGCCGCGGCGCAGATCCTCCGCTGCCAGCGGTATCTCACCGAGAATATCGCCGTTGCGGGTATCCCACAGCAGCGCGCGGTCGTACTTGGCGGCCGACAGCGCCAGCTTGCCGTCGGCACTGAGTGCCACCAGTTGTACGTCGTCCCGATGCTGTACGCGTTGCAGAGCTTTGGTCTGGCGGCCGTCGGGACCGGCCTGAAGATCCCAGAAAACCGCCGTATAGTCCTCCGACCCGGTCAGGGCATAGCGCCCGCTCTCGCTCAGATCGACGCTGCGCACCCGGTTCTGGTGTGTCAGTGTGCGTTGAATTTTGCCGTTTATCACATCGAACAGTACCGCCGAGTGATCGGCCAGCCCCAGCAGCGCATAGCGGCCCTTGTTGGTCAGGGCTATTGACAGGACCTCGCCCGGCGAGGTCCAGAAGCGCTCCGCCTGGCCCTGTTGCGGGCCCCCCTCCCTGCCCGGTTTCAGCGACCACAGCACCAGCGTGTGCGGGCCTGCGGTGAGGGCGAAGTCGCCGTCGGGGGAAAAGTCGGCACTGAGGATGGTAGTGGTCTCGCCGTCGCGGTGGTTCCAGTTGAACTGGCGCTCGCCGTCGCCGGTGCTCCACAGGCTGCCGCCGTGATGGATGGAGCCGATGGCCGCGTAGCGACCATCGTCGGAGAGCGCGGCGCCGTGAACCCCCTTGGCCGCCACCTCGAAACTGTGGCTGGGCCCGCTGCCGCCATCACAGCCTGCCAGCATCGCGGCCAGTATCAGCGGCGCTGTCCATCTCGGTGGCGCGGGGTAGACACAGGCTGGTGTAGCCTGTCTTGGCTCGGCGGCCCGGGCGCGCGGTCTCACTGGCGGCCGGATCAGGTCACCAGACCTTTATGGGCGACATGCAGTACCGCGATCATGCGGTCCTCAGCCTCGAAACGGGTTTCGAGTTCTTCGCCCAGCAGCGACAGATCCCTGCCGAGACTGGCCAGATCATCGGTCTCCTGGTATTTGTCGTTGAAATCGAGCACGAATTCAGTGGTTTTGTCGATATTGCCGTACAGCTCCGCAGCCTCTCTGAGTGCCTCGTCATTATTGAATTCCCGGCCCTCGCGCATCAGTTGGTTATAGACCTCGAAGTGTCCCGCCGAGACATAGTCGACCATAATCTGGCACAGGCGCTGCAGTTTTTTGCCCTGCTCGGTATCGCCTTCGCTGCCAGCTGCGGAAGAGAGACTGCAGTAGAGCACCAGCATGTCCTGGCGCTCCTGAAGCCAGCGGTCGATAATCTCGCTGACCCCACCCCAACGTTCTTTTGCAGATTCGCAGTTCTCTAGCATTGAATAACATCCCGATCGTAATACTGGCGATAGTCACTGTCTGTACGCCGGTGTTCTGTCTCACCGGTGTTTGTGCGCCATTTTGGCAGCGGGGCCGGACCCGATAAGCGAAAATTTGCGACACAAGCAACACAAATAGTGTCGACAGGCTCTAATTGCCAAGATAGGTGATCTGCATTATCTCGGCAAGGCAAAACTCGTTTTTGCGGGAAAA
The DNA here is from genome assembly GCA_028280195.1 of Exilibacterium sp. Taxonomy (GTDB): domain Bacteria; phylum Pseudomonadota; class Gammaproteobacteria; order Pseudomonadales; family Cellvibrionaceae; genus Exilibacterium. The sequence continues at coordinate 10,182 of JANQMH010000017.1, forward strand.
AAGCTGCGGGCCGCGATCTGCTGCGGTACTTGCCCGGCACTGTGGCCGGGCCGGGTCAACGCCGCAGTAACTGCCACAAATTGATGATGATCAGGCCCACAAAAGCCACCAGCGTCCAGCCGGGCAGACTGATGCCGAGGAAGTTCCACAGCACTTCGGCACAGTTGCCATCGCCGGCCAGCAGCACATCCAGCGCCTCTGTCAGCGGCAGGGTTTCGAGGATATAGTCCAGGCTCGGCCCGCAGGCCGGCTGCTGGTCCTCCGGCAGGCTCTGCAGCCACACATGGCGGGCGGCAAACCCGGCGCCGGCGCCGGCGGCCAGTACGCCGGCCGCGGCAAAGGCCCGCCGCCCGGCCGTCCCGGGGTTGAGCAGGTAGGCAGCCAGCGCCACCACGCCTGCGGCTATGACGAAAATGCGTTGGGTGACGCACAGGGCGCAGGGCAGCATATGCATGAAGTATTGCATATACAGGGCAATCAAGATTAGCCCGCAACAGCCGAGAAATACAATGAGGTTGGTCAATCGAATACCGGGCACAGCTATTTTCCTCAGCCAGCTTTCTCAGGAACCGGGCAGTTACACTAGGTGAATTGGGCGCTTAACTCAAGCCTTCGATGGCGCCAGTGGCAACTTCAGTCACGCCAGTGGGGCGGCAACTAGAGGCCGTGTGTAAATGAGGCTATGCTTGCGTGCGGCAGCTTATGAAGAAAAGAGGTTCACAGTGACGTTTTTACCGCGCCGCCGGGTGCTATTCGCTCTGTTATTGTCGGTGTCGTTTTGCGCCGGTTACCCTGTATCACCGGCCTATGCCCAGGAGGAGGCCGAAGAGGCGGCCGGGCAGGACAGGGGCCGGCCGATATACATCCCGCTGAAGCCGCCGTTTGTGGTCAATTACGGCGGCAAAGGGCGGCTCAGATATCTGCGCGCCGAGCTGTCGGTGCGGGTGGGCAATATCAGTGCCGCCAACTCCATCAGGCACCACATGCCCTTTATTCGCAATAACCTGGTGCTGCTGTTCAGCAGGCAGAAGGAGGAGGATATCGATACCCAGGAGGGCAAGGAGATGCTGCGCCTGGCGGCGCTCGAGGAGATTCGCTCCATCGTCGAGGCCGAAGACGGCGGCGAGGGTATTATCGATCTGTATTTCAACAACTTTGTTATCCAGAAGTGAGCCCGCGCAGGGGGCCTTTGACAAAGTCGCCCGGGAAACCGCCGATCTTCATCGCTACCGCCGGGCCCGACAATAGCTGCTGGGCGAGATAGTTCATTCAGTCGCAGTAGTGGTACTGGGCGTAGAAACGCTGCAGGTAGTCCGGGAAGTCCATGCTGTCGGCCGCTTCCACCGCCGCCTGTTTCTGTAGCGACGTGGCCGCCATGGCGCGGAAACGCGACTCGGTGGGGCGATCCAGGCCGGTGCCGGACAGGGTCTCGCTGTGGGCGATGGCCCAGTCCATTGCCAGGCGGAAAAACGTGACCCCCTGTTCGCGCATATCGTGCAGAATGCGCGCCGACGGCGTCAGCTCCGCATCGGCAATTTTTGCCTGCTGCCGGCGCAGCGAAGTGATATGGGCATCGGATCCGTTGGCCGTATCCAGTAGCTCGGCCACCGGCTCCAGCTCCTGCAGCAGTGCCGCGCCCCAGTCGCGCATGGAGGTTTCAGCGCCGCCGGCCAGCAGCTGCAGCTGCGGGTCGCGCCCCTGATAGACAATGCGCTTTTGATTCTCCTGGATATGCCGGTACTCGTTGTCGTCGGTTTCGGGGCTGTCCTGCAACAGGCAGTACAGCAGGAAGGTGTCGAGAAAGTGGATCTGCTCGGCACTGATGCCCAGCGGCTCGTAGGGGTTCAGATCGACACAGCGCACTTCGATATATTCCACCCCCCGATGGTACAGGGCGCCCAGCGCCGTCTCGCCGGAGTGTGTGGTGCGCTTGGGGCGGATACTGCTGTAGAACTCGTTTTCGATCTGCAGCAGGCCGGTATTGAGCTGCCGGTAGTTGCCGCTGTCGTTTTTGAGGCCGATGGCCTGATAAGCGGGATGCGGTTTGGTAATGGCGCCGCACAGCGTATGCAGATAGGTATCGAGGTCGTTATAGTTCACAACCAGCGCTTCCTGAGCGCTGCTCTGGTAGCCCAGATCGCCCATGCGCAGGGAGGTGGCGTAGGGTGTATGCAGGCTGTATTCATCGCTGCCGAAAGGCACCAGACTGTGGGCGCGGTCGCGGACGAAGCTGCGGCACACCGCCGGCGAGGCGCCGAACAGATAGATCAGCAGCCAGTAGTAGCGGCGGAAATTGCGGATCATGTCGAAATAGCGCCGCGTCTTGAAAGCCTGCAGCTCCGCCATGCTGTTTTCCTGGTGGTGGAGAAAAGCCCAGAATGCACTCGGTACCGAGAAGTTGTAATGAATGCCGGCAATGGTCTGCATCAGGCGGCCGTAGCGGTTGCCCAGGCCGCAGCGGTAAGCGGTTTTCATGCGCCCGACGTTGGAGCTGCCGTACCTGGCCACCGGAATGTCGGCGTCGTCGCTGAGCATGCAGGGCATACTGGAGACCCAGAGGTATTCGTTTTCCAGCTTTTGGTAGGTGAAGCGGTGGATATTGTCCAGGTGCGCCAGCACCTCGTCGACCCGGTGAGACGGCGGTGTAATGAACTCCAGCAGCGCCTCGCTGAAATCGGTGGTGATCTGCGGATGGGTCAGCGCCGAACCCAGCGCCTGCGGGTGTGGCGTCTGCGCCAGCTTTCCCTGCGGCGTAATGCGCAGGCTTTCCTTTTCGATACCGCGCAGGATGCCGGTGATCAGCGGTGTATTGGCCGGCGCGGCCAGCGACGATAGCAGGGAGTGGCGCAGTGACAAGTGGAGCTCCTCATTCCGTCTCAAATAGCGGCTCTGCGAAAGGTGTCTCATTTCTTTCACAATTGGCCTCTAGACTGGCCTGCCTTGATTCTGCACACTGCTTGTCAGGGCCGTGACCGGCGGCGGAGTCGGCGTCGAGGGGCGCCAGCTGGTCTGCGGCAATCAGCGGCAGGCCGCGCTCGCTTACCTCGCAGGCCAGTATTTTTATACGTTGATTGTAGTCCTTGGCATTGACCTCGAACATTTGGTTCAGGGCTTCATCTTTGTGGGATGTTTTGTAGAGACTGGCCGCATCGCGTCCGTCGACCCACTCGTTCTGCTTGCTGAGAAACTGCTGTTGCTGGTTTTGAAGAATGAAAACCTGGCTCATAGTACCTTTGGACATACCCTCTATGGTTGACGCTGTGGTTGACGCGCGCGCCAGGCGCCGGCTGCCGGCGGCCCCGATGGCGGGCACGGCTGTATATGGTCGCGGAGTGTACCTGGAAAACAGATTAGTCGATAGTCCGCGCCGGCGCCGCCCGGGCCCGGCCGGCAACCGCCTGATTTTCTTCCGGAGACTGGGGAAACGTCGCGGCAACTGGTAAAAAAATGTGGTATTAGAGTATATTGCATGACGTTTTTGTGAAATAGCATTAACAAGGGATATTTGCTTGTGTGGTGCGGTGACAAATGCCCAAATCCGGGGTCAGAAGTAGTCCTCCTTCCCGCTTCAAAATGGGTTGGTAAATAATAATGGTGACGGGGTAACGAGTTGTGACACTGAAGGGAATGGCAGCCAGCCCGCTGGCGCATTCCACCATCCAGCAATTACATCGCGCCCTGGCCGTGCTGCAGCGGCTGCCGGTGGTCTGGTGGCGCCAGTTGTGCCTGGCGCTGCTGGCGCTGTGGCTGTGCCACAGCCTGGCGCAGTTGTTCTGGCTGCTGATGCCCGAGCCCGAGCTGAAGGCGCCGGATGCGGCGCTGACACCGGTTGCCAGCGCAGATGGCGACAGCGCCCTGGTCGGCGTCGATATCGAGGCGCTGAAAGCCTCGAATCTGTTTGGCGAGGTTTCTAAAGAAGCGGAAACACCGGTTGTCGAGCCAACGGTGAAGCCCGAGATTCTCGCCGCCGAGGAAACCCGCCTGAGCCTGACCCTGGTCGGCGTGGTTGCCAGCAGCGATCCCAAATCGGCGCGCGCCATCATCGCCGATGCCCGCGAACAGGCGATCTACTTCATCGACGACGAGCTGCCCGTCGGGCAGAGGGTCAAGCTGGCCAAGGTGATGGCCAAGCAGGTGATTCTCAACAACAACGGCCGCTATGAGTCGCTGTCGCTGTTCGACGATAGCCGCCCGGGGCTCAACCGCGGCGCCGGCGCACCGCGCACCGCCAGTGCGCCGCGCCAGCGCCCCACCGTGAGTCGCGCGCGCTCGGTGCCGTCCAGCGCCCAGGCCGCCCAGCAGACCCTAGCGGATGTGATGAAAGTCAGTATCGTGCGCGAGGGCGGCGAGGTCAAAGGCTATAAGATCCGCCCCGGCCGCAACCGCGCAGCGTTCCAGCGGCTGGGCCTGCAGACCAACGACGTCGTCACCTCCGTCAACGGCGTCACCCTCGACAGCTCCAGCAAGGCCATGGATGTCTATAGAACCATGAAGGGCAGAACCACCGCACAACTTGAAATTCAACGCGACGGCGAAGTTCTCACTGTCGATGTCGATCTGGATTTGGCTGAAGACGACTAACCCATGAAGCAGGCGTTTTTACACACGTTTTTACCCACTATGAGCAAACAGTTTACCGGGCTGCTGAAAGGCCTGCTGGCGGTTGTGTGCCTGGTATCGCTGAGCGTGTCAGCGGCGGAGCAGACCTGGACGGTCAACTTCAACGACTCCGATATCGGCGAGGTGATCAAGTTTGTCGCCGACGCCAGCGGCCGCACCATCATCATCGATCCGCGGGTCAAGGGCCGGGTCAAGGTGATTTCCGCCGCGCCCCTCAATGGTGAAGCGCTTTACGACCTGTTTCTCTCGGTGCTCGAAGTGCACGGCTTTGCCGCCGTTGCCGTCGGCGATGTGGTGCGCATCGTACCGCGCAAGGAGCCGCGGCAGATGCCGGTGGAGGTGATGCCACCGAGGAACGTCGGCAACAATGTCTACATTACCGATGTCATTCAGCTCGACAATGTGGCGGCGGTCAAGGTGCTGCCGGTGCTGCGGCCGCTGGTGCCCCAGCACGCCCACCTGGCGGCCTATGATCCCAGCAACTCCATTATCGTTTCCGACACTGCCGCCAATATCAAGCGGCTGCGGCAGATAATCGACCGCATCGACCGCTCGGCGATAGCCACCACCGAGCTGGTGCCGCTGGAGCACGCCCAGGCCGAGGAAATCGTGCGCATCCTCAAGGAATTGGAGAACAAAGATGCCGGCAAGGGCGCGCCCTCGGCGAAGCTGCTGCTGGTGGCCGACAAGCGCACCAACGCGGTACTGGTCAGCGGCGACGCCCTGCAGCGCGAGCGCGCCAAGGATTTGATTGCGCGGCTCGACCAGCCGCAGCAGCAGGCGGGCAATGTCAGGGTGGTCTATCTGGAGTACGCCGACGCCGAGCAGGTGGCCGAGGTGCTGGGCAAGGTATTGCAGAGTCTGGGCAAGGTCGGCACGGGCGACAAAGGCAATAATGTTGCCAGCAGTGCCTCGGTGGAGGCCGATACGGAAACCAACGCGCTGTTGATCACCGCAGATGTGGCGGTACTGCCGACCCTGCTGGCGGTGGTCGAAAAACTGGATATTCGCCGCGCCCAGGTGCTGGTCGAGGCGATTATCGTCGAACTCGAAGGCGACGACGACGAGGCATTGGGCATACAGTGGCTGTTCCAGAGCGACAGCGGCGGGATCGGCGCCTCCTCCCTCGGCGACGGTATCCTCGGCAGTGTCGCGGCCGGTATTCTCGGTACCGAGGAGACCAACCGCTTCGACGAAGACGGCAACCTGATCGAGAGCACTTCCACCACCAACGAGGCGGAACTGGGGTCGGCACTGGCGGGCAACCGCGGGCAATTGTTCGGTGTCGGCAAACAGACCGATAACAGCAGTTTCCTGGTGTTGTTGAACGCGCTGGAACAGCATACCGGCTCCAATATCCTCTCCACGCCGAACCTGCTGACCATGGACAATCACGAGGCCACCATCACCGTCGGCCAGAATGTGCCCTTCGTCACCGGCTCCTTTTCCAGCACCGGCAATGCCAGCACCCCGCAAAACCCCTTCCAGACCATCGAGCGGCAAAATGTCGGTATTACGCTGACGGTGACGCCCCAGGTCAACGAGGGCGACAGTGTGGTGCTGACCATCGTGCAGGAGGTTTCCAGCCTCACCGGCGCCACCGTGCAGGCCTCGGACGTGATTACCAATGAGCGCAAAATAGAGACCCAGGTCATGGCCAAAGACGGCGAAATCGTGGTCTTGGGCGGCCTGATAAGAGATAACTTCCAGGAATCCAAACAGCGCGTTCCCTTCCTCGGGAGTATTCCGGGATTGGGCCGGCTGTTTCGCAATGAATCCTCCAATGTATCGAAAACCAACCTGGTGGTATTTATCCGCCCCACCGTGATTCGCAGCGAAAAGGATCTCACCGGCGCCACCGCGGAGAAATACCGTTATATCCGCCAGGAGCAGATGCGCCTGCGCGGGCTCGGCGGAAAGGACCCCGAAGACAGCCTGCTGCCGCTGCTGCCGGAATGGCCCGGGGATGCAGACGAGGCCGATACCACTTCCGGCGGCGATGAATCCGGCGCCGGGCAATCCGAGTTGGAAGCAACCGAAAGAGGCTAAACCGTGAGTGAAGCCGCCATTGACGACACACAAATTGACACCCTGGAAGGCGAAGGCCTGCTGGCCGGGGAACCGGAATGCGCCGGGGCGCTCCCCTTCGGCTTTGCCTCTACCCACGGCGTGCTGCTGGACGGTGAAGAAGTCATCCACCGCCCCGGCCTGGCGCTGCCGGTGCTGCTGGAGCTGCGCCGCTACCTGGGGCGCGAGTTCACCCTGATCGAGGTGCCGCAGGCGGACTTCCAGCGCCGCCTGACCCAGTCTTTCCAGAGCAGCGACGGCGCCGCCCAGCGCGCCGTGGAAGACCTCGGTGACGACTTCGACCTGACCCGCCTGGCCGACGAAATTCCCGACGAGGGCGATCTGCTGGCCGGCGATGACGACGCCCCGGTGATCCGCCTGATCAATGCGGTACTGTCTGAGGCGGTGCGGGAAAAAGCCTCGGATATCCATCTGGAACCGTTCGAGGACCGGGTCGCGGTGCGCTTCCGGGTCGACGGCGTATTGACCGAGGTGCTGTCGCCGAAGCCGGTGCTGGCGCCGCTGCTGGCATCGCGCCTGAAAGTCATGGCGAAACTGGACATCGCCGAAAAGCGCCTGCCCCAGGACGGCCGCATCACCGTCAAGCTGGCCGGGCACGCAGTGGATATCCGCGTCTCCACCATTCCCTCCGCCCACGGCGAGCGGGTGGTACTGCGCCTGCTCGACCAGGCCGCCGGCCACCTGCGGCTGGAGCAGCTGGCGATGCCGGCGGCGGTGGAGGCGGCCTTTGCCCGCGCGCTGGCCAAACCCCACGGCATCATCCTGGTGACCGGCCCCACCGGTTCCGGTAAAACCACCAGTCTCTATGCCGGGCTCAGCCATATCAATGACCGCAGTCGCAATATCCTCACTATCGAGGACCCGATCGAATACTTGCTGTCCGGCATCGGCCAGACCCAGGTCAATGCCAAGGTGGATATGACCTTTGCCCGCGGCCTGCGCGCCATCCTGCGACAGGATCCCGATGTGGTAATGGTGGGCGAGATCCGCGACCGCGAGACTGCCGCCATTGCCGTGCAGGCCAGTCTCACCGGGCACCTGGTGCTGTCGACACTGCATACCAATACCGCTATCGGCGCCGTTACCCGACTGCAGGACATGGGTGTGGAGCCGTTTTTGCTGTCTTCCAGTATCGAGGTGGTAATGGCCCAGCGGCTGGTGCGCAGGCTCTGCGACAACTGCAAAGAGGAACATATCGCTACCGATGCCGAGTGTGAGCTGCTGGATTTGCCGGAAAACGCCGTTATCTTCCGCGCCAAGGGCTGCAGCGCCTGCAATAACCTCGGCTACAGCGGGCGCATGGCGATTTACGAATTGATTGAAGTGGATGAAACCCTGCGCCAGCTGATTCACGAGGGCGCCGGGGAACAGGCCATGCTGGGTCACGCCCGCAAAAGCCATCCGTCCATCACCAGCGACGGGCGCGATCGGGTGCTGGCCGGGCTGACCAGTCTCGAGGAGGTGTTGCGGGTCACCGCGACAGCTTGATATGAGAGCCTTCAGCTACATAAGAGCCTTCAGCTAATTATGGGAGCCTTCAGTTACCAGGCACTGGACAGCAGCGGCAAGCTGGTCAAAGGCGTTATCGAGGGGGATTCCGAGCGCCAGGTGCGCGGCCAGCTGCGCTCCAAGTCCCTGAAGCCGATCCAGGTTGCGGCCGCCAGCGCCAAAACCGGCAGCAGTCTGCCGAGCTTTTCGTTCTCCGGCTGGAGCCGCCGCCTCAGCGCCAAGGATGTCACCCTGGTAACCCGCCAGCTCGCCTCCCTGGTGCAGTCCGGCCTGCCGCTCGATGAAGTCCTGCAGACTGCCGCCAAACAGAGCCGCAAACCCGGTGTTACCGAAGCGCTGCTGCAGGTGCGGGCGCGGGTGCTGGAGGGCCACAGCCTGGCCCAGGCGCTGGGCGAGCACCCGCGCGCCTTCGACGACATGTATCGCTCCATGGTGCGGGCCGGCGAGAGCGCCGGTTTTCTCGGCCCGGTGCTGGAGCGCCTGGCCGACTACGCCGAGAGCAGCCAGCACACCCGCCAGCGCATGCAGATGGCGCTTATCTATCCCATGGTATTGCTGGGTGTGGCGGTCACTGTCATCGCCGCGCTGATGGCGCTGGTGGTGCCGAAACTCACCGGCCTGTTCCGCAACAGCAACGCCGAGCTGCCGGCCCTGACCCAGGCCCTGATCGCCGCCAGCGACTTCACCATCAACTACGGCCTCTACTGTCTGGTGCTGATGGTGGCACTGGGCTATGGCGCGGTGGCGCTGTTGAAAGATCCGGCGCGCAGGCAGGTCTGGCACCGCTTGCAGTTGCGCCTGCCGCTGCTCGGCAACCTGGTGTTACAGGCCGACAGCGCGCGCTTTTCGGCGACCCTGAGCATTCTGCTTTCCAGTGGCGTGCCGCTGCTGGAAGGGCTGCGTATCGCCGGCCAGGTGATGAGCAACCTGGCGCTGCGCGAGGCCTGTAAAAGCGTGGCAGTGGCGGTGCAGGAGGGCACCAGCCTGCACCGCGCGCTGGATCAGGCCGGTATCTTCCCGCCGCTGCTGGTACAGATGGCGGCCAGCGGCGAGGCCAACGGTACCCTGGACAAACAGCTGCAGCACTCGGCCGGCAACCAGGAACGCGAGCTGGAAATGATGCTCGGTACCGCCATGGGCCTGCTGGAGCCGCTGACGGTGGTATTTATGGGGGGGCTGGTGACACTGATCGTGATGGCGATCCTGCAGCCGATTTTCCAGCTCAACCAGCTGGTGGGATAATATCGGGCCGCCGCCGGCATCAACCTCGATAGCTTGATTAAGGAGTGGTAAATGAAACAGACAAAACGACGTCAGGCCGGTTTCAGCCTGATTGAAATCCTGGTGGTGCTGGTAATTATCGGCCTGCTGGCCGGTATCGTCGCCCCCAACCTGATCGGCGAAGTCGGCCGGGCGGAGAAGAAGCGCGTGGAGACGGATTTTCGCAGCATCGAAACCGCCCTCAAGATCTACCGCCTCGACAATTTCACCTACCCCACCAGCGAGCAGGGCCTGGTGGCGCTGGTGGAGCAGCCCACACTCGATCCGGTGCCGCGCAACTGGCGCCGCTACCTGGACGAGGAGCCGCTCGACCCCTGGGGCCGCCCCTACCTGTATTTGAGCCCGGGTGAAAACGGTGAGTTCGATATCTACACCCTGGGTGCCGACGGTGTCAGCGGTGGCGATGGCGCCAACGAGGATATCGGCAACTGGAAAACCGACCAGGACGGCTAGTGCCCGGTGCCGCCCATGGACAGCAAACGCCCGGCAGGTTTCACCCTGATCGAAATACTGGTGGTACTGGTAGTGGTGGGTTTCGGCATCGGTATGGTAACGCTGGCGGTGGGCGACGGCGAAGGCAAAGAGATGCGCGATATCGCCCAGCGCTTTACCTCGCAGCTGCATCTGGCGGCCGAGAACGCGGCCTTCGGCGGCGAGCCGATGGGGGTGAAGTGGACCGAGCCGCAAGGCCAGCGCGGCTGGCGCTATGCCTGGTACCGGTTTCGCGACGACGAGTGGCTGGCGGCCGATGAGCCGCTGCTGGAAACCCAGCTGCCGGATCATGTCGATATGCTGTTGCAGGTCGACGGCGAGGACGTAACCGACTTCAGCGCCGAGAATCTCGCTCCGCCGGTACTCAGCCCGGAGGCCCCGCAACAGCGGGTGCGCGACGACCGCGAGGAACAGCTGGTACCGGATATCGTGCTGTTCGCCAGCGGCGAGGCGACGCCGTTTAGCGTGGAGTTTTCCCTGCGCGAGACCTCCGAGCACAATCAGTTTATCGAGGTCGATCTGCTCGGCCGCATCACCTGGGAACAGGGCGAGAGCAACCGGCGCGCGCGCGAGGAGCTGCAGGGCGATGAAGATGAAAACTGAACAGCGCGGTTTTACCCTGATCGAGGTGATGGTGGCGCTGGTGATTGTCAGCGTGGCGCTGCCGGCGCTGCTGTTCGAAGTGCAGAACCAGGCCTCCCATACCGGCTATCTGCGCGACAAGGCGGTGGCGCAGTGGATCGCGCAGAATAAAATGACCGAACTCAGGGTCTTGCGCGAACTCAACGACCAGGTATTCAAAGGCACGGCCAGCGGCGAGGTGGAGATGGCCGGCGCCGACTGGACCTGGTACCTGGAGGCCCTCGACACCGAGGTCGACGGCATCAAGCGCATGGAGGTAAGTGTGAGTCTGGGCCAGGCGGAAAGGGAGGAGGCGCTGGTGACACTGGCGGGCTTTATCCATGAGTGAGCGCACTTTCATAAAAATAGGTGTGCTTTCGTGAACAGGTGTACTTGCATAAGCATAAATAGATGTATGTTCATAAGATGTATGTTCATAAATAGGCGCGCTCGCATGAATGGGTGCGCTTTCACCAAATGGGCGCGCTGCAGATGAGGAGGAGCCGGGTCGGCAGGTGCGCGGCGCAGAGCGGGTTTACCCTGCTCGAGGTACTGGTGGCCATGGCTATCGCCGTGGTGGTGGCCACCCTCGCCTACGAATCGTTCTCAGTGGCCACCGAGGCCACCCAGCGCACCAGTGCCGCCGCCGAGCGCATCAATCATATCGATCGCGCCCTGCAGTTACTGGAAACCGATTTGCGCCACGCCGTGTCCAGAAGCAGCAAGGACTCGCTCGGTATCGATACCGCCGCCTTTATCGGGGCCGAGGGCAGCGAGTACCTGCTGCGCTTTGTGCGCGGCGGCTGGGTCAACCCGCTGAACCAGCCGCGCAGCGAATTGCAGCGGGTGGCCTACCGCCTGGCGGACGACACGCTGTGGCGCGACTACTGGTTCAACGTCGATGACACCGGCGCCCAGGAGCCGCGGCAACTGGATATTTTGCAGGATGTTACCGATATTAGACTGCGTTTTCTGCCAAACTCGGTAACCAGCCTCGGCAGCGGCCAGTGGCAGCCGCTGTGGCCGGTGCGCGGCGGCAATCTGACTGAACTGCCGGCGGCCGTCGAGGTGACCGTCGAGCTGGAGGATATGGGTGAAATTACCCGCCTGTTCGCCATCGCCCCCGACGCCTGATAAACAGTCCGGGGCGGCGCTGATTATCGCCCTGCTGGTAGTTGCCAGTGTGGTGGGCGTGGCCGTGGGCATCGCCGCGGATTTTCAGCTCACCGCAGCGCGCGGCGAGAACCGCTGGCACGGCGCTCAGGCGCGCGAATACCTGTACGGCTCCGAGTCCCTGGCGGCCTATGCGCTGGCCGAGGACGACGATCTGGAAATTGACCACCTGGGGGAGACCTGGGCCAGCGAGCTGCCGCCGTTTCCGGTCGACGGCGGCTGGGTGGAGCCGCTATTGATCGACGCCCAGGGGCGTTTCAATATCAATTCCGTGGCCGGCCGCGGCAACACCAGCCCCACGGCGGAACCCTGGGAGCGCTTTACCGTGGCACAGCGGCGCTTCATGCGCCTGCTGCAGACGTTTCAGGACGAAGTGCCGGTCGATCAGGGCCTGGCCCAGGAAATTACCGAGGCGGTGATCGACTGGCTCGATGCCGACGGGCAGGTCACCGGCTTTGGCGGTGCCGAGAGCGACTATTATCTCGGCCTGGAGCCGCCTTACCGGCCGGCCAACCAGGTGATGAAATCGGTCAGCGAACTGCGCCTGGTCCGCCATATGCCGATAGAATTGTACAATCTGGTGAAATACGAACTGGTGGCGCTGCCGGAGGCCACCGATATCAATGTCAACACCGCCTCGATGCGGCTGATGAGCACATTGAACAGGGCCTCGGACCTGACGCCGCTGACCCTGATCGACGGCGAAACCATGGTCAGCGGTCGCGGCCAGGAGGGCTACGAGAAAGTCCAGGACTTTCTCAGTATGGAAACCATTGCCAGCATCCAGGGCGAACAGGCTCGCGATCAGGTGCCCGGCGAAGGGCTGACGGTGAACAGCAGCAATTTCCTGCTGCTGGGCACCACCCAGATCGGTCGCCAGCGCCGCTATATGACCAGCCTGCTGAAGCGCGACAGCGAAAGCAAGGTGCGGGTGGTGTGGCGCCGCGACAGCCGCCTGCCGGTTTACCGCGCCAGCGAGCCGCAACAGCAGCAGCAGGAACAATTGCGGGAAGCGGCGCTGTAAAGGCCGCGCAGGAAAAATGCACAGGCGAGAACTATTGTGTAACTACCGGACCGAAACACACAGGGGAGCGTTTCGTTGAACAGAGTCATAGTCCAGTTTGCGCCGGAGCCGGAGGTTTACTTCTGGCGCGGCCTGAGTGCCGGCGGCGACTGGCTGGACCCGCCCAGCCGCGGCAATATCGACGCCCTGTGCGTGCATTTACAGGCCGCCGGCGCCGAAATCTGGCTGTTGCTGCCGGGCGATCGGGTGGTCTGCGGCACTATGGCATTCAGCGCCAAGGAGAAGCGTCATCTGGGGCGCCTGGTGCCGTTTCAGTTTGAAGAGTCGGTGGCGGCGGACGTAGACAATATGCACTTCGCCCTGGCCGAGCCCGGTGACGAGAGCGTGGCCGTCGCCTACGTCGAGCGCGCCTGGTTCAGCGACTGCCTGCAGGCGTTCGAGAGCCGCGGCGTGGAGCTGCACTACTGCGTACCGGAGCCGCTGGTGCTGGCGCCTACCGAGGCTGGCTGGACCCTGTGTTACGGTGAACAGGTGTCGGTGCGCTACGCCGACAACCTCGGCTTCGCCATTGAGGCGGCGCTGCTGACACCGGCGCTGGAGGGGCTGCTGGAACACGTCGAGCAGCCCGAACGGCTGCGCCTGCTGGCGGATGACCGCGACGCGCTGGACACACTCCAGGCCCTGGTGCCGGCGGACCTCGAAGTCGAGATCGAGACCGAAGTCGTGGATCTCTGGGACAGCCACAACATCCGGCGCAATATCGACGCGGCCGCGGACAGCGGCGGCGCTGGCCTGAGCAAGCGCCCGATCAACCTGCGCCAGGGGGAGTTTGCCCGGCGCCTGCCGTTCGAGAAATGGTGGCTGGAATGGCGCAATGTGGCGGCCGTCGCCGGGGCAGCGGTAGTGATTTACGCCGGCCTCAATATCGGCGGCTACCAGGCGCTCAAAGGTGAAAATCTGACCCTGCGCCAGGAGATCGAAGCGGCCTATCGCACAGCGGTGCCGCGCGGGCGCATCAGCGATCCGGAGCAGCAGCTGCGCACCAAAGTCAGATCGCTGCAGGGCGGCAACAGCAGCGGCAGCGCCACGCTGATGATCAGCGCCGTGGCGCCGTTCATCGCCGGCAGCAGCGAGCTGACGCTGCAGGGGATGAACTATGCCGACCAGCGCGGTGAACTGCGCCTGTCGCTGGAGGCGAAAACCTTCAACGCCATCGAGAAACTGCGGGTCAGTCTCGAGCAGCAGGGCCTGCAGGCGGAGCTGTTGAGCTCCAACCGCCAGGGCGAGATGCTGCAGGCGCGCATGCGCGTCAAGCGAAAAACCTAATACAACGGGCACCAAATCCATGGGTGAGACAATCAAACAGTGGTTTCTGCAGCGCGATCGGCGCGAGCAACTGATTCTGGCCGTGGGCCTGGTATGTGTGGCGGTTTACCTGCTGTGGTTTGCCGTACTGGGGCCGCTGCAGCAGGCGCGGCAGGCACAGCTGCAGGCTAACATGCTTGCCGCCGAGCGCCTGGCGCGGGTGCAGCTGCTGGCGGCGGAGTTCAATCAGCGCAGCCGCCAGTCCAACCGGCCGCGCTCCGGCGGCAGCATCGCCGAACTGGTGGACCAGAGCCTGCGCAAGCACGGCCTGCAGATGCAGGGCTTTCAGCCCAGCAGCAGTGGCGAGGTCAAATTGCGCCTGGACTCCGCCGTGTTCAATAACCTGATTCACTGGCTCTACGAGTTGGAGAACCAGCACCAGGTGCAGGTGCGCGAGCTGTCGGTGGTGTCCGGTAACGAGCCCGGCCAGGTGGTGGCCAATGTGCGCCTGTTCAAGGGGTAGTCGCCGTGGTCGATAACACTGCCGAAGATACGCAGCCTCTGCCCGGGCCAAAGCCACTGCGCCTGCTGCACTGGATTCTCGCCGGCCTCGCCGTGTGGCTGGTAATGGTGTTGACGGCGGTTCCCGCCAGCTGGGGCGCCTGGCTGCTGCAGGCGGCGGCGCCGCTGCAGATCGGCCAGGTTTCCGGCAGTTTCTGGTCCGGCCGCGCCGCCAGTGCCGCGCTCGAACTGGAGGGCGAAGTGCTGCCGCTGGGTACCCTGCAGTGGCGCCTGAGGCCCCTGTCGCTGCTCTGGCTGCAACCCTGTGTCGATTTCAAAACCGCGCTGCAGCGCCAGCAGTTCAGTGGTCGCGGCTGCGCCGGTCCCACCGGCTGGCGCCTCGATGACGGCGAGTTCAGCGGCGCGGCGGCACTCGCCGGCCTGTGGTCTCGGGATCTGGAAATCGACGGCGACATTTCCGTGCAGATTCAGTCCGCCCGCGGCGGCGCCGGCGGTGTCGACGCCATCGACGGCAACGCCAACTGGCGCGGTGCGCGCTTTCAATACGGCGGCAACTGGATGAATCTCGGCAGCTATGCCGCCAAGCTCAAACAGGACGGTAACGGCGGCGTCGATGCCGAAGTCTTCGATCTGGACGGGCCCATAGAGCTGCGCATGCTGGTCAACCTGAAACAGAATCTGTCCTTTTCCGGTACCATCAAGCCCCGCGACGGCGCGCCGGCGCTGCTGTCGCAGGCGCTGCCGCTGGTGGGCGAGCGCAATGGCGACGGCGGGTACCAGGTCAGCTGGTCGTTCTAAGGCTTTGACGCAAAGAGGGTTTTCAATGTTGGCCCCGGTAAGACCGTTTGCCTGTGTGCTGTCGCTGCTGCTTGCCGGCGCTGCCGGCACAGTTCGGGCCGAGTGGCATAGCGATACCCAGCCCATCATGGGCACCGAAGTCAGCGTCACCCTCTGGCATGATCGGGCGCAGGCGGCCGAGCGCGCGATTGCCGCGGTCATGGCCGAGGCCCGCCGGCTCGACAATACCTTGAGTCCCTACAAAGAGGACAGCGACCTCTCCCGTATCAATGCCGGCGCTGCCGCAGCGCCGGTGGATATCAGCCTGGAAATGCAGGCGCTGATCGATAAGTCCCTGTATTACAGCCGCCTGAGCCAGGGGGCCTTCGATATCAGCTTCGCCTCGGTCGGGCGCCGCTACGACTATCGCCAGGGCCGCCAGCCCAGCGCCGGCCAGCGCCGGCAGTTGCTGCCGGCCATCGATTACCGCCAGCTCAGGCTCGACCGCAAGCACCACAAGCTGTCATTCGGCCACGCCGATATGCGTATCGATCTCGGCGGTATCGCCAAGGGCTATGCGGTGGACCGGGCGGTGGAGAAACTGCGCCAGCTCGGTATCAGCCACGCCAGCGTCAGCGCCGGCGGCGATAGCCGCGTTATCGGCGACAAGCGCGGCCGCCCCTGGATGATCGGCATCAAAAACCCCCGCGCGCGCGACCAAGTGGCCCTGCTGCTGCCGCTGGTCGATGCCGCCATTTCCACTTCCGGCGACTACGAGCGCTATTTTATCGACCCGCAGAGCGGCGAGCGGGTGCACCATATCCTCAACCCGCGCACCGGCCGCTCCGCCAGCGGTGTCACCAGTGTCAGCGTGATCGGGCCGCGCGGCTTCGACACCGACCCGCTGTCGACCACGGTATTCGTCATGGGGGTGGAACAGGGCCTGCAGCTGCTGAACCGGCTCGAGCAGTTCGACGGTGTGATTATCGATGCGGCCGGCAAGGTGCACTACAGCCGGGGCCTGATGCCGCCGGAATAAGGAACCGGGCGACAGTTTTCACTGTCGCCGTCTGCGCCCACTGCCCTGCAGACCTTGTGCCAGGCGGATTTATCAAGTTGTGGTCCATGCCGCACAAAATTTCGCGCCAGCGATATACACTTGTCTTTAAACAATGCTTTTCGAATACAGGGGAAGCGCGGAGGTCGATTGATAACTCTGCCGCCGAGGGGCGGCGGGGCTTGCGGCGTCCCCGGGATTGCGTCTAGCGTATATCAATAACCCCCCGAATTAACTGTTGGGTTAACTGATAGAGAGTCATCGCATGAAGCCGATAACCAAGCCGTTCAGATTGAGTATCGCCGCTGCCGCACTGCTGTTTGGCGCCGCGCTGCAGGCCCAGGAGACCGCCGCGCCAAACCCGCCGGCCGGCGATGCCGCCGCGGTGGAGATCGCTGCCCCGGATACGGCTGAAGATGTAGTGCCGATGTCCGGGGATGTAGTGCCGGATGCGGATGAGGCCGCGCCCGCAGTCGGCGGCGAACCCGAAGTCGACGGTGATCCCATGCCGCAAACCGACAGCGCCGAAGCGGTCGATTTTGCCGGGGACGGCGACGACTTCAGCGGTGATCCCGCCGCGCCTCTCAGCCAGCAGGTGGAGGACCTCAAGCAGACCGTGCTGGAATTGAATCGCGACCTGTTGATTCTGGAAGAGGAACTGCTGTTTCCCGCCAATACCCAGATTGCCCTGTTCGTCTCCATGGACGTGGGTGAGTTTTTCGAGCTGGATGCGATTAAAGTCAAAATCGACGATAAGCTGGTCGCCAGCCACCTCTATACCCCGCGCCAGGTGGATGCCCTGTTTCGCGGCGGGGTGCAGCGGCTGTTCCTCGGCAACCTGAAATCCGGCAGTCACGAAGTGACGGCGTTCTTCACCGGCAAGGGACCCCAGGGGCGCGAATACAAGCGCGGCGCCACCATCACCCTGGACAAACAACAGGAACCCAAAGCGCTGGAACTGCGCATCGTCGACTCCACCACCAAACTGCAACCGGTATTCGATATCAAAGAATGGCAGCTGTGATTTCCGCGCCCGCAATCCGCCGCTGCCTGGCGGCGGCGCTCGGCGGCTGGCTTATCGCCTGGTCGTGCACCGCCCTGGGCGCCAAACCGCTCAGTTCGGTGGCCGATCTGCGCTACGGCGTCACCCTCTACGAGTACTACCAGGACCGCTACCTGGCCGCCCTCAGTGAACTGATGGTGGCCGAGGCCCGCGGCGGCATCAAGGGCCACGGCGACAACCCCGAACTGATGGCCGGCGGCATCAGCCTGGCCTTCGGTATGGAGCGCCGCGCCGGCGAGACCTTCACCCGGCTGCTGGACGCCAGCCGCCCGCTGCAGGTGCGCAACGCCGCCTGGTTTTACCTGGGCAAACTGCGCTACCTGCGCGGCGACTGGGACGGCGCCGAGAGCAGCCTCAACAATATCCGCGGCAGTTTCGACGACCAACTGCTGGAGGAGCTGGCGGCGCTGCAGGTCAACCTCACCATCAAGCGCGGCGGCCTCGACCGCGCCGGCAAACTGCTGATCAAAGAGGACGATCACCTGGGCGACTGGCTGCCTTACATCCACTACAACCTGGCGGTGGCCTACAGCCGGGAGCAGAACTACGAAACGGCGATCAAGCACTTCTCCGCTCTCGACAGGCTGCCGATGATGCAGCGCGAGCAGACCCTGGAAGAGCACCTGGCACTGAACGACAAGGCGCTGACCGCGGCGGGCTACACCCTGATGCTGCAGGGCCTGCACGAAGAAGCACTCGAGCAGTTTACCCGCGTGCGCCTGCAAAGCGCCATGTCCAACCGCGCGCTGCTGGGCTACGGCTGGGCGGCGGCGCAGACCGGCGATTACGCCCTGGCGCTGAAACCCTGGCAGGCCCTGAGCCAGCGCTCGCTGGTCTACGCCTCCACCCAGGAAGCGGTGCTGGCGGTACCCTACGCCTATGAAAAACTGGGCTCGTCGGGCCAGGCCCTGGGCGCCTTTCTCGATGCCGAGAGTGTCTTCGAAGCGGAAATCGCCCGTATCGACATGGTGCTCGAAGAACTGCAGAATCGAGCCCTGCTGGCGGCCCTGCAGGTCAGGGAGGACAGCAACCGCAACTGGTTTTCCATCGACACCACCACCGCCGTCAAGCCGCATCTGAGCTATCTCACCGAGCTGTTTGCCAGCAACCGCTTCCAGGGCTCGGTGCAGGAACTGCGCGATTTACTGCGTATTAACAGCCAGCTCGAGGGCTGGCGCGAAAAGCTCGAAGCCTATCAACTGATGCTCGACGAGCGCGAAGTCGCCCGTGCCAGAAAACTGGAGACCGTGGCCGAGCAGCAATTGCTGCAGCAACAGCAGCGCCTGGTGCAGCAGCGCAACGCCCTGGCGGCGCGCCTGCAGGCCATCGTCGACAACCGCGACTACCTGGCCATCGCCAGTGAAGACACCACCTCGCTGTACGCCATCGTCGAGCGCGCCGGGGCCGGCATTGCCCGGTTGCAGGCCGCCGGTGAAAGCGTAGAGGATTACCGCCCCGCGCTGCGGCGCTTTCGCGGCATGCTGCTGTGGCGCGCCAGCGAAGCCTTTGCCGACCACCTGTGGCAGAACCGCAGCAATCTGCGCGAACTGGACCAAGCGCTGGCGCAACTGCAGCAAAACCAGCAGCGCCTGGAAAGCGTGATCACTGCCGCGCCCGACATCCTGCCCTACCGCCAGCGGCTGGACAGTGCCGGCTTGCGGGTGGCGGCGCAGCATAAAAAGGTCGATGCCGCGGTGCAGCTGGCCGAGGCCAGCCTGCGCCAGCAGGTGGCACAGGAAATCATCGCCCAGCGCCAGCGCCTGCAACACTATCTGGCCCAGACCCGCCTGTCGGTGGCGCGCCTCTATGACGACGCTTATCAGGGACGCCAGGGCGACGAAGACAGCGCCGAACCCGAGCCCGAGGCCGGAACCGCGGCCATGACGATGGAACAGCAGCCGTGAGCTTTGAGAGACGAACAGCCTTGAGCGGCAGAACAGCAGCCTTGAGCGGCAAAACAGCAGCCTTGAGCGGTGGTGAGACACGCGGCAGTAAAGCAGCCCTGGTGGCCGGTGAGACATATTACAGATCGCGCCATTGCGCCGCCATGCTGCTATGTCTGTCCCTGCTGTGTGGCGGCTGTGCCTGGTTCGGCGGCGGCGGCAAAGTCGACCGCGGGCCGACACTGGCGGAGCTGGAACCGGCGCAGCTGCCGGACCCCGACGTCAAAGTCCCCGAGGTCAGCCTGGAAGATATCGAAAATAGCTACCGCGGTGCCCTGCAGGTGGCCCAGAGCCCGGAAGTGCGGCGCAAAATCCTGACCCGCCTGGCGGGGCTGGAAATGGCCCGCAGCGAGAACAACCAGCTGGCCGCCAGCGAGGTGCGGCGCTTCTTCGACGGCGCCATCGACATGTACAGCGAACTGATCGAATTGCAGGAGGCCCACGGCGACACCGATAACCTGCGCTATCAGCTGGCCAAGGCCTATGCCCTGGACGGCCGGGTGGAAGAGTCGGCCAAAGTCCTGGACCAGCTGGCCGATACCTATCCCGAATCCGGCCTGATGGCCGAGGCCCAGTTTCGCCGCGCCGAGCGCTTTTTCAGCAATGGCGACTATGCCGCGGCAGAGCAGGCCTATGCCGCGGTAATGGCGGCGGGTGAGTCCTCGCCTTTTTATCACAACGCGGTCTATATGCACGGCTGGTCGCAGTTCAAGCGCAATCGCTACCGCGCCTCACTGGGCTCCTTCACCCGGGTGCTGGACGCCATTACCCCAGCCAACGGCGACTTCGGCAGCCTGCAGGGACCACAGCGCAACCTGGCCGAGGACACACTGCGGGTAATGAGCCTGGTGTTTTCCTACCTGGACGGCGCCCAGACCATTACCGAGGTCTATGGCAAACTCGGCGAGCGCCCCTATCACCACCAGCTCTACGACCGGCTCGGCAAGCTCTACCTCGACAAAAAGCGCTTCCGCGACAGCGCCGATACCTTCATTCACTATGTCAACAATTACCCGGTATCGGATTACTCTCCGGCATTTAGCGTGCGCACCATCAAGGTGTACGAACTGGGGGACTTTCCCAGCCTGATCCTGCCCACCAAAGAGGCCTTTGTGCGCGGTTACGGCATTCACAGTGAATATTGGGGTATGAAAGACGAAGCGATTCGCAATGAGTTGCGCACCTATCTGCACGAATATATTCAGGAGCTTGCCAAGTACTATCACGCCGAAGCGCAGCAGCTGAAACAGCCGCAGCAAGCCAAAACCGGCAGGGCGGCGGATGTGGCTGAAGACAAGAGCGAGCGCATGAGCCCCCAGCAGCGGCTGGCCAAGCAGCGCCAGACCTACCAGATCGCCGCCGGCTGGTACCAGGAATTTGTCGATACTTTTCCCGACGACCAGCAGACGCCGGAAATGGTTTTTCTGATGGCCGAAACGTTTAACGAGGCCCGGCAGTTGCCGCGCGCGCTGGATGCCTACGAGCGGGTCGCCTACCACTACCTGGATAAAAAGCGCGGCGCCGAGGCGGGCTATTCAGCGATACTGGTAGCCACCGAACTGGTCGAGGGCAGCGCCGACGAAATGCGCAAGTCTTGGGAATTGCGCAAAATTGCCAGCGGCCTTAATTTTGCCGACTACTACGCCACCGACAAACGCGCCCCCGGCGTGCTGACCCAGACTGCGCAGGAATTACTGCAACAGGGCGAGCAGGAAAAAGCAGTGGCCGCGGCGCGGCGCATTACCGACTGGCAGCCGCCGGTGGCAGCCGGCCTGCGCCGCATCGCCTGGCTGGTGCAGGGCCATGCGCTGTTCGATCTGCAGCGCTACGGCGAGGCCGAAGTGGCCTACCGCTCGGTATTGCGGCTGTTGCCGGCGCAAGATCCGACGCGGGTGACCGTCGAAGAGCGGCTCGCCGCCAGTATCTTCAAGGCCGCCGAACAATTGCTGGCGGCCGACAATAAAACCCAGGCCATCGAGCAGTTATTGCGCGTGCGCGATGTCACCCCCGGCACCGAGATCGCCATCAAAGCCCAGTTCGATGCCGCCAACTACCTGATGGAACTGCAGCGCTGGCAGGAGGCCGAGCGCGAGCTGACCGATTTCCGCACGCGCTTTCCCCGCCATGCGCTCAGCATCAAGATTCCCGCCAAGCTGGTGGTGGTCTACCAGGCAATGGAAAACTGGCAGCAGGCGGCCCACACCCTGACCGATGTCGCGCGCAGCGACGCCGATCCGGAGGTACAGCGCCAGTCGCTGTACCTGGCGGCAGAACTCTACGAAAAAGCCGGCAACCGCAGCGACGCCATCCTGCGTTACCGCAAATACGCCAACACCTATGCCGAGCCCTTCGATATCGTGATGGAGGCCCGCTTCAAACTGGCCGAACTCTACCAGGCCGATGGCCAGGCGGACAAGCGGCGTTTCTGGCTGCGCAAGATTGTCAGCGCCGACGCCGGTGCCGGCGCCAGGCGCACAGACCGCTCGCGCTACATGGCGGCCTTTTCCGCCACCGAGCTGGCCGATGACGTCTACCGCCAGTTTGTGCGCATACCGCTGAAACTGCCTTTAAAACAAAGTCTCAAGAAAAAGAAAAAAGCCTTGCAGGATACCCTGTCTGCTTATAAAAATATTCTCGACTACGGCGTGGCGGAATTTGCCACACTGGCCAACTACCGTATCGGTGAGGTTTATGCCCGCCTCAGCAGCGACCTGATGGACTCGGAGCGGCCCAAAGGTCTCGATGCACTTGCGCTGGAACAGTATGAAGTGCTGCTGGAGGAACAGGCCTTCCCGTTTGAAGAGAAAGCCATCGAAATACACGAGGCCAATGCCCAGCGCAGCTGGACCGGGCTCTACGACGACTGGGTCAAACAGAGCTTCGACTCGCTGACCCGCCTGCTGCCGGCGCGCTATAAAAAATCGGAAACCCTGGTGAATTACAGTGAAACCATTTATTGACAAGGCAAGGACTTGCACCTGGCTGGCGGCAATACTGCTCAGCACCACCCTGGCCGGTTGCAGCCAGCTCGGCGGCCTCGGCAAACCGCCCGCCGCCCCCAAAGTGCAGCAGCCGGCCGACAGCGATGGCGAAGATCGCCCCACCCAGGTGGCTTCCACACCCAATCCCTATCTGGCCAACCCGGTGTCGGCGCCGCGCCAGGCCCAGGCGCTGTTTGCCCAGGCATTGACGGCACTGCAGGGCCAGCAGTGGCAGAAAGCCGAGGTTCTTTTGCAGGAACTCACCGTCGAACACCCGCAGTTGTCCGGCCCCTGGCTCAACCTCGGTATCGTCTACCGCCGCACCGATCGCCTCGAGCAGGCGCAGCAGGCCTTTGCCCAGGCGATTGCCGCCAACGGCAAAAACCTCGACGCCTATAACCAACTGGCCGTGGTCAAGCGCGAGCAGGGCGATTTCGCCGGCGCCGAAGGTCTCTACCTGCAGGCCCTGGAAGTGTGGCCGCAGCACGCCGCTTCGCATCGCAATATCGGTATTCTCTACGATCTCTATCTGGGGCAGTTCGACAAGGCGCTGCTGCATTTCGAGTCCTACCAGCAATTGCAGCAAGAGCCGGACCGGCAGATTGCCGGCTGGATTATCGACCTGAAGCGCCGCCTGCAAAACGTGGCGCGGGTGGAGGGACAGCCATGAGCGGTAAAACGGCAGCCATGAGCGGTAAAACAGCAGCCATGAGCGATAAACCAGCAGCCATGAGCGGTAGTACAACAGTCGAGATCCATATGGAAACAACCGAGAGCTTTTTTAAAATGCTGCTCAAGTATTTATCACCAGCGCCGATCACCCTACTGCTGGGTTTGTACCTGACCGTTGCCGCGCAGGCGCAGGAAGCCGTGATCAATATGGAATCCACCGTCCAGGGCAACCAGGAGCAGCCCACCGTGTTGTATATCGTACCGTGGAAACCACCCGAGGGTCCGGCGGCTCTGTACCAGTCCATTGACAGTCAATTGCAGGCCGTTTTCTCCCATGTCGACCGCGCGGAATTTCGCCGCCAGTTGTACTATATAAAGGAAATGTCGGACACGCAGGAAGAACAATAAATATCGATATAGATGCAGGCTGGATTTACCGGAAAACGCACACAACAGCACAACGTAATCCGCTATCATAGAGATAGGCAATAAGTTAATACCAATAAATGGAACCCGGTTCGGAATCGTTTGACGCAGTCGAATAAAGTCGAACGAAGTTGGCGTAAAAAACGCCGCAACTGTCACAGTTATTTTCTTTAATTGCAGGCATAGTTCAGTGACTGGTCCCCGGTCGCTAGCTACTAGAAACTAAACTCTGATTTATAGGAGGCAGAGAGTTTATGGACTTCATGACCATCATCGTGCGTTTTTTCCAAAGCGGCGGTCCCTTTATGTACCCGATTGCGATCGTCCTGGTGATCGGTCTGGCTGTGGTACTGGAACGCTGGTTGTTTTTAACCCGCGCAAAAATGTCCAATCGGCGCGCCTTTGATCGCATCATGCCGATGCTGAGCAAGCGCGACTACAAAAGCGTGATCAACTTTGCCAAGTCCGACGGCGCCCCGGTTGCCCGCATTATCGCTTCGGGCGTTGCGCGACTGAGCCAGACTCAGCGCCGCGACGAAATCGAATTCGCCATGGAAGAAGGTGTCATGGAGGCGGTACCGCGCCTGGAAAAACGCACCTCCTACCTTGCCACCCTGGCCAATATCGCCACCCTGCTGGGGCTGCTCGGCACCATTATCGGTTTGATTGCCGCCTTTACCGCGGTGGCCAACGCCGACCCCACCGAGAAAGCCTCGCTGCTGTCGCAAAGTATTTCCGTAGCCATGAACACCACGGCTTTCGGTTTGATCTCGGCCATTCCGCTGCTGCTGTTTCACGCCATGCTGCAGACCAAAACCACCGAGATTGTCGACAGCCTGGAAATGGCCGGCGTCAAGTGCCTGAACCTGATGGCCGACGCCCGCCTGATGGCATCAAAGTCCCGTTCCGGCGACTAGCGCTGTAGCTTAACCGGGCCCGACGCCCCTGAGCCAGTAAACGGAGTGGTACTGCGACCATGATGCGACGAAGACGTTTCGCCAATAAAGAAGCGGAATTGGATATCACCTCTTTCATGAATCTGATGATCGTGCTGGTGCCGGTATTGTTGATGAGCATGGTGTTTTCCCAGATTACCGTGCTCGATCTGAAACTGCCTGACATGGCAGCCTCGGATGACAACAAGGACCAGCAGCAGGAAAAACAGTTGGAGCTGGTGATTCGCGATGACTATATCGACGTAAACTACCCGGCCGGCGTTCGCCTCAAGCGCATCGCCCAAAAAACGGAAGAAGGCGCTGACAAACCCGGCCACGATTTCAAACTGCTGTCACTGGTGCTGCAGGAAGTAAAGCGCCAGTTGCGTGAAAAAGGCATAGAGAAGCGCGACATACTGGTTTTATCCGAGGCCGATACCAGCTACCAGACCATTGTCTCCACCATGGACACAGTGCGCTCGTTCAGGGCTGTGGTGGCCGCCTCCGAAGTTAATGCCGAACTGTTTCCCGATATTTCCCTCGGCGACGCCCCTGAAGGCGAGGCCCTGGTCAGCGTGGGGAGTGCCGGTCGATGAAACAGAACCTGCGCGCCCGCCGCATGGCCCGCCACCACCGGCGCCTGAAGCAGACCTCCAAGCTCAACCTGGTTTCGCTGATGGATATTTTTACCATTCTGGTTTTCTTTCTGCTGGTCAATTCCTCCGATGTGGAAGTCTTGCAGAGCAACAAGAGCATCAAGCTGCCGGAATCGGTAGCGGAAAAGAAACCCGACACCACCCTGGTAGTCATGCTTAACCAGAGCGATATCGTCGTCAGCGGTCGCTCGCTGGTATCGGTAGCCGATGTATTGAAGCGCGACGACAACGATATCAAAGAACTGACCGACGAATTGACCTACCAGGCATCGCGCCGCCCGCTGACTGAACTCGAGCGGCGCAAAGGGCGGGCCGTTACCATCATGGGTGACGAGTCCATACCCTACGCCCTGCTGAAGCGCATTATGACCACCTGCGCCGCGGCCGATTACCGCGATATCTCCCTGGCGGTCACTCGCGTTGCGCCGGGTGAAACGGAGACGGCGCAGCAAGAGGGAGGCCTGGCGTGGCAGCAATAGTTATGAGAGGCCCGAGCCTGCAGCTGCCCTGGCAGTCGCTGGAAGAGGACAATCGCACTTACAAGCGCATCCTCAAGACGCTGCTGATTACACTGTTCATTGTCGGCTTGATCATACCGTTCATTCCGGTCCCCGAGCCCGAGCGCAAAGAGCTGGAGGAGTTGCCGCCGCAGCTGGCCCAGGTGATTCTGGAGAAAAAGGAGCTGCCCAAACCCGAGCCCAAACCCAAGCCGAAGCCCAAACCGAAACCGGAAAAGCCCAAGGAAAAACCCAAGCCGAAACCGGAGCCCAAACCCGAGCCCAAGCCAAAACCCAAGCCGGAACCCAAACCCGTGCAGCTGGTGGAGCAGGCGCGGGAAAAAGCCGCCACCAGCGGGCTGATGCAGTTTAAAGACGATCTCGCCGATATGCGCGACACCCTGGAGATGGCCGATGTCGCCAGCGCCAACCTCAGCCGCGGCGTGGCCGAGGCCAGAAAAGTGGACCGCTCGGTGATCACCAGCCAGGCGCGCGGCACCAGCGGCGGTATCAGCACCGCCGCACTCAGCCGCGACACCGGCGGTGTCGCGCTGTCCGGCAGGGAAACCACCAAAGTCGACACACCGGTGGCGCTGAAGCGATCCAACGCCAATAAAGCCAGTACCGGCGGTGGCCGCGACCAGTCTGCGCGTAGCGACGAAGAGATCCGCAAAATCATGGATCGCAACAAAGGCGCCATCTTCGCCATCTATAACCGCGCGCTGCGCAAAAACCCGGGCCTGCAGGGCAAGGTGACCGTACAGATCGTTATCGAGCCCAGCGGCCAGGTCGCCTCGGCAAAAATCGTCTCCAGCGACCTCAACGACGATGCCCTGGAGAAGAAACTGCTGGCGCGCATACGCCTTATCGCCTTCAGCGCCAATAACGTGCTGCGCACCACGCTCAACTACTCGTTCGACTTCCTGCCCTACTGACGCCCTCCCACTGCACAGCCCGTCCCTCATGGCGGACTGTGCGCCAAGTGGTTACCATGCTGGCGCTTTGCAGTAACAAACTCGGGAGCCTGCCGGGGTATTAACGGCAACTGCCCGCCTCCCCGGCCGGCAGTTCCCCACCCGGTTCTGCCGTAAGAAGGCTCAACCGCAACGCCTGCGATCCGCTTGAGCGTTGGGACTGAGCCCGGTCTCACCCGGCCTCAGTAAAAGCTCGGGTAATAAGTGGGCTCGTAGGGCTGCAGCTCATAGTGTGGTTGCAGAAAGGCCACCAAATCAGCCAGTTGCGCCACTGTCATCACTGAATTGAAATTCGGCATTTTCGACTGCCCGCCCTCCTGCACCATTTCTTCGGGATAGCCCTTGGCCAGCCTGTGCGAGGGGTTGATCACCGAAGTGACCAGTTCAGCATAGGTTTTCACACGGCTGACCTTGCCGCCGAGCACTATCGGCACCTCGGCATCACTCTCGGTATTGCCCTCCTTGCCTTTGACGGCATGGCAGGACTTGCAGTTGAATTCCTGAAAAACCATCTCCCCTCTGGCGGCGTCCCCCACCGGCAGGCTGAAGCCGCGGGGTGATTCGGGGCCGGTATCGCAGGCGGACATGAGAAAGGCAAGGCTAATCACTGTGCACAGGCGGGTTTTATTCATGATTTTCTCCTTAGGGTGTGCAGTGGGTATTCTATAGTAGTGTTGTGCCGAAAAGTTGATATAAGACAATAACTAAGGGCTATTAAGGCGGCTGCAACCCACCGTCCCCCGGCTATTTCAGACAGTTGCCCGCCATATGCCGGGTTGCCTGGGCAGTATGGCCGGTTTTTAGGTAGAGTACGGAGTGATGATCCGGGCCCCGGGGTTGGTAGAAAATTGGGGTTGGGATTTGTTGTTTAAAAACAAGGAGATATATTTGGTGTGTTCTTCTCGGGTATAGGATAGGAATAATAGTTGGCGTATTATGCCTTGTTTTAATACCCTTTTTATGTAGTATTGAAACAATCTCTACGTCTTGAAAGAGTATTGTAATTATGTATCGGCAAAGCACTATTATCACTCCGCCCAATGGTGACTGGCTAAATACGGCAGGTAGACAGCCGGGAATGACAGTAAATAAGAGCGGTGTGATCAATCAATGATCTGACCAGCAAAGTACACCGAGAGAGAGGGAAGAAGTAAGGCTTATACGGCCTAAATTACTCTGTGCCGAACAAGGTGGGTTTAGTGATCGTACCCCAGATCAGAGACACTAGGAGGTAAAAGTACGACTGAAAACCAATGGCTAGGGTATTGTTTGATTACAAAAGATCATTAATGATTACGAGTAGAGAGCGATATCTCGGCCAACTTGCCTCTTCTCTAACATGGCTATTTCTTTAGCCCTGTTAGATTTTTTTATCATAGTTTAACGAAATCGCCAAATTGAATCGTGGGAGCTGGTGTCGTGCTTGTTTGTTAACTAACATTATGAAAACCTCTCAGGCCACTAACTATAAAGTTGGCCCACTTTTCACCAAAAAAACAGATGGTTCCCTCTGTTGCAAGGCTGCCCCAAGGGATACGCAGGACGGTCTCGTACGATAGCTCCCAAACACCGCCGTTATAGCTTTGAGCTGTACCCCAAAAAGCTGTTGAATCATATTCTATCCAAAAATATAAAGGAAAACCTTAAAATAGAGTTGAGGGGTTAGCAATTGTTGGCGTATTAGGTTTTAGGGAATCGAGTTTAAGGCATGGATGTTTTTCGGCGTGCTTTTGTAATATTTATTATTTGTCATGCTGATCTACCCAGGATATTGTAAACCAACTATAGCGGATAGAATGGCATAGATTCTATGGAAGATCTCTCACCGTCAGACCTTAAAGCGATACTGCATTCCAAAAGGGCGAACATCTATTATTTGCAACATTGCAGAGTGCTAGTAAATGGTGGCCGTGTTGAATATGTTACTGATGCAGGCAAGCAATCGCTATACTGGAATATCCCAATAGCCAATACAACAACTCTACTGCTGGGTACTGGCACTTCGGTAACTCAAGCGGCCATGCGCGAACTCGCAAAGGCCGGTGTCTTGGTTGGTTTTTGTGGTGGTGGCGGAACCCCGCTATTTAGTGCTAATGAATTCGATGTGGAAGTTGCTTGGTTTTCACCACAAAGTGAGTATAGGCCGACAGAGTATTTACAGAACTGGGTCGGATTCTGGTTTGATAGCGATAAACGGTTAGAGGCTGCAAAAGCAATTCAAACAGCCAGATTAGGTCTGATAGGTAAACAGTGGAATAAAAATAAGCAATTTAAGGACGGTGACTTTTTTATCGATGAAAGTGAGCTTACTTTGGTATTGAGCAATTATTTGGAGCGAATAGACAATGCTTCAAGCGTTTCTCATTTATTGACGCTCGAAGCACGATTAACGAAGCATCTTTTCAAACTTGCTTCTAAAGTTGTCAACTATGGGGATTTTGTAAGAGCCAAGCGTGGGACCGGAACTGACCCAGCTAACCGCTTTTTAGATCATGGTAATTATCTAGCTTATGGCCTAGGTGCAACTGCAACCTGGGTGCTTGGTCTACCTCATGGCCTCGCTGTTTTGCATGGGAAAACTCGCCGTGGTGGATTGGTTTTTGATACTGCAGATCTTGTCAAGGATGCCTTGATCTTACCGCAAGCATTTATCTCGGCAGTTCGAGGTGATGAGGAGCAGGAGTTTAGGCAGGAGTGTGTGAAAAATCTAACCAAGACAGAAGCGCTTGACTTTATGATCGATAATTTGAAAGGTATTGCATTAACACTTGGGAAACCTGGATGAACATTCTGATTGTGTCGCAGTGCACGAAGAATGCTCTTACAGAGACTCGACGCATTCTTGATCAGTTCGCCGAGCGGCGAGGGCATCGCACTTGGCAAACCCATATTACTCAGCAGGGGCTTCAGGCGCTTAAAAGACTGCTTAAGCGCTCAGCACGTCGCAACACGGCTGTGGCTTGCCACTGGATGCGAGGCCGTGATCGAACTGACTTATTATGGATTGTTGGAAATGCCGGTCGTTTTAACGAGCAAGGTGCGGTGCCAACTAATATAACCGAGCGGGATGTTTTGCGTAAGCAAGATGAAAACAATTGGCACTCGGCAGAAGATATTGCCTTACTTGCTAGTATGGCTGGCCTTTTCCACGACTTTGGTAAAGCAAATAGTGCATTTCAGCGTAAGTTAAAAAATGCCAATGGAAGACCTATGGCTGATGCTTATCGGCACGAGTGGGTTTCGTTACGACTATTTGAGGCATTTGTCAATAAACAAGAGGATCGAGTATGGTTGCAAAACTTAGTTGATTCATCTGAAGCAGCTATCGATAGTTGTTTGCAGACAGTTTATAGAGACGGACTGGATGAATCAGATATAGACAGGCTGTGCCCTTTTGAATGTATGCCTCCCCTGGCTCAGGTAATAGGTTGGCTGATTGTCAGTCATCATCGCTTGCCGACCCAAAATCAAGAGGAGCCACAATCTAGTATTCTAAAATGTCTTCCTTTGAATATAGATGAAGACTGGTGTGGTAGGAACGACAATATATCGGGAAAACAGATTCAAGCTTGCTGGAAATTCAATGCTGACATACCGTTAAAGAGTCAACACTGGCAGCAACATGCTGCAAAGATTGCCAGAATAATACTTTCCCGCCCGGGTATGGTTAGATCTAATTATATTGAAGACCCTTATGTCCTGCATTTGTCCCGTATGGCGCTAATGCTGGCAGATCACTACTACTCCAGTCAGCCTAGTCACAGTCGTTATGGTGATAAAGAATACCCGCTTTATGCCAATACACATCACAAGACACATGTTTTAAAACAGCGTTTGGATGAGCACCTTATTGGTGTGGAAGTGAATGCAGGTAAGATCGCGCGCATGCTGCCACGGCTTGAGTTTCAATTGCCTCGCCTTGCTCGCCACCGAGGGTTTCGCCAACGAAGTCGGGATAAATGTTTCCAGTGGCAGGATAAAGCATTTGATTTGGCAACTTCGGTACAAGAACGGTCTTTGCTACAAGGATTTTTTGGTGTAAATATGGCATCTACAGGCTGCGGAAAAACACTCGCTAACGGGCGTATTCTATATGGTTTGTCTGATCCGCAACTGGGGGCTCGCTTCAGTGTTGCTTTGGGCTTGCGAAGCCTGACTCTTCAAACCGGTGATGCCTACAGAGAGCGCCTAGAATTGGGCGATGATGATATGGCTGTGCTTGTAGGTGGTGCTGCAATAAGGGAGCTTCACCAGCGCGCCAGAGAAGACGATAGCCTTATGTCTATTAGCGGGTCTGAATCAGCAGAGTGTTTGGTTCCCGATTATCAACATGTTTCCTATGAAGGCAGTATAGAGAGTGGGCCATTTAGCCGGTGGCTGGATAACAACCCCAATGCGCGCCGCCTTTTGAGCGCGCCCATCCTCACTTGTACAATTGATCATTTAATGCCTGCCACTGAAGCAACACGGGGTGGTCACCAAATTGCTCCTATGTTGCGCTTGTTGACCTCGGATCTTGTGCTTGATGAACCCGATGATTTTTCGACGGAGGATCTGCCGGCGTTAAGTCGGCTGGTGAATTGGGCCGGGTTGCTGGGCAGTAGGGTCTTGATCTCTTCTGCAACTTTGCCACCTGCCATTGTTCAGGGGCTGTTCAGCGCCTATGTAAGTGGAAGGCGTTGCTATCAGCAAAACAGAGGTGTTCCTGGGCAGCCTGTGAGTATATGTTGTGCCTGGTTTGACGAGTATGAGTCTCGTGCTGCGGACCATGCATTGGAAGATAGCTTTATTGCAGCACATTTAAGCTTTGTGGAAAAGCGAGTGGCAAAGTTGTCCAAGGCTGAGAAGCGCCGCAAAGCGACAGTAAAACCATTGTCTATAGCTTCTGGCTCGGAAAAAAACGCTATATATAAGAGCTTTGCCCAGTGTTTGCATGAGCATATTCATAACTTGCACAACCAGCATCACACCGTCGACCAAATTACTGGAAAAAAAGTGAGTTTGGGCTTGGTAAGAATAGCGAATATTGATTCGTTAGTAGGTGCAGCTAAAGAGCTTTACTCTTTGGATGCCGAGTATGGATATCATCTCCATATATGTGTTTATCACTCTCAACATCCACTACTTGTGCGTTCCGAAATTGAAAGTCAGCTCGATACATTTTTAAACCGTAAAGACCCAGTCATGCTATTCCGAGATTCGAGAATACGTGACATCTTGGATCGCAAGTGGGAAGAGAATCATATCTTTATTGTATTGGCAACAGCGGTAGCTGAGGTGGGGCGCGACCACGACTACGACTGGGGTATTGTTGAACCTTCCTCCATGCGTTCGATTATTCAGCTGGCTGGGCGAATTCGGCGCCATCGTCCGGGATTTTGTAAATTGCCTAATCTGTATTTGTTGGGTACGAATATTCGGCATATAGCAAATGGTCCGAGTCAGCCTGCCTATTGCCGCCCTGGCTTTGAGAGTTCTCAGTTTTTACTGGAAAGTCACTACCTCAGTGAGCTGCTAACGCGTGACCAATTATCTTCAATAGATGCTACCACCCGCATTATTGAGCGGAGAAAGCTGGAGCCGACAAAAAACCTAGTTGACTTAGAGCATAGTTGTATGCGTGCCTGGATGTTTGGTAAGGCTGATAGCGCAGAGAGTTTAGTAGTGAAGCCTGCTTCCTGGTGGTGGGTCACCAGAGCAACTCTAAGTGGGGAGTTACAGCGTGTGCAACCGTTTCGATATGATCCACTAGGTCGCCAGCGCTACGGACTACTACCCAATGATGATGGTGAGATTAGGCTGCACCGCTATAAGCATGATGGCAGGCTTGTCGATGTAAATAACCTAATTCACCCCAACCCTTTTGATCTGGGATGTGGTGTGAGCGTTTGGGGGGGAGGTGATTTTGAAACAATACTGATGGATCTAGCAGAGAAGCTGGATATGGAGGTCGGGATCTGTGCACGAAGATTTGGATTTGTCGAATTGCCGGATCGTGGAAGCGAGCAAGGTTGGTACTATGACTTTTCTTTGGGCTTTAGTCGCTTTAGATAAAAGAGCAAAGGCCTAAAAGATCGTTATTTAAACTGCCTCTCGGCAGTAAAAATTTGTTAATGACCATTAACTTCAGTTACTTGTATGTATAGATTCCATAAATTTTCGCCGGCTCAGTGTGACCACAACAAACCAGCGTGAGTGGTAAACACTTCATGTGGAGGAAAATACCTAAATTATAAAGAGCTGACATTGTAAGGAGGTTTTTTAATACTTGGCAAGTATCGCGCTAGAATGGAGGCGCCTCTAGAGTTTCTCTGAGGATATTTTGCAAAATTTAGCGGCGATACTACTTTAAGGAGGGTCTATTTATGACAACTACGAATGCCGAGACGGCAAGCAGTCGACTAAGAATAGCCATAGAAGACTTTTTATCTAAACGCTTGGTGCCGAAGCTGGAAAAGCTAAGTGTTGATGATAGGGATAAACGGGAAAAACTGCTGGAAGAGTACCAGCGTGAAAACTGGATAGCTAGTGCGGCACGGAGAGTTTCTCAGATACAGCAGGTAACTCATGCCCTTAAATTTGTTCACCCTGATGCCAAAGGCAGCAACCTGAATAAGCCTGGAAACACTCACGTTGACGAATTGGTTATCGGTACCCATACCCTTGCTGATAAATACACTCCCGATGTTATAGGCAATGCCGCTGCGCTGGATGTATATAAGTTTTTGAGCTTAGAGGTAGATGGAAGCACCATTTTATCGCGAGCATGCAGTCGGGATGAGCGCCTGTTATACGCTTTCTCTGAAGATATTGAGTCTGCAGAGTCATGGATGCAAGCATTTGCTACTTTAGTGGAAGACAGAGAGCAATTTTCGTCACACACCTTGGCAAAACAAATATTTTGGCCATTGGGTGATGACCAATATCATCTTTTGTCGCCTTTGTTTCCATCTTCGCTGATCCATACTGTGTGGACCAAGATCCGCGAAGACCGCTTTTCCGATGACGCCAAAACCGCACGTGAAGCTCACAGAAACAAACAAGGTCATCCGCATGGCTACTGTGAATATCCTAACACCACTTTGCAAAAGTTTGGTGGCACTAAACCGCAAAATATCAGTCAGCTCAATAGCCAACGTTATGGCGAAAATTATCTTTTACCTTCGGTTCCGCCAAACTGGTACTCAGAGCCCATAAGGCCTCCATTGAATATTGAGAGTATTTTTAGCAGTAGATTTGGCCGGCGCCCACAAGTACGAGAACTAACTCAGTTATTACGCAGTTTTCTAATCAGTGTCAAAGACTATACAAATATTGGTATTCGTACCAAACGGATGGAGCTGGTCCAGTGCATATCTGACCAATTGCTGGTTTTTGCGGCTCAGATGCAGACTTTACCTGCTGGCTGGAGTTTGCATAAGGAATGCCGTTTAAATATGGAGGAGCAATATTGGCTTGATCCCTACCGTGCAGAAAATGATCAAGAATTTGCAATTGGACGCAATCGGAGTGCCTGGCGTGAAGCGGTGTGTCAACGTTACGGCAACTGGCTGAATGCCCGTATAGAAAGTGACATTACCTCAATGAGTGCCGTGGAGTCTCAACAGTGGCGCAAAGAACTAAAAAAAGCTCTAGACAAAATTGGCGGGGAGGTTGATATCAATGGCTAAAGTAGCAGCACTGCTAGTTCTTCCTCGTTTGCGGGTGCAGAATGCAAACTGTATCTCTGGGCCTCTGACATGGGGTTTTCCAGCACCCACTGCCTTTTTGGGGTTTATACATGCACTCCAGCGGTGTTTTGCGCACAGCCGTAATATTAGATTTGAAGGTGTGGGAATTATCTGCCATCGATTCAATCCACAAGTTTTTAAACACTCTGGCGGTCATACGCAGGTATTTCGTCTTACCCGCAACCCAGTCGATAAGCACGGTAATGCCACTGCGTTTGTCGAAGAAGGCCGTGCCCATATGGAAGTAAGCCTTGTAGTAGGGGCTTGTGACACGATGACGCCGAAAAAAGGTGGTTTATTTGCGAATGAAGTGATGGCTTCAGTAGAATCTATGCGCTTGGCTGGTGGCAGCATATTACCTGTTCGCAGTGGCAGGCTTTATGAGGGACAATGGTGGTCCTTGTCAGAAGATCTTCAGGGACAGGCGGAGCAGTTTCGGAAACTGCGACGACTGCTATTGCCTGGGTTTGCGCTAGTACATCGACCTGACTATTTGGCCGACTCTCTGGCGGAACTTAGAAAATCGCAACCACAAGCAAATGCACTGGATGCGTTGATGGATCTCTCCCGGCTAAATATTGAGCCGAATGAACGTGACCCGGGAAAGCCTAGTCGATGGTCCATACGCAGAAAGCCGGGGTGGCTTGTCCCTCTGCCTGTAGGCTATGCTGCTCTCACCTCTATTCTTGAGCCCGGCTCAGTCAAAGGTGCACGCAGCGAATCCACTCCTTTTGCTTTTGTTGAAAGCCTGTATTCCTTGGGGGAATGGTTAAGCCCGCACAGATTGACTTCGCTAGACCAGCTTTTATGGTACTCCAAAACTGACTCTGACACAGGTATTTACCAATGTGCTAATAAGTTTTCTGAAACAGCTTCAGTAATTTCCGACTTTATGGGGTAAGGAGAAAATGATATGACGACTAATAATTTGACAACAGCATCTGTATTGGCTTTTGAAAGAAAGATGGATCCTTCCGACGGCTTCTTTACCGCAGGTCGATGGAGCGATCGAGATCATCATGATGGCTGGAAAATTGTAAGAATTCGGGAGAAATCAGTACGTGGCACCATATCAAATCGCTTGAAAACAAAAGATCAGGATCCAGCGAAACTGGACGCTTCTATCCAAGCACCTAATCTGCAAACAGTAGATGTTGCAATGTTACCGAATGATGCCGATACATTGCGCTTACACTTTACTCTACGCGTGCTGGGAGGTGCAGGAGTCCCGTCTACATGCAATAACAATGCTTATCAGAAAAAGTTACAAACAATGGTGCAGCAATATATGGGAAAAAACGGTTTTTCTGAACTGTCTCGACGCTATGCGACAAATCTAGCGAATGGTCGTTTTTTATGGCGTAATAGAATTGGTGCTGAGCAAGTGGAAGTTGTTGTTCGTCATATGTCATCAGGTAGTATATTGAAGGAATGGAAGTTCGATGATGCACTGAAGTTTTCTCTTCGAGATTTTAATACACCGGAAGAATACTCATCTGAAATAACTGATCTTAGTGCCGTAATTGAAACGGGCCTCTCTGGAGACAGCCATGTATTGCTTGACATAGTTTGCCATGCTCGCATGGGCGATGGTCAAGAAGTATATCCTTCCCAAGAGTTAATATTGGATAAGGGGGATAAGAGAGGCCAAAAAAGTAAGACTCTCTATGCAGTGGAGGAGATAGCTGCCATGCATTCTCAAAAAATCGGTAATGCGCTGCGTACAATTGACACTTGGTACCCTGATGGTGAAGGTATGGGTCCCATTGCAATCGAGCCTTATGGATCAGTTACGTCGCAGGGAAAAGCCTACCGACAGCCAAAACAGAGAGCGGACTTTTATAACCTACTCGACAATTGGATATTGAAGGACAAGGCGCCGGAATCAGAGGGTGATCAGCACTTTGTAATGGCGACACTGATTCGCGGAGGTGTATTTGGTGCCAGCGGCAAGGATTAAACTATGGATCACTATCTTGATATTGATATATTGCCCGATCCCGAGTTCACCCCAAACTTACTAATGAATGAGCTAGTAGGTAAGTTGCATAGGGCATTGGTAGAGCTTAAAACAAATAACCTTGGTATCAGTTTCCCCCGTTATGATCGGGCAGCCTCTAGGCTTGGCAGCAAACTAAGGCTTCATAGCAGCACCAAAGACTTGTCTATGCTTATGGAGAAAAGCTGGTTGACAGGCATGAAAGACCATATTTTTACAAGTATGATATTGGAAGTTCCCGTTGATATAAAGTACCTCAATGTGCGACGAGTTCAGTCTAAAAGCAACGCAGAGCGTATTAGACGTAGACAAATGAAACGCCACGGACTCAGCGAGAAAGAGGCGTGCGAGCGTGTACCTGAAACCGTAGAGCGCCGTTTGGACTTGCCGTTTGTCACCCTTAAAAGCAGTAGCACAGACCAAGTGTTTAGGTTGTTTATTGATCAGTATGTTGCTGAGGGACTAAATCCAGGTAGTTTCAACACCTACGGTTTAAGTCCTACGGCCAGTTTGCCTTTATTTTGACCCTTTTCCATAGGCATTCTAGAACTCCATATAAATCAATGAGTTACGAAATAAGAATAAAAAGGGTATTTGGCTGATATACGCCAGCAGCTCTTTAAAAATCAAATAGATATGGGTTAAATCTCTAGTGAACTGCCGTACAGGCAGCTTAGAAAAGATAGGCATTCGGCGCCTGGGTGGGCTCCCCGTGAACTGCCGTACAGGCAGCTTAGAAATACGCCGGCAGTATCACCAGCAGCCAAACCATGTGAACTGCCGTACAGGCAGCTTAGAAAAGCACCATGGTCTTGGTCACCTGGCCATCCTGGTGAACTGCCGTACAGGCAGCTTAGAAACGCTGCAACTGGATCTTGCGGAACCGCTTGGTGTGAACTGCCGTACAGGCAGCTTAGAAAAAGCTGGCGGAAGCTCAGGCTGCCCCTGATGGGTGAACTGCCGTACAGGCAGCTTAGAAACACAGTGATCGTGTCTTCGGAAAAATTACCAAGTGAACTGCCGTACAGGCAGCTTAGAAATCACGCAGACACTCTATCTGTTTGTCGCCACCGTGAACTGCCGTACAGGCAGCTTAGAAAGTTATCCAGCGCCACCGGGCGGGTGTGCAGTAGTGAACTGCCGTACAGGCAGCTTAGAAAAAGCGGATCCCGAAGTGGTATCCGGCCAAAGGGTGAACTGCCGTACAGGCAGCTTAGAAAGGCTACCAAGGTCACGGTGGCCGTTTTCACAGCGTGAACTGCCGTACAGGCAGCTTAGAAACAACTACATCCGCAAGGTACGCGAAGGCAAGACGTGAACTGCCGTACAGGCAGCTTAGAAAAACAGGAGCAATCCGATATGAACAGCACTGCAGTGAACTGCCGTACAGGCAGCTTAGAAAAATACTCGCCGAGCGCATCGGGAAAAGCCAATGTGAACTGCCGTACAGGCAGCTTAGAAACATCGACACCGTAGCCTATAGCCAATTGATTGGTGAACTGCCGTACAGGCAGCTTAGAAAAGCAAGGCGATGTGGCGGCGCTCAATGCACATGTGAACTGCCGTACAGGCAGCTTAGAAAAAAGACACATACAACGGATAGCCAGCCTCTATGTGAACTGCCGTACAGGCAGCTTAGAAAACCGCAAGATGCTGGGTTTGGATGGCGAAAAAGTGAACTGCCGTACAGGCAGCTTAGAAAGTCGGAAGCAAACAGAACCCGGGACGGTTCAAGTGAACTGCCGTACAGGCAGCTTAGAAAACACCCGACCCGACGGCGCGGGACTAATATACGTGAACTGCCGTACAGGCAGCTTAGAAAAAAGTCGCCGTGCCAAACACCGGCGTCATGGCGTGAACTGCCGTACAGGCAGCTTAGAAAGTGGGTGATTGAACATACCATGCTCGGTGACGGTGAACTGCCGTACAGGCAGCTTAGAAAGGCTGTCGTTTTGTGCGGACAAACCGCCGGCAGTGAACTGCCGTACAGGCAGCTTAGAAAAAAAACCTGGATCACAGACAAACCACCCAGTGGTGAACTGCCGTACAGGCAGCTTAGAAACGGTCAGTTCGCGCTGACCGGGTATATTTTTGGTGAACTGCCGTACAGGCAGCTTAGAAACAAAAAACAGCACGCGACAATGTCCGCGAGCAGTGAACTGCCGTACAGGCAGCTTAGAAAAGTGATAGCCGGCAAACAGCTGATAATCTCCGGTGAACTGCCGTACAGGCAGCTTAGAAATGACGCAGGCGTCGGTGGTGATACCGGCTAACGTGAACTGCCGTACAGGCAGCTTAGAAAGTAACCGGCGCTTGTCCTCATCGCACAATTTGGTGAACTGCCGTACAGGCAGCTTAGAAAGCACTTTCTCCAGAGAAAAGAAAATTGATTGCGTGAACTGCCGTACAGGCAGCTTAGAAAAAACAACACTGGAATCGGCGCCGACGGCTCGGGTGAACTGCCGTACAGGCAGCTTAGAAATATAAAAAACGGGCATGAGTGCACCGGTGACGGTGAACTGCCGTACAGGCAGCTTAGAAAACCATACTGTAGGTAGTTTACGATACCCATGAGTGAACTGCCGTACAGGCAGCTTAGAAATAACTGGTGCCCCAGACAACGAGGTTACTATTTGTGAACTGCCGTACAGGCAGCTTAGAAAATAGCGGCGCTGTACGCCGCTGTTTACCCGGAGTGAACTGCCGTACAGGCAGCTTAGAAATTAACGGCGGTCGTATATGTCCCCTCGACACGTGAACTGCCGTACAGGCAGCTTAGAAATTGGCCGAAAAAATCAGCCGGGTAATCGGCACGTGAACTGCCGTACAGGCAGCTTAGAAATTGTACGTACAAGACAAATGTGTTAATTTTCGGTGAACTGCCGTACAGGCAGCTTAGAAAACTCGCGTTACGCGCAAAACCTATTTGAGATAGTGAACTGCCGTACAGGCAGCTTAGAAAAGCACATGGTACTCGCTGCAATCGTGGCAGCGGTGAACTGCCGTACAGGCAGCTTAGAAAACGATGAGTCGCTACGCCGAGTGTTCGGTCGCGTGAACTGCCGTACAGGCAGCTTAGAAATCATTATCGTGGTTGCAGAGCTGCCACAACATGTGAACTGCCGTACAGGCAGCTTAGAAATCCACCGACCAATCAAAGTTATCGCGCATAGAGTGAACTGCCGTACAGGCAGCTTAGAAACTGACCAACGAATTGTCGGGCAATGGTTATGCGTGAACTGCCGTACAGGCAGCTTAGAAAAATCAGCTGGCCAATGCATTGCTGGGCGCCTAGTGAACTGCCGTACAGGCAGCTTAGAAATATCCAGCACTGGACGCAGGGGGCCAATCAGCGTGAACTGCCGTACAGGCAGCTTAGAAAAAGTGGCGCGCAAAGAGATATACAGAGACTCGGTGAACTGCCGTACAGGCAGCTTAGAAACGTTGCGGGTATCGCGGCGGTGCAAGAGTTCGGTGAACTGCCGTACAGGCAGCTTAGAAAATTACGGAGCCGGACACCGACGGCCTGGCGGGGTGAACTGCCGTACAGGCAGCTTAGAAAGATAAAAAGTATCGGCTGCACAGCAACCTCGAAGTGAACTGCCGTACAGGCAGCTTAGAAAGTATATGAAAATGCCAGTGGTGAGATAGTGATGTGAACTGCCGTACAGGCAGCTTAGAAAATACCCACTGCCCCTCACTGGCGGTTGGTAGTGTGAACTGCCGTACAGGCAGCTTAGAAATCTGGCAACTTCATGTCTATGGCTACAGCCATGTGAACTGCCGTACAGGCAGCTTAGAAAAATGTTGTCGAGTTTGTTACGTCCTGATTAGCGTGAACTGCCGTACAGGCAGCTTAGAAAAGTTGGACTCTATAAGTTAGACTGTGAAATCTGTGAACTGCCGTACAGGCAGCTTAGAAATGTACACAGCCATAAGATTGGGTTGACAAGACGTGAACTGCCGTACAGGCAGCTTAGAAACACATCCGTACATCCACACCACTACTCACTCAGTGAACTGCCGTACAGGCAGCTTAGAAAGACAGAAAAGCGGGCGGCTGCGATCACTTTTAGTGAACTGCCGTACAGGCAGCTTAGAAAGAAATGGCTAGTAGTGACGTGGAGCCACGCTGGTGAACTGCCGTACAGGCAGCTTAGAAAATGCATCGGGATTTGTTGCCAGTGTGTAAGACGTGAACTGCCGTACAGGCAGCTTAGAAATCGTGTACTCTACGCTAGACGACTGGCGGTTGGTGAACTGCCGTACAGGCAGCTTAGAAAAGATACAACTCGTCGATGCTGAGGACGGTGTTGTGAACTGCCGTACAGGCAGCTTAGAAAGCAGAGGTGTTCAACCTCCGACTTGAGGCCGGGTGAACTGCCGTACAGGCAGCTTAGAAAAGCCCTCGTTTACAGGTTCCCATAACAGACTCGTGAACTGCCGTACAGGCAGCTTAGAAACAAGCAATCCTTGCAGCACTCCGAGATCTTCTGTGAACTGCCGTACAGGCAGCTTAGAAATCTTGCAATCCAGCAAAATCTGAAGAATCGGAGTGAACTGCCGTACAGGCAGCTTAGAAAAGCGGAGAAAAGGATAAGAAACCAGATAAGTAGTGAACTGCCGTACAGGCAGCTTAGAAAATGGCGTAGCAGTGTTGTGATAGCGTCTGAGAGTGAACTGCCGTACAGGCAGCTTAGAAATACCTAGTGGGTACCGTCTTTTTGTCCAGTGTGTGAACTGCCGTACAGGCAGCTTAGAAACAAGCAAAAGAACCTGGTGCATTTAGAAGGGTGTGAACTGCCGTACAGGCAGCTTAGAAAAGTTGGCGTGTTGACTGTGTACAGTTAACTAGGTGAACTGCCGTACAGGCAGCTTAGAAAATGATTTCGCCGATATGAGCACCAGTCCACGGGTGAACTGCCGTACAGGCAGCTTAGAAAACACATAACGATCGAAATTTTCTTTCTGATAAGTGAACTGCCGTACAGGCAGCTTAGAAAACAAAGAAAAAACCGTGTTTATCAATAAGATTGTGAACTGCCGTACAGGCAGCTTAGAAAATGAAGGCGTTCCGGGCGGAGCTGGAAGCCTCGTGAACTGCCGTACAGGCAGCTTAGAAATTCTGGCGAAGGCTCGACGCTGGACGAGTCGAGTGAACTGCCGTACAGGCAGCTTAGAAAACTTCCACCGGGCAGGTGACGCCACTCTCGCGGTGAACTGCCGTACAGGCAGCTTAGAAACGCTAGGTTACGTAGAGCGAGGGACAGCGAGTGTGAACTGCCGTACAGGCAGCTTAGAAATACCCGTTGCAACATGTCGGCTCAAAGATGGAGTGAACTGCCGTACAGGCAGCTTAGAAACATGGCGATGCGCCGGAGCGTGTTTTCAGCCAGTGAACTGCCGTACAGGCAGCTTAGAAATGTTCCGCTGGTACCTGATACCGAGGAATCGGGTGAACTGCCGTACAGGCAGCTTAGAAAATCATGGAGTCTGGCATAATGGCTGCCGCGTCGTGAACTGCCGTACAGGCAGCTTAGAAAAAATAATGCGCATTTTTCGTCGCGTCAATCGTGTGAACTGCCGTACAGGCAGCTTAGAAATGTTAGTGATGAGTATTCCCCTTAGAGAGCTAGTGAACTGCCGTACAGGCAGCTTAGAAACAATCGGGTAAATTAGACATAGCATTT
This sequence comes from Exilibacterium sp., assembly GCA_028280195.1. GTDB lineage: Bacteria > Pseudomonadota > Gammaproteobacteria > Pseudomonadales > Cellvibrionaceae > Exilibacterium. The sequence goes on from JANQMH010000017.1 coordinate 52,217, forward strand.
CTCCTGTGAACTGCCGTACAGGCAGCTTAGAAATTGCGGATGTTTGGGCTCTATTGCCTGATTACGTGAACTGCCGTACAGGCAGCTTAGAAACAATCGGGTAAATTAGACATAGCATTTCTCCTGTGAACTGCCGTACAGGCAGCTTAGAAAAGTGTCGCGCTGCTGGTGGCAGCTCCCGCCACGTGAACTGCCGTACAGGCAGCTTAGAAAAATAGCGGCAATCGCCGGCTATCGATTATGCGGTGAACTGCCGTACAGGCAGCTTAGAAAAATCCTCGGGGGTATTCATACAATAACAGATCGTGAACTGCCGTACAGGCAGCTTAGAAAACCACGCTGATTTGGCTGTGTGACCAGCCTTGGTGAACTGCCGTACAGGCAGCTTAGAAAAAGTTCATACAGGAAGGTGTTGCCCAGGGCTCGTGAACTGCCGTACAGGCAGCTTAGAAAATAATTATGAATGCTTGGAGCAGATTCCGCTAGTGAACTGCCGTACAGGCAGCTTAGAAAACTGTCTCGTAGTCGTAGTCGGTCTATGATGAGTGAACTACCGTACAGGAAAAATGGAAGCATTGCTGCCCTGTTATCTGTTATCGAATCGCCGAATTGTACAGATAACTAGGCTATAGATGTGCTCTCAACGAGCTTGTGGTTGAGCTTTATATCCTTTGCTTGTATCCCGTATATTTCTATGCCGTGTACTCGAAACATGCTACCGCTTTAGCTAACAACGTCTGGCTCCAGTGCCAAACTTGCTCTCACCCACACTTCGAATCCGAACAAGCCAAACAGGTATCGCAATTGTCCAGCCGAATTACCGCTTTCTCGTTGCATTTGCTACAAAACCGCGCTTCGGGCGGATAGGGCGATCCCTGAGCGGATTCCTGTATCCCTGCTTTGGCTTCATACTGGGCGCGCTTATCGGCGATTAACTTTTTCTGCTGCTCACTCAGCTCTTCATCCTGCAATAAGCCAATAAACTTGAGGTGCCTCTCGATGGCATCGCCAATCTCGGCAACCAGCGACGGCATAAACTTGCCGCCTTTTTTGAAATAACCCCCTCGCGGATCGAAAACCGCCTTCAGCTCTTCCACCAGAAAAGTAACATCGCCGCCTTTGCGGAATACCGCCGAGATAATTCTTGTCAGCGCCACGATCCACTGAAAATGATCCATATTCTTCGAGTTGATAAAAACCTCAAAAGGCCGGCGCAGCTCGTGTTCGGTGCCTTCGTTTAAAATCACATCGTTGATGGTGACATAAAGCGCATGCTCGGAAAGTGGCGTCTTGATCTTATAAGTGGCGCCCACCAGCATTTCCGGGCGCTGCAGCTTTTCATGCATTTGCACCACATTGGTAACTTCCCCCTCGGGCAAGGTCGCCTGTTTCCGTTGCTGCTGCTCCGGTTCCTGCTCGCTATTGATGACGCTGTAGTCGACGATTTTCTTGTCAATTCTGACTGGCATATACTGTTCCTCGGGAAAATGGCAGCCGTTGTGGCAGCAGCTTGTTTATAACTTTCCGTAGTAGCCTTCTTTAAGTGCATCGTAAAGGTTGGCGGCGGTATGGGTTTCGCCGTCGTACTCAACTTCCTCATTGCCTTTTAGCGCTACGTTGCTGCCGTCTTCCAGGGTGAATTGATAGGTGGTGTTTTCCAGGTCCTGTTCCTTGACCAGCACGCCTTGAAACGCCTCGGGATTAAAGCGGAAGGTAGTACAGCCCTTCAAGCCCTTGTCGTAGGCATAGAGGTAAATATTCTTGAAATCCTCATAGGCAAAATCGGTGGGAACATTGGCGGTTTTGGAGATGGAAGAGTCGATCCATTTTTGTGCGGCGGCCTGCACGTCCACATGTTCTTTGGGAGTGATATCTTCAGCGGCAATGAAGTATTCCGGCAGCTGCCCCGCCAACTGTTCGGCATTGGCTTTGGGGTTGACCAGTTCGCGATAGGCCAGCAGTTCGAATGAATAGACATCGACCTTCTCCTTGGTCTTGCGCCCCTCGCGGATAATATTGCGCGAGTACTGGTGCGCAAAACTGGGCTCGATGCCATTGCTGGCATTGTTGGCCAGCGACAGGGAAATGGTGCCGGTTGGCGCAATGGAGCTGTGATGGGTAAAGCGGGCGCCGGTTGCGGCCAGTTTCTCCACCAGTTCGGGCTCCACCTCGGCGATGCGCTGCATATAGCGGCTGTAGCGGGCATGCAGTACTTTGCCTTTTACTGAGTCGCCCACCTTGTAGCCGTCACGGATCATTTCGGGGCGCTTGCGCAGCATTTCCTCCGTTACCGCAAACTCCTGCTCCAGAATCGGCGCAGGGCCCTTTTCTCTGGCCAGGTTCAGAGCCTCGCGCCAGCCGCTGATCGCCATCTCGCGAGTCACCCGCTCGGTGAAGACCAGCGACTCGGGTGAGCCGTACTTCACGCCCAGCATAGTGGTGGCCGAACCCAGTCCCAGGTACCCCATACCGTGGCGGCGTTTGCTGGTGATTTCGTCGCGCTGCTGCGCCAGTGGCAGGCCGTTGATCTCGACTACATTGTCCAGCATACGGGTAAAGATAGCGACGACCTTGTTGAACTGTTCCCAATCAAACCACGCCTTGTCGGTAAACGGCTGGTGAACGAATTTAGTCAAGTTGATCGAGCCGAGCAGACAGGAGCCGTAGGGCGGCAGGGGCTGCTCGCCGCAGGGGTTGGTTGCGCGAATGTCTTCGCAGAACCAGTTGTTGTTCATTTCGTTGACTTTGTCGATCAGGATAAAACCCGGTTCTGCGTAGTCGTAGGTGGAGGCCATGATCATATCCCACAGGCGCCGGGCGCGAATGGTCTTGTAGATGCGGCAGGCCACCGCACCGGACTCGTTGCTGATATAGTGCCCTTTTACCGGCGATTCGCGCCACACCACCTGCTCGGTATCCTGCAGATCGATACCGTCGGTTTCCACCTCCTGTTCGGTAAGCGGAAAAGTGAGTGACCACTGGCCATCGTTTTTCACCGCCTGCATAAATTCCGCGGTAATCAGCAGTGACAGGTTGAACTGCCGCAGGCGGCCGTCCTCGCGCTTGGCGCGGATAAATTCCATCACATCGGGGTGGCTCACATCAAACGTGGCCATCTGCGCGCCGCGCCTGCCGCCCGCCGATGAAACGGTAAAGCAGATTTTGTCGTAGATATCCATAAACGACAGGGGTCCGGATGTGCGGGCACCGGCGCCGGATACATACGCGCCGCGCGGGCGCAGCGTAGAAAACTCATAGCCGATGCCGCAGCCGGCTTTGAGGGTCAGCCCGGCTTCGTGGGCTTTGCCGAGAATATCGTCCATGGAATCGGCGATGGTGCCCGATACTGTGCAGTTGATGGTCGAGGTGGCCGGTTTGTATTCCCGGGCGCCGGCATTGGAGATAATGCGCCCGGCCGGAATGGCGCCATTGCGCAGGGCCCAGAGAAAACGCTGGCTCCAGGTCTCTTGCAATTCGGGAGTCGACTCGACCCTGGCCAGAGCACTGGCCACACGCTGGTAAGTACTGTCGATATGCTGATCGACAGTTTCCCCCTGTTTATTCTTGAGGCGGTATTTCTTGTCCCAGATATCTTCTGAAGCGGGCTGCAGGGGAATTTCGGCAACGGGATTTTTCACAACTTTGAGCTGTGCGGACTTCATTCAACTGGCTCCATTTGCTGACAGAGGTTGGTAGTATCGGCTGTAGACCCGGACAAGAGGAAACACAATATATAGTATGCGGATATAAAACACCATGCTGGTGATTGAGCCAGATCAAGTAAATACAGATAATAAAAGTTAAATAAAAACAATGAGTTATATGTGTCGATAGATGGTGTTAGTCCATGGGATGTAGATCGAGCAGGCATATGTATCGATTTGTACACCACAATATGTAGTGGTCCCTAAACCCAGTGCTTATATGAAACTAAAGATGTATTAGTGCTGGAGTATTGCCGGGTCTCGGATAAAACGGCTATGGACGGCATTCGATAGGTAGATCTCGTACTGCTGATTGAGTATTGCCCAGTTGCTCCCAGGCGTATGGGTAAACCGGTAGTTGCCTACTGATTAGCTGGAGCCTTTATTGGCCTCCACTTGTTGGTAGAATTTATACCGAAGAAGTTTTTCTTTAAAATCAATGATATAAATTTGGTGTTCCCCACGGGTGTGGGGATAAACCGTAGACGTTTCCTCTAGCATTTTTTCTATGTCTGTGTTCCCCACGGGTGTGGGGATGAACCGGTCCTCATGGGCGGGAAAGGCCATCAGGGCCTGTGTTCCCCACAGGCGTGGGGATGAACCGGCCTCGATCTCTTTCCGGGTCAGAGCGTTGACGTGTTCCCCACTGGTGTGGGGATGAACCAGTCGACGTTGAAAATATAAAGGATCAGCAATTATGTCCCCACGAACGTGAAGACACTCCACCTGTTGGGAAAGCACTAAGCCGCCAAAAATAATCCCAGCATATCAGGCGCTTAGTAAAAATGACGACTCGACTATCCACCCCTTGAACCCAGGAAAAAACCATAGCCGCAAGATAGCCACTAAAGCCGAAACTGGCGCCTCAGTCTCCTTTTGCACCGATATCCGCACAATGCTGTAATAATCTGGTAATAAAAACCCGCCGGCAAAATAACTGCATCGACTGCCATTACCCGCCTGTACGGAAATAGCCTCTCCAGGCTGCCAATTCCCCATTGACAACCGGCCCAATCTCTAGATAATCAAATAAGCTATTCGGCTTCTAGGAATTTTACAGTTGGGCCAACGGTATATACCTGTTGCAGGTGCCGTCGGTCCCGGGCGTGGCAGCTTCTCGACAAGCTCGGCTCTGTGCGCTCCGGGTATCCGCGGTGGCCTCGAAGGTGGTCTTGAGAGAGTGCTCGGTGAGTCCCGGCGACTTGGTGGGTAGTCTTGAATATACGATGACTATGCTAGCTTCTGCTTTTTGCTCTTCCTTCCCTAAACCTTCAATTGTGTTCTGTTTTTTTAGCTGCTGCTTTTTTCATAAGGATGTCTAGTTGACATCTGCCTCGGGGTTTTGCGTTAACCATTGTCGGGAGTACCGCAGTATGGAAAAAATCTATGTGCTGGATACCAATGTCCTGCTACATGACCCACTCGCCCTAAAGTCTTTTGCCGAACACCGGGTGGTTTTGCCCATGACGGTGCTGGAGGAGCTGGATGTGATCAAGGACCGGCGCGATAAGGATGTCAGCCGGGAGGCGCGGATAGCGATCCAGTCGATCGACAGTATTCTCAGCGATGCCAAACCCAGGGAGATTCAGGAAGGCGTGCCAATGCCGTGCAACGGCCTGCAGGAAGAGGCCGGTACACTGGCGATTTTCCAGGACCAGCGAATCAACGATGACGATAATATCCCCTATCTCAACGGCACCCAGGCGCAGGCCAATGACAACCGCATTATCAATGTGGCGCTGAACTTACAGGCCAAGTTTCCGGATGCTTTCGTGTGCCTGGTCACCAAAGATATCAATATGCGCCTGAAGGCCAAGGGTTCGGGCCTGGAGCATGTGGAGGATTACCGCAACGACCGCGTGCTTGACGATCTGGATCTGCTGGCCAAGGGTTATGAGTATACGCCGGGGGCCTTCTGGGAGCGTGTGGAAAAGGTAAAGACCGAAACCCACGGCCGCACTACCATCCACATTGTCGCGCGCGAAACCCTGCCCAACGCATACCCGCAGATGTTTGTGATCGACGATACCGAGTTTATCGGTTTTGTCATCTCGGTAGATGAAGAGTATGTGCGCCTGCTGGATATGAATCGCGCCGGCCTGATGCACCAGGCGTTCTGGGGCATCAAGCCGCGCAACCTGGAGCAGGCGATGGCGTTTTTTGTGCTGCAGTACCAGGATTCGGATATGACGGTGATGACCGGCCCCGCCGGTTCCGGTAAAACCCTGCTGGCGCTGGCCTATGGCCTGCATGTGATCATGGAGGAAAAGCGCTATAACAAGCTGATTGTGGCCCGCTCAACGCCGCCGATCGCCGAGGATATCGGTTTTCTGCCGGGCACCGAGGAGGAAAAGATGGCGCCGTGGCTGGCCGCCTTCGAGGACAACCTGGAGGTATTGCACGGTGCCGACGAACACAGCTTCAGCAGTATCGACTATGTCAAAGAGCGGGCCAATATCCAGTTTAAATCGCTGAACTTCATGCGCGGCCGTTCGTTTAACAATGCCTATATCATTATCGATGAAAGCCAGGGGCTGACACAGTTCCAGCTGAAGTCGATCATTACCCGCGTCGGCCAGAATTCGAAAATTGTGGTGTTGGGCAATCTGGCGCAGATCGATAATAAATATATCACGCCGCTGACATCGGGCCTGACCTATCTGGTGGAAAAGGTGAAAGGCTTCGACTACGCCAGCATCATGCATGTCAACGGCATCGAGCGCAGCCGCCTGGCCGAGTTTGCCGAGGACAATCTGTAGTGCCCGCCCGGGTCAGTTAGCCGGGGCGCGCAGAAAGTTTACCGCCCGGTCGGGGAAGTCGGTAAATATGCCGTCGACGCCGACCTGCTGCAAAAAGATACCCAGCAACTGTTCAAAGCTGGCAATGTTTTCCGGCAACTGGTCGGCGCGAAACGTATAGGGATGGACTACCAGCCCCAGGGCGTGGGCCTGTTTTACCAGGTCGGTCTGCACCAGCCTGCCCTGCTGGTCCACGCCGCGCACCACCTGCGGCATCCACGGGCCGATACCGTCGGCGTAGCCGGCGATTTCCAGCAGCCCCTTTGCCGTTACCAGGTGGGCGAAATCGGTCTGGTTATAAGGGTCTTTAAAGCGCGGGTCGATCAGCAGCTGCACCAGCTTCAAGCGGCTTTTAAGCTGCCAGCGAATGCGTTTCAGCTCGGCGGCGTCGAAGCACTGCAGGTAGATGCGGCTGTTCTTGTCGTTATACCCGTAGCGTGAAAGCACCTTCAGAACGATTTTACTGATATCGCGGCCCTGGCTGCGGTGCCAGGCGGGGTGTTTGATTTCCGGGTAAATGCCCACCTGCCTGCCGGTGGAGCGGTTCAGCCCCTGTATCAGTTCAATGGCCTCGGCCAGGGTGGCGATATTGAAGTGGGCTTTACCGGCGGGGAAGCGGCCCGGGTAAACCCGCCTGCCGTTGTCGATATTGATTCTCTCATTGACATGCAGCTGGCGGATCTCCGCCAGGGTGAAGTCCAGGGCGTAAAAGCGCCCGTCGTCGCGGGCGCGATCGGGAAATTTCTCTTTCACATCGGTCACTGTATCGAGATGGATGTCATGGCTGACAATGGGCACATTGTCCCGGGTCAGCACGATATCCTGCTCGATATAGTCGGCGCCCATACCGTAGGCCAGGGCTTTGGCCTCCAGCGTGTGTTCGGGCAGGTAACCGGAGGCGCCGCGGTGGGCGATAACGAGCTTGTCTGTCTGTGTATGAGCGAGGGCGGCGCTGAGACAGAGCCCGGCGACAAGGAGGCTGACCACTTTTTTCATGGGGTTTCTCGGGCTGATAACGGGTTTGCTGGCAACGGGTACTGACCACCGGGTGGCCGGTATAGCAGATTGTACTAGAAGCTGTTTCATAACTCTCGGCCGTAGCGAGGCGAGTGATAAACAGTGCCGCCGCAGTAGGTCGAGAGTTATGAAACAGCTCCTAAATATAAAAGCGTATCTGCAAGTGCTTCCTGCCCTTATCCGCAGGCCGGTGCCCGATAATCCCGGCCCCGCCCCTGCCGCCGCAGAGACAGGGGGCTGGTGGCGTAACTGTCACTCAGTACCAGAAGGAAATGAAAAACCGAATCACATTGGCGTCGAAATTATACATCGATTCCTGGCCGGCCGGCACGTCGCCGTTGAGGCTCTCCCTGGCGTCGCGAAAGTTATCGTAGTCAAACTGCATAAAGTCCCAGAACAGGTTGATGGTGCTCTTGTCGAAAACAGACAGATAGGACGAACGGATCTGGTAGCTAATGCCGATGCCGAGGGAGGTGGTGGTATAGGTGCTCAGCTCCTTGTCGCGTGCGCGCAGGGTTTTTTCACCGGCGAACTGGAAAATATCCTGGTAGAAGTCCGCCTGGGTCTGGTCGTACAGCCGCGCCTTGGCCTCGAATACCCAGCTCTGGCCCACCGGGTGAATATAGCGCAGCTCGAAGTTTTCACCCTGTACTCCCCAGTTATCGCTGTAATTGCGGTATTCCCCGCGCAGGGCGGCGCGGTAGGGCAGGTAGTAAATGCTGCGTATGGCCAGGGCGTCGCTGTTGCGCGTATCGGGGTAGTTTTCCTCCTCCAGGCTGTATTCGGCGGGGTTGGCGGGATTGATAAAGCGCACGAAGCGGTAGGGGTTTTGCAGGTAACCTTCATCGATCACCGACTCGATGCCGATGGAAGCCATCCAGTTCTTAGTCAGCACCTGGGAGATGCCGACGCTGTAGCGGCGGCCCCGGGATTCGCGCTCGAAATTGTCGTCGTTGCGGCGCTTGATGACATTGTCGCCCTGGCTGAAGCCCATGGTCAGCGTGGTCATGGCGCCAAAGAATTCCTGGCTGACGCTGATGCCGTAAGTGTCAGCCTCAAAATCGTTTTCAGTGCTGTTGGTATAGCTCAGGCTCATCAGCGTGCGGTCGCGCAGATAGTCCACCCCGACGCTGTACTCGGTGCGCTCCTCGGTGTAGCGGCTGGCTCCCGACACCTCCACATCGATGGAGGCGCTGCTGATCATATCCACATAGTAGTTGGCCGACACCGATACCGTACTGGCAAAATCCTTGCGCACCAGAATGGACGGCCCGTCGATGGTAACGCCGCCGCCATCGAAGGAGTGGTACAGAACATCCAGCCTGTCCTCGGGCAGCACAGCGGCCTGTGTCGCCGCGGCTAGCGCGAGCCACAGCGTAGCCAGAACACCCGCCAACGTCCATCTGCGGCTATTTGAAAGCGGTACCATTGCCGGGCAGTAAGAAGTTGGCGGAGACTGCCTAGTTACAGCCACACCCGCCTCCCCCGCTGCCCTCGGCGCCGCGGGCGGCTTCCCGCGCTTCATAGACGTGATTGATATACTTGGTGGATGCCGGGTGGGCCTCCAGGGCCATGATCGGGTCGGACAGGCGCTGGCGTTCATAGGGTTTGACCCAGGGCTCAATGGAGCTGCAGCCGGTATTGAATACCGCCGCGGTTGCCAGTAGCAGCAGTGGTCGTATCACTCGTTTCATTCGCGAATCAACTCCTTAATCTGGGCGCGGTAATCGTCCTCGTAGCCGGGCTTGTAGCCGCGGTGCAGGTAGCGCATATTGCCGTTGCGGTCCACCATCACGGTTGTGGGCATGGCCGCCACATCAAACAGCTTGCTGACTTTGCTCTCGGTGTCGTAAAGCACCGGAAAGCTGACAGTGACCTCCCTCAAGTAGCGCTCGGCGTCGCGGGTATCGGCGTCCACATTGACGCCGAGCACGGTAAACCCGGCGCGTTTATAGCGCTTGTACAGGTCGTTGAGAATGGGCATTTCCTGGCGGCAGGGCCCGCACCAGGAGGCCCAGAAATTGATCATTACCACCTCGCCGCGCAGCTCCTGCAGGCGCACATTGGGGCCGCTGGCTGCCCGCAGGGTAAAGTCCGGCGCCGCGCCCGTCAGTTTCTTCGAGGCCTGGGCCGGCGACACCAGCAGACTGAGCGCCAGGCCCAGACCACACACAACTACTAACAATTTCTTCATTGCAAAAAACTCTCCGAATCAGCTTGACACCAAGACCAAAAAAATATTGTGACTTTTCCCTAAAAAAAGAACGTCAACCCCACATGCGCCTCAATATTATGCGTCGTCTTCTCCTCCCCAAAAATATCCAGATCCATAATATGATCGCGAACGTCGAAATGCAGCGCCAGCCAGTCGGTGGCGAAAAAACGCAGTCCCATACCCACGTTGTAGGTGAAGGTTTCCTCTCCGGCAAAATCCGTGTTGCCGGCGCCGGCGATCAGATAAAAGGTACTGTTAAAAGCCCAGTTTTCGCTGATAAATACCTCGCCGGGTAAAAAATTATAACCAATTGATAAATTGTAGTAGTTAAATTCTCGCTCCTCCGGTGTGAGCAGCTGCACAGAACCGTTCAAAAGTTCGAAACTGGTCTCCGAGGTGGTGGTCTCGCCGTAAGCGGCTTCGAGGAAAAAGTCCTCGCTGACATGGTAAGCAAGGCGTATGCCGGTGACTTCATTGCTGCCGAAATCCTCCACGCTCATCACACCGTAGTACACGCCGAACTCGAAGTCCTCCGAGTCGATCTTGTCCTCGTTGATCTCACGGCGTTCCATATCCGGGGTGATAATGCGGTCGAGAACCGAGCGCTGCTCACTGTCCGCTTCGGTCTGGGCGGCGGCGGGCGCCAGATTGAGGCCGGCCGCGAGTGCAGCGGCACCTAGAAAAATACGCTGAGTCCGGCTTTCCATTCGTTGACTTCCTCGTTTTCCTCACGGCTGGTGAGAATCAGGTGGTTGTTGTACTCCAGGCGCAGCATCATGCGCCGGGAAATGTAATAGTAAGCGCCAAGCCCCACCAGCAGCGCGTTGTCGCTGCGGTCCTCGGTGGCGACCAGGGTGGCGCTGGGGTCGGTTTTGATACGGCTGGCCCCGAGCATAAAGTAGGGCGACAGGCGCCACTCGGGAAACGGCTGGTTCAGCAAGGCCACACTCGCCAGTTTACTGTCGGATATATTGCCGGTGGCCTGGGTCAGCTTCAGTTCCGCCGAAATATTGTCGCTAAAGCGGTAGCCGAGAGAGATGCTGAGGGAGTCGGCACCCTCGAAGTCGCCGCCGGTGACCCCGAATTCCCAGCGTCGCGCCAGAAAGTCTTCAATGGTGGGGTCGCCGAGGTCCACCAGCCGGCCGTCCGGGCCGAGGGTGTCCTTCATCTGCCGGCGTTTTACCCAGCCGACCTTGCCGCGCTGGGTGCGCACTTTGAACCAGTCGGTGCGGCGCTTGAGAATGGTAACCGACTCGCCCTTTTCCGCTACATGCAAAATGGGGTAGCCGCGCCCCGGACCGCTGTGCAGTTCGATATAGGGGTCGGCGACAGTTACCACAGGCATGGCTTCGTCGTCGGCGAAGCCCGGGCTACAACACAATACAGCGGCAAGCAGGATATACAGCAATCGTTTAGGTTGTGGATACATTCTCTATGGTCACAAGTTATTTTTGGCTCTCTGCCTGGCTGTAGCTTGCCAAAACGTAGGGCGGCGCGGCGCAGCGTAATCCACCAGGATACTGGATTGTGCACAGAAACGGTGGATTACGCTACGCTCTCATGCCCGCTTTTTGCGTAAGCCCACCCTACGTTATCGCCATTCCTGGCTATGAGTTTAGTCCAAGGGTGCGGCAAATGGATCATTCAAGTAAGGCGCACCCAAGTCCATCCATTCGGAAATCAACTTCAACTCCGCCGCTGTCAGGTAGTCGGCGTGACTGCCGCCGGGGTTGAAGCGCTCAAAAAACCGGTTCTGGTTGGCAACCGCGCCGGCGCGCGAAAGCGGTGCCGGCACCGGTATGGTTACCAGTACCGGTATCGGGTTGCCGTCGGCGTCCAGCACCAGATCGCCATTGGCGTCGGTGACAAACACCGGGTTGCCGTCGGCGTCCACCTGCTGCACCAGGCGATCCACCAGATTGCCGTCTGCATCCAGCTCCTGCTCATTGTCATCGTTGTTGAACAGCAGCTCGCGGAAAGACACCACCTGCAGCGCGTTTTGCCCCGAAGCGGCGCCGCTGAGTTCCAGTTGCGCGGCCGGTACCTGCGGCGCGCCCACCGCGTCGGTGATGCCGTGGCAGCTGATGCAGGTGCGATCCTCTATCAGGTTGCCCATCGCATCCCGTACCTCGCGGTTCACCTCCCACATCGGCTGCACATGGTCCTGGTAGCTGAGCACAGTGCGGCACAGGGTGTTCCAATCACTCTGGCAGGGGAGGCTGGCCGGGGCGGTGGAACTCAAATCGGCATAGGCGAAGCGAATGCTCGGGTCCTTGGCGCGCGCGGCCGGGTCGGTCCACTCGTCGTCGAACACAAGATCCACGCTCGGCGTTCGCGGGCCGTTGATACGGCTGTATACCTCTGCCATGGTCTCGCCCAGATCGGCAAACAGCGCCGGCTCGGTATTCGGGAAAGGCACACCGGTGGCCGGGGCGCCGGTATTGATCGAGGCCGGTTCGGCACCGTAGCGGCCGTGGGGCACTTCACTGTTGCGGGTATGGCAGCCGTTGCAGGTGCGCTCCTCGCCGGCCGCCACCTGCAGCCAGTTCAGATGCCGCGGGCCGATGCGGCGGCCTTCAGCGTTGAGTACAGACAGGCTGAAGGGCACATCCGCCGGGACTTTGAATTTGGCCGAGCCGTCCGGCTCCACCGGCACGTAGCCGATGATTTCGCGCGAGGCCCGCACACCGGTACCCTGAAAGGCATTGCCGTCAAAATCGTAGACATCTTCGTCCGGCACCGACACGGCCTTGAGAATGCGCAGAAAGCGCGCCGGGCGCTCGGCTGCGGTAAACTGCAGCGGGTCGGCCAGCGCGGCGCTGCCGATGCCGGTGGAGTCGGTGCCGTCAAAGTCGTAAACGCTGCGGATATGCACTACACCCGCGCCTTCGCTGAACAGGGCCTGATCCAGTTCTATACCCGGGCGTTTGCGCGGCAGGGCGGTGTTGCGGGCTTTGGGTTCCAGCGCGACCACTTCGGTATACATCATGCCGTCTTCGGCGTTGATGACCGGGCGCTGGGTGCCGTCTTCCAGCGTGTAAATCCACAGCCCGTAGCGCGGCCTCGCCTCTACCAGATCGGGGTTGGCCAGGTTGTCGTCGGTGCAGGGAAGATCCTGATCGGTCGCCGGGTCAGTCAACAGGCACAGCGACCAGCTGACCAGCAGCCGCTCGGTACCGTCGAACAGCGGGGCGGCGGAACTGAAATGGCCGTGGGGTGAAACCGAGCCGTCGGTGGCCACCGTATCGATGGCGATGGACGCCTGTCCGGGCCCGGTCAGCCCGGAATTGGCGGCGATGGGCTGATCGATTTCGCTGAAGTTGTCGCCGTCGATGGTTACCAAGTCGCCGCCGAGGCTGGCGCTGTCTTCCGGGCGCAGGGAAACCAGAATACGGCCGTCGGGCATCTGTCTGGCCTGAAAGAAGCCGATGCGGGCATCGTTGGTGCCGGTATCCTGGCTGTGCAGGCCGTAGTAGAAGTTCAGGTTGTGGCCGTCCGGGTCAATGGTATAGAGGCTGAAACTGTCGCGATTGGCGACGTTGTCCCAGCGGGTGAACATCACCCGGCCGTCGTCGAGCACCGTCGGGTGCAGGTCGTTGCTCTGGTTGAAGGTGATCTGTTCGATATTAGTGCCGTCGTCGTCCATCACGTGCAGCAGAAAGGCCTCACCGGCATTGTTGTCCTCGTTGAGGGCGGAGAACTGGGTTTTGTTTTCATCCAGCAGAATCGCCTTGCTGCGCACCTGGCGGGTCGATGAGAAGACGATGCGGCCGTCGGGCAGGTAGTGGGGCGCAACGTCCTCGCCGCCTTCGGCCCGGATGGGGTCGGTGATGATCGGGCGCAGGATCCTGTTGTCGATATCGTATTCCCAGATATTCCATGTCGGCTGTTCGTCTTCGTCGGCGTCCTCGATTTCCGGTGCGCGCATGGCGAATATCAGTTTGTCGCCATCGCTGGAGGCTTCGACGTCCTTGACATCATAGAGTTCGCCTTCGGCAAAGGCGCCGGCGCTAATGATCGTTTGCGGCGCGCTGGCCGAGGCGCGGTCTTTCAGCACCAGTTCGGCACCGGGGTTGAAGGCGGCCGGATCGAGCATATTGTCGCTGATCGGGTTGCCGTCCTCGTCGGCCGGCAGCGGTCGCTGTACAAAGGCAATTGCCAGGTCCACGACTACGGGGTCAGGGTCCTGCTCCCCGCCACTGCCGCCACCGCCGCCACAGGCGCTGAGTATGGCGGCACACAGCGCGCTCAACGTTATTTTGAAATAAGCCTTCTGCTCGAGCCCTTGCATATTACTGTTACCTTGTTACGCACCAGTGGCGCCGTGGCAGTCAACTGGCCCGCCGCCTCATTGATAGTTATCAGGCTGCTGCATCACTGAGTGTGGAGAATTTTCAGCTATGGCGAATTGTCGTGAAATTACCCAGGGGTTTCCGCCGATCCAGTCACGCTTTAAGTGCTTTATCTACTTTATTATGTCGGCAGCGCCGGCGTTGCTTTGAAGTCCGCAGTGATTTTTTTACGCGTATAAAAACTGAAAAACACCGGTTTTACAGTAATTAACCCAAACTCAATGCCATAGATATCGCACTGTTATGTCCATTCTGACTAAGCCTTTTGCCGGTGCCGGAGTGGCTCGACCAGCGGTATCTCAGAGCTGACAGATACACGCCCGGGTGACCGCCGCTTGCGGCTATTATCAAGGTTGCAGAAGGCGCTCTGATACGGTTTTTGGGAGTGTGATAACAATCACACTTTTTCCGCAAATGTGTATTTAATTGCCAAACTTGCGACTTGAGTATCATCCGCCCTCTGTCGATATCGGCGGGTTTTATTTTTAATAGAACCCATGATTGACCCCGCTGTCGGCGAGGTCAATTTGCAGCAACAGTTTGTTGTCGGCTGGTAGCCAGAAGCACAGTAAAAAGCACAGATTGTTACAACAAGCACAAAAACTATGACCGCTGCGCTAAGACGTAGTCACTCGGGGCAAAAGGCAGGTCCTCTACCTTGTTCTCGAACGTCTGCAGGGCGCGCAAGAATCTGAGAGTAGATGCGTTTGCATGCAAACTCATTTACACCCGTGAAGGAGCGGCCGTGATTGCCATGAAAACCAGGCTCATCAATCAAAACAATGCACTTTATCGCCGGTTTGTCCAACGCTTGCTGATCGTTGGCTGCTGCGCGCTGGCCGCCGCGCCCGATGTACTGGCCGGCGCCCGCGAACAGGCCAAACGTATCCACGACCGCCTTGCCGGCGTGCCGCCGACCGAGGCGGTGCTGCTGGATATGGCGGCCGATATCAGCAGCGGTAATGCCATCCAGGCGGCCTATACGGCGATGGATAACGAGGCTTTTTACAGCATTACGCTGAAAAACCTGGTCACCCCCTGGACCAACAGGGACCAGACCGTATTTGCACCCTTGAACGACTACACCGCAACGGTAATCGGTGTGGTGCGCGACGAACTGGATTTTCGCCGCATACTGTTTGACGATATTTTATATGTCGGCGCCGGCTCGCTGGGCCTGCCGCCCTACGCCAATGACAATAACGATCATTACGAAGCGTTCGAGAATCAGAATATCAGTTTCATAACCGGGCTCGAGCAGCGCCAGCAGTCCTCGGTGACAGGTCTGCCCGCTGCCGCCACTTCCGGTGTGCTGACATCCCGCGGTGGCGCCAGATCGTTTTTTATCGCCGGCACCAACCGCGCCATGTTTCGCTTCACCATGCTGAACCATTTGTGCAACGACCTGGAACAGGTACACGATATCTCGCTGCCGCCGGATCGCATACGCCGCGACGTGACCCGCAGCCCCGGTGGTGACAGCCGTGCATTTCTGAACGGCTGTGTCGGCTGTCACAACGGCATGGACCCGATGACGCAGGCCTTTGCCTACTACAACTATATCTACGATGCCGACAACGACCTGACCGGTGAAAACGGGTCGATCGGCTACAACGATGTTGGCCAGACCGATGCGGTTACCGGCAGCCGCGTCACGGCAAAATACCATATCAACGACGCTAACTTCTCCTTCGGCTATCTGACACCCGACGACAGCTGGATCAATTACTGGCGCACCGGCATCAATTCGCGCCTCGGCTGGGATCAGAATCTGCCGGGTTCCGGCAGCGGCGCCAGGTCAATGGCCCAGGAGCTGGCTTACAGCCAGGCCTTTGCCCAGTGCCATGTTACCAAGGTGTTTCGCAATGTCTGTCTGCGCGAACCGGAAGATGCCGCCGACCGCAGCCAGATCGATGCCATGGTCGCCAGCTTCAGCAGCGATACCCACAGCTACAATATCAAGCAGGTATTCGCCGAATCAGCCGATTACTGCAAGGGGGACTAGGGCATGAGTAACCACTTACCAGTTTGCAGTCGTGCTTTACCCATAGATGGTTCAGATCAACATAACAGAAACGGGAATTATCTGATGCGTGCCCTCAAGCTAGCTGTGTTTGCCGCCGTTGCGGTGGGCTTTCTGTCCGGCTTCACCGGTTGCAGTTCGGGCAGCAGCGCGGACAATCCGAGCAACCCCGATACCTCACAACCCCCGGGCGGCTCCAGTGGGGTTACCTACAATGGCCCTGCGCCGCAGACCGATGATGTACAGAACTTCAGGCTGAACGTCTGGGACAACCTGGCCGCAGAGACCCACTGCGGAGCCTGCCACGGCGTCGGCGGCCAGGTGCCGCAGTTTGTGCGCGATGATGATATCAACCTTGCCTACAACGCCGCCAATACCATTGTCGATCTGCGTGTTCCCGCCAACTCGCGCATGGTGTCGAAAGTGGCTGAAGGGCACAACTGCTGGGAGAGCAATGCCTCGGTCTGCGGCGATATCATCACCAACTATATCGAGGGTTGGGCCGGTGACGGCGGCAATGCCAATGTCATCGCCCTCACCGCACCGACCATCCAGGATGTCGGCGCCAGCAAGACCTTTCCGTCCAGCAGCGCCGAATTTGACACGCTGATCTATCAGCCCTATCTGCGCCAGTACTGTGCCAGCTGTCATGCCGAGGATGGTGCCGTGGCACAGCAGCAGCCCTATTTCGCCGGCAGCAACGTCGATGACGCTTACCAGGCGGCGAAGAGCAAGATCAATCTCGACATTCCCGCCAGTTCGCGTTTCGTCGTGCGCCTGGGGGATGAATCCCACGGCTGCTGGGATAACTGTGCCAATAACGCCGCCGCCATGGAAGCCGCCATTGCCGCCTTCAGCGATGGCATACCCGTCACTACCGTCGATGCCGATCTGGTGTTGAGTAAGGCGCTGAGGCTCACCGACGGTATCGTCGCCAGCAGCGGCGGCCGCGTGGAAAGCAATGTTATCGCACTCTACGAGTTCAAGGCCGGTTCCGGCAGCACCGCTTTCGATACCAGTGGTGTGACCCCGTCGCTCAATCTGCAGTTGAGCGGTGACTATGAGTGGGTCGGCTCCTGGGGTATACGGTTCAACAGCGGCAAGGCACAGGGCTCTACCGCCAACAGCCGCAAATTGTTCGATTTCATTACTACCAGCGGTGAATACAGTATTGAAGCCTGGGTCATTCCCGACAACGTCAATCAGGATGGTCCGGCGCGCATTGTCACCTACTCCGGCGGCAACGAAACGCGCAACTTTACCCTGGGGCAAACCCTGTATAACTACAACTACCTGAACCGCAGTTCGGTAACCGACGCCAACGGCAACCCGGACCTGTCCACGGCGGACGCCGCCGAGCGCCTGCAGGCGACTCTGCAGCATGTGGTATTGACTTTCGATCCGGTTGAAGGGCGCCGCATCTACGTCAATGGCGAATACACCGGCGATGCCGATGACCAGGGCGGCGCCAGCCTCAACAGCTGGGATGACAGCTTTGCACTGGCGCTGGCCAGCGAGGTGTCCAACAGTGACAGGTGGGCGGGCACCGTGCGGCTGCTCGCCATTCACAACCGCGCGCTGAGCGACGAACAGGTGCTGCAGAACTTCGACGCCGGCGTGGGAGAGAAGTTCTTCCTGCTGTTCAGTGTCACCGATCTGATCAATGTGCCGGATTCCTACGTGGTCTTCGAGGCGCAGCAGTTTGACAATTACGGCTATCTGTTTAACACACCGTTCTTTGTCAGCCTCGACGCCAACGCTCAGCTCAGTGACATTCCGCTGCGGGGCATGCGCATCGGCATCAACGGTCGCGAAGCCAAAAGCGGGCAGGCCTATGCCAACCTGGAGACGGTGTTGAGCGATGCCAACTACGTTGCCGGGCGCCAGGATCTGTCGCCGCTGGGTACCGTACTGGCGCTGGAGAAAGGGCCGACCGACGACGAGTTTTTCCTGAGTTTCGACCGGCTCGGCGACAATACCTACGTGCGCACACCGGTTACCGTACCGGTACCGGGCGCCCCTGCTGATTTAACGCCGCGGCCGCGTATCGGCATGCGCACCTTCGATGAAATCAACGCGACCCTGGCGGCCGCAACCGGTGTGTCGCAGACTAACAGCGAGGTGGCGGCAACTTATGCCACCGTCAAACAGCAGCTGCCGACAGTGCCCTATATCGACGGCTTCCTGGCGGCGAACCAGATGGCGGTAACCCAGCTGGCGGTGAAATACTGCAGCGAACTGGTGGATGATACGGGACTGCGGGCCAGTTTCTTCCCCGGCTTCAATTTCAGTGCCTCCGCCGCCACCGCGTTTGATACGCCGGCCAAGCGCGATCAGGTTATCAGCCCGCTGCTGGACCGGCTGCTGGCCAACGACATTGCCGGCAGCTCGCTGTCGACCCAGCCCGACCCGGCGGTGGTCAGCGCCGAACTGAACGGCCTGATAGACAAAATGGTTGCCTGCGGCAGCGGCTGTGCGTCCGATCGCACCCCGACAGTGGTCAAGGCCACCTGCGCCGCAGCAGTCGGCAACGCCGTCATGTTAGTACAATAAAAGCAGTCACTAGTCACTAGCGACTAGTAACTAGTGACTAGCAACTGAACCCCCGGCTGATATTAACGAATGAATAAAATAGATAGGAACTGTTATGGCAAAGCGCGGTAAAACATTTCAACCCGACGAGCCGTTATGGCATGCAGACCACCGCCGGCCCCGCACCCGCCGCGAGCTGATTTCCCAGGGCTTTCGCGCCGGCATGGGCACCCTGCTGGGGGGCTCGGTACTCAGTTTGTTTGCCGATCCGCGGGCGGCATACGCGGCGCTCAGCAGCGATCTGGCCGACAGGCGTACCGCCTGCGGTATTGCGACCCAGGGCGCGGGTAAAATTCCCTTTATCTGCTTCGACCTTGCCGGCGGCGCCAATTTTGCCGGCTCCAATGTATTGATTGGCCAGCAGGGCGGGCAGATGGATTTTCTCAGCACCGCCGGTTACAGCAAGCAGGGCCTGCCGGGCGATATGATTCCCTCGCTGGTAAACCCGGCCACCGGCACCAACGACTTTATCAATAGCGAGTTGGGGCTGGCTTTTCACTCTAACAGTGCGCTGTTGCAGGGTATTCTGGAAAAAGTACCCTCGGCTGCCACCCGCGGCCTGATTAACGGCGCGGTGATACCGGCGCGCTCGGAAAACGATACCGGCAATAACCCCCACAATCCGATGTACGGCATCAACAGGGCAGGCGCCGATGGCGAGCTGCTGGCTCTGATCGGCTCGCGCAGCAGCGATTCCGGCGGTAACTCCCTGGCTCCCATGGGGCTGATCGATAACGAGAAGCGCCCGACCAAGGTCGATCGCCGCTCCGATGTTACCGGGCTGGTGGATGTGGGGGATCTGGTGGGTCTGTTGAGCCAGGAAGACACGGTGGCGGTGATGGAATCCATCTACCGCATCAGCGATGCCAAGTTGGGCAGCGTCAATACCGGTATCACCGCCGATGATGTGGTCAAGGACCTGGTGCGTTGCGGCTATATCAAAAGCGCGGATCTGGCCGACCGCTACGGCGATCCGAGCCAGCTCAATCCGGTGGCGGATATGCGCCTGGTGGGCGGCGCCGAGGCGCCGTTTACACTGGCCGACGTGGATGGCGACCGCGAGTTTGAAAAGACGGCGTCGGTTGCCAAAATGGTGGTGGAAGGCTTTGCCGGCGCCGGCACCATTACCATGGGTGGTTACGATTACCACACTGGTGAGCGCGCCACCGGCGAGCGCCGCGACCTGCGCGCCGGCCGCTGTATCGGCGCCTGCCTGCAGTATGCCGCCAATGTCGGTGTACCGATTATGGTTTATGTGTTCAGTGACGGTTCGGTATTCAGCAACGGCATGACCGACGACAGCGAGGGCGGCGCCGGCAAAGGTGTCTGGACTGGCGATAATCAGCAGACCGCCGCCTCGTTCTTTCTGGTTTACGATCCGCGCCAGCGGCCGACGATCATTGGCTCCACGCCGGAGATTCAGGCCGTGCATCAGCAGATCGGCTATATGCGGCCGAGCGGCGATGTGGAAACCGGGTCCGGCATCCCGGCTGCCAACAACGTCAACCTGCTGGTGGATACGGTGGTGCTCAACTATATGGCGCTGCACGGTGAGCAGGGCAACTTCGTATCGACATTCGGCCAGACTTTGGGCCCCAGTGCGACCATGGACATGCTGACGGCGTTTGAGCCGCTGGCAAGTGTCAGCAACGGTGTGATCATTTAGGTTCAACCATAAGAAACGACGTTTGGGGGCTGCTTTCGCAGCCCTTTTTTATTTTTGCACGCCGTTTACAACCGCACGTAAAGCGCCGGGTCGATATCGCCACAGCCCTCGCGACCGAGGTTGAGGTACTCCTGTTGATTCCACTGCGGAGTACCGCGGTACAGCAGCGCGTAGTAACCGCAGCGCTCTTCGCGGCTGGCGATATCGCCGTCGCGCTGCAGGCGCTGTTTGAGCGTCTGCACCGAAAGCTGCTCCGTGATCATGCGGATGCCGCCGTCCCGCGGCGTATCAAAGACGATGGCCTGCCCCGCCTGCCCGCCCTCACCTGACCAGGCCTGCCAGGCGGGCAGCTGTGTGTCGCTGCCGCGGCCCGGCGCGCCGTGGCGGGCAAAGGCTGCCCAGTAAGACATCATCGCCTGCGACAGTGTTTCGCGGCTGCTGCGCGTCGCTGTGGTAAATACGCCGGGTTTGTTGAACAGCCCCTCGAAATGATTGATCACGAAGGGAATTTCCATGCCGTGGGCAGCGCCCAGCATGGTATCGATGGGGGCGAAAATACTGTTGGCCTGCTCGTCCCAGTCAAAGCGGTAGGCATATACCCGCCGGTTGCCGGCGCGGGCCAGCTGCGCCGCCAGCTCGTGCACGCTGCGCGCGCGCCAGTCGTCGCTGAGATAGCGTGCCCGGCGCTGGTACAGCGCCGCATCCCGGGCGCGCAGCAGCAGGCCGTAACGCCGCTCGGCATAGCGCGGGCTGAGAAACATGAACAATTTCATTTCGTCGCGATTGGCGCCGGTGATCAGCGGCACGGCGTTGTAGGCGCCGGGGGTGGCCAATACCTCGGCGAAATTCTGCCGCGGCAACACCTCGCCGTCGCCGATCAGGGTCGGGATATGCAACATACCGCCGACAAGGGGTTTATAGGCGTGCAGGATTTCGCCTGCCGTTTTTGCCCGCAGGTAGGCGGCGATATCGCTGCCCGACATTTTTTCCAGCTGCCGCCTGGCCGCTTCGCGGCCGGGAGGCTGCTGTTCACCGGCCAGCAGGGTCAACAGCAGCTCGGTGCTGCTGCCGGCGTGGCCGGGTATCTCGGCATCGGCGGCGTTTTCCGCTGCCGCCAGGCTGGTCGAGCGCAGGCTGCCGCTCTGTATGATGGCGCGGTGGAACAGCCCGGCGGCTTTGGGTGAAACCAGCAGTGCTGCGATGTTGGCGCCGCCGGCGGACTCGCCGAACACGGTGACATTGCCGGGGTCGCCGCCAAAGGCGGCAACGTTATCCTGCAGCCATTGCAGGGCGCGCACGATATCCAGGATGCCGTAGTTGCCCGAGGCGTCTTCGGCGGAAGCGGCCCTGTCGCGCAGCGCGGTGTGGCTGAACCAGCCCAGCGGGCCGAGCCGATAATTCAGAGAAACGGTAATCAGCTTGTGCTGCCCGGCCAGGGCCGACAGGTCGTAGCCGTCACTGGCGCCGGCACTGTTGCCGCCGCCGTGAATCCATACCATTACCGGCAGGCGCTGTCGGCCGCGGGGCAGCGCAGCGGCGGTAAAGGCCGGCGACCAGATATTCAGATACAGGCAGTCCTCGCTGCCCACCGGGCGGCCCCACTGCTGCCGCTCGACATCCACCATCTGCCCTGCTATCTGGCTGCAGAAACTGCCGTAGCGATTGGCCAGCAACGGTTCTGCAAAGGCTTTGCCCGGCAGCGGTGCGCGCCAGCGCAGCTCGCCCACCGGGGGGCGGGCATAGGGAATGCCGAGCCAGGCAAAGGTATTGTTGCGGTGGCTGATGCCGACCGCCGTGCCCTGGGCAAGCTGGCGCCTGCTGTCGGGGTGCGGATCTGCGCTCAGGGCTGCCGGCTCGGGCAGGGACCTCGGCCACTGGTGCCAGATAAAAAGCCCACAGACGATGGCGGCGAGCAGCAGTGCCTTCCATATCCCCATGACCGGTTCTCCTTGTGGTGGTCGTGGCCGCGCTTTGTCTCTACCGGCCGCTGTCGCATCTCGATCCTGTGAGCTTACAGTGTAGCTGAGCCTGCCCGAAATCGCCGCCGATGTGATTGCGCCGCGGTGTCCCGGTATGCGAGCGCCTACACGCGGTGAATAAGCAGCCGCAGTGCCTGCTGCGCCAGCTGCTGCAGCGTCATATCGCCATCCAGATGAAACCAGTTGTAAGTATTCGACAGGGCGCCGACCAGAAAGCGCCGCACCAGAAAGCAGTCCATATCGATCAGCCCGGCCTCGCGCACCGCCGCCAGCACATCCAGCCACAGCTGTTCGTAGATATCCCGCAGCGCCAGCACATCGGCCTGGTTCTCCGGGCTGAGTCTGCGCCACTCGCTGACCAGCAGCGCAAAGCCCTCGGCGCTGAGCCCGTGTATGGCTTCCAGTTCACAGGTAATCAGCGCCAGCAGCTGCTGCTGTGGTGTCTCTGCCTGCGCCAGGGCGGCGCGCATCTTGGCGGTGGAAACCAGTACCGCCTCGCGCATGACACCGCAGAGTATCGCTTCCTTATTGGGGAAATGGTGAAAGATACTGCCGGAGAGAATGCCGACCTCGCGGGCGATATCGCGCACTGTGGTGCGGTCAAAGCCCTTGTCACTGAATAAGCGCGCCGCACACTGCAGCAATTTGCCCTTGGCTGAATCCGGGTCGGTAATCGTGCCTTCAGCTACCAGCTGCGCAATGGATGTCATAGGGAATTAACGCCTTTTATCGGAAATGCAGACGGCGGCCATAATAACGGAATTACTGCGGCCCTGGCTGCAAAGCAGGCTGCAAATCTATTGAAGCACTTTTCCCTGTAAAGTGTAAACCAAGCGCTTGCTTGGTAATTCATTTTCGCGTTATAGTCCTCAATTCTGCGCCGCGCCTGCGGGCCGGTGCCGGCGCCGGTGGTCTGCTGTTGTTGCCCTGGCGACCGGTGTCTTGGCGACTGCTGCCGTAGCGACGGATTCAGTCTTAAGGAGCGCCTTATGCCTTATGAAAGCGTATTGCGGGACGGCCTGTTTAGCGGCTGCAATATGGTAGTGACCGGCGGCGGCAGCGGCATCGGCCGCTGCATCGCCCACGAACTCAGCCATCTTGGCGCGCAACTGGTATTGATCGGCCGCAGCCGGGAAAAGCTCGAGGCGGTGGCCGCGGAAATCGGCAGCGATGGCGGTGTCGCTCATATCTACAGCTGCGATATACGCGACGAGGCGCGCGTGGCGGCGGTGGTGGCCGACGCAGTCGACCAGCTGGGTGCAATCCACGGCCTGGTCAACAATGCCGGCGGCCAGTATCCGGCTCCGCTCGCGCAGATCAACAGCAAGGGCTTTGAGGCGGTGGTGCGCACCAATCTGCTGGGCGGTTTTCTGATGGCGCGCGAGTGCTACAAGCAGTCCATGCAGCGGCACGGCGGCAGCATCGTCAATATCAGTGCCGACAATGCCGGCGGCATGCCCCTGATGGGGCACTCCGGGGCCGCCCGCGCCGGTATGGAAAACCTCACCCAGACGGCGGCGCTGGAATGGGCGCAAAACGGCGTGCGGGTCAATGCGGTGGCGCCCGGCTATATTCTGTCTTCCGGGATGGATACCTACGATGCCGACTTTCTCAAGGATATGATGCCGGCTTTTCAGCGCAGCGTGCCGCTGTACCGCATGGGCGAGGAGGCCGAGGTAAGCGCCATGGTGGCCTTTCTGCTCAGCGACGCCGCCCGCTATATCACCGGGCAGACCATCCGCATCGACGGCGGCTCCTCGCTGAAAACCCATTCGCCCGCCTGGCAGGTAGCCGCGGCGCGCAATAATCAGCCCTATAATGGTTTTCACCGCTGCACCCGTCCCGCCGTCTACGAGTCCGTGCAGGCGGACAGCGAGTCCTGAGCCATGGCCGTGATCGAGTCCCGTATCGACCCCCGGGGTGCCGAGTTCGCCGACAATGCGGCGCTGATGCGGGAATATGTAGACACTTTCCGCCAGCTCGAACAGGCGGTGGTGCGCGCCGCCGCCGCAAAAAAAGCCCGTTATGAAAAGCGCGGGCTGTTGCTGCCGCGCGAACGGCTGGCGCGCCTGCTCGATGCCGGCGCGGCGTTTGTGGAGCTGTCCAGCCTGGCCGGCTACAAGCTCTATGACGATCGCGACGGCACTGGAGCCGGCGGCGGCTGTATCGCCGGCATCGGCACTGTCTCCGGCGTGCGCTGCCTGATCCGGGTCGATAATTACGCTATCAAGGGCGGCACCATATCCCCTGTTGGCATGGAGAAAGCGCTGCGCATGCAGCAGATTGCCGTAGAGAATAAGCTGCCGGTGGTAACACTGGCACAGAGCGGCGGCGCCAATCTGCTCTATGCCAACGAGACCTTTGCCCCCGGCGGGCGCGGCTTTGCCAACCAGGCGCGGATGTCGGCGGCGGGCATTCCGCAGATTACCGTAGTGCATGGCAGTGCCACTGCCGGCGGTGCCTATCAGCCCGGTTTGTCGGACTATGTGGTAATGGTGCGCAATCAGGCCGCCATGTATCTGGCCGGGCCGCCGCTGTTGAAGGCCGCCACCGGTGAAGTCGCCGCTGAAGAGGAACTGGGCGGTGCCGAACTGCACACGGCTATTGCCGGCACTGGCGAATACCTGGCCGAGGACGACGCCGACGGCATTCGCATCGCCCGCGAAATTCTCGCCGCCCTGCCCTGCAGCGCCGGCCTGCCGGCGGCGCAGGATTACCGCGAGCCGCTCTATTGCGCCGATGAACTGCTTGGTGTCGTGCCGGCGGATGCGAAAACGCCCTACGATGTGCGCGAGATTCTCGCCCGCATTGCCGACGGCTCCGAGTTTCTCGACTTCAAGGCTGGCTACGACAGTCAGACCGTCTGCGGCCATATCGCCATCGCCGGCCACGGCTGCGGCGTGATCGGCAACAACGGCCCGATTACCGCCGCCGGCGCGGTCAAGGCCGCGCAGTTTATCCAGCTGTGCCAGCAGGCCGCACTGCCGATTCTGTTTCTGCACAATACCACCGGTTTTATGGTAGGCACGGAATCCGAACGCAGCGGTATCATCAAACACGGCTCGAAGATGATACAGGCGGTGGCCAATGCCACGGTGCCGAAGATCAGTATTATCGTCGGCGGTTCCTACGGCGCCGGCAACTACGCCATGTGCGGCCGCGGTTTCGACCCGCGCTTTATTTTTGCCTGGCCCAACAGCCGCACCTCGGTAATGGGCGGTGCCCAGGCGGGCAAAGTGCTGCGCATCGTCACCGAGGCCAAAATGCGCGCCGCGGGCCAGGTCGACGACCGCGCCCTGGACGAACTGGAACAGAATACCGCTGCGGCCATGGATGCCGGCAACACCGCCATCGCCTGTACGGCGCGGCTCTGGGACGACGGCCTGATCGACCCGCGCGACACCCGCCGCCTGCTCGGCTACCTGCTGCAGGTGTGTCGCGAGGCCGAACAGCGGCCCTTGCACGGCACAACTTTTGGAGTAGCACGGTTTTAACGACTCACTAGCAACTAGTAACTAGTGACTAGCGACTAAATTTGGAGATAGGCCATGCGTTTTACCGAAGAGCATGAACAGTTGCGGCGCACCGTAAGGACCTTTGTCGACAACGAAATCAACCCCCATGTCGACGAATGGGAAGCTGCCGGTGAATTCCCGGCCCATGAACTGTTTAAAAAAATGGCTGCTATCGGCCTGCTCGGTATTACCAAACCGGAGCAGTACGGCGGCCTCGGCCTCGACTACAGTTACGAGGTGGTATTTGGCGAGGAACTGGGCGCGGCCACCTGCGGCGGTATACCCATGTCGGTGGGCGTGCAGACGGATATGGCGACCCCGGCCCTGGCCCGCTTTGGCAGTGACGATCTGCGGCGGGAGTTTCTGGCGCCGGCGGTGGCCGGCGATATGGTCGCCAGTATTGCCGTGTCCGAGCCGGGAGCGGGCTCCGATGTGGCTTCGATAAAAACTGCGGCCAAAAAAGACGGCGATGACTATGTGATTAACGGCAGCAAGATGTGGATCACTAATTCGCCCCAGGCCGACTTCCTCTGTGTGCTGGCCAGCACCAGCGATGCCAAACCCCATGAAAACAAATCCCTGATTATCGTGCCCACCGCCACCGCCGGGGTCAGCATCGGCGCAAAATTAAAAAAGATCGGCATGCGCTGCTCGGATACCGCGCCGATATTCTTCGACAATGTGCGCGTGCCGCAGCGCTACCGCATCGGCGATGAGGGCGCGGGATTCACCTACCAGATGCTGCAGTTCCAGGAGGAGCGCCTGTTCGGCGCCGCCATGTGTATCAAGGGGCTGGAGATTGCCATCGACAGTACCATTGATTACACCCGCGAGCGCCGGGCCTTCGGCCGGCCGCTGCTGGATAACCAGGTCATTCACTTCCGCATGGCCGAATTGCAGACTGAGGTAGAGGCCCTGCGCTCGCTGGTATACCGGGCCACGGAAGAATATATCCACGGCGGCGATGTCACCATGCTGGCGTCAATGGCGAAACTCAAATGCGGCCGCCTCGGCCGCGAGCTTACCGACGCCTGCCTGCAGTACTGGGGCGGTATGGGCTATATCGAAGAGACCGTCGTCAACCGCATGTATCGCGACTCCCGTCTTACCTCCATCGGCGGCGGCGCCGATGAGGTGATGCTCGGTATTATCTGCAAACTGATGGGTATTCTGCCGAAAAAAAACCGGGGGTGAAATGCCGTGGCTCTGCCGGATTGCCAAACACTGATACTGCAGCGGCGCGATCACGCTCTCTTCGCCACACTTAACCGCCCGCAGTCGCGCAACGCCATGAATCAGCTGATGCTGCAGGAATTAATGGCGGTATTCGATGCGATTGAAACGGATCTCGGGATTCGCGCCGTGGTACTGGCCGGTGCCGGCGGGCATTTCTGTGCCGGTGGTGATGTCAAGGATATGGCCGCTGCCCACTCGCACGCCGCCGGCGGTGACAGCGAGGCCTTCTATAAACTGAACCGGGCCTTTGGCCATTTAATCTCGCGGGTCGGCCGCGCGCCTCAGGTGGTGATCGCTGCGCTGCAGGGAGCGGTTATGGGCGGTGGCTTCGGTCTGGCCTGCGTATCCGATATGGCCGTTGCCGATCAAAGCGCACGCTTTGCCATGCCGGAAACCAGCCTCGGTATACCGCCGGCGCAGATCGCGCCCTTTGTCGTCAGCCGTATCGGCCTGACCCAGGCGCGGCGGCTGGCACTGTTGGGCCTGCGCATCGGTGCGGAGGAAGCGGTGCAGCTGGGCATCGTGCATGAAGTGGTCGCGGGCGATGATACGCTGGCGGCGGCCGTCGACAGAGCGCTGCAACAGGTCAAGCGCTGCGCGCCGCAGGCCAACCGCGTAACCAAGGCGCTGCTGCTGGATTCACAGCGGCGCGAACTGGAGAGTCTGCTGGATGAGGCGGCCGCGGCGTTTGCCCGGGCGGTGGTCGGGCCGGAGGGCCGGGAAGGCACGCGGGCGTTTGTGGAGAAGCGCCGGGCGGGGTGGGAGACGTGAAGGGAAAGATGAAGGGAAAAGTGGAAAGGGAAAAGGGAAAAGGAAGAGCGGTGGGGGCCGGTTTTGCGGATTTTGGTACGGTGCTGGTTGCCAATCGGGGGGAGATTGCTGTGCGGGTTATGCGCACGGCGAAGCTGGAGGGGTATTTTACGGTTGCGGTTTATAGTGAGGCCGATGCCGGGGCTCTGCATGTGCGGGAGGCGGATGTGGCGGTTTGTATCGGGCCCGCTGCCGCTGCCGAGTCCTATCTGAATATTGCCGCTATTGTCGCGGCGGCGGTAAAGACCGGGGCCGATGCGGTGCATCCCGGTTATGGTTTTCTGTCGGAAAACGCCGCTTTTGCGCGCGCCTGTGCCGATGCCGGACTGGTCTTTATCGGTCCGCCGGCAGAGGCCATTGCGCTGATGGGCAGTAATCGATTGTCGAAGCTGGCGATGGCAGAGGCCGGCGTGCCCTGTATTCCCGGCTACAACGGCGAGCAGCAGAGCGACAGGCGGCTGCTCGCCGAGGCCGAGGCAATCGGCTACCCGTTGATGATCAAGGCGTCCGCCGGTGGGGGCGGCCGCGGTATGCGCCTGGCACACAGCGGCGAAGACCTGCGGCGGCAGCTGGGTAGCGCCCGCTCGGAAGCCGCCGCTGCCTTTGGCAGCGGCGAGCTGATTCTGGAAAAGGCGCTGCAACAGACCCGGCATATCGAAATCCAGATCTTCGCCGACGCCCACGGCAATGTGGTGTACCTGGGCGAAAGGGACTGCTCGGTGCAGCGCCGCCACCAGAAAGTGGTGGAGGAAGCGCCGTCGCCTTTTGTCGATCCGGCGCTGCGCCGCCGCATGGGCGAGGCGGCGGTGGAAGTGGCCGCAGCCTGCCACTATCGCGGTGCGGGCACAGTGGAGTTTCTGGTCGATGCCGATAAAAATTTTTACTTCCTGGAAATGAACACTCGCCTGCAGGTGGAGCATCCGGTAACTGAAATGATAAGCGGTATTGACCTGGTGGCCTGGCAACTCAGGGTGGCGCGGGGAGAACCGCTGCCGCTTGGCCAGGAGCAGATTGCACTCGACGGGCACGCCGTCGAAGCGCGCCTGTATGCGGAGGACCCGCGGCAGGATTTTTTACCGCAGACCGGTACGGTATTGCGCTGGCAGACCGCCGCCGGCGCGCACCTGCGCAGCGATCATATGCTGGATGAGAACCTGATTGTATCCCCTCACTATGATCCCATGCTGGCAAAGATAGTGGCCTGGGGGGAAAACCGCGAGCAGGCCTGCCGGCGGCTGCAGCGGGCACTGGCCGATACGGTTTTGCTCGGTGTGGAAAGCAATCTGTTGTTCCTGCAGCGGCTGATAGCCCATCCGCGTTTTCGCCGCGGAGAAATAACCACCGCATTTCTGCCGCAACACTTCAACGATGACCCGAGTCTGCAGCCGCGCCGGCCAGGCGCTGCAGAGCTGGCGCTGGCGGCGGCAGTTTTTGATCGCGCCGCCGCGCAGTCCGCCGCTGCCGGCCCGTGGCGGCACTGGCACAGCGGCGGGCCGCTGGACAGCAAGTATCTGCTGCGCTGCGCTGACAGCCAGTATCCGATCGCGGTAACGGCGCAGCCCGGCGCCGGCGAAACCCGGTACCGCATAAAAGCCGGGGGCGAAGATGTCTGCCTGCGCCTGCTCGCCCTTAGCGAGCGCCACTGTGTTTATCTGCTCGACGAGGTCCGCCGCAGTGTCGCACTGGTATTTGACGGCAGTGACCTCTACCTCAACCTGCCCGCCGGCGCCCTGTGTGTCAGCGATATCACCCAGCAGCCCGCCAGCGCCGCCGCCGCCCGCGGCAGCGGCCGGGTAACCGCGCTGATGGACGGCGCGGTGGTGGATGTGCTGGTCAAGCCCGGCGACCGGGTCAGCGCCGGCGATACGCTGCTGGTACTGGAGGCAATGAAAATGGAACACCCCCTGAAAGCCGATCTCGACGGGGTGGTCGACTCAATTCTGGCGCGCGCGGGCGAGCAGGTAAAAGCCCGCCAGCTACTGGCAACGGTTGCCGCCGGCGCGGCCTGAGCAGGGTTTGAAACATGACTTTCGATATCGATAGCACGCGTCTCGCCACCCCCTACTATAACGACGGCCATCAGCAGTGGCGCCGGCAGTTGCGGCGCTTTGTGGAGCGGGAAATCATGCCCTATGTCGACGACTGGGAAGAACAGGGCGAAATGCCGCTTTCCCTGTGGCATAAGGCCGCCGCGATCGGTCTGTTGCAGATGGGTTATCCCGAGGCCTACGGCGGTATCTCCGAGGGTGTGGATGTGTTTCACAGTATCATTGCCGCCGAAGAACTCGCCCGCTGCGGCGCCGGCGGTGTCGGCGCCTCGCTAATGGTGCACGGAATCGGCCTGCCGCCGCTGTTAAATTACGGCCCGGAGCCGCTAAAAAGCGAAGTGGCCACTGCCGTACTGCAAGGCGACAAGCACATTGCCCTCGCCATTACCGAGCCCGGCGGCGGTTCGGATGTCGCCAATATTCAAACATCGGCGCGGCGCGACGGCAGCGATTACATCGTCAACGGCAGCAAAACATTTATTACCGGCGGCATGCGCGCCGACTATTTTACTACGGCCGTGCGCACCGGTGGCGAGGGCATGGAAGGCGTTTCACTGCTGTTGATTCCGGCCGCGGCGGCGGGTTTTTCCCGCACCAGACTGGATAAGAAACAGGGTTGGTGGTGTTCCGATACCGCCACACTGCACTTCGACAATGTGCGCGTTGCCGCCAGCCACCTGATCGGTGAGGAGAATGCCGGCTTTCTGCCCATCGTCCACAATTTCAATCACGAACGCCTGGCGATGACCGCCAGTGCGCTCGAATCCTCGCGCGTGTGCCTGCAGGAGGCAGTGGACTGGGCGCAGCAGCGCCATACCTTCGGCCGGCCGCTGTCACAGCGCCAGGTCATCCGCCATAAGTTTGCCGAGATGCAGCGGCGCATCAACGCCACCCAGGCCTATATGGATACCTGCGCCTGGCAGGTACAGCAGGGCTGCGCCAGCCCCGCCGCCATTTCACTGATGAAAGTGCAGGCGACCCTGACCATGGAATTCTGCGCGCGCGAAGCCATGCAGGTTATGGGCGGCATCAGCTATATGCGCGAGTGCCGCAGCGAAAGAATTTACCGCGAGGTGCGGGTCAACGCCATCGGTGGCGGCTCGGAAGAGATAATGCGCGACCTGGCCGTCAGACAGATGGGTATCTAACGATGAGGGTGATACCATGACAGACAGCAATGCCGAGCTAAATAAAAACCTGATCGAACGGGTCGCCATGGGGGATATTCTGCGCCGCCGGGCCCGCGATAGCCGCAACGTTGAAGCTCTGGTGGAATTTGTCGACGGCGAGCGCCGCGCCGCCAGCTATTTTGAACTCAACCGGCGCGTCAACCGCCTGGTGCACGGGCTGCGCGCCCGGGGGCTGCAACAGGGCGACAGGGTGGCGCTGCTGGAAGGCAATACCATCGACTTTGCGGTGGTGCAGTTTGCCTGTTATAAAGCGGGCTGGTTTTTCGTGCCGATTAATTTTCTGCAAAACCCCGACGATATCCGCTATAACTTCAGCCATGCCGAGGTCGGCGCCGTCATTTACAATCCACTGGTGGAAAGCACGGCGCTGGACTGCGGGCGGGAGCTGGCGCATATCAAACTCACGGTCAATCTCGGCGCTGAGTCCGGATTGGCCGATACCTGTCTGGATGAGGTGATACGCGATCAGCCCGATACGGAAATTCTCGATACCCTGATTCGCGATCGCGATACCGCACAGATCATCTACACCAGCGGCACCACCTCCCGCGCCAAAGGTGTCATGACCTCCCATCTGGCGCTGTTTCTGACTACCCTGAACAATCCGCTGAGCGTGGGTTTTACCCAGCGCCATCGCCATCTTTCGGTACTGCCGCTGTTTCATATTGCCGCGCAGGTCAATTATTTATGCACACTGCAGCTCGGCGGCACAGTGGTGCTGTTAAACCAGTTTGATCCGGTGGTGATGGCCGACACCCTCGAGCGGGAAAGAATCCACGGCCTGGCTTTGCTGCCGATGATGTGGCAGGCACTGCTGGCGGTGCCGGATATCGGGCAGCGTGACTTTTCCGCCATGGAATGCGGCGTCTACGCCATGGCGCCGATGGCCAGCGAAACGCTGCAGCGCCTGCGCCAAACCTTTGGCTGCCCCTTTCACCTGGGCAGCGGCCAAACCGAATTTACCCCCATCCCCTGCGTATTCCTCGACAGCTCGGAGACCGAATTCGGCGAAGGTAACTACTGGGGCGTGCCCACACTGCTGGCCGAGCAGGCAGTGCTCGACGATCAGGGCAATGAGCTGCCGCCCGGCGAAGTGGGCGAGATCTGCTGGCGCGGCCCCCAGTCCATGAACGGTTATCTGCACAACAGCGAGGCCACCGCTGAGGTGCAGCACAACGGCTGGCACCACAGCGGCGACCTCGGCACCATCGACAGCAAGGGCCAGCTGCTGTTTGTCGACCGCAAGAAGGACATGATCAAAAGCGGCGGTGAAAATATCGCCAGCTGCCAGGTCGAACAGGTGATCGTGGGTATGGAGGGCGTGATGATTGCCGCCGTGTTCGGCGTGGCCCACCCGCACTGGGGCGAGGCGGTTTGCGCCGCGGTGCAGGCCGCCCCCGGTGTACAGCTGACCGAGGAGGCTGTACAGCAGTACTGTAAACAGCACCTGGCCGGCTATCAGGTGCCCAAGCGCGTATTGTTTCCCGATAGTCTGCCGTTCACCGCCAGTGGCAAGGTACAGAAGCAGCCGCTGCGCCGGCAGTATGCAGATCTGTTTAGCGCCACAGCTTCAACAGGCGCCTGATTTATCGCCGCCATTTCTCCATTGGCCTTATCTTTGTCTACACTGAAATAACCAGCCCTGAAGCCGGAATATGCCTGTCAGCATTCCGGCGCTGGGGCGGGATTGCCCGATAATGCCTGCCCCTGCGGCGGGCATTTGACGTAAGAAAAGTCGATAAAGTCCAAAGGTTTATGCAGAAAAAAGAACTCTTGCTGGTCGCGGTGGCCACGGTGCTGGTAGTTAACCTCTCCATTGCCGGGACCCTGCTGGCCAGCGGCTATTTTGCCGGGGAGGACGAGGCTGCAGAGCAGGCTCCGCAACAGGAGGTCGCGGCGGACAGCGACGCCGAGGCGACAGCGGACGGAGCTGCCGGGCAGGGCCCCGCAGAACCAAAACCCTCTGCGGCCGAATACCTCCACAGCATGGCCGAAGCGATGTATATCTGCGAGGATAAATTTCTCGCTTCTACCGCCGGGGTCAACAAGAGTTACGAGTTCAAGCACTCGGAGAGCTACTTTTCCGAAGAAGATGAAATCTACCGCATCTTTATCGAGTTTGAGACCATCGGCAAACCCGGTATGCCGGCGCAGGCCTCGAGTGTGATGTGCGATGTCTCGGCGCCCAAGCGGACGGTTGCGGGATATAAGGTCTTGCCCTTGTAGGTATACCGGCAGGGTTTGCCAACGATAAGCAATTCCACTCCCTTTACAGCTTGCAGCCCCGCTATTGCCGATATGACCGTTCCGGCGGATGGCGCGAAGAGACATCGCACATCACACTCGAGGCCTGCGCTGGCATTTTCCGGCGTAGCCGGCGTCGGTTGCTTAAGGTTAGACGCTAATCATTCGTGAATACAGGCGGCCGATCCACTCAACCCGGATCGGCCACTGTGCTGCTCTGGAAAAACCCCTAAGCGGCCTGCTGCCACGCTGGATTGGCCTTCTGCGAGGAGCGCCTGGCAAGTATCAGGCCCGCAAAGCCGAGGCTCAATATCGCCAGCGTACCGGGCGCCGGCACCTCCGCGGCAAATAAATTAAAGCTGACGCCGCCGGCCAGATCGCCAACTTCCATAAACAGGCGTGTAACATTGGCATAGCGCGACAGATCGACAAACTGCGCATCGGGGTCAAGCTCTCTCGGCCCTGAACCCGTGTCCGGAATCAGATCCAGGGGGCTGACTAAATCGATAAACCCGTCTTGTCCATAGACATAAATATCTACGTAATCCTCATTCTCCAGGCCATAGGCCCAGAACGATAGACTATTCACCGGTTTATAGAATTCGACTTCCATAAAGCCCGTGCAATAGTTGAACTCATCCAGTGGGCAGATTTCCGAGGAGGGATAGTGGGGTGTTGCCGGCAGGTATTCCAATATCGGATTTGTATACCCGGGACCCTCCACTGCAGCAAAGGTTGCGTATTTCATATCGATCGGCTCAGTAAAAAACAACGGGCTGTCGCCCAGCACGGCGAAATCGATGACAAAAGCCTGGGCTGATGACGCCCCGAAGATCGTACTGAGCCAAACCAGTGTGAGCCTTGCAAACCATCTGCGGCATTGGGTGCCTGGCACATCTTTCTTTGTGTCGGGCTTTGTTGTCGTGAACCCTAATGGACTAAATATTTCTTGGAATATAACTTTGGACATATGCCTCTCCCTGTCTGTTGTAGGAATACATGGGTCAAGGAAACATGCACAGTCAATGCCGGGAAAAATAAGCTGTTGATATCTGAAGAGAAGCTGTTTTTTGTCGATGCTCCCCAAAAAATATCTGGAAAAATTGTCGACACCTGCACTACCAGAAGTTGAAAATCCTATAGGATTTTTATTGCTACCAGTATTTTTTCAGCTCAGTGAGCAGCAGAAATTTTTATTTTTTAATGCGCTTTATAAGTAGCAATAGTGCAGGTGGGCTTGGATTGGATCGGATACGTGATACTAAAAAGTAGCCTGCTTAAAAATACGTTAACTGCATTATCATTTTAGTATCGCCATTCTAGCATCTCTGCGAGCAGCGACAGCTGATTTTTCTCATAGTTTGGATAGTGGCAGATACCCTGTGTTTGAATGTAGTTACATGGACTTGTCGTTTGAAGATAAGCTCTACGTTTTTCTTGAAGCCAGGTCTCCCGCCTACTTTTGTGCCGGGAATAAAGAGTATGTTCTTGTTTCCAATTCATGGTTCGTATTTGCAGTGCCGGTAAAAATTATTGAGCTAGAAAATTGCAGTTATAAGGAGGTCGAAGCTAAATTTTTTTCTCTATGGAAATATTCAGTATGGTCATAGTAAGAGTGGAGCCAGCAAAGCCTGTATGATCTCCCAGCAGCATGTTTTTGGATACAAGGCGCGCTACTAAGGACTGCGGATATGGTGGGGAGTTGTGTAAATGATTCTGTGTGTCGTCCCGGTTAACAACAGTTATTCAAAGGGGTTGCCGACTTCAGCCTAAGTCACCTCTTGCCGTTTTCCCGTTTTTAGTGGGTCATCGCTTATCAGCAGTATCAGCGCTGATGACAGGTGTGGTGTTATTGTGAAAAGTCATTGATTTTCAATGGGTTAGCCCTATTGGATAAAAACTTTGCTGTTTGCCTGATGACTGTTTGGCGTGTTCTCTCAAAATAACGGATTTACAGCTTGACCTTGCTGGACTAAAATATATAATTAAAAATATTTATTTTAACGGTGTATCTCAATGCGATTAACTGCCTCCCAACTACAAACCCAGCACAAGGCACTGATCGAAGCGCTAAAACGGGGCGAAACCGTCGAAATCACCTATCATGGCCAGATACTCGGCGTCGTTCACCCTAAAAGCGTTGTCAGTACAGAGAATAAGCAGGCCGCCGCAGAAGCCTTCTTTGGTATGCATAAAGATATGGGTATCGATAATGTAGAGGATGGACTTCGCTCTGTACGAAAAGGTCGAAGGAATCGCCTGGATGCTATTTGATACGAATATATTAATCTATGCGGATCGCGGTCTTGAAAGTGCGAAAGACTTGATCATGTCCACACCCGAGCGTGCCATTTCAGCAGTAACTTATATGGAATATGTGCCGTACTGCCGCGATAAAACGGAGTTACGCATATTTGAGAAGATGCTGGAGGCTTTGCAGTTTACCATCTATGACCTGGATGCCGATATTTCTCGCCAGGCGCGTCAATGTGTTCGGCAGTTTGCATTGAGTCACAGCGTTGAGATGGGAGATGCGCTAATTGCTGCAACGGCCATTTATCGAGACGAAGTACTGTGTACCAGTAATGCTAAACATTTCAAGCCGATTACTGGTCTCGAGGTTCAGGTATATAAACCGCAATAATTTTTTTGCCGGATTATACTGTTAAAGCTCAGGTGTTGTATAAAACCAGCGGCTGATGCAGGCTGATCTCTTAGTGTCGATTAGGCATATATAATCTTGAAAGAGAAATTTAGCTGTAAACGGTACAAAATCCAGTTCCGACTCTCCGACCCCGAAGGCATGGCCCTTGCTGCGAGCGATTTTTAGAAAGCATGGGTATCGCCAATTACTCGCAGGCCAGTATCAATAACTGGGGCCGGCGCATTGATTACTTTATTGCCTGGTGTGAAAAGTACCTGCGGGAGGAGCGCTACCAGCTGGTGGGAGGGCAGGATACCGGCAGCCTCTTCCTGACCAATCTGGGCGATGCGTTCACCTCATAGCGGATCACCCAGTTGGGCAGGCGGTATGTAAAGCAGGCGGATATCGGCAAGACCGGCCATGTCACCTGTTTCGACACACCATGGCCACGGTGATACTGGAGAACCGAGCCGACACCCACTATATCCGGGAGGTGTTGGGCTATGCCAAGATCGATACCACCCAGATTTACACCCAGGTAGGTATCCGGCGCTTGAAGGAGGTACATGATCTGGCCCACCCGGTCGGGCTGGCGCCCAGGAACCACGGGGCTTGTAAGGCAGGCAATAACCCTGGGGAAGCCCGACAATGGGCCGGCGCGGGCAGTGAGTCAGCAGAAAAGCAAGACAATGAAAAGTGAATCCGGTAGAGTTGAGGTTCTAAAAGAACCTCGGAGAATCGACATGCCTTTGAAAGCCACCTCTGTCCGACTGGATGATGAAACCCTGCAGCGTCTAGGGCAAATTGCCGAGTCAATGGACCGACCCCGTGCCTGGTTAATGGCCCATGCGATTAAGCAATTTGTATCCCGAGAGGAGTGGTTTATCCGCGAAATAGAAAAGGGTATCCAGGCAGCGGATGAAGGTCGCCTGATCGATCATAGCCGTGTGAAGGCTAAATGGGAGGCCAAGCGTGCAGCTCAAATGGACTGATCTTGCCGACGCCGATTTAGACCATATCGAAGAATACATTAGCGAAGAAAATAGCCCTTTGGTAGCTATCGATGTTGTACTCAATGTGCTGGACACTGTGGAACTAATTTTACCGGCCCACCCGGATGCCGGGCGTTTAGGCCGCAAGAAAGGGACAAGAGAATTGGTGATCGACGGCATCCCGTTTATCGTGGTGTATCGCCAAGTTGAACAACAACTTCATATCCTGCGCGTACTACACGACTCACAAGAATGGTTGCCGGACAATGAGTAACTTAACAGCACTGTGCTAAGCGGAGACATTGAAGTGCCTGTCATCTTTATTGCTGTGAGAAGGAAATATATCGAGACGCAAAAACTTCGGTCGAAGGGTAAAATAAATGCAGCAAATTAAGCCTTAGCCTATATCCAAATATGATGTTAAAAGGCGGCCTATTCAATTTGTGTCAGCGATGTTGTTATCGGGATATCGTCATTTCTATCCAGATGTCTGGCTAAGAAAGATTCCATTTCCTTGAAAACCAGAAGTCGGTTCTCTTCGTTACTCAAATAATGATCACCGTCGGGCAACTCAATATAAATATACTCTTTTCGTGCCTTGTCGAGTGCACGGGTCATACTGCGGCTCTGGCTGGCGGGAACCACCCTGTCTTTTTCACCGTGGAATAACAGCAGTGGTGCCGTCATACGACTTGCCTGGTGCAGTGGGGAGGTCTCCGACAGCTTTCCCCAGGAGTCGCCAATCTGATTGAGGCGAATTTTGTTTTTTTGCGAAAACACAAACTTGGGCAGGTCGGCTATGCCCGCAAAACTGATGGCGCAGCGAAACAGTTCGGGAGTTTTCACCAGCCCCATCATGGCGGCGTAGCCGCCATAGCTGGCACCTACTATGCAAATCCGCTCCGGATCGCCGATATTCTCCTCAATTAGCCAATTGACGCCGTCGGTGATATCGTCCTGCATCAGCTTGCCCCAGTTTTTGAAACCGGAGCGCATAAATTCGATACCATAACCACTGGAGCCACGGAAATTCATCTGCAGCACGGCATAACCGCGATTGGCAAAGAATGCCGTCCAGTAGTCGAACTCTTTACTGTTGCGTTCCATTGGCCCGCCATGGGGGAAGACAATGACCGGCGGCGGCATAAACTCGGCAGACTTCGGCAGAGTGAGATATGCCTCGATAAGAGTGCCGTCGCGCGCAGTGTAGTTGACGGCTTTGGTAGCCGTTAGCGTATGTGAACTAAGCTCTGGGTAGCTGGCCCCGATCGGCGTGATTGCTTTCTGTGCCCTATCGCCAAGATAATAAACGCCGGCTTGTGTATCGCTGCTGCTGAGAAGGATATAGCGCTGTTCATCACTGCTGAAAGCGACTAGTTGATTATTCTTATTCGGAAATTGCCTGTTAATACCATTGTAAAGAGCCAGGTAGTTTTCTTCCCAAAAATGGTAAGCCCCGTTATGCAGGTGCTTGATGCCAACGACTGTCCCGGTGGGTGAATACACCAGCTCGCCCTCGATATCATAGGTCGGGTCAGACAGAACCTGCTCTTTTTCATGAAAGGATGCCGCTATATTCATTTTGAACACCGCTTTCCTTCCGCGGTGGTAGGATTGGAGGAACAATATATCGGGGTCCAGGCCGAAGCCGAGTGGCCAGATTTCCCCGTGGGAGAAATTGTCGAATAACCACTTCGAACGCCAGCCTCTTTTTCCTTGCTTGACATAAACCTCGGTAGTTTCCGCACCAACGCGCATACCGATGCGCACCCGCTGCTGTCGATCGGTCAGCCAGTTGGTGATACCGGCATAAGGCCGTTGGATACGGGTCTTTTGCCCGTCGTACACATTCACTTTGTAGACGGCCGGCCCTGTGGGGCGGTCTCTTTCCCCCACAATTGCGATCAGGATATGTTCAGGGTCCTGTGGCAACCAGTCTACGACGTTGTCCTGCAGATTCATCAGGGGCCTTATATGCTCGACCAGGTTGAAGGCATCCGTGCCGTCACGACTGACTGACAGCAGTCTGGTCTCCATGGTGGGACGGTTATAGCGGTTGGCATTGAAGCGGAGGCTGACGATAAGGCGGTCGTCGTTTGCCCAGCGAAACCAGTTTAGCTTGAATTCTATATTGTCAGTGGAGATGACCGGAATGCTTTTCCCTGTCACTGCATTGTTTGAAAAAATGAAAGAACTGCCATTTTTATTCAACCAGATGCCGATATGTTCACCGCTGGGTGATAGATTGACATCCTGGATATAGGGCAGGCTGGCAAATGCGGAAACAGGTAGCCTAGAATCTGCTGCCGCAGCGGAAGCATGAAGTGCGAGTATCAACCCGATTGTTATAAGAATGGCTTTTTTATGCATTGGCACAGCGTTTACTGCTTTTAGTCGTTCGCCAGGGCTGGTTATGCGCCTATAGGCGTGTCCTCCGGTTTTTGGCGGTATATAAGGGGCCATGGCCACAAAAAAACTCCCCATGATCGAATATACCTATTACAGTAATGATAGTACATAAAAAATTAGATGAAAAAAAAGCCGCGCAAAGCGCGGCTTGACGATGGTTGGAATGGATTCCGGCTAGTAATTAGAATTTCCAGCTGAAATCCACTGATACGCTGGTCCCTACATCCTGTTCAATAATGGTGGCGTTTTCTCCGTTGGGGTTTTTCTGTTCGAATTCACGGCTCTCGTCCAGAAGGTTCTGCACCCTGAGCTTGAGTGTCGCATTGTCCGTTGGATAAAACGAGTACACGACATCGAGGGAATGGAACGGTTGCTCGAAGGCATCGTCATTACCATCGCGACCGCCGTAGAAGATACGCTCTCCAAACACATTGTAGACAACAGAGAGGCTGTGATAATTGTCGGCCGAGTCATAGCCCAGTTGTGCATTGACGACGTATTCAGAGTGTCCGGTCAAACGGCGCTTGTTATTAGTGAGGCCGATATCGGTGCCACCTATCTCAATTTCGGAGTCACTCAACGTCAGGTTTCCAGAGAAAAAGAAACCTTCCAGTGGGTCATAAACCGAGGCCAGGTCTTTTAGGGCCTCGAATTCAATGCCATAGACTTCGCCAGATTCGGCGTTAACAAAGCCCAGTGTCACATCGTCATCGGTACCGGCAAAACGCACCTGCTCGATTGGCGCGGTAATGTCCTTGTAAAACAGTGATGCAGTGAAGCTGTCCCGATTGTCGTAGAACCACTCGGCCCGCAGGTCAAAGTGATCAATTTCGGAAAACTCCAAAGAGGCGTTACCCTCGACTCTCACTTCCAGCTCCGGGTCGATATACTGTACCGCGGCGACTTCGCGCAAGTCGGGCCTTACCACCGTTTGGCCGTAACCGAAGCGCAGTTGAAAGTCTTCCGCTCCCATAAAGCCATTTCTGATATAGGTTAGAGCCATGGCTGGATAAATATCGTCGTCCCTGATGGCTATCCTCTGGTCCGGGTCCTGCAACTCCTCTATCAGCCTGCGCACACTGGCACCGGTAAAGTCGAGCAGGTCTACAGGCAGCACCGCCTGGCGAAAGTCTTCCCAACGCACACCGGCGCTGAAACGCCAGGTGCTGTTCCAGGTGACATCGAAACTGCCGTGAATGGTGTCGGTCAACTGTGCTGCCAGGTAACTTTCCGTACCGAAACCGGTACCCAGACTGACGTCGAAGCTGTTATTGGGGTCCAGCAGGTTTTCGTCGGTCAAAACCTGCCCCGGCGTGCCGTCGAGCGCATCAGCCAATACACCCACCGCATTGATATTGGCAGTGTAACCATAGTATTCGCGCGACTTCTCGATATCGGACCAGCCACCGCTAATGGACCCGTCCCAGTTTCCGGAGGTAAAGTAGGCGGTAAAGTTCATGCCGTAGCTTTCGACTTTATCTTCCAGCTCCAGGAAGGCAAACTGAGCCATAGATGTGGTTGACGACAACCTGGTACCCGTTACCTCGAGGGTATTGGGGTCTATGTCGTTAGTGCCCTGTATGGTAGTCTCGTTCGGAATATCCGTGGTGGCCTTGGCATCGGAATAAAACCAGTCAATGTCGATGCTGGTAAATGGCTGGGGAATCCAGACATAGCCAAAATCGCCGTCCTCGAAGGTGTGTTCACCCAACACCTGATTGACAGTCAGCTCGCGTTCCTCGAGCCGGGTTGAATACCTGAGCTTTTGCCTGCCATCTTCCACGGTGTTATTGGCATCAAAGCCGGAAAGTATGCGGGCTTCGTCCTCGTCATTCTGCAGAACATAACTGTTGGTGCGCAGTGAATGTGAATCCAGATAAGTGAGGCCCAGATTCAGCGCGCCGGTAAAGTCCTCAGTTTCAACGGTTTTACGGATGTCCGAGACATTGTCTCTCGGGTCGCCGACACCGCGGCGAATCTGGTTCTCATTGCGGATGTCCTTATCGAATGAGACATTGGCCAGAGCGCCGAAAACCCACTCGTCGTTGATATCCCATGAGTTGCCCAGTGACACCTTGCCGCCGATATCCGGCGCCAACGACTCATCGCGGATTTCGATGTCGCGGTTAAGTGAGAGCATCAGTTGGCGGTTAATCGCTTCGGCCTGTGCCAGCTGTTCCGGCGATGGAGAACCGCCGTCGGTGTCGAGAATGCGGACGATACTGTTTATGCCAATATCACCCCGGTAGGTGTTGATCGCCTCATCGATGGCCGCTGGCAGGCCACCGCCACCCCCCACAGGCCCGATGCCGTCGTCGGAGCTTTCGGTATTCCAGCCGGTACCGAAGGAAATACTGAACACTGGGCCGTCTGGAACGGATTTTGTGCGAATATCGATATTACCGCCGCCGAAGGCTGCCGGCATATCCGAGGAATAGGCTTTATGGACTTTTAGCGAGTCAATAATAGATGTTGGAAACAAGTCCAACGGTACGACGTTGCGGGTCAGGTCAGGCGACGGCACGGCAGCGCCGTTAAGAGTGGTACTGGAGTATCTTTCCCCCAGACCACGCACATAGATAAACTTGCCGTCGACCAGGGTCAAGCCGGTCACCCGGCGAAGGGCGGAGGCAATATTGCTGTCGCCGACCCTGGTTATCTGGTCGAAGCTGAGTATCTCGGCGGAGTAGGCCTGTTCAATCCTTTCGATAATGATCGAGGTGGCACTGTCCTGTAACCGCCCCAGAACCTGCACTTCCTCCATAACCGGCTGCTCGAACTCAGGTACCGCTCCAGGGTTGTCTTCTTCCTGAGCCTTGGCCGGCATGCCTGCAGATAACGCGGCGGTTACCGATGCAATGGCAAGAGATAGCTGGCGTGGTTTAGTTTTTACTGTTTTCATGATAGTGAAACCTGTTTGTATATCTGGCTGACGGAGGTTGGCAATATGAGATAAGGCGCCCGAAAGCGCCTTATCGATTCACCGAGCTTGCTGGAAAGGCAATACTCCGGACATCAGTCCAGACCTACAGTCCAGCCGGCAACCCAATCGTCAGCGGCACTGACCGCGCCGATAAAGTCAACAGTTTCGAAGAAAGTACTGGTGCCGGATGCGTCTGGCCCGGTTGCCAGAGCCGGTACGGCGTTGGCGTCGAAGGTGTCTTCCAACTGTGTCACATCGAATACCGGTATGGTAATGGGTGTAGCATTAGCATCGGAGAATGCCGCAGCAGTAATATAGGCGCGATCGTTGGTATCCAGCCCCTCTATCACAGTAACGGGCAGTGCAGTGGGGTCACTAACGACGACATTGTTGCTCGCTGCCGTGGCCAGCCAGGCATCAATATCAAATGCAGCATTGGGGCCACTGGCATCGACGCCCAACTTGGTGGGTTCAGTACAGGCAATGAAGTTGCTGACAGCTACAGAAACACCGGCTTCGACGGCATCTACCACAAACGGTCCGGCGGTATCGTCAAGTTCCAGACACTCCTGGCTTTCCATACCGTCAGCGTTGGAAGTAATGATAGAGTTGTACATCTCAAAGAAAGCCCCTTCCCGGTAGAGTACACCTTCAGAGGAACCCTTTGATGACGGTTCTGTACCTTGGTTTTCTTCAACGGCTGAAGTGACGCAGGTCATATTTGAGATGCGCAGTTTGGTAAAAGGCTGCAGATCATCTTCCCGGTCCTCGCCGGCGTTGTCGCCTTCTATACAGCGGTTGGCACCAGAGGTATGAACTACCAGCGCGAACTGGATATTGCCGACATAGCCTTCTGAGTAGTCGATGGAGTCATCGCCGACGTTGACCGCTACGATATTTTTCAGATTGACCGCGCCGCCGAACATTTCAAAGCCATCGTCCTGGGTGGTATAGGTTTGAACAAACTCAATGGTCGTTCCAGAGCCTACGCCATTCAGAGTTAACCCGTTAAGCTCATTGCCATCGACGACCTCAAAGCCCGCATGCCGGATCTGGACGTAGCGCAGGATACCTGAGTTCTCGGCATTGTTATTGCCGCCATAAGTGGCCGGGCGGCCTTCGGCCGCTACATGGCACTGGTGCGGGTTGGAGTTATCAGCCGGGGGTTGGCGCTGAGCGTCGGTACATTTGTTGGTGATGCCATTGCCGTTGATCTGAATTCCGCCCCACAGTCCTCTGTCGGCCTCTGTGGCGGTGCCGTCGCGAAGGTCGCCGACGGCGCTGAAGATAATCGGGCTGCTTGCAGTACCTTCGGCGATGATGCGGGAGCCCCGCGCGATTCTCACATAGTCAGCGGGGGAGGAAAATGCCACCCGTGCGCCGGGCGCCACTGTAAGTTGCGGGCCCTCACCGTCCTGGGGCACGCTTACTCCGGCTCTGGCCGCATTCGCGTCAACGTCCTCGCCCACATACAGGCTGTCTTCAAAGATATGGAGACCGTTATTGGCGAGGGCCGGAAGAGTAAGGTCCACCTCGAGTGGGCGAGTATCACTGACGAAGGTAACGTCATATGTGCAGTTGCCGGCGTTGTCGAGGGAGCCGCGGAAGGTCTGGCCCGATAACTGGTATGAGGCGCAAGGGTTGGTACTGCCATCACCACCGCCGCCAGTCGAGTTATCGTTGACGATATTGGTAGGCTGCAGCCTGATGTCGCCGCCATCGCCACAACCAATAAGTACAGCTGCCAGCGCACTGACGCTAACGAATGTCTTGATCTTCATGTTGGTTTCTTACTCCCAATTAGAGGCTAGTGGTATAAACAGATAGCTGTTTGAAGCTTATTTTTATGGGCGAGAGAGCCGACCTTCGGGGTCGCGGCGCCCCCCACCCGCCAGCGTCGGGTGAACATTTTTTTCCGAAGCCTGGTTACTCAAACCCTGAGCAAAATTGAAGGACGGCGCAGATTCTGTTGCATCACCATTGCAGAAATATGTCATAAATATTTCAGAAATATTTCATTTTCGAGGGTTGGCTGCTATTTGTGCTGTCTGTTCTGAAAATCCTGAAGAGGTTGCCGGTTTTATGGGCGAGCGCAGGGAGAGAAAGGCGCTTCAGGCACAATCCGTGCATCAGTGTGAGTTGTGCGGACCGCTGCGGCGGCGGCCGGGAACGGCGCCTGAATCAACCTTTATATCAACAGCTTAGCGATCTTTGTTAATGCAAGTGTTTTGCATACGTAGTGAAAATGCATTATGTCTGTATAAATTTTGTTAGATTGAGAGACCCGTTGTCACTTTACTTTGCGCTATTTACGGCGGATGGGAATGTTACGCGGATATGACCGTGCCCTGCTCATTGAATA
This sequence comes from Exilibacterium sp., assembly GCA_028280195.1. GTDB lineage: Bacteria > Pseudomonadota > Gammaproteobacteria > Pseudomonadales > Cellvibrionaceae > Exilibacterium. Next base: position 96,936 of record JANQMH010000017.1, read on the forward strand.
TGAACTTTTTGTGAAAGTTTTGTGACGCTGCGGGCTTAATACCCCAGGGCTTTTTAGCAGGTCTCTGTAGTGTAAAAATACTTATAAAAAACCGATGATGGGGATAAGGTCATGAGAGTGGCCCTATAGAAATATGGCCCTCGCCTCCTCCGGACTGGCCACTGAGCGGCCAGTCGCTTCGGCTATGCCCGCCAGTGCCTGCACCAGATCGCCGTTGCCCCTGGCTCTGTTGCCGTCGGGCAGATAAAAGGTGTCCTCCAGCCCGGTGCGCAGCTGGCCGCCGAGTTCGGCGGTGCGGCGGTGCAGCGGCCAGATGTCGCCGCGGCCGATCAGGGTGCTCTGCCACAGGCTCTGCGGCTTCATATACCTGAGCAGGATGGGCAGCAGATCGGCGTCGGCTGGCATACCGGAGGCCACTCCCATGACCAGGTTGTAGTTGACCCGGTCGATCATGCCCACCTCCTGATACATACCCACGGAGCGCACGATACCCAGGTCAAAGCACTCGAATTCCGGGCGGCAGTCCGTTTCCCGCAGTACTTGCAGTAGCTCCTCTATCTTCTCGACCGGGTTTTCGAACAGCATGGGGGGCCAGGCCCAGCTGCCGTTGCTGCGTGCTTTGAGGTAATTGAGACTGCCGGCATTGCAGGCGGCAATTTCCGGCCTGCCGGCGCGGATGCAGTCCAGCGGCCCCTGCTGGTCGCGGCCGATGGTGCCGGTGGAAAAATTGATGATCACCCCCGGGCAGGCGCCGCGAATGGCGTCGCTGATGGCCGCGGCCACTTCCGGTTGCCAGCTCGGCAGATGGCCCTGCCCGGGCTCCTGGCGGCGGAAGTGGATATGCATGACCGCGGCGCCGGCATCGAAAGCCTCTTTGGCGGAGGCTGCCATTTGCTCCGCGGTGACCGGCACCGGGTGCTGCTCTGGGTTGGTCAATACCCCGGTCAGGGCACAGGTAATCACGACTTTGTCCGACATGGGCACCATCCTCCAAACTGTTTTCCGGATCAAAACCAAGCGCTTGCTTGGTAAAGAATAACAGCTTTGCACCGCAAAGGGCAGCTGTAGCGGTGGTGGTTGCCGCGGCCTTACTGTCAGGCCAGCAGGCGATCGATAAAGGCGCGCAGCGATGCCTGGCCGCGCGGCGCAATGGAGGTGAATTCGAGGCTGGATGTGTAAGTTGAGATGCCGTCTGTGACCTGGTCCCGGGCGGTTATATTGGTGCGCAGCACCTTGGCATAAACATCGGTGGAGGAATCGTCGGCCTGGGCTGTGGACAGGGGAAACTTGATGTCGGTATAGGGCTCCAGATAAATCGGCAGCCGCGCCCGCATGCCGTTGTAGCCGAGGTCGATAATCTCGCCGTAATGAGCCTTGGGCATGACGGTGGCGCCGCTGATCTGTTGAAATGCCAGCGGGATATTGACCGCCACGCGCGGGCCCTTGCGCTCCTCGGCGCGGGGCACGGTCATATTGCTGGGCCGCCGCGTCTCCAGCAGCTCGTAAATGGTAACCGGCTCGCGTTTGCCCTTGATATAGATCGTGCTCGGCTCGCCGACCTCGATATACGACTGCGCATGCTGCCAGCTGGACTGACTGATTAAAACCTGCCCGCGCAGGCTGTGGGCCTCAATGCGCGCGGCCAGGTTGACCGGCTCTCCCACCACGGTGTGTTCGCGATGGGTATTGGAGCCGATATCCGCGGCAATCACACGGCCGGTGCTCAGGCCGATGCCGATAAAAAGCGGCGGTACCCCCAGGCGCCCGCAGTAGCGGTTAACCGCGGGCATGCTCTGCTGCATGGCCACGGCGCAGGCGATGGCCTTGTCCACATCCCCCGCCAGCTGCGCCTGCAGCCCGAATACCGCCATGATGCCGTCGCCCATGAACTTGTCCACCACGCCTTCGTGGCGCACGATGATATCCACCATCACGGCAAAATACTGGTTGAGCAGGGCTACCACGGTCTCGGGCGGATAGCATGAGGTCAGGGCGGTGAAGCCGCGAATATCGGCCATCATTACGGTAACGTAGCGGCTCTGGGGGCGCTGGTAGCGGGCGCGATCGGATTCGATCAGAGAGGATAATTGAGTGCGCATCTGCGCCCGCGGCGGCGGGTCCTTCTGCCAGGCGAGAAACTCGCTGGTCAGGGAGTCGATGAGGGCTGATTTGGGATGCATGGCGCCAGCTGCCGCTTTTCGGGACTCGGCGTAAGCCTATAGAAAAGTGCTCCAGGCGTGCAGGCCGGGAGGTGGTTTCAGGTGCCTATATTCGGTGCATTGCCGCCTGCCCCGAATCGGCGCAAAATGAGCAGCAGTGCAGCCTCGCGGCGCAGCCTCTGGCGCCGCCCGGGTTGATTGAGAAGTCAGTATGAGAAGCCGGTAACAGGAGGAAGCGATGGCTGAATACAGTGCCACAGTGGTGTGGAAGCGCGACGGGCAGGCTTTTATCGATAACCGCTACAGCCGCGGTCACAGCTGGCGTTTCGACGGCGGCTGCGAGGTTCCCGCCTCGTCCTCTCCCCACGTAGTGCCGCTGCCCTACTCGGTGGCGGCCAACGTCGATCCCGAAGAGGCGTTTGTGGCCTCCCTGTCCAGTTGCCATATGTTGTTTTTTCTGGCTTTTGCCGCGCGCGAGCGCTTTGTGGTCGACAGCTACAGCGACGCGGCGGTGGGCTTTATGGATAAGAACAGCGCCGGCAAGACGGCGATGACCCGGGTGATATTGCGCCCGCAGGTCGAGTTCTGCGGCCGCCAGCGCCCGGCGCGACAGCAGGTGCAGGACTTGCACCACCGCGCTCACGAAAGCTGCTTTATTGCCAATTCGGTCAAAACCGAAGTGGTGGTGGAGCCTGCCGAGACGGTTGATCATGGCCATTGAGCAGGCCCTTCACAAGCCGCTGGCAATGCATGAGCTGCCGGTGACGCTGCAGGCTTTTATCGTGGTGACCCCTTACTTTGCCTATCTGGTCGATGACCTCGAGTGCGAGAGCGCCGGCGGCCAGCAGGGCCGTATTCTGGTCAACTCGCCGGAGGTGGCCGACCTGCTGATAGACCAGCTGCCCCACAGTGTCGGCGGTCTGGCGCTGTTCCAGGAGGCCTGCCGTATTAGCGGCATTCTCAAGCGCACCGAACTGGCCACTTTTCCGCGCCAGTTCTATCGGGTGTCGGAACTGGTGGTGAGGCCGCACGCCGCCGAGCCGGTGGTGTTGAACGATATGCTGACCTTATAGATGGCCGCCTGCGGTGGAGATTCGTATCAGACCGTTTCGACGCGACGACGCCCAGCCGCTGTATAACGCGGTGCGGGAAAGTTTCGAACACCTTTCGCCCTGGCTGCCCTGGTGCACTGCCGATTACGACCTCGACAGCAGTCGCAGCTGGATCACCTATACGGAAGTGATGTGGTACGAGGCGCGCGAGTTTCATTTTGTAGTCGAGTCCGCCGGCGGCGGGCAACTGCTGGGCGGTGTCGGCATTACCGACATCAACAAAAAGCGCAAACTGGGCAAGCTGGGTTACTGGGTGCGGCGCTCCCGGGTGGGGCGGGGCATAGCGCTGCAGGCGGCTCTGCAGGCCGCCCGTTACGGTTTTGCAAGCCTGCACCTGCAGCGCCTGGAAATCGAAATCGCCGAGGGCAACCGCGCCAGCCGGGCAGTGGCGGAGAAACTGGGAGCCGTTTGCGAGGGCCTGCACCGCAGCCGCCTGCTGCCGGAAGATGAGACCTCGCGGGCTTACTGCTATTCGCTTGTGCGCGACGACCTCGACACCGGCGCTTAGCGCCTGCCGGCAGGCTCCGGCAGCCGGTATTCAAGCCGGCAGGAACTTGGAGTAGTCGAGAAAGCGCCAGCGCAAGCGCAGTGCCGCGGCGTAGAACTCCAGTTTCTGTATACGGATCTCCACCATTTGCAAAGCGCCGCTGCTAAAGTCGACCCTGTCGCGATCGAAGTGGATCTCTGCGGTACCGCTGATATGCAGCAGATCGCCGCTGTTGAAATCGATAAACAGCAGGCTGCAACGCGGATCGTTGAGCAGGTTGCCGAGCGTGTTGAAGAAATAATTGCCCTGATAATCCGCAAACAGCAGCCGCTCGCCATCGCGCCAGCTGACGAAGCCGGGCCGGCCGCCGCGGTGGGAAACGTCTACACCGGCGGCGCCGGGCTTGCCGGCCGCCGCCTGCGGCAGTGCGCCGCTGGCACTGGCAATGAAAAACGTATCGGCGGCGGCGACCAGCTGCCGTGCCCGGGCGCGATCGGCGCCGGCAACGGCCTGGCCGGCCGGCTCGCCCGACCACCGCCACTGCCGCGCCTGAATATACTTGGCGCAGTTGCCGAACGACTGATCCACCCGCAGGCGCAAGCCGCCGGCGCCGGCGGCGCCGATTTTGCCGTTCACCCGATTGCGGCGGCGGCTGTGCAGCTCGATACCCAGCAGCCCCAGTGGTGAGCCGGGTTCCAGCTGCAGCCCGGGCACGACACCCGCCGCGTGCGCGGCAATAGCCAGCGTGCGGGCATCGGGTGAGTGGATAAAGCCCGGCTCTCCCTCCAGTATCGATACCCGCGGCCGGCCGGCAACGTCCAGGCCTGCCAGCAGCAGAAACGGCAATTGCCGGTAAAAATCGCGATGCTGGTCTGGCATATACGCGCGAATCATTTTACTGCCGATTCTTTCCATCTGCCCGCGGCGCCGGTGCCGCGCCTGCAGTGCCTGTTCGCCCGGGTGAAAAGGGCTGTGCGGAAGACGGGTTGTCATTTGCGGCGCTCCCCGGCCGGTCAGGAAACGCCGGGCATGCCGACAAAATTGGGCAGCGCTTTGATCCGCGCCAGCCAGCGGCCGATATTCGGATAGTCCGCCAGAGACAGCCCGCCGTCGCCGCTCAGGGCGATATAGGGAAATGCGGCAATATCGGCCAGCGTTGCGCGGGAGCCGACCAGAAACTCGCGCTCTGCAAGATGCGCCTCCATCAGGTCGAATACGGCATAGGCGCGTGCTGTAGCTGACTCGTAGTCAATATCGGCGCCGAACAACTTGACCAGCCGCGCCGCGCAGGGGCCGTGGGCAATTTCATTGGCGGTGGTGAAAAGCCAGTAGCTGATCTGCGCCTGGGTCGCCGCATCGGCGGGCCAGTACTGCTCGGCTTTCAGTTTCTGCGCCAGATAGACAAGAATCGCCTGCGAGTCGTTGATCACTGTACCGCCGTCGTCCAGTGCCGGTACCTGGCCCTTGGGGCTGATGGCCAGATACTCGGCGGATTTCTGTTCGCCGTTGAGCAGATCGACCGCTACCTGCTCGTAGTCGACGTCGAGCAGGCTCAACAGCAGGCGTACCTTATAACAGTTGCCGGAAAGTTCCATGTCGTAGAGTTTCACATCAGGCTCCTAAATCGAATGTGGGTCTGCACAAATGCAGTATTGATAAATAGCAGCTCGAAATTGTTTCGCCGGCGCTAGCAGCTGTTTCACAGGTCGAGAGTTATGAAACAGCTGCTACACAAAACCGCCAATTCCACACCGCTGGTGTAAAAGCCGTTCGTGGAGTGAACAGATCTGTCTTTCGCCAAAGTAAACAGATCTGTTTACTTTGTCAAGTGCGGCGGCTACACTCTCCCGCCTTAGCGTTCGAGCCCGATTCCTATCACGGCCCGATTCATATTACGGACAGCCACTGCAATGAATACCCGCAAAGACCACCTGCTGGACACCGCCCAGCGCCTGTTCAATGCCAATGGCTACCACGCCACCGGCATCGATCGCATTCTGTCGGAATCCGGTGTTTCCAAAGCGACGCTGTACAAGTATTTTCGCTCCAAGGAGGCGCTGATCATGGAAGTGCTGCGCCGGCGCCACCACAGCTTCGATACCTGGTTGCGCGAGTTCGTCGACGCCCGCACCAGCAGCAAATACCGCGGCGAGCCGGCCGGTGCGATGCTGGCGGTATTTGACGGTCTGGACCGCTGGTTCCGGTCGGAAAACTTTTGCGGTTGTAACTTCATCAATGCCAGTGCCGAATACGGCGATCGCGACGATCCGATTCACGAACTGGTTAAACAACACAAGAGCGATTTGCGCGACTACCTCAAATCGCTGCTCAAACGCGGCGGTTTTTCCCGTGCCCGCGAGCTTTCCCAGCAGTTAATGCTGCTGGTGGACGGCGCCATAGTGAACGCCCACACGCAGAATAATCCCAAGGCTGCGCGCGAGGCCAGGCAGGCGGCCAAATGTCTGTTGTCGGCGGCTGCCCGTTAGCTTTGTCAGCCGCCCAGCCCGACCAAGTATCACGCTGATATTTATCGTTTTTTTCAATCCTGTCACGCCGCTGTAACAGCGCCGCCAGAGCCGCCGGGCAAATAAGTGCTGGCCTAATTCTTATTCCCGTGGATATACTCCTGTTCCGGTTACCGCAGAGTGACGAGTGCCTCATTAATCACAGTGATAACAATCGATTACGGGAGCTTATGTTGAGGAGAGAAGACGGTCGGCCGCAGCCGGGTATTCGCTGGCTCGGATTTACCTTGCGTATACCCCTGGTTCATACCAGGATATCGTGGCCGGAGTTGGCGCAGGGGATGCTGGTAGCGGCCACCACCGCACTGGCGCTGGTGCCGGTGCTGACCACTTTTTTCGGCCTGACCTTTGAAGAAGCGGTCGCCATGGCCATGCTGCATTCCATCCTGCTGAATGCATCCTGGTGTATATTCGGCGAGCCTTATGCCCCCGGCTGGGTGACGCCGGCGCTGCCCTTTGTATTGGCACTGATTGCCTCCGAGGCCTATCCAACGCCGGAACTGCGGTTCCAGATGATGACCGCGCTGGCGCTGAATTTTGCCCTGCTGCTGGCGGTGCTGGGTATTACCGGGCTGGGCGCCAAACTGATAAAAATCATTCCGGAAAGTTTAAAGGGCGGGATTATCCTGGGCGCCGCCATCGCCGCGTTCATCACCGTATTCGACCTGGACGATCAGCAAAACTTTTTGAGCCAGCAGCCGTTTACCATTGTTACCGCGCTGGTGCTGTCGCTGCTGCTGGCTTTCTCCATGCCGCTGCAGCGCCTGCAGCTGCGCTTTCGCTGGCTCGCCAGGGTTGCCAGTTTTGGCCTGTTGCCGGGTTTTGTTGCCGGCGCCATTGTCGGTTCCATCGCCGGTGAACTGACTTTCGATATCAAGAGCGGCTGGACGCTGTTGCCGCTGGGTTCGCTGTGGGAAAAATCATCGCCCTTCAGTATCGGCTGGCCCAGTCTGGAGATGTTTATACAGGCGCTGCCGCTGGCCCTGATCACCTATATATTGTTGTTCGGCGATCTGATTACCGGCGACGAGGTGCTGCGCGACGGCGCTGCCAGCCGCAGCGATGAAGAGCTGGAAATCAATCATTCGCGCACGCATATGTCGCTGTCCATCCGCAATCTGGCGATGGGTATTGTGGCGCCGTTCTTCCCGACCCAGGGCATTCTCTGGACCGGCATCCATGTGGTGATCGTGCAGCGCTGGAAGCAGGGCCGCCAGGTCATGGATTCGCTGTTTGACGGGATCAGCTGCTACTACGTGCTGGCGATTCCGGTGCTGTTTTACTACCTGCCGTTTATGACCGGGATGCGCCCGCTGATGGAGATGGCGCTGGTGATAACCCTGGCGCTGACCGGCTTTGCCTGCGCCTATATCGCCATGGGCAAGGCCAATACGCCGGCCGAGCGCGGCAGCCTGCTGTTGTCCGGTGTGTGTCTGGCGCTGTTTGAACCGTGGCTGGGGCTGTTGTGTGCGGTGTTGTCCACGGCGGCGCTGGTGGGCTTTGCCGGTGAGTCGGTAACGGCGCGCAAAGCAAAGGCCGAAGCCGAGTCGTCGTAACTAAAACCGCTTGCTTTTCTTCTGTTTCGCCTGGGCAAACAAAGCCGCCATGGTTCCCTGGCCCTGATCCTGACCGCGGTCCTGTTTATGCGGCGCCCGGCCTTGCGGTTGCTGCCGTCGCGCGCGCTCCCCGGCGCCGGTTTTTTCACCGGGCTGATCGCCCAGGCGCATCGACAGGCCGATACGCTTGCGCGCTACATCCACTTCCATGACTTTGACTTTGACGATATCGCCGGCTTTGACGACATCGCGCGGGTCTTTGACAAAACGTTCCGCCAGCGCTGAGATATGCACCAGGCCGTCCTGGTGCACGCCGATATCGACAAAGGCGCCGAAGTTGGTGACATTGGTGACCGAGCCCTCCAGTACCATGCCGTGTTCGAGGTCGGATATTTTTTCCACGCCGTCCTGAAACTGCGCGGTTTTAAATTCCGGCCGCGGATCGCGGCCGGGTTTGTCCAGTTCGCTGATAATATCGCTGACCGTGGGCACACCGAATTTTTCGTCGGTGTAGTCCGCCGCTTTCAACCGCCGCAGAAAAGCCGAATCGCCAATCAGGCTGCTGATATTGCGCTGGTGCCGGGCGGAAATCTTTTCCACTACCGAATAGGATTCGGGGTGCACTGCCGAGGCGTCCAGCGGGTTGTCGCCAGCGGCCACGCGCAGAAAGCCCGCCGCCTGTTCAAAGGTTTTATCCCCCAGGCGCGGCACTTTTTTCAGCGCCTGGCGGTTGCCGAAAGCACCGTTGTTATCGCGAAATTCGACGATATTGTTGGCGATCGACTGGTTGAGACCGGAGACCCTGGCCAGCAGTGGCGCCGAGGCGGTATTGACTTCCACGCCCACGGCATTGACACAGTCCTCCACCACCGCATCCAGTGAGCGCGCCAGTTGCGCCTGCGAAACATCGTGCTGATATTGCCCCACGCCGATCGACTTCGGCTCGATCTTGACCAACTCGGCCAGCGGATCCTGCAGGCGCCGGGCAATGGAAATGGCGCCGCGAATCGTCACATCCAGGTCGGGGAACTCGCGCGCGGCGAACTCGCTGGCGGAGTAAACCGATGCGCCGGCCTCATTGACCATGACCTTCTGTACTTTCAGATCACTGTGCGCCTTGAGCATGTCGCCGACAAATTTGTCGGTTTCCCGCGAGGCGGTGCCGTTGCCGATGGCGATCAGGCCGACATGGTATTGCCTGCACATTGCCACCAGTGTCGCTTCGGCTTCGCGCACGCGGTTCTGCGGCGGCGTGGGAAAGATGGCGCCGTGGTCCAGCACCTTGCCGGTCGCGTCCACCACCGCCACTTTAACGCCGGTGCGCAGGCCGGGATCGAGGCCGATGGTGGCCTTCTGCCCGGCCGGTGCCGCCAGCAGCAGGTCTTTCAGATTGCTGGCAAATACTTTGATCGCCTCCTCTTCCGCGCGCTCGCGCAGGCTGCCCAGCAGTTCGGTCTCGAGGTGAGTGAGCAGTTTCACCCGCCAGGTCCAGCGCACCACTTCCGCCAGCCATTTGTCGGCGCCGCGGCCGCGGTTAGCGATATGCCAGTGGTCCGCCACCATCGCCTCGCAGGGGTGGGCGGCGGTGTTATCGCCGGGGTCGCCCACGCTCAGCGCAACGCTGAGCACGCCTTCGTTGCGGCCGCGAAAGATAGCCAGCGCGCGGTGTGAAGGTACGCTGTTGAGGGGTTCATCGTACTCGAAGTAATCGCGAAACTTGGCGCCTTCGCTGTCCTTGCCGGCTACCAGCCTGGCGCTTACGCCGGCCTCCTGCTGCAGAAACCGGCGCAGCTTGCCCAGCAGTTCGGCATCCTCGCTGAACTGCTCCATCAGTATGTATTTGGCGCCGTCCAGAGCTGCTTTGCCGTCGTCGATTTTGTGTTCCGTATTGAGGTATTTAGCCGCCTCTTGCTGCGGATCCAGATCCGGGTCGGCCAGCAGTGCCAGGGCCAGCGGCTCGAGGCCGGCCTCGCGGGCGATCTGGCCCTTGGTGCGGCGCTTGGGTTTATAGGGCAGGTAGAGATCCTCGAGGCGGTTTTTGGTATCGGCGCTGCGAATGTCGCTTTCCAGCTCCGGAGTGAGCTTTTCCTGCTCGGCAATACTCTTGAGAATCACCTCGCGCCGCTCCTCCAGTTCGCGCAGGTAGCGCAGCCGCTCCTCCAGGCCGCGCAGCTGGCTGTCGTCGAGGCCGTCGGTAACTTCCTTGCGGTAGCGGGCGATAAAGGGCACCGTGGCGCCCTCGTCCAGCAGGGCGACGGCGGCGGCCACCTGGCGTTCGCGGATATCGAGTTCTTCGGCAAGGCGGTCAAAAATGCTTTTCATAGACTGGAAACAACTCTCCGAAACCTGGCTGTGGTCCGCGGCGGACCCGGCGGGAGCTGCATTATGCGTAAATTGCTCCCATATTACAGTCTTGAATTTAGGCGCTTTTTATGGCTGGAACGGTGCCGCTGCGGCCCCCGCGCAGCGCTCCGATATCCCGCTGTGCTGCGCGCTAACGTCCCGCTGCGCCAGGCGCCAATACCCGGGGACCTGGGCGCCAATGTGAAGTTGGGTAAATCCCTGGGACATCCGGGCGCCGAAGCATTACACTTTTTGCGGTAAGGTTATTAAGGCGGCACGGCCTGGAGGCCAGCGGCATTTGCCCAGGCGGGCGTATATCCGCGCCAATAATGTCTAAAGTGCGGCAGTTGGGTTGCGGCAGTTGGGTTGCCGCAGTTGGATTGAGAATGCGGCAGTTTGATTAAGTGGGGTGCCAAGTTGGCGATGCAAAGGTACTGGCAGCTTATTCCGCTCAGCGTGAAGATACTCAGCGGCGGGTTGATCGCTGTGGTGCTGGTGGTGGCGCTGCGGCCCACCCCCGAGCCGCTGCCCGCTGCCCCGAGTCTGCCGCCGGAGGTAGCCGTTATCGCCGCCAGCCCCAGACCGCAGGCACTGTCCGTCACCACCCAGGGGACGGTGGCGCCGCGCCGCGAGATCGATCTGGTGGCGCAGGTAGCCGGCAGAATCCACAGTGCCGCGCAGAACTTTGTCGACGGCGGCTTTTTTGCTGCCGGCGAGACTCTGGTCAGCATCGACGATCGCGACTATCAGTTTGCCCTGGTGCGCGCTGCCGCCAGGGTCAAGGAAGCGCAGCAGGCCCTGGCCACCGAGCGCGGCCGCGCCCGCCAGGCGCAGCGCGAATGGCGCGACCTGGGCAATGCCGAGGCCAATGCGCTGTTTCTGCGCAAGCCCCAGCTGGCGGCGGCCGAGGCGGCGCTGGCATCGGCTCAGGCCGAGCGCGACCAGGCGCGGCTCGATCTGCAGCGCACCGCTATCAGTGTGCCTTTTGCCGGGCGGGTGCGCGAAACCGGCGTCGATCTGGGCCAGTACGTCTCCCCCGGCACCCGTATCGCGACTGTTTACGACACCAAAGTGGCGCAGATTCGCCTGCCGCTCACCGACCGCCAGGCGGCGCTGGTGGATCTGCCGCTGGGCTTTCGCGGCGATGATCACAGCCCCGGCCCGGCGGTGGCGATCAGCGGGGTCATCGCCGGGAAACAGTACCACTGGAGCGGGCGTATCGTGCGCACCGATGCCAGCGTCGATACCCGCAGCCGCATGTATTACGCGGTGGCCGAGGTCGTCGATCCCTTCGTTGCCGATCCGGGCTCGGCTCAGGTACCGCTGGTGGTGGGACTGTTTGTGGAGGCGCGCATCAGCGGCCGCCAGCTGCCCGATATCGTTACCCTGCCGACCCGGGCGCTGTTTAAGCGCAACCGTATTTACACCCTCGACGCCGGTGACCGGGTACAGCTGAAAACCGTCGACGTGTTACACCGCGGTCGCCAGCAGGTCTGGGTGCGCGGTGAGCTGGCTGCCGGCGAGCGGGTGGTGATCGGCCAGCAGTCCTATCTGCAGCCGGGCCTGCTGGTGTCGCCGCGTATCGCCGCCGAAGACAGCCGGGTAGTCGAGCAGGAGCCCGCCGCCACACCGCAGGGAGACAGCGATGCCGCGCCGCAGCCCCTGGGCGAGGCCGCGCCCGGGGCCGCGGCGCCGGCCTCGGTCGCCGCAGTCAGTGGCGCCGCGCCGGGCAGCTGAGCGATGCGATGAGCCGGATCATTCAGTGGTTTGTCGAAAACCCCATCGCCGCCAACCTGCTGATGGTGCTGATCGTGGTGGGAGGCACTTTCAATCTGGCGGCGCTGGACAAGGAAGTGTTTCCGGCCATACTCACCGATACCATCGAAGTTACCGTGCCCTACCCCGGCGCCGGACCCCAGGAAGTGGAGGAGCTGATTGCCATCCGTATCGAGGAGGCGATCGCCGACCTCGACGGCATTGACGAAATCCGCTCCGAATCCCGCGAAGGCAGCGCCCGCGTCATCGTGGAAGTCATTTCCGGTTTCGACCCCCAGCGCCTGCTCAACGATATCAAGACCCGCGTCGACGCCATTCCCACCTTTCCGGTCGACAGCGAGCGCCCGCAGGTGACCCAGCAGCCTTTTCGCCGCCAGATCATGAGCCTGGCGCTGTTTGGCGATGTGGACGAGGCGGCGCTGAAGCGCACCGGCGAGCGCCTGCGCAATGAGCTGGCGCTGCTGCCGGGCGTGTCGCTGGTACAGCTCAACGCCACCCGCGCCGATGAAATGGCGATCGAGTTATCGGAGAGCGGCCTGCGCCGCTACAATCTGAGTTTCCAGCAGGTTGCCGACGCGGTGCGCCGTTCATCGCTGAACCTGCCGGCCGGCAGTATCAAAACCGACGGCGGTGATATCCAGCTGCAGACGCGCGGCCAGGCCTATAGCGCCGAGGACTTCGAAGGCATTGTGGTCGACAGCCGCGAAGACGGCGCCAAACTGTTGCTGGGCGATATCGCCACGGTGACCGACGGTTTTGCCGAGAGCGATCTGGTGGCGCGCCTGAACGGCAAGCCGGCGGTGTTTCTGGAATTGTTCGTTACCGACAACCCGAATATTCTCGCGTCCACCGACACCGTGCGCGACTATCTCGCCATCGCCCGGCAGCAACTGCCGCCGGGTTTGTCGCTGACGGTGTGGCGCGACTGGTCGGAACTGTTTACCGGGCGTATGAATCTGCTGCTGAAAAACTCTCTCACCGGTCTGCTGCTGGTGTTTGTGGTACTGATGCTGTTTTTGCGGCCGGCGCTGGCCGGCTGGGTGTGTATCGGTATCGCCGTGGCTTTTATGGGGGCGCTGTGGATACTGATGTACACCGGCGTCAGTATCAATATGATCTCCCTGTTTGCGTTTTTGCTGGTGCTGGGCATTGTCGTCGACGACGCCATTATCGTCGGCGAAAGTATTTACTCGCGCCAGCAGCAGGGCATGATGGGCAGCGCGGGTGCCGCCAGCGGCACCAAACTGGTGAGCAAACCGGTGCTGTACGCGGTGGTCAGCACGATGATTTTTTTCACCCCGATGTTTGTGCTGCCGGGCACCATGGGCGATATCACCCATCCCATTCCGGTGGTGGTGATTCTGTGCCTGATGTTCTCGCTGATCGAGTCGATGCTGATCCTGCCCAGCCACCTCGCCAGCCTTAAGCCGGAAACCGAGAGCCGCTTTGAAATTCTGCGCCGCCTGGCGCGGGTGAGAAAAATGTTTGCGCGCGGCATGGAGCGTTTTGCCAGCGACTATTTCCGCCCGCGGCTGGAGCGCATGCTGCAGGCCAACACGGCCACTATCAGTTGTTTTGTGGTCGCTTTCGCGCTGTCGGTGGCGGTCTACGCCAGCGGCTGGATCAAGCAGTCTTTCATGCCCATCGTACCCGCCGATTTTGTCCTGGCGCAGGTGGAGCTGGCCGAGGGCGTGCCGTTTACGGACACGCTGGCGGTAATGGAGCAGATCGACAACGCCGCCGGCAACCTGCGCCGCGATGAGCAGATGATCGCGCTCAACGGTCACGGCGATTTTATCGCCGATATACAGACCTGGGGCTACGGCAATCGCGTCACCATCGTGGTGGCGCTGGAGGGCGCCGACAAGCGCCGCATCGGCACCGAGGCGGTAACCAAACGCTGGCGCGAGCTGATTGGCGATTTGCCCGAGGTGGAGGACTTTGACCTCAGTTACACCATCAATCAACGCACCGAGGCGATTCGGCTGCGCCTGTCCACTGCCGGCGACAGCGCAATGCAGGCCGCCGCGGTACAGGCGGTGAAGCGGGCGCTGGCGCTCTACCCCGATGTCTACGATATCAAGGACTCCCTGGAGACCGGCCGCACCGAGATCGAACTGGATTTGAAAACCCACGCCGAGACGCTCGAACTCGGTTTGAACGATGTCGCCCGCCAGGTGCGGCAGGGCTTTTACGGCGAGGAGGTGCAGCGCATTCCGCGCGGCACCGAGGATGTCAAGGTGATGGTGCGCTACCCGCGCGAAGAGCGCCAGCAGATCGAGCAATTGGGCGATATGCGCATCAGGACCGCCGACCAGCGTGAAATACCGCTGGAGGCGGTGGCCGATATCCGCTTTGTGCCGGGCTATACCACCATCGATCGTATCGACCGCAAACGCAGTATCACCGTGTCGGCGGAGGTGGCCGAGGGCCCGAGCAACGGCAATATGATTGTCGCCGACCTGATCCGCCGCAACCTGCCGGACTGGCAGCAGCGCTTCCCCGGCTTTAGCCTGCAGATAGATGGCGATATGCGCGAAGAGTCGGACTTTATGGCCTCGGTTGTCAGCAACTTCATTCTCACCCTGCTGATCATCTACGGCCTGATGGCGGTAGCTTTCCGCTCCTACTGGCAGCCGGTGCTGATTCTGACGGCGATTCCCTTCGGCTTCATGGGCGCGGTGATCGGCCACCTGCTGATGGGGCGGGAGATCAGCATGCTGTCCAGTCTCGGCTTTATCGCCTGCGCCGGGGTGGTGGTAAACGACAACCTGGTACTGCTCGACCGTATCAATCGCCTGCGCCAGCAGGGCAGGGAAGCCTTTGCGGCTGTGGTGCAGGCGGCCCAGGATCGCTTCCGGCCAATTGTGCTGACGTCCCTGACCACCTTTATCGGCCTGGTGCCGATCCTCTCCGAACAGAGCACCCAGGCGCGCTTTTTGATACCCATGGTGATCTCCCTGTCCTTCGGTGTGCTGTTTGCCACCACGGTTACCCTGATACTGGTGCCGAGTCTCTACTATACTGCGGAAAAGGTGCGGCTCCGCCTGCGCCGGCGCGACAAGCTGGCGGCGGAAAACTGATAGCAAGCGCGGTATGTGTACTGATGCGACAATTATTTATTGCCAACCCCAAGGGCGGCTGTGGAAAGACCACACTGGCTGCGCAGCTGGCCGGCTATTATGCCCGCCGCGGCGAGGCCGTGGCACTGGTGGACCACGACCCCCAGCGCTCATCACTGGACTGGATCAAGTGCCGGCCGGCGGCCACGGCGGCGGTTACAGCGATTGCCGGCTACAAAGGTGAGCAGGCACTGAATGGCTACGATCTGGCGATACACGATGTTCCCGCTGCCTGCGGTATTGCGGCGCTGACCGGGTTTATGCCGCCGGGCTGCAAACTGCTGGTGCCGATTCTGCCGTCGCCGACCGATATCAGAGCCGGGGTGCGTTTTTTGATGGATCTGAACATCGACCGGCGCATCGGCGAACTGGGGGTGGATATCGGCCTGGTGGCCAACCGCGTGCGCGCCAATACCCGCTATTACCGGGTGCTGGCCTCTTTTCTCGAATCGGTCAATCTGCCGCTGATCGCCAATATTCGCGACACCCAGAACTATGTCAGGGTAATGGACAGCGGCATTACCATCTTCGACCTGCCCCACAGTCGCGTGGCCGCCGATATTCAACAGTGGGCGCCGCTGTTGAGCTGGGTCGAAAACGGTCACACTCGTGCCGAAGCTGTGTAAAATCTGGTTACCAAAAAGAGTCGCTAGTCATTAGTCATTAGTCGCTAGTCACTAGTCGCTAGCGTGCCGAAGCTGTCTAAAACCTGGGGACCAAAAAGGGTGCGTGGCGAATGGCACCGCTTCTGCCCGAGTGAGCGCCATCCGGGCCGGCAACAAATAGAAATCATTGGTATCAGTGCCTGCCGCTGACCCGTTTTTTAGATCCATTTATGGCTGAAACCGGCCCTCGTTCATCACTTGCCCCTGGATGGTGCAGGGGCCCTTGCTTTATAGTCTGCCCTCGTTTGCCAGGGGGTCATGCGCAATGGACGATGAACAGTCACGGCGGCAGGGTGTCGCGCTTGCCGCCGCCGCTTTCCTGATGTGGGGCGTATTGCCGATTTATTTCAAATGGCTCAGCGATATTTCCAGCTTTGAAGTGGTGGCCCACCGGGCCCTGTGGTCGTTCTTGTTTGGCGCTCTGTTGCTGATTGCCAGTGGCCAGCTGCAGCGCATGCTGGCGGTAGCGGTCAATCCGAGGCTGATGGCCTACCTGCTGTTGACCGCGGTGCTGGTGGCCTCCAACTGGCTGGTGTTTGTGTGGGCGGTGGGTGCCGGCAAAATACTCGATGCCAGCCTGGGTTATTACATCAACCCGATTATGAATATGCTGCTGGGTTATTTGATACTCGGCGAAAAAATGCGCCCCTTGCAGAAACTCGCCGCGGCGCTGGTGGTGATCGGCGTCGCTGTCGCGCTGGCAAAGTTCGGCGCAGTGCCCTGGGTGGCACTGTTTCTGGCGGTGACCTTCGGGTTGTACGGGCTGATCCGCAAGCAGGTACCGGTGGATTCGCAGACGGGATTGTTTCTGGAGACAACGATACTGCTGCCACTGGCCCTGGGCTATCTGCTGTGGCTCGAGTCGCCGACCAGCAATCTGCTTGCCAACAGCTGGGATATCAACCTGCTGCTGGTACTGGCGGGGCCGTTTACCATGGTGCCGCTGCTGCTGTTTGCCGCGGGCGCCAGGCGCATTCAGCTGACGACGCTGGGTTTTCTACAGTATATCGGTCCCAGTCTCATGTTTTTGATCGCCGTGGTAGTTTACGGCGAAGAGTTTACTGTGGACAAAGGCGTAACCTTTGGCTTTATCTGGGCGGCACTGGTGCTGGTATCGCTGGATGCCATGCGCCGGCACCGCAAAAGTGCTTAAGCCGGCATACGATCCACCGGTGAACAGACCGCTGAGACCCAGGTCGCCAGCTGCGACAGGGCGGCAATATCTCCGCTGTATTGGTTGATGGCAATACCCCCCGCATCTCGATAAACTCCAGCTGTTGCCGGCAGCATAAGCGGTGGGCCCCGCCCCGGCAGTGCGATGGGGGCCGGGTTGCCGCCTGAAACCCCATGACCTGAAGATCTGGCCCCTGAAGATACAGCCATAGAAATTTACCCGATGACGCCGCCGGGGTCGCAGGGTCAAATACGCGGAGAAAAGCCAATGTTGCTGCAGTTATCCACCTGGACCGATATAGAAACCTACCTGGAGCGTTCCAAGGCGATATTGATTCCCATCGGATCGACCGAGCAGCACGGCCCCAACGGCCTGCTCGGCACAGACTTTTTGTGTCCCGAGATTATTGCCGGCAAAGCTGCGGAGACAGCGGATATGCTCATAGCGCCGACTTTCAATGTCGGCTGCGCCCAGCACCATCTGGCGTTTCCGGGCTCCATCAGCCTGCGCCCCTCGACCATGATTGCGGCGATGTCGGACTGGATTGCCTCCTTTGCCAGGCACGGCTTCGAGCGGCTCTACTGGTTTAACGGCCACGGCGGCAATATCGCCACCATCGGGGCGGCCTTTGCCGAAGTTTATGCCGGCAGCAGTTTTTCCCGCAAGGCAGGTGATGGGACTGAGCTGGCGCTGAAGTCAAAGAACTGGTGGCAGTTGCCCGGTGTCGCCGCGCTGTGCCGGGAAATCTATCCGGTTGGCGACGGCCTGCATGCGACCGCCTCCGAAGTGGCGGTTACTTTTTCGGCCTATCCCGGGGCTGCGCGGCAGGTGGAGATGTCTCCGAAAATTGCGCCGCTCGGCGAATTCCGCGATGCCCTGCACTACCGCAGCCAATTCCCGGACGGGCGCATCGGCTCCGACCCCTCGCAGGCTGCGGCCGCCGACGGCGAGCGCATCGTCGCGGCCGCCGCGGCGGCGCTGGCAGCGGATTTCAAAGCCTTTGCCAGCGGCAGTCAGAGCGGCAGTCAGAGTGGTGACTGTTGCGGAAATTGATGTGTTGACAAAGCCTCGCAGATCGATAGATTGAGTCACTAGTCACTAGTCACTAGTCACTAGTCACTAGTCACTAGTCACTAGTCACTAGTCACTAGTCACTAGTCACTAGTCACTAGTCACTAGTCGCTAGTGA
>JANQMH010000020.1 GCA_028280195.1 Exilibacterium sp.
CGGCGGACTTCGTAAACGCTGCCGGCGATTGCCTGTTTCCATACGATTGCCATTACCGGGTAACGACTCAGGGTCCGGCGCGATGAGGTTCTGCAGCACGGCAGGAACCA
Source organism: Exilibacterium sp. (assembly GCA_028280195.1). Classification (GTDB taxonomy): domain Bacteria; phylum Pseudomonadota; class Gammaproteobacteria; order Pseudomonadales; family Cellvibrionaceae; genus Exilibacterium. Next base: position 111 of record JANQMH010000020.1, read on the forward strand.
GTGCGATTATCCGCCCGCGCGCGGCGCCCGCTATCCACCCTCAACAGCTGCTCGAGGTGGACAGCAAATTCGCCGGCGCGACGCGCCGGGGCGGTAGCCCGGGCGCCGCAGACCATAATTTTCGTGGGGACAAATCCCGTATTGACACAGGTGCCGCCAAGCAAATGGCGTTGAATGAATACGGTATTGAAACCGGCTTGGTCCAGCCGCTCGGCCAGTGGGGGGCCAGCCTGCCCTGCGCCTATTGCCATGGCATCTACAATGGCGTCACCCTGCTCCATCATGTGCAAACCACTTGCGTATAACTGCTTGCAGTTTACCTTATCTGCCCCGGGTCAGCACCGTTTTTATCCGCCATGCAACTGCCGATATCTTCGAATCCCACAGCGCGGACTGATCGCCCTGCCTGGGCGTCAGTGCAGCGGCTGCGGCTCGGCTGTCGCCGCCGACTATTGAGCCAGATTGACGATCAGCACGCGAAACACCTGCGGCTTCACCAGACCCGCTTGTGCGGAAAGGAGGTGGCGTACACCGCCTTCAGTCAAAGCCACAAGGTCACCATTGATACTGAGGTTCAAAGGCGAGTGCAATCCGCTCAACAACGTTGTCACAGCGTGAGGTGCAGGAGAATCCAGGTCGACGGCGACGAGCCTGCCGTCACCACTGCCGACCGCGCCTTCGAGCAATAACAGTCGACCGTCGGCGGCAAAGGCGATACCGTCGGGATTCTCGAGTGGCCGGCTCAGCTCGATGGGTGTAACCGAGGAGCTGCCCGCCCCACCCCCGGCAGGGCTTATGCGCAGCAGAGCGCCGTCACTGAAAAGGCCGACGATCAGATCCCCGGCGGGCGCCCTGGCAATACCGGCCGGCCCGATTTCGCCGGGACCCATTGCCGGATCTTTGGCCACTGAGCGAAACGGTGCCGCCGGCCCGGCGAGATGCCAGACTTCCGCGCGCAGACTGTCGGTAATGAAAACGCCCCCGGCACCATCGAGGGCAATATCGTTGCCGAAGCCTCCGTCGGGCATTGCCGCCGACCACACCACAGTGCCGCGCTCCGGGTCCAGCGCCGCGACCCGGTGCGGGCGGCGCACCCGCTGCCCGTCTACCTCCAGGCCGAGGAAGTCCGACGATGCCACCCACAGCAGACCGGTGGACGGATCGAAGCGCAGCGCATTGCCGGTAAACACCTCTGCGCTTGCCGTGAAGACTTTTTCCACGGCGCCATCGGCGGCTATGCGAACAATATCGCCACTGATAACCGATCCCACATAGAGTACGCCGCCCGGCCCGTAGGTGATGCCGTTTGGATAATCGAAGCCGGGCGGCAGCAATACGCTGCGAGCCACTTCAAGCGTCGCCATATTTGCCGGCGCTGCCGGCAGCTTGCCCTCGGCGTGCCGCGCTTTATCGCCGCTACCACAGCCGGCGATAAACACTCCGCACAGCGCCAAAAACAGTTGTCTCAGCAAGCGCAATACGCCAACCTCCCAAAGATTAACAATGCAGCCGCGTTGGCCGGCGATTGCATAGCCTTCATGAATAACCATCATCAATAACCTTCATCAATAACTACCACCCATCGACACCGCCCGGCCGGCAATGCTTGTATCAGCCTTTCGCCAAAGGCTACTATAAGATTCAGCCAGGATAAATCGACTCAGAAGAGATTAATAATTGCATGCTACGCAATAATAATGCGGTCCAGGGCGGTGATGACAAAATCGCATTGATTCGCGCCTTTATCGAAACGGCACATCGGCTCAGCTTTGCCGAGGCGGCCCAGGCACTCGACCTGACCGCGTCGACCCTGAGCCGCCGGGTAAGGCGCCTCGAGTATTTGCTCGGGGTGCAACTTCTGAATCGCACCACCCGGCGCGTTACCGTTACCGAAGCGGGTGAGGTATATCTCAGACATGTTACCCGCCTGGTGGCGGAACTGGAGGAAGCCGATGCTGCGGTGGCGTCAATCGGCGCCCGACCCACCGGCCGCCTCAGCGTTTCCCTGCCCTCGACTTTCGGCCGGCTGCGGGTGACGCCGTTACTGCCGGCCTTTATGTACCGCTACCCGGATATCCGCATTGACCTGCAGTTTACCGATCACTTCGTCGATCTCGTCGATCATAAAATCGACGTCGCCGTTCGCATTGGCACACTTGCCAATTCCTCACTCAAAGCCCGGCGGCTGATGGGCAACCGCCGCCGCCTGGTGGCGGCACCGGCTTATATCGAGCGCTGCGGCGAGCCGCTGCTGCCCGGCGACCTGGCCGGGCACAAGTGCCTGCACTTTTCGCAGCTCCTCAGTGGCGAACACTGGCTGCTGGAAAACAACGGCGTTACCGAGCGGGTAGCGATAAAGCCGCAACTGAGCGCCAACGACGCCGGTGCCTTATTCGCAGCCGCCTGCGCCGGCAACGGCATCGCCCTGCTGGCCGATTTCATCACCGCCGACGCTGTTGCCGACGGGCGGCTGCGCTGTGTGCTCGAAAACTGGTCGGTACCGGATACCCATGTCTATGCGGTTTACCCCCACACCAGCTATGTACCGGCCAAGACCCGCGTATTCGTCGACTACCTCTGCGCAGCCCTGGCGCCGGGTGGGAGCGGTAATAACGCCGCCGCCACCGGCAATGACAGTGAGCGTCGCGCTTAGGGAGCTGCCGGCAGGCCGGCTGCAGCGGCGCAGTCGGCAGCCAGTTTGCGGTCGGGATTGTCGAGGTAGGCACGCAGTAAACCGTGAGCGCAGTCGTCACTGCTGACGACGGCATGCCCGACCCGGGCAAACAGCAGCGATTGGCTGCGCGGCAGCTGCCGCGCCAGTTCCTGCGCCCACTGCGGTGGCGTCACCGGATCCAGTCCACCGGACAAAAGCAACATCGGGTAGTCCAGCGCCGCCGCATCGGCAACGGCGCGGGCGCCGCCGGCGCCCGCCAGATAACGGCAGAAATCGTAGTCCCAGCCGTCGCGGGTGTAGGCGGCCAGTTCCGGAAAGCGCTGCACCACCGCGCGATATTGCTCCCGGCTTACCAGCGGGTTATCTGCACACTCCACGGAAAAATAGGCAATGGTATTGAAATCCGGCTCCAGCGAATAGTTGACAAAGGTCTCTGTCAAGTCGGCCAGCACAGCGGTTTTACCGGCCTGCAGTTCACTCAGCACCCGGGGTATTTTTTCTATGGTATAAGCATCATAGAGGGCGCTGAAGACAATGCTCAGAAAGCGGTGATCGTTGACCACCACTTTATACGGCGCCTGGCCGTACCAGCTGTTGACCGTCAGCGTGCGCGGTTGCCGCTTGAGCGCCCGCATCTGCCGCCAGAACTGCTCCTGTATCGGGCCGCCGGCCGCGTCGCACTGCAGCAGTCCGCCGGACCGGCACTGCTGCCACAGGCGCTCCAGCGCGTGGGCCAGCAGCCAGGGCCACTCCGACAGCAGGCCTTTGTCCAGCGGGTAAACCGAATCGAGCACGGCACTGCGCAAACCCGGCGGCCGGCGGCCGGCAATTTCCAGCGCCAGGCGCGTGCCGTAGGAAACGCCGAACAGATTCCAGCGCGCATAGCCCAATTCGCGCAGCAGCAGTAACACGTCGTCGGCGTTGGCGCGGGTGGAAAAATACTCGGCCCGGTAACCCCGCTCGGGCAGTTGCGACCAGCAGTCCCGGAGCAGCGCCAGGCCGCGGCGAAACTCCGCCTGCAGCGCGATATCCTCGGCCAGAATCCGGCGCGAGAGCCGGTCGTAATCGCGGCACTGCCACTGCGGCCGGCTGGCGCCGGTGCCGCGCTGGTCGAACAGGATCAGATCGCGGGACAGGTTGGCACGCTCGAGCCAGTCGAGCCAGCGCTGCACCTGTTCGCCACTGCCCTGGGTGGCGCTGCCGGGTCCGCCGGCCAGATGGATCAGCGGGTCGGGGCGGCGATCGGCGGAGCGGTCCACAAGCACCACAAACGGCAGCGTGAAACCGCCGGCGCGGGCACCGGTACTAAGCTCACCGCAGCGCACATCGGCGCGCCAGCTGCTCTCGAACCAGCAGTCCACCCAGCGCACGGCGGCTGCCGCGGGTGCGCCCGCCGCTTCGCTGTCGCGATCCGCCGGCGGCATCTCCCGCCACAGCAGCAACAGGCCCAGCGCCAGCACGCCCAAAGCGACGGTGCGTATCACCACCGGCGCCCTAGCCCTCTGTCCAGGCCGCGTAATCGCCGCCGGCTGTGGCGGCACCGCCATCGTCATGCTGGCGAATAACAGCGAGAAAAGCCTCGCTGTACTTCTCCAGTTTGCTCTGCCCGACACCGTTGATACGGGCAAACTGCTCCCGGCTCGCCGGCCGGTAGGTGACCAGCTCCATCAGCGTGGCATCGTGGAAGATGACATAGGGCGGTACATTCTGCGCCTCGGCCAGCTGTTTGCGGCAGGCGCGCAGCGCTTCCCACAGGGGCTGGTCAGCGACGCCAAGCTGCGGCGCGGCGCGGCGCTCCTTGCGCACTTTGCTCTCCACCGGATCGCGGCGCAGCGCCAGCTGCTCCTCGCCGCGCAGCACCGGGCGGCAGCGGTCGGTGAGGCGCAGTGAACCGAAGCCGCCCATATCCACACTGAGGTAGCCGCGGGCCACCAGCTGCCGGTAGACCGAGCGCCACTGGCCGTTATCCAGGTCGCTGCCGACGCCGAAGGTGCTCAATTGCTGGTGGTCAAACTGCAGCACTTTATCGGTCTGCTTGCCCATCAGGACATCGATCAGGTGGTTGACGCCGAAGCGCTGCCCGGTGCGATAGGCGCAGCTGAGCGCCTTCTGTGCCGCCACCGTGCCGTCCCAGGTCTGTACCGGTGTCAGGCAGGTATCACAGTTGCCGCAGGCGGCCGGGCTCTGCTCGCCAAAATAATGCAGCAGGGCGTGACGGCGGCAGCTGGTGATTTCGCACAGCCCGAGCATGGCGTCCAGCTTGTGGCGCTCGACCCGCTTGTGCTGCTCGTCGCCCTGGGAGCCCTCCAGCATCTGCCGCAGCTTGACCACATCCTGAATACCGTAAACCATCCAGGCCGTTGCCGGCTCGCCGTCGCGGCCGGCGCGGCCGGTTTCCTGGTAGTAGGCCTCGACGCTTTTCGGCAGATCCAGGTGGGCGACAAAGCGCACATCCGGCTTGTCGATACCCATGCCGAAAGCCACCGTGGCAACGATAATCACCCCGTCCTCGCGCACAAAGCGCTCCTGATGCTGGCGCCGCAGCTCCGCCCCCAGCCCGGCGTGATAGGGCAAGGCGGTATAACCCTGCTGTTGCAGCCACTGCGCGGTAGCCTCGACTTTGCGGCGCGACAGGCAGTAGACAATGCCGGCATCGCGCGGGTGCTCGCTGCGGATAAAGCGCAGCAGCTGCTGGCGGCCGTTGTTTTTCTGGGTGATGCGGTACTGGATATTGGGGCGGTCGAAGCCACAGCAAAACTGCCGCGCCGCACCCAGTTGCAGGCGCTCGACGATCTCCTCGCGGGTGCGGTCATCGGCGGTAGCCGTCAGGGCGATGCGCGGCACGCCGGGAAACTGCCGCGGCAGCATATCCAGCAACAGATAATCGGAGCGGAAATCGTGGCCCCACTGCGATACGCAGTGGGCCTCATCGATGGCGAACAGCGCCAGGCTGCAGGCGCTCAGCAACTCCTGGGTGCGCGCCTGTGCCAGGCGCTCCGGGGCGATATACAGCAGGTCGAGCTGCCCGGCGCGCAGTTCCCGCTCCACCGCGGCGGCGGCCTCGGCCGCGAGGCTGGAATTGAGGTAGGCGGCGCGAATACCCAACTGCCGCAGTGCCGCTACCTGGTCGTGCATCAGCGCAATCAGGGGGGAAATCACCACCCCGGTGCCGGCTCGGACCAGTGCGGGGATCTGAAAGCACAGCGATTTGCCGCCGCCGGTGGGCATGATGACCAGGGCATCGCCGCCGTCGACGACGCTGTCGATAATCTGATCCTGGGGCTGGCGAAAGGCATGAAACCCGAAGGTTTCCTGCAGAATTTGGATGGCTGAATTTGGCATCGACGGATTATACCCCTTCCTTGGTGTAAAATAGTCAATAGTTACCAGTTGCTAGTCACTGAATGTTAACAGTAGCATGAAGTTGCCGTGATATGTAGTGATATACCGTAGTGGAGAAGGAGGAAAAATGCAGTACGAGCAGTTTGAGGAGACACTGGAGCGCTTTCCCAGTGGACGTTTTCTGGTCAACAGCTGCCAGCTGCGCGACCTGCTGAACCACGCGGGCTGCGGCGGCGTCGGCGTGCGGGTTCTGCACCTGGGCACCCTATTACTGGACACCGCGGATATGCTGGAGCGCCTGCGCGAGGACCGCCACCCGCGCCTCGATCAGATCAGGATCACCTGCCTGGACGGCGTTGTCATTATCGATGAGCCCTCTCACGGAGCACCTTGAGCCGGCCGCCATATGCTCGACCTGGACATTCTTTCTTATAATATCCACAAAGGTTTCAGTGCCAATAATACCGCCTTTTTGCTGCACGAGATTCGCGACGCCATTCGCAAGCAGCGGGCGGAACTGGTGTTTCTGCAAGAAGTGATCGGTGAAAACAGCAGGCACCAGCGCCACCTCGATCACTGGCCGGGCGCGCCCCAGTTCGAGTTTCTCGCCGACCAGATCTGGCCGCACTACGCCTACGGCAAGAACGCCATCTACCAGCACGGCCACCACGGCAATGCCATTCTCAGCAAATACCCTTTCGACTCCTGGAACAATATCGACATCACCCGCTGGCGCTTCTCCCAGCGCGGCATTCTGCACGGGCGCATCCTCGAACGCATTCATGTGGTCTGCGTCCACTTCGGCCTGCTGGCCGCCGAGCGCCGCTACCAGCGCCGCCGGCTGGTGCGCCTGATCAAGCACAGTGTGCCGGTGGGGGCACCGCTGATCATCGCCGGCGACTTCAACGACTGGACCCACCAGCTGGGCCGGCGCCTGCAGCGCTCACTCGGGCTGCAGGAGGTGTTTCAGTGCCTGCAGGGCGGCCATGCCAGAACCTTCCCGTCGAAGTGGCCGGTACTGGCCATGGACCGCATTTACTTTCGCGGCCTGCAATTGCTGGACGGCGAGCGCCTGCTGGGCCACCCCTGGCGCGACCTGTCCGATCACTGCGCGCTGCGGGCCAGCTTTCGGCTGTGCGACTGAGGCGGTCAGCGCCCCAGCAGGTTTTTCAGTTTGTCGAGATTTTCCTTTTGTTTGTCATCCAGCTGTTCGCCGAGTTTTTCTTTCAGTTTTTCCTCCGCGGCATCTTTGGCCTGCCCGCGCAACTCTGAGGATACGGCCTTTCTGGCGCGCTCGAGCAGCGGCGCCAGCACTGCCTGGGCCAGTTGCGGCGGTGTCAGACCGGTTTCGCGGTCGCCGATATTGCTCAACTCGACGGTGGGAATCTGCAGAGTTCGCTCACCCCATTGTTCAGAGATCAGGCGCACCGAATTATCGGCAAAGGAAATCTTCTCCACCGCCAGGCGCACCTCCTCAGCGGAACCGGATTGCTGCGCCGCAGGTGCCGGCTGATCGCTGCCGCCGGCCGGGGATTTCATATTGTTCAACAGGTCGGTGAGATTACTGCGGGTAAGGTCGCGCTGTTCGGCGATCAACTGGGCACCGGCGATACGCACCTCGTTGATGACGATAACGCCGCCGGTCAGGGACTGGGGTTCGACCTGCAGCGCCACTTCACCCAGCTTCAGCGCGTAGTCGCTGTTATAGCCTTCGGGGTTGGCCACCACCAGATCATAAAGCTCACCGCGCCCCTCGCTCAGCTGGATGTCCACCCGCTGCAGGCCGACCCCGGTCCGGGTTACCTCGGTGCCGGCGCTTTCCACCGCCAGCTTTACCAGTTGGTTGATATTCTGCAGGCCGATAACAATCACCACCGCCACCACGGCGACAATGGCCAGCACCAGGCCTATGAGTATTTTCCCGAGTTTCATATGGTTGCCTCTTTGAGAAAGCTAACAGCTGACAGTTAACAGTTACTAGTTAACAGCAAAAACCCATTTTCCCGGCTTGTCTATCAGCTGTTAACTGTCAACTATCAACCGCCAGCTAGATCAAGTTCTATCCCTGCCGTCTGGAGACTGCAGCTGCGGCGGCTGTTGCTGGGCTTCGCGCTTTTCGCGCAGCGCTTCGCGCGCCTTGGAAAGCTCGTCTTCCACGGTTTTCATCAGTGCCTCCCAGCCGCTGAGTATGGCGCTGTTGGCGTCGCGCACCGCACCCTCCACGCTGTTTTCCTGCAGCTGGTCGAGTTGGGCCTGCAGCTCGGCCACGGTGCCATTGAGAACCTCAACTTCAGCCTGCACCGCCAGCAGCTGTTGCTGCAGCGCAGCCTCGCGGCGCTCGGCCCGATACAGCTGCCAGGCGCAGGCCACCACTACCAGCAGCAACAGGCCAATCAACAAACCCTGTTTATTGCCGGCCGCCCTCGCCCCGGCTGTCATAGGGTATCTCTCATTGGCATTGACATTGACATTGGCATTGGCATTTCCCAATCGTGCGGGGTATTACAGCCCCCGCCTCTCAGGCCTCTGGCGCTTTTTGCAAATGTTGCAGCAGACGCATCTTTAGAGAGCCCGGAATATCGGTAATGGTAATACTATCCGTTTGCCGATCATAGACCACCGTGTCACCCAGGCAGGCCGACGAGAAGCTCACGCTCAGCTGTTCATTGCGGCCGCTGAGGCGAATAAACTGCCGCAGTTGCTGGCGGTCGGGGATCAGTTCCGCCTGCGGCGCCTGCGGGCGCCGCGCGACGAAGCGGGAAAACTCCCGCGGCCGCTGCTCATCGATATGCTCCGAGAGTCGCTCGATGGAAACCGGCTCGCCGCTCTTATCCTGCTGCAGGCAGTAATCCACCACCGCCTGCCGGCACTGCTGTGCCGCCTGCTCCGGCAGGTCCGCGGTGTAGTCGGCGACAGTGTCGAGAAATGCACTGGTCTCGGCGGCGGTATCCAGTTGATCGCTGAAACCCAGCAGTCGCTCGAACAGGTCGCTCAGCTCCCGGTCACCGCGCGCGCGCAGTAGCGACAGATAATTGTTTTTTTCGCCGCTTTGCCAGGCATCGAGATTGACTCTGGCACCGAGGCCAATACGGCTGAGGTCGAGAAACTGCACATCGTTGATGTCCAGATTGCTGTCGATATAGAGGCCTTCGCGGTGATCGACAACAAACAGGTACAGCGTGTTGCCCTCGAGCAGGTTGTCGACAAAAAACAGCAGGTGGGCGTCCAGTGCGGCCTCGCTGTTGTCGAGCAGCGACTGCAGTTGCCCCACCACCCTTTTGGAGAAACCCGCAAAGCTGATTTTTTCCCTGATGAATTCACTCAGCCACTGAGCAAAGAGGCTGTCGGCGGCGGCGCCGGAAAAGCTGCCATAGAGCTTGCCGGCTTTGCCCACATAGGCCTGCTTCAGGCCCCGCAGCAGTTCCTCCTGCTGCGCCGACGCCGGGTAGGCCCGCTCCCGCAGCGACAGCCGGGTCTGGGAGCCGCCGCCCGGCCGGGTCAAATAGTGAGCAATGGCATGTGCAAGCGGCATAACTGAACCCTGGATCAATGCACCTTGACGGAGCGGACGAATCGAGGGGCGCTATTATAGTCGGCTGCGCGGCGAATAATAGTATACTGCCCGCATTGCCAGCCCCCGCACCGACAAACCATAGGAGCCCCGCCTTGAAAAAAACCCTTTTCTGCGCCACCTGCTGCTGCTTGCTGCTGGGCCTGGCCGGCCTCGCGGCCCGCGCCGACAGTGACGCGCAGGCGTTAAAAATCTCCGATCTGGGCTGGATGGACCGCAATCATTTGCGCCGCCAGGTCGACAGTATCGACGAGTTGGCCCGCAGCCAGCTCGGTGCCCAGGTGCGCAACAGCAAAGACGATTTGCAATTGTTGCAGCGCATTGTCAACCGCGGCCTGATCGGCAAGGACGAGCGCCTGAAACTGCAGGCCATGGGGGCAGTGCTGGGCAACCTGCTGGTACAGGAACTGGGGCTCAAATGGATGGTTTACGAGGACGAGATGGGCAGAAGCCGCGCCGTCTGTGTCGAACAGACCGAGCACTGCCTGTTTCCGGTAACCATGTTATCGCGGCGGATGGAAGTCGGCATCATGGTCAATGTGCGCGACATTTACGACAACGCCGCGGAAATTATTGCGCCATATTTACCCAAGCAGCCCTTCGACTGAAGCAGCGCCGGGCTGACTGGCCCTGGAACCTATGGCCCTGGAACCTATGGCCCTGGAACCTATGACCCAAGGGCGCGGCTGGCAGCGCCGGCCGCAGGCAGTCGATCAGACAAATTCAGACAATAGAGCAACAGGCGAACCATGGAAGAAGAACTGCAGTATATCTCGGTAATCTACCAGATGATTACCGAATTCTTTGTCAACTACAGCTTCCAGATTATCGGCGCTCTGATCATTATCGCCATCGGTATATGGATTGCGCGCCGGGTATCCGCCTGGGTGCTGGCTGTGTGCAGCCGCCACAATATGGACATTACCCTGAGCCAGTTTATCGCCAATGTGGTGCGCCTGCTGCTGATCGCCATGGTGGCCATCATCGCCCTGAACAAGCTCGGCATCAGTGTTACGCCCCTGGTTGCCGCCATCGGCGCGCTATCCCTCGGCGCCGGTCTGGCACTGCAGGGGCTGCTGTCCAATTACGGCGCCGGCCTCAATATCGTGCTGACACGGCCTTTCGTGGTTGGCGACACCATTTCCGTGCAGGGTGTTACCGGCCTGGTCAAGGAGATCCGGCTCGGTTATACCCTGCTGACCGACGAGGACGAGGTGGAGATTACCATCCCCAACAAACACATTGTCGGTGAGATTATCCACAATTCCCATGCGGACACGCTGTTGGAAATAAGCGTCGGTATCGCCTACCACTGCGACCCGGCGCTGGCGATCGAGACGATTGCCGAGGCGGTTGCCGGCCTGCCGGAACTCGACCTGCAGCGCCCGCCGCAAATAGGCATCGATGAGTTCGCAGACAGCAGTATCAATATTCAGCTGCGGGTCTGGGTCCCTACCGGGCAGTTTCACCAGCTGCGCTTCCAGCTCAACCGCGCCATCCACGCTGCACTGAAAAAGGCCGCCATCGATATTCCCTTCCCCCAGCGTGAAATCACCGTGCTCGCGGGTGGAAAACTGCAGGGCAATTGACACCGATCATCTTTACCTGAAATCCCTGCTGGAATTTTTCTCCGCAGTGGCCGGAGCGGTTGCCTTCAAAGTCCAACCCCTCTAAACTGCTGCGAGTGCCTTGAGGATGGGCACTGGGTCTGTAGCAATGGAACCGTCCACAGTAGAAAAATAGCAATACAATATTTGTGGCGATTGGGTGAAATCGGGCAAATAAGGCGGCAAATAAGCTACCAAAGTAGTTGAATACCAAAGTAGTTGAAAAAGTAGTTGAAAAAGTCGCTAGAAGAAAGTGGCTGAATCGCGGCAAAACCTCAACCGGTACCGCCAGCGTTCCGGGCGCAGATTCGACCACGGACAGAGCGTTAAATACAAGGTTTGAATATGTCTGATAAATTGACAGGAACTGTTAAGTGGTTCAACGAAAGTAAAGGTTATGGTTTTATTTCCCGAGAGGATGGCCCGGATCTTTTCGTACACTTCAGCAATATCACCGGCACCGGCTTTCGCACCCTGCAGGAAGGCCAACAAGTCACGTTCACCGAAGGTGCCGGGCAGAAAGGCCCCCAGGCGGAGAACGTCGAGGTTGTCTAATCAGGTCAAAATCTGACTGCTCAACTTTTGACCCCCGCTTCCATCAGCCCGCCGTAAGCGTGGCCCGCACCTATCCAGGTGCCTGCATACTGCCTGCCACAGCGTAACTTGCCTGTGGATTGTGCCCAGCCGAAGCCATTGTGCCTGCCCGAAGCGTCCGCCGACGCGCTGTCGAGCCGCAAATTTTCTGCTTTTCCCCTGTTGCCCGTCCTTTTATTTCGGTATTTTGACAGTCCCGGCTAAATTTGCTGAAAAACCCGGCAATAAATGGGTATTTTGGAAAAATGGACTAAAATTCTATAGTTTCATAACTGGTAGATATAAAAATCCAAAAGTGGATACCCGATGATAATATTTTCCGCCCCCAGTCACAGCGCCAACCTCTGCAAGGCCACTGTAGCACTCGACACCAGACCGGCGCCGCCGGCTTCGCAACAACGGGTTGGGCCGCGGGGCTGAGCGGAATCACAGCATGCAGCTTTTCAGTACTCTGACACCGCCCCCGCCCGGCTTCGAGGTGCGCCAGTTAAGCCAGGCTGATCTGATGCGCGAACCGGTTGCCGTCTATACCGCTGAGCGCAGTCAGCTGTACGCATTGCTGGGGCCTGAGCAGCATCTGTTTCGCGGTGTCATTATCGAGCCCAGAAAACACTTCAGCATCGATGCCGGCAGCGACCGGCTCTGGCTGATCGGTGCCCCCGCCGCCGCTCACGGCCAGCTGGCCGATATTTGCCGGCCACTGCTGGAGATGTTGTCAAAAGTGTCAGGGCTACAGCAGACACTGCAGGCAACTCAGGCGGGGCCTGCTCCCGGTAAGGGACCGGTGCCGTCGAGCAGGCCGCCCGATAACAGGCCGCAGATAACGGCGAGCCAGAATCACCTGGCACAGATCATCAACCTGATGCCGCAGATTATTTTTGCCGCTGACAGCGACAGTAAAATACTGCTGTGCAACCAGGCTCTGGCCGATCTGTACGGCGCCCGGGCCGAGGACCTGATCGGCATGACCGAACGGCAACTGGGCGCACCGGCCGAATGGACACAGGCCTGTGACAGCGCCGACCGGCAGGTTTTCGAGCAGCGCTGTCGCACCGACATCAGTGAACTGTGCCGCCAGCAGGACAACGGCCGCCGTCACTACTACCAGTTGACCAAGATACCCCTGCTGCTGAGCGGCTCCACTGCGCCGGCGGTCTTGACCATCGCCACCGATATCAGTGCCAGACGCAATGCCGAGGTGGCGGTAATGGACCTCAACCAGGTGCTGGAGCAGCGGGTCGAGGACCGCACACTGAGGCTGGAGGAAGCAAACCGGCAGCTGCGCTTTTCAAAGGAAGCAGCCGAGCAGGCCAGTCAGGCCAAAAGCCTGTTTCTGGCCAATATGAGCCATGAGATCCGCACCCCGATGAACGGTGTTATCGGCCTGCTGGAGCTATTGCAACAGACGCGGCTGGACAGCGATCAGCAGACCATGGTGACCACGGCCCGGGACTCGGCCAGCTCACTGCTGGGCATCCTCAACGACATTCTCGATTTCTCCAAAATCGAGGCCGGTCACCTGGAAATCGAATCGATTCCCATGCATCTGGAGGAGGTGGTGGAAAGTGTCGCCGAGACGCTGGCACCGACGGCGCGCAAAAAGCAGGTGCGGCTCTATTGTGAGGTCGACCCGGCCATCCCCACCAGCCTGACAGGTGACCCGATGCGCCTGCGGCAGATACTGTTCAACCTTTGCGGCAACGCCATCAAATTTACCTCATCGGACTTTAAAAGCGGGCAGGTGTTCCTGCTGGCCAAATTGATCCGCAGGGACACTCACTCTGTCACTGTCTCCATCCAGGTGCAGGACAATGGTCTGGGCATGGACGAAACCGTACTGCAGCACCTGTTTACACCTTTTTCCCAGGCGGAGACCTCTACCACCCGGCGCTATGGTGGCACCGGTCTCGGCCTGTCGATCTGCAAACAGCTGGTCGAACTGATGGCCGGTGATATCAGCGTGCAGAGCAGCCCGGGCCTGGGCACGGAATTCAGGGTGCTGCTGACGCTGCCGGCAGATAGCAGTGCCGGCGATACTGATGAGCCGTGTCTGCAGGGCATTACCGCGCTCAATGCGCTGGTGGACGACAAGACCTCACGCCTGGTCGATCACTATCTGCAGGCCGGGCAGGCGGTTGTTACCACTGCGGCACTGCAGCCTTCCCCCGGCGGCGCGCAGCCGGTCGTGCTGTGTGAAGCCGCAGCTGGCGAAGAACCCGGCGAGCGCGCGGCAGTCTGGCGGCAGCGCTACGACAAGCCCGATCTGCCGGTCGTGGTTCTGGTGCCCAGGAGCGACCGGCATATTGAGGCCGGCGACGCCAATACGGCTTTCGTCGCCAACTATCCACTGAAGCGGCGGGAGCTGCTGGATGCCGTGCGCCCCGGGGCCAGAGTGCAGGCCGGCGTCGAGCAGCCCGAGCCACTGCCGCCGTTGCCGCTGGGGCTGGACAAGGGCCATATCCTGGTGGCCGAGGACAATCCCACCAACCAGTTGGTGATCAAGCGGCAGCTGGAAAAACTCGGCTTTCGGGCAGCGGTGGTGGCTAACGGCCGGCTGGCCCTGGAATACTGGCACAAGCACCCGGTCGATCTGATCTTGACCGATTGCCATATGCCGGAAATGGACGGCTTCCAACTCACCGCCAGTATCCGCAGCGCCGAGACCACAGCACAGCGCACACCGATTATCGCCATAACCGCGGACGCCCTGAAAGGTGCGGCCGAGCGCTGTCTGGCCGCCGATATGGACGACTACCTGGCCAAGCCGGTCAGCCTGCTGTCGCTGGGAGAAAAAATCGGCAAGTGGCTGGCCGACTGACACTGGCGGGCAACAGGGCCAGCTGCTACAGTGGCGACTGCCAGTCCTTCACACCAGCGCCATGACCTATCTGACTGAACTCAACGCCGCCGGTATTTATCAGGCAGATATCGATCTGGTTGCCGAAACCTGGCGCCGGCGCGCCGCTGAGCGCGGCGAGCAGGCCCACCCCAGCGCCATCTACCAGACCGCGGCGGTGGATATCGCCATCGGCCTGATCGAGCTGCACCGGGAAACCGAGTCCGCCATGCAGGCGGATCACCCGGTACGCAGCTGGCTCGGTATCGTCACCGGCGTAAAACTGCCTTAGGCCGCCGCCGCGGGGTCGAAACGCAGTGCGTAGATCGGCGGCAGATGGGTCGACAGACAGTGCCAGTGATCGCCCTGGTTCTCCGACAGCCACAGATTACCGGTAGTGGAACCGAAGGCCAGCTGCCGGCCCTGCGCATCCACGTCCAGGGCGTGGCGCAGCACCAGGTCGTAGGCGTGTTGCTGCGGCAGGCCGCTGTCGAGCACCTCGAAACTGTCGCCACCGTCGCGGGTGCGGGTCACCACCAAGCGGCCGTCCACCGGCAGGCGGCACTCGTCTTTTACCCCCGGCACAAACCAGGCGGTAGCCGGGTCCTGCGGGTGAACGGCCACCGCAAAACCGAAGCTGGAGGGCTGCACACCGCTGATCTCACGCCAGCTCACACCGCTGTCGGCGGAGTGAAAAATACCGTTGTGATGCTGTATCCAGGCGCTATCGGGGGCCGCCGCACACACCGCCAGGCAGTGGGGGTCCTGCACCGCCAGGGCATTGACCCCCTCCGGCGGCATGTACTCGGCGCGCAGGCCCTCGCCCAGCAGCCGCCAGCTGTCGCCCTCGTCGCGGGTCTCCCAGACACCGCCACAGGAAATCGCCACCAGCAGCCGGCGGCTGTCGCGCGGGTCGACACAGATGGAGTGAATACCGGGCTGGTCGTAGCCGCCGCCAAACCATTCGCTGCGCTCCGGCCGCTGCCACAGAGACTCCACCAGTTGCCAGGAATCACCGCGATCCTCGCTTTTGAACAGGCCGCCGGGAATGGTGCCGGCCCAGAGGGTGCCCGGGCGGTCGGCACCGGAAGGGCTCAGTGCCCAGAGCTGTTCGACCGAGACGCCCTCGCCGTCCTTGCCGTCGCCCGCACCCGGCGGGTATTTGGGCGTGGCTATCTCGCGCCATTGATCAGAGCCGGGCTCGGCCCGATGCAGTTTTACACCGAAGTGGCCGAGATTCAGCGCGGCGTAACGATCACCGCTGCGCGGATCGGTCAGCAGCATGCTGACCGGGTCGCCGATAAAGGCACTGCGGGTCAGCTGCCACTGCCCCGGCGCCTGTTGCTGATAGGTAAACAAGCCTTTGCGGGTGGCTACGCGCAGTGTCGCGGCGCCATCGCTGTCGAGCCTGGCTGTGTCGGTCGCCATCGTACTTCCTCCTCCCTCAGTCGGTACCGGTCAGCCGCCGGAAAGTGCCTGGGCGATATAAATCGTCGAATCGGCCTGCAGCCGGTCGCTCAGATAGCGGCGGTCGAGAATCATCTGCCCGTCGACGAAAACCGCCACATGCCGGCGCAGCCGCCCCTGGTCGTCGAGGATATAACCCTGCAACTGCGGATTACCGGCAAATACCATTTGCAGAGCCTGGGCAACGGTGTCGCCGACCACATCCTGCTGCGGGCAGGACAGGTGGCGGTTGAGATTGGGCGTAAAGCTCACCTTGATCACAAATCACCCCGTTATTGTTATGGCAGGTGATGGTAGGGAGTTTACCGCTTACCGTTGACAGCTTACAGCAAAAAAACGGCTTTTTGCCGTTTCAGGTTGTCAGCTGTGATATCAATGCTGGTGGCCGCCGGCGCCGCGGGCGTGGCCGTGCACCAGTTCCTCCGGGCTGTCGTCGCCCACCGCCTGGATCTCCAGGTCGAAGGTCAGCGACTTGCCCGCCAGCGGGTGGTTGGTATCGAGGTCGGCGTTAGGATGGTGGAACGAGACGACTTTATCCTTTTCGATTGGCATGGCGGCACTAACAGTTGACCACGACCACGTCGCAGTTCAATGCCGAAATGACCCGCTCAGCGGTATTGCCGCGGCGGCGGGTGCTGGGTTTGCCGCTCTGGCCGAGGGTACCGATGATTACCACGTCGGCGCCGATGTCCTCGGCCACGGCGGAAACCACTTCATCGGTATAACCCTGTGTGACGTGAATCTTGTCGGCCGGCAGACCGGTCTCGTTGGCGAGCCTGCCGCGGTCCGGGTAGTGCAGTGAATCGAGGTAACCGTTAACCACGTGGAAGTCGGCGCTATAGCCATCCGCCAGCCATTTGCCGCGCTCGATAATGGTAGTGTTCAACTCGCGCTGAAACGCCTTGGTGGCCTGAAAATTCACCGCCGCAAGCACGGTTTTGCGCCGCTCCCGCGCACCCGGCCGCACCAGCAGCACCGGGCAGTCGGCATTGCGCAGTACACCCCATTTCGATTCGCTGAAAGAAAAACGGCTGGCATTGGGTTTCACCCGCACCGGCAGCAGAATCAGATCGGCGCTAAAGCGTTTGGCCGACAGCAGAATGGCGTCCTGCCAGTCCGAGCACCAGGAAATCTCTATCTCACCCTCCAGCCCCTTGTCTTCCATGGGCTTGCGAATGACGTTCTGAAACCAGTATTGATCGCGAAACAGGTTCTCGTTGATGACCCGCGTATCGACCGTCTGGGTATCGACACCGACGAACACATGCAGCTTCGGTGGTGTCTGGCGCAGCGTGGAAGTAATCAGCGCGCGCTCCAGTGCCAGGTGGGTATCATCACTCGGGTCGACAACGACAAATAATTTTTCCTGCGCAGACATAGTGCTTACCTGTTATCAAAAATATCTGTTATTGAACTATCAATACTGGACATTGAAACCGAACCAGCCGCATTTAAGCACAACCCCGCATTGCAGCCAAGCTGGAAGCCGTGAGCCAGGTCTCAGGGGGGCCAGTCACTAATCACTAGTAACTAGTAACTAGTCGCTAGTAACTAGTGATTAGTGACTGGACTCCGCTTGACGATGTTTTTTGATGAGGTCGTAGGCCGATTGTACTTCCTGTGAGCGTTCGGTTGCCACCTTGACCATATCTTCGGGCATGCCCTGGCCGATCAGTTTATCCGGGTGGTATTCGCTCATCAGGCGCCGGTAGGCGCGTTTCAGTTCGCGGTCACTGACATCGGCAGCGACGCCCAGCGCCTGGTAGGCCAGGTCCAGCGCCTGCCCGCTGGGCGCCGCCGAGGGCCCGCCGGCAAACTGGTCCTGAGCTTTGATCATCTCCAGCAGCTGCTGAAAAGCGGCGCCGGAAAAGCCCATGGTCTCGGCCACGCGCCGCAGGATCTGCTCTTCCTCGCGGTGCAGCACGCCGTCGGCCAGCGCGATACCCACCAGGTAGATAACCAGCATGCGTTTCATGGCGGCGAATTGCCGGCAGTGCTGGAGAAAATCGCCGATGGCGGCATCGGCATCGAAGTCGGCAGCGGCGCCGGCCTTGAACAGCGCGATGGCATCGCGCCGGTGCTCGGCAGTCAGGCCCATATGCCCCATCAGCTGTTCGGTCTGGTTGATCTCTTCCTGTGAGATGCGGCCGTCGGACTTGGCCAGATGCCCGGCGATAGAGAATACGGTTTGGAAAAATACCGACTGTACCTGCGCCAGTTCTTCAGGGCTGGCACCGACCAGCGAACGGGCCAGGCCCCTGTCGAAAAAGTTGCCCACCAGCACGCCCAGCAGCGCCCCGAACCAGCCGGCCGCGACAAAGCCCAGCACGCCGCCGATAATCTTGCCGAACCACATCACCGCCGTCTGTCCACCCTTTAGTTTGCCAATAGTTTGCCAACCCGGCCTATTATTGGGCCGGGCGCGCAGAATGCAAGCGCTTTAAGGCCGCCGGCTATCGCCCTGTAACTGGCTGTGGCGCAGCAGCACTTTGATTTCATCGAGCTGCTGCTGCAATTCCAGCAGCGTAGGCTGGCCCGACTGCCGCTCCTGCTCGGCCCTGGCGCTCTGGTGCTCCTCCTCCAAGACATTGACGACGATGCCGATGATCATGTTGAGGAAAGCAAAGGCAGTGAAGAAAATAAACGTCAGATAGTAGGCCCAGCTGAAGGAGTAAACCGCCATGGTTTCGTACATGACATCGGTCCAGTCCTCAAAGGTCATTACCCGGAACAGTGTCAGCAGGCTGACGGTAATATCGCCCCACAGCGTTGGATTGATATCGCGGAAGAAGGTGCTGCCGACAGCGGCGTAGATGTAGAAAATAATAAACATCAGTAGCATGACATAACCGAGCTGCGGCAGGGCCTTGATCAGGGAATTGAGCAACATGCGCAGCTCGGGAATGATCGACACCATTCTCAGCACGCGGAAGATACGCACCAGCCGCCCCACCAACGCCATTTCGCTGTTGTCGACGGGAATCAGGCTGACCACCACAATCAGGGTATCGAAGATATTCCAGCCCACCTTGAAAAAGTGGCGCTTATTCTCCTCGCCGAGAAAGCGAATGATGATTTCCACCAGGAATATCACTGTGATGCTCCAGTCCAGTACATAGACCAGCTTCATGACCTCGGGCGGAATATCGTAGGTCTTGGCGCCGATCATCAGCGCGGAAAATATGATTACGCCGACGACAAAGATTTCGAATACCTTGTTTGACCGTATCCGGTAGAAAGTGCGCTGCAGTGACTTCATCGAAGATGGGCCGCCGCTGTTCAATGACGGGTAGCTCATAATACTCTCTTAAGATCCAATCGGTGCTGTGGGCGCTTATTCATAATAAGCTGTGCTGGGTGAAAATCGGGTATTGGTGGCAATTGATCCGGCGCTTGCCCCGTTTAAGGGTTCGAGACACGCCGTAAATACGTCCCTGTAGGCTCATCGCCAGCATCCCTGCTGTCGACGGTCTCGAACCCTTAAACGGGGCAAGCGCCTACCACCGTGCATAAAAACTTCGCTGATTATACCCGAAGGGGTTGTGCGCCAGTCGGGTGATTTCACCGGGTGCTGCGGTTGTCAGGTGCGGATCTGCAAACGCCTTCCGGAAATCGTCGCCGGCTGCAATGCCGGCGATGGTGCTATAGGGGTGGAGCGGAAAACAGTGAAGCATAGCTTGGCGCCGCGCAATGACCGAAACCTGAAACTTCGGAGCGGGCCCGCCTGCCGGTATTCACGACTTGCTTCTGGAAGGCGTTCGCAGACCCGGGCCAATCGCCTGGCGCAATCCGTTCACTCAGCCAGCCAATCACTCAACAATTCCGCATAGTAAGTAATAATCAAATCCGCCCCGGCCCGTTTAAAAGCCGTCATGGTCTCCAGCACGATGGCTTTTTCATCGATAACACCGGCGGCGGCGGCCGCCTTGATCATGGCGTACTCGCCGCTGACATGGTAGACCGCCAGCGGCCGGTCGCTGTGGCGGCGGATATTGGCGATTACGTCCAGGTAGGCAATACCCGGCTTGACCATCAGTAAATCGGCCCCTTCCATATCGTCCTGCAGGGATTCGGCCAGCGCCTCGCGGCCGTTGGCCGGGTCCATCTGGTAGCTGTCGCGCGTGCCTTTGAAGGAGCTGTCCACCGCATCGCGAAACGGGCCGTAAAAGGCCGAGGCGAACTTGGTCGAGTAGGACATGATCGGCAGCTGGGCAAAGCCGGCCTCGTCCAACGCTTCGCGAATGACCGCCACCATACCGTCCATCATGCCCGAGGGTGCGATCATATCGACACCGGCGCGGGCAGCGACCAGCGCCTGCAGCTGCAGATTCTCCAGCGTCGCGTCGTTGTCGACATCGCCGTTGCAGAGTACGCCGCAGTGGCCGTGGTCGGTGTACTCGCAAAAGCAGTTATCGCTGATCACCAGCATCTGCGGCTGGGCGGCTTTGGCCGCGCCGATCATGCGCGCCATCAGGCCGTCGTCAGCCCAGGTGTCGGAGCCCTCACCATCCTTGTGTGTCGATACGCCAAACAGCAGTACCGCGCGAATGCCGCGCTGCCAGGCCCGCTGTACCACCGCCGGCAACTCGCTCTCGGGGTAGCGGAAAACACCCGGCATACTCTCGACGGTGACGGCTGCGGCAATATCCTCTTCGATAAAGATCGGCAGAATCAAATCCTCCCGGCGCAGATGGGTCTCTCGAACCAGGCTGCGCATTACCGGAGTCTGGCGTAAACGGCGAAATCGAAAATCGGGCATGGAGGTCATCTCTCGTTCTGGTTGTCATTGCTGCGGCGGTGGAAATCTGCCTTGCGGTGGCCCTGGATGCCTGCTTTCGCGACGGTGACGGGCGTTAAAGTTTCCGGGCACATTGCCGTTATCACTCTCTGCGCCATTGCGTTCCCTCACGCGAGTCTTCCAGCACAATCCCCTGGCGTTTCAACTCTGCGCGAATGTCATCGGCGCGGGCATAGTCCCTATTGATTTTTGCCTGTTTTCGCTCCTCGATGCGCGCTTCAATGTAGTCAGGCGACAGGTCCGCATCTGCTGCGTGGTCGCGATGGCCGGCCGGCGCTACTAAGCTGTCTTCGGCCGGTTCCCCGATCGCATAGGTATGTACCTTTTGAGTAAACCAGTCGTCCACATCGCGCTGTAGTAAACCGAGCAACGCTCCGGCCTGTAATAATAGCGCCTTGAGTGCCGGCTTTTCATCTTCCCCGGCTTTGTTGAGGCTGCGCACCATATCGCGCATCTCTCCGAGGGCCACCGGTGTATTGAGATCATCCAGCAGCGCTGCATAAAAAGCGTGACTTTTCAAGTCCTGCCCTTCAGCCGGTGCAATATGTTTCACCTTTCTCAATGTACTGTAGAAGGAGTCGAGGCTCGCCTTGGCCTGATTGAGCAGGTCCAGGGAAAAATCCAGCTCGGAACTGTACTGGGCCGACAGCAGGGCATAGCGAATCACTTCGCCATCGTAC
This sequence comes from Exilibacterium sp., assembly GCA_028280195.1. GTDB lineage: Bacteria > Pseudomonadota > Gammaproteobacteria > Pseudomonadales > Cellvibrionaceae > Exilibacterium. The sequence goes on from JANQMH010000020.1 coordinate 21,680, forward strand.
TTGCCCAGCAGCTCGTGCACGGTGCGGATATTGCCCAGGGATTTGGACATTTTCTCGCCGTCGAGATTGATATAGCCGTTGTGCATCCAGTAGCGTACGAATTCGCGCTTATCGTGGGCGCAACGGCTCTGGGCCAGTTCGTTTTCATGGTGGGGGAAAATCAGGTCGCGGCCGCCGCCGTGAATATCGATGGTGTCGCCGAGGTGTTTTTCGATCATCGCCGAGCACTCCAGATGCCAGCCCGGCCGGCCGCGCCCCCAGGGGCTGTCCCAGCCGGGTTCGGCATCGCTCGAGGGTTTCCACAGTACAAAATCCCCGGCATATTTTTTATAGGGCGCAACCTCGACCCGCGCGCCCGCCAGCATATTCTCCAGCGAGCAGTTGGACAGTTCACCGTAGTCGGGCATGGACTTGACATCGAACAGCACATGCCCCTCAGCCGCATAGGCGTGGCCCTTGTCGACCAGGCGCCGTGTCATATCGATCATCTCCCCGATATGCTCGGTTGCATGGGGTTCGATCGACGGCGACAGATTATTGAGTGCGGCCATATCCGCTGCGTAGCAGGCAGTATACTTTGCCGTCAGCGCGGCGATATCCTCACCCGTCTGCGCCGCTGCCTTAATAATCTTATCGTCGATATCGGTAATATTGCGGGCATAGGTGACCTGGTCAAACTCCTCGCGCAGCAGCCTGAACAGCAGGTCGAACACCACCGCCGGCCGGGCATTGCCGATATGCACGCGGTTGTAGACGGTGGGGCCGCAGACGTACATCTTGACGTGGTGGGGGTGAAGCGGTTTGAAGGCTTCTTTTTGGCGTGTTTTGGTGTTGTACAGATGTAGTTTCATGGTTGAGTTTTAGGGAAAAGGAAAAAGGGAAAAGGGAAAAGTAAACCCCGGTTAGTGCGAGTGGGGGGTTTTACTTTTCCCTTTTCCCTTTTTCCTTTTCCCTTCACCTCCCCTCCTTCAATCCAATAGTCCGATTAAACACCAAGCCCCCTTCCCCACTCAACTTCCCGTCCACACAAAAATACCCCTCGCGCTCGAACTGAAAGTGATCGCCGCCCGCGGCCCCGGCCAGGCCCTGTTCGCCGCGGCAGCCGCTGAGTACCGTCAGCGAATGCGGATTGAGCGCATCGAGGAAGTTTTTCTCGCCGGCATCGGGTGCTTCGTCGGTAAACAGGCGGTCGTACAGGCGCACCTCGCAGTCGATGCTGTGGCTCGCCGATACCCAGTGGATTACCCCGCGCGGCCGCACGCCCTCCGGCGGATTGGCGCCGACCGTGCCGGGAACCAGGCTGGCGCGGATCTCGAGGATTTCGCCGGCCGTGTTCTTGATCACATCGTCGGCACGAATGACGTAGGCGCCGCGCAGCCGCACCCACTCGCCGGGTACCAGGCGCTTGAACTTTTTCCGCGACAGGCCGCTGTCCTCATTGAAATCGGCGCGATCGATAAAGATCTCCCGGGTAAACGGCAGGCGCCGCTGCCCCATGGCCTGGCGCTGCGGATGGGCCGGTTGGGTCATATGCTCGACCTCCCCCGCGGGGAAATTGCCCACCACCACTTTCAACGGATCGAGCACGCACATGGCGCGCGGCGCCTGTTCATTGAGGTCGTCGCGCACCGCGTATTCCAGCGTGCCGATATCCACTGTGCTGGCGGCGCGGGTGACGCCGATCATATCGCAAAAGCGGCGCACCGCGGCGGGAGTATAGCCGCGCCGGCGCATGCCCGACAGGGTCGGCATGCGCGGGTCATCCCAGCCGCCGACATGGCCTTCGTCCACCAGTTGCTTCAGTTTGCGTTTCGAGGTAACGGTATAGTTGAGTTCCAGCCGCGCAAACTCGTACTGCCGCGGCCGGCTCGGCACCGGCAGGTTGTCGATGAACCAGTCGTACAGGGGCCGGTGATCGGCAAACTCCAGCGTGCAGATCGAGTGGCTGACCCCTTCGATGGCATCGCCCTGGCCGTGGGCAAAGTCATAGCTGGGATAGATACACCATTTGTCGCCGGTCTGGTGGTGGCTCTCCTTGCGAATGCGATACAGTACCGGATCGCGCAGATGCATATTCGGCGAAGCCATGTCGATTTTGGCGCGCAGGGTGCGGCTGCCCTCGTCAAACTCGCCGGCCTTCATACGCGCCAGCAGGTCCAGATTCTCCTCGACACTGCGCCCGCGGTTGGGGCTGTCGCGACCGGGCCGGGTGGCCCAGCCGCGGTACTCGCTGGCCTGCTGCGCCGACAGATCGCAGACATAGGCTTTACCCGCCCCGACCAGGGCGACAGCCCAGTCGTAGAAGGTGTCGAAGTAGTCCGAGGAGTACTTGACCTCGCCGTCCCAGTGAAAGCCCAGCCAGGCTACGTCGGCCTTGATGGCATCGACATATTCCTGCTCCTCCCTGGCCGGATTGGTATCGTCAAAACGCAGATTACAGACGCCGCCGAAAGCCTCCGCCAGCTCAAAATTCAGGCAGATGGACTTGGCGTGGCCGATATGCAGATAACCGTTGGGCTCGGGCGGAAAGCGGGTCACCACCCGCTTGACCTTCCCTTCGCCCAGGTCTTTAGTGATGATCTGCTCGATAAAGTGCAGTGGTCTGCCCTCGCTGGCCGCAGCTGCCTGCGGCGGCGTCGATTTGTTAGTCATGGGGTGGTATCAGCTTCCATCAGTCATTGTTGCCCGACGCCGCTTGCCCGCGGGATCGCGGCGCAACCGGCGGTTTCGGAAACCGGGCAAAGCGCGTATTATAGCGGCCTCGCAGAGCCATAAATAGTGCCATAAGCACCTATCAAATAAAGAATTTTTCAGTCGGCGGCAAGCGCAGGCAGGCCCGCCGCAAGCCCCACGGCCAATACGGTCCGAGACTAAAGGAGTTCTCCATGATCACGCTACACACCAACTTTGGCGATATTAAGCTGCAGCTGGATTTCGACAAGGCGCCGAAAACCGCGGCCAACTTCAAGCAGTACGCCGAAGACGGCTTCTACGATGGGACCATATTCCACCGGGTTATCGATGGCTTTATGATCCAGGGCGGCGGCTTCGATGCCAATATGGCGCAGAAAGACACCCGCGAGCCGATCGAAAACGAGGCCGATAACGGCCTCAGCAACGACAATGGCACGGTCGCCATGGCCCGCACCATGGACCCGCACAGCGCTTCGGCGCAATTCTTTATCAACGTCAAGGACAACGACTTCCTCAACCACACCGGCAAGGACAGCCAGGGCTGGGGCTACTGCGTATTCGGCAAGGTGGTTGAGGGTATGGATGTCGTCAGCCAGATCAAGGGGGTCAAAACCGGCAACAGCGGCGGCCACCAGGATGTTCCCACTGAGGCCGTGCTGATCGAAAGGGTGAGTGTCGGGGACTGAGCCGAGCGCCGCGATGACCACCTACTTCATTGCCGATCTGCACCTCGATGAAAAACGCCCGGCGGTTACCCGGGCGTTTTTCGACTGGCTGGCCCAGATCGAGGGCGACTGTAAGGCGCTGTATATCCTCGGCGATTTTTTCGAAGTCTGGATCGGCGACGACGACGACGATCCCTTCCACCGGCGCCTGCTGCAGCGGCTGGCAAAGTTCAGCGCCAGCGGCGTGCCGCTGGCTGTCATGCCCGGCAACCGCGACTTTCTGCTGGGCGCGGGTTTCGCTGCCGCCAGTGGCGCCCGCCTGCTGCAGGACCCGACCACCATCGACCTTTACGGCGAGACGGTGTTGCTGATGCACGGCGATACCCTCTGCACCCGGGATACTGAGTACATGGCATTCCGCGAGCTGGCGCGCAGTGCGCAGTGGCAGGCCGATCTGCTGGCCAAACCGCTGGCGCAGCGCCGCGCCATTGCCGCCGAGTTGCGCCGCCAGAGCAAATCCATGACCAGCCTCAAAGCGGAAGATATTATGGACGTCACCCCACAGGAGGTGGAGCGGGTGATGCGCCAGTTCGGTGTACAGACCCTGATTCACGGCCATACCCACCGGCCTGATAACCACGCGCTATCGATCGACAACCAGCGCGCCAGGCGTATCGTGCTGGGGGATTGGGGGGAGTTGGGGTGGTGTTTGAAGGTGACGAGGAATTCGCGGGAATTGGTTAGTTGGCCGGTTTGACCCAGGGAAAAGGGAAAAGGGAAAAGTAAAACCCCATTACGGCAACTGGGTGCTTTTACTTTTCCCTTTTTACTTTTCCCTTTTTACTTTTCCCTTTTCCCTTTTTTCTCAATCAACCCCCAACGCCCGCGCCATAATATGAAATATCACATTCTGCTCAATCACTCCCCCCACCAAATAAGCACTGGGGCCGGTGGCAAATAGGGCTACGTCCTCACCGCCATGGGTCTCCGACTGCATGCGCACTGCCGCCTGTTGTTTATAGTCCGGTTGTTGCGCCTGTGTGTCAGTCAGCGGCGAAGTGCTGTCGCTGCGCAGGTGGGGGCCATTGTAGTATCCCAGCGTGGTAAAGGGCCTGCCGTCTTCATCCAGGGCCAGGCTGGTACGGTCGGCCACTGATCTGCCGCGCACCAGGCCCAGTATGGGGTTGCCCCGCGGCGGATAACCGCCGATGGTGAAAACATGGGAGTGATCGGCCGTTACCAGTATCAGCGTGTCGTCCAGGTCGACCCGTTGCAGCGCCGCCCGCACCGCCTCGGAGAAAGCCTGGGCATCGCTCAGCGCGCGGTAGGCGTTGGTGCTGTGGTGGGCGTGGTCGACTCTGGCGCCCTCCACCATAAGAAAATAACCGTCCTTATTGTGCGACAGATGGTCAATGGCAAAACCGGTCATCTCCGCCAGCGAGGGCTCTGCCGCATTTTGCCGGTCGGCCTCATAGGACATATGCGATGCGGTAAACAGGCCCATAATGCTGGCGTGCCGGCCATTCACCCGGTGCGGCGCTGACAATTCTCTGAACTCAGCCACGCCCGTGACCAAGGTGTGCGCCTCACTGCGGCCCAGCCACTCCTGCAAGAGGTTGCGCCGGTCCACCCGCTCACCGCCTTCGCCCGCCGGTAAAAACGCTTTGCGACCACCGCCGAGCACCAGATCGATACCGTCGCCATGGGGAAAATTTATCAGTTGATCGGCCAGGTCGCGACAGCCCTCGGCGCGTTTGGCGGGCGGCATCTGCGTATCACTCTCCCAGGCGCGGCTCGGCGAGTGGCCGTAGACCGCAGCCGGTGTGGCGTGGGTGACCCGCGCCGTAGAGACGATACCGGTCGCCAGGCCGCGCTGCTCCAGCAACTGTGCCAGGGGCGCCGGAAAGGTCTTTACCGGGCCGTAGCAGTCGTGCTGCTGCGACCAGGTGTTAATGGCGCCGATGCGGGTTTTGACACCGGTATTCATGGCGCTGGCGGTACCGGCGGAATCCGGTGTCTGGGCGTCGGTATTATACGTTTTTACCAGCGCCACATAGGGAAAGGTTTCGAACGAGAGGCTGTTCTCTTCGCCGCTTTCACCGCGCGACTGGCCGTCGAAAATACGCGCCGCGGTAATGGTCGAGATCCCCATGCCGTCGGCAATGAACAGGATCACATTCCTGGCGCGGCCGGTATTCGCCCGCAGCTGCGCCCGCGCCTCGACGGCACTGCGTCCGGCGGCAAACCACTGCTCGCCATCGGCCGGCATGGCCGTATCAGCAGCCACACCCCGGCGGTCGATTCCCATCTGTACGCTACAGCCGGCCAGTGCCAGCGCCGCCACCGCCAGGCCGGCACGCAGAATCGATATCACCACATTGAAGCCCCACTGCTGTTTGGCAAGGGGCGCAGAATAGCACGCCATAAACGCGTGACAAAGCCAGTGATGAAAAAAACTAATTGGACGGCGGCGGCGGCACCGCTTTATCGAGCCAGGTCTCGAGGCGCCGGTAGCGCTGCTGTACCGGCAGCTTCTGCAGCGCCTTTACACTGTCATAGAATTCTGCCATCGAGCCGCTGCTGTGCAGTTTTTGCAGAAAATTCGGTACCCACTGGCTGTAGGTATTGATGCTGGCCAGCATGGCATTATTGAGTTCGCGGCTGACCCAGGCTTTGTAGGGCCCCTGCGGATGTCTGCTCAAATAGCGCTGGCGCAACTGCTGGTAGTATTGCGCCTTGACCCTGCGCTTCTCTGCCGCGGGCAGATCGCCGGCATACAGCCGGTCGAGTTGCTCGCGGGTGTCTTGCAACAGTTGCAGAAATACCTCGCGGTGAACCTGGCGCTGGCGGTAGGCCGCCAGTTGGTCGTCGCGCCGGCGGTGGCGCAGCCAGCGCTCCACGCCGGCGCGCTCGACCGCCACGGCAAAGCTCTCGTTGATGGCCGAATCACCGCCGATATAAAACACCTGGTGGGCCAGTTCGTGAAATACCAAACCCGCCAGATCTGCTTCGCGCCAGTACAGATAACTGCTCAGTACCGGATCATCGAACCAGCCGAGGGTGCTGTAGGCGGGCACCCCGCCTACCTGAACATCAAAGCCGCGCTCGCGCATCTGCCGCCCCTTGCGCTCGGCGGCAGCCTGTTTGAAGTAGCCGCGGTAGGCGGCGCAGCCAATTACCGGATAACACCACTGGTGGGGGCGCAGGGAAAACTCCGGGGTCGCCACCACCGACCACACCGGGTAATCGCCCTCGAGTTGCACGTAGCCGCTAAAACTGTTGTCGGCGGGCAGCGCCAATTGCTCGGCGGCAAAGCGCTTCATCGCCTGTACCAGCTGTAACTGCCGGCGCTTGCGCTCATCGGTATCCGCGGCGGCGATCAGGACGTCGATATCTTCACGCTTGCTCAGCAGTCTGAGCTGGCCGCTGGTGGCCTGGGTGTAGTAGCTGACGGTTTCACAACCGGCCAGCAGCAACAGCGTGGATAACAGCAGGATTTTTGACGGCATAAACTCAGCTTAGATATTTCGTCAGCACTTCGCGCAGCTTTTCCGGTTTTAGCGGTTTGGCCAGGTGTTCGTCCATGCCCGCCGCAAACGCCGCCTGGCGCTGCTCGGCCATGGCGTGGGCGGTCAGGGCGACAATCACCGCGTGCCCGCGTCCCTCGCCGGTCTCGATATCGCGTATCTGCCGCGTGGCGCTGAGCCCGTCGAGTTCCGGCATTTCGCAGTCCATAAAAATCAGGTCGTAGGGCGGGTTCGAGTGTGTCTGGTCGATCTGCCGGCGATAGCGATCCACGGCCTCGAGGCCATTGTTGGCAATTTCCGTGGTCACCCCCTCTCTGGCCAGAAAACCCTTGATCACCATTTGATTCACCGGGTTGTCTTCGGCCACCAGCACCCGCCACTGCGCCGCCTGTTCGCGGTCCGGTGCAGCGGCCGGCAGCGCATCGGCGGCGGGCTGCGCTGCAGTCTGCACGGCGGTGTCACCATTCAGAATACGTCTCAGCGCTTTGCGAAAAAAGCTCGGCGCCACCGGCATCTCCAGCGTTGCGTCCACCCCGCTGGCCTTCACCTCACCCTCGCTCAGCGGCGCCGAGGCGTCGGTCATCAACACCACCCGGCCGCCGTACTGCTGCCCCAGCAGATCGCGCGCCAGCTTGATGCCGGCCATGTCTTCAATATGCTCGGCCAGCACCACAAACTCCGGCTGCTGTTCGTCGATGGCGATGCGGGTGGCAGAGATCGAATCGGCGGCGCGCACGCCCATGCCCCAGGCTTCGGCGTGACGCGCCAGCGCCTGCGACTGGTGGCGGTTGCCGTCGGCGATCAGCAGCTGGCGCCCGACCAGGGTGCTGTCCTCGGGTTCGGCGGCCACCTGAGCCGGCACCAGCGGCAGGGTCACGGTGAATACCGAACCCCTGCCGAGGGTACTGTCCACATCCATACGCCCGCCCATCAGGTGGGCCAGGCGCTGGCTGATGGCCAGCCCGAGGCCGGAACCGCCATAGCGGCGGGTAATGCTGGAATCGGCCTGTACGAAGCTGTCGAAAATGCTCTCCAGCTGCTCCGGGCTGAGGCCGACACCGGTGTCGCTGACACAGATGCGGTATTGCGGCTGCTCGCCTTCCTGCTGCCGTTCCGCGCAGGCCTTGACCAGTACCTGGATTTCACCGCTGTCGGTAAATTTGAAGGCGTTGCTCAACAGGTTGAGCAGTATCTGCCGAATGCGGGTCGGATCACCCATCAGGTGGTTGGGTATATCCGGCGGCACATCGACGGTAAAGGCCAGATCGCTGGTGGAGCGCAGCGAGAAGATCGTAGCGCAACCGAAAATCAGCTGCTCCAGATCGAACGGCACCTTCTCGATCGGCATCTTGCCGGCCTCGATCTTCGAATAATCGAGAATATCGTTGATCACACTCAGCAGGATTTCACCGGAGGTGTGGATGGTATTGAGGTAGTGGCGCTGCTGCTCATTGATGGAGGTGTCCTTCAACAGATCCACCATGCCCAGCACGCCGTTGAGCGGCGTGCGTATCTCATGGCTCATGGTGGACAGAAACAGACTCTTGGCGCGGGCCATTTCGATCAGTTCTTTATTGACACGATTTTTTTCCCGATAGTTGCGGAAGATGATGGTGATCAGCGCCAGCACCAGCAACAGCGCCATGGTGGCGGCACCGAGGGTGAACTTCTGATTGCGGATGATATCGCCCTGCTGTACCAGAATCGCATCTTTTTCCAGGATTTGCTCTTCCCTGGAACTGATCTCGCTGCGCATGGTATTGAGCCGCCTGAGGGTGCGCTGGATCTGGGTCGAGTACTCTTCGATATTGGCTTCCTGGTCGGCCAGTACCGAGGCCCGCTGCGCCAGTTCCCCCTCTTTCTCGGTCAGCGACTCGGTAATCTGCTGGATGCTCTGCTCCAGGCGGTCCAACTCCAGTTTGCCGGTAGACAGCTCCCGGGTCTGGCGGTCGATGGCCTGCTGCTGGGTGTCGATTTCGCGACGCTGCTTTTCGATTTCGGCGCGCTGCGCGGCGATGTTGTGCGACTGCTCGGCGATCAGGCGCTCCTGTTCGAGCAGCTCGCGGCGGCGCTGTTCGGCCAGCGCCACCACCTGCGCCAGTTCCGCCTCCGTCTCCTTGTGGATCACCGCCACATCCAGTTCGGTACCGCCGAACAGGGTAATACCCTTACTCAGGCGCAGGCCTTCATAGAGAATGCTGGAGCGGTTCAATTCAAACGACAGCCGCTGCGGCGAGGGCTGGATGAAGTTGATCATGACATTGCGTTTATCGTCGGCGTCATCGGTAATCAACAGCGTCTGGCTGCGCCGCAGCTGGCTGGCCAGGGAGGCCAGTTCGCGATTGTAAACCGAGGACACCAGCAGCACCTGCAACTCGCGCGCCGCGTCCAGATCCCTGGCGGCCACCACCCGAATCGGCTTGCCGCGCACCTGGAGATCCGCCATGGTGCGCCGCGCCAGACGCAGAAACTCGCGGCTGCCGCCGTAGATGCCGATGGAAAACTCCTGTAGCTGCTGCTCATTCGGCCAGGTGATATTGAGCAGGATTTTGTGGACAAAGCTGATTTTGGCGGCGTCTACGGGCACCGGCCTGGAGTCGTCGGCGCCGAGCGTGGCGGGCAGCAGCAGGCAGCTCAGCAACAGGCCGGGCAAAAGGCGCCGCAGGCGGCGTTGCAGCGCCTGTCGACATCGCTCTTGCTTGGGGTTGGCCATCGGTTGCAGCTCGGTCTATTGCCGTGAGAGTACGGTTCCCACTGCGCTATGGTACACCACTTGGCGTGTATAAATCCGTATATTGTCAACACTTTTCCGCTTTGTCTGGTTGTATCGAACCACAGCTCTCCCGGCGGCACCGCAGCGGCCGGCATGCCACAGATAAACAGCGGCGGCCGGCGCCCCGTCAAGGTCGATTTTTCGGATAATCGAAGTAAGCCAGTTGCGCGCAGCCCGGCGCCAGTTCAGCCCAGCGCTGCAGCGGCAGCTCGAGTTTTGCCGCACCACAGGTGGGAATATTGTCGATATCGGCGGCCGCCAGCCGATTGGCCAATTCGGTCAGGGCCGGATTGTGACCGACCAGCAACACCGCGTTGCAGGCATCGCCGAAGCCGCGCGCGCAGTCCAGCACGGCGGCGGCATCGAAGGTGTAGAGCGCTTCCCGGTAGTCGATGTGCTGCGCCGGAAAACCGATCGCCGCGGCAATCGCCCGGGCGGTCGTCGCGGCGCGCTCGGCGACACTGGATACCAGCAGTTGCGGCAGCTCCCCGCGCCGGGCCAGGCGCCGGCCCATTTCCGGTGCATTGCGCAGACCGCGGCGATTCAGGGGGCGCTCGCGGTCGTCCAGGCCGGGGTCGTCCCAACTCGACTTGGCGTGGCGAACCAGCAGCAGTGTCTTCACTTCAACAGGGGGTGATCTTCCGGCAACTGCCGGGAAATCCACAGCGCCAGCTTGTGCTTCATGGAAGGTTCGTTCTCCTGGCCCTTGGCCAGTGGTTGAATCAGCTTGTCGTGTACCAGCAGGCGGTAGAGGTACTCGATTTTTTTACCCGCCGAGTCGGTCTGCTCGAAGCTGCCGACCCTGCGCTTCTCGGCATAGAGGGCGCCGACCCGCAGTGCCTCCTTCAGCAGGCCCGCCTCATTCTTCAGCTTTTTCATCGTCGCTCACCCCCGTCAACCCTTGCCATCGAAACGCTCCGCAGCGGGGGCGCCGGTCAGTGGTTTTTGCCAAAACTGCGCCTGTCCCAGGGCCGGGTCCAGCTCATAGCCCTGAAAACCAAACTTCCGGTAGGCATGCCGGGCCGCGCCATTGCCCGCCAGCACCTCCAGCGTCAGCTTGCAGCAGCCCCGCGCCCGCGCCTCGCGCTCCACCAGCGCCAGCATCCGGCCACTCAAACCGTAACCCCGATAATCCGCCAGTACAACCACATCGTGGATATTCATCAACGGCCGGCACTGAAACGTGGAAAAGCCCTCAAAGCAATTGCACAGGCCCGCCGGCTCGCCGTCGACCGAGGCCAGCACTGACAGCGCCGCGGGGATCTGCGCCAGCGCCGGTACCAGCCCCTGCTTGACCCGCTCGCTCAGGTCCTGCCCGCCGCCCATGGGGTCCCTGGCATAGGCGCTGAGCAGAGCGGTTATCGCCGCTGCATCATCACGCTGCCGGTAGTCGGCGATTCGCACCCTTATATCCATCTCCACCTCCATTCGCAGGCCCGTGTCAAGGCGCCAATAATGGGTTGAAAGCGCGATCGGCGCAAGCCTGGCCGCGGCACCGGCGCGCCAAATAAGCGCACGGCGATTGCCCTGTAAACCTATCGAACGTAAGCTGCGTATAGAGGTCATACTACAGTGGAAGCCAAGGCGGAAAATCCGGGGGCGTGCTTGCGGCTATCAGCGCCGGCAACGGCCAACCGGCTGAGTCACAATCACCAAAAGCAGGCATCTTGCCAAAAGTGCACCTTTACGGCACGCAACCAGGCCTATGAGGTCATTGCCAGGCGCCCGGCAAATCAGCCTGAAAGCCCCTGCGGGCGTGTATCCGCCAGCGCCGCCGGCCGGCGGCGGCAGCGCTCACTGCTGGTGCAGTTTTTGCTCCTCAAAGACGGGCTTTCCCGACAACAGCATCTGTGGAGAAACGCCTGTGAACAAGTGCCTGCGAAAAGACAGTTTCCAACACAGAATTTGCAGAATAAATCTCAATGCAAGTAGAGAGGCATGAAACCGAGCAATGAAGTCGTTTACTTTCACCACCACACCCTCGATTATCTGCGAACCCGGCGCGGTAAGGCGTATCGGCGACCTTTGCCGCAGAAACCGTATCAATCGCCCCCTGATCATTACCGATCAGGGCATTTTGGATAACGACCTGCTGGCACCGGCACTGGATGCCCTGAACAAAGCCCATATTTCCTATATGACCTATGCCGACGTGGTTGCCGATCCGCCTGAGGACATTATGCTCAAGGCCCTGCGCCAGGCGCAGACTTACAACACCGACGGCGTTATCGGCTTTGGCGGCGGCAGCTCCATGGATACCGCCAAACTGGTAGCGTTGATGATGGGCTCCGGCCAGAGCCCGGCGGAGATCTACGGCGTCGACAAGGCCTCCGGCCCGCGCCTGCCGCTGATCCAGATACCGACTACCGCCGGTACCGGTTCCGAGGTCACACCCATTGCCATCGTTACCACCGGCGATACCATCAAGACCGCGGTGCTGGCGCCGCAGCTGCTGCCCGATGTGGCCCTACTGGACCCCCAGCTGACCCTGGGGCTGGCGCCGCATATCAGCGCCGCCACCGGCATCGATGCCATGGTTCACGCGATCGAAGCCTTTACCAGCAAAGGCGGCAAAAACCCTTACTCCGACATGCTCGCCCGGGAAGCGCTGAAGCTGCTGGCAGCGGCCATCCGCACCGCGGTGCACAGCGGCGACGACCTGGGCGCGCGTCGGGATATGCTGCTGGGGGCCTGCCTCGCCGGCCAGGCGTTTGCCAATGCGCCGGTGGCGGCGGTACACGCCCTGGCCTACCCCCTCGGCGGCACCTACCATATCCCCCACGGCCTCAGCAATGCCCTGGTGCTGACCCATGTGATGCGCTTCAACGCCGCTGCCGACAGCGCGGCCCGGCAATACGCCGAACTGGCGCCGATTATCATGCCGGACGCCGCGACCGGGGCCGGCGGCAAGCCGGCGGCCGAGCACCTGATCGACCACCTGCAAGCGCTGATTGCCGAGCTGGGTCTGCCGACCACACTGGCGGCGGTGGATATTCAGCAGCAGGACCTGCCGATGCTGGCCGAGCAGGCCCTGCTGCAGCAACGGCTGCTGGTAAACAACCCGCGCGAGGTCAGTTACGAGGATGCCCTCGGTATCTACCGCGCGGCCTACAACTGAGATTATCGACCGGCAAGCGGGGAGCGGCGGCAGCTTGAAGCGCGAGGACTTCCACTATTTTCTGCCAATCACTACCCGGTGGATGGACAACGATCTCTATGGCCATGTCAATAATGTGGTGTATTACGCCTATTTCGACACAGTGGCCAACACCTTCCTGATCGAACAGGGGGGCCTGGATATCCACCGCGGCGAGATTATCGGGCTGGTGGTCAACTCCCAGTGCAGCTATCGCGAGGCCGTCGCCTTTCCGGATCAGCTGCAGGGCGGCCTGCGTGTCAACCGCATCGGCAACAGTTCGGTGCAGTGGGGTATCGGTATATTCAAAGCCGGCAACGAGCGGGCCAGTGCCCACGGTACATTTACCCATGTATTCGTCGAGCGCGAGACGCGCAGCCCGACGCCGATTCCGGCGCCGCTGCGTCGAGTGCTGGCATCACTTACGCCGGACCAGTGTACAACGACTAAGGGAAGCGATTGAGCGATGGCCGCCACTGAACTGCAGTCAAGCGGGCGCAGCAGCGACTGTGCCCCCTCTCCCCCAGCCATGAGAGTCAGCCTGCTGGGCCTGGTGCTGGTATGCGCTTTTGCCCTCAGCGGTTGCTCCACCAAAATCACCTATAACTTCCTCGACTGGTGGATGGGCTGGCTGGTGCGCGACTATGTCACGCTGGAGCGCGGGCAGCGACGCGAGGTGCGCGCCGCCATCGACAGCTTTCACGACTGGCACCGCAATACTCAGCTGCCGCTTTACGCCGATACGCTGGCGCAGCTGCAGGCCGATTTGCGCCGGCCGGATTTTAGCGGCGATGAGTTGGAAAAATACGGCGAGGCGATGGCCGGATTCTGGGAAACCGCGCTGCAGCAGCTGAGCCCGGCAGTGGTATCGCTGGCGGCCTCGCTGTCACAGCGGCAAGTCCGGCAGGTGCACGATAACCTGGAAAAACAGCGGCTGGAATTTGCTGAAGACTATGTGGAACCCGGTGTAGAGGAGTTGCAAAAACAGCGCGCCGAGCGCGTCCAGGATACCCTGCAATCGGCCGTGGGCAGGCTCAACGACGAGCAAAAGCAGATGATTCGCCTGTGGAGTGAACAGATCAGACCGATAGCGGCCTTCTCCATCGACTTGCGGGTGCTGTGGCAGGAGGAATTTCTGCAGGTGATGGCTGACCGCGGTGAAACGCAGGACTTCGCACAGCGCATTGACGCACTGATGTTTTACACCGACAGGTGGCCGGATGAATACCGGCAGGCCGTGGATCACAATGAGGCGCTCACCTATCGCCTGATGGCTGACCTCAACCGCTCACTGACGCAAAAGCAGCAGCTCAGGCGTGATAAAACCTTACAGCGCTATATCGATGATTTTCGAGCACTGGCTGAGGGCTAGGGTCGCGCCAATAACCCACAGCCCCTAGATCGGTTCGCTAATGAACTCATTGGTAAGCACCACGTAACCCTTGGCCGTCAAGCTGTCAACGGCCGCATCCGAAGCCGCCGTTCTCGGCTCGTCCCCGAACCGCCTCAGTGAGATACGGGGGTTAATGGTGACCGCATTACCCAGTTGGCCGTCGAGAAAGATCAGCAGGCTGTCGACAGTGTTGGCATCAAAGCCGAAGCTGCCGCCGCTCTCGAGAACCAGGGCGTCAATCTGCGCGGGGCTCCACACCGGCGGGCTGGTAAACCGATCGATAGTGTTGTCTCCCCTGACAGTCAGCCGGGTTAGCCTGTTGTTCTGCAACAGGCCGAGGTCGCCGGCAATGGTATTGAATCCGCCGATATCGACAATCACAATATCGGTGTGCAGATCCTGAATATTGCCGGAGAGCGTGTTGTCGCCCCTAAGGGACAGGCTGGTGATACTCGACGGGATATCGGCCACCACACCGCTGATGGTATTGCGCCCGCCGATGCCCATGGTGAGTCTGCCGGCGTTGACCAATAAGCCCAGGTCGCCGCCAATCGTATTCAGGCCATTGATGGAAATCGAGTTAAACCCCGGGTGCAAATCCCCTATGTTGCCAAACACGGTGTTATTACCCGCCAGGGACATGGAAGTAATGAAAGTCGGTATGGCGGCAACAGCCGTGGTTATTGTATTGATGCCGCTGACACTCAAAAACAGATTGCCGTTATTGCGCAGCAGGCTGAGATCGCCGCCGATGGTATTTTGACCCGCCACATTGAAGGACACCATATCCGGGTGCAGATCCTCAATATTACCTGCCAGGGTATTGGCGCCGAGCAGGGTAAAACTCACCACGTTGGCGGGCACCTGTGCAACGACGCCGGTAATCGTATTGGCGCCGGCCACGTAGAAACTTTCCACGGCCGCCGGTATGTCCACCACGTCCCCGGAGATTGTGTTCGAGACACTGATAAACAGGCGGACCATAGTATCGGGTATATCCACCACGCGGCCGCTAAAGGCACCGCTCTGGCTGTTATTGGCGGTGAACACCGTCAAGGCCGGCGGCAGCTCGGCAATATCGCCGCTGAAATTCCCTCTGCGGGCGAGAACCTGCAGCTCTCTGAGTTGTGTATTGCCGGATAAACTCGACAGTAAACCGTTTACCGTGGCATTTTGGCCGGAGAAATTCAGCACCTCGACATTGGTGAGGCCACTGAACAAGGCGACATCGAATTGAAAGCTGTCGGCGTTGGTCTGCAGCGCTCTTACCGCATTGAGGCCATCGGAAAAGGTGATGGTGATATTACCGCTGGTAGGCAGAGCATAATCGTGCTGCCTGGAACCGGCACCGTTGAGCTGCTCGAGCAACTGGTTGTTGACTTCCTCCGCCGGGCTGCCGTCGTTCCAGTCAATGGTGGCAGTGCCGGAAAACAGCGCCAGGCCCAGCGTGACCCGCTGTGCACCGACCACGGGTATGTCCAGCGATTCGGCCGCATTGACCACCACCAGTTCATAGCTGGCGCTGCTGCGCGGCGAAGTCGCATCGGCAGCTTTGATAGCGGTAATGGTGGTGGTACCCACCGCCAGCGCCGTGGCCAGCCCCCGCTGGTCGACGCCCGCCACTGCCGCATCGGCGACCTCATAACTCAGCGCACCCGTGCCGCCGATACTGGCCGGATCAATCGCATTGCTGACCGTCTCGCCGAGGGCGACCGTTATCGGCCCGGGATTGATAAACGCAATCTCATTGACGGCGGCGGGGTCGGGATTATTGACAATCAGCGTGATACCGGAATTCGATGACGGCTTGTCCGGCGCCAGCACAGTGATATCCAGACTGAAGTACTCGCTCTCTTCCCCGCCATCGCTATCGAACAGGGTGACGGAGACGACTTGCTCGGTTTCACCGGGGGCAAATAGCAACCTCCCCTGAGTCGCCAGATAGTCGCTGCCCTCTTCGGCAGTACCGGCCCGGGTGGCATAGTCAACCGGTATCTCGGTTGCCTGCGGTGCGTTGAGCCTGACGATAAACCGCGCCACACCGTCGGCTTCGTCGACCGTGCTGCCGATTACCCTGGCAAAGGCGCCGTTGGGCCTGACATAGACGAACGCCACCGAGGAGTTGACCCTGCCTTCGCTGTCCTCGGCAGTCAGGCGAAACGCCAGTTCGGTTTCCCGCTGCAGGTCGGGCACGACGATGGCACTCTGCAGTTGCTGCGGCCGCGGAATCGTCACTTCGGGGCCATCTATCTGCGTCCACCGGGTGCTGACAATGGTGGCTCCGGCGCCGGCAGCGGCGCTGCCGCGCAAGACCACCAGGACATTGGGGTCGGCAAACTGGCGCCCGCCGGCAGAGACCTGCGGCAGCACCGCCAGTTCCTCACCGCTTACCGGTTCGGTTTCGGGCTGGCTGCCGGACGAGGGGGAACCGCCACCCCCGCAGCCGGCCAACAGCAGCAGGCCGCCCAGTACCAGGGCCCGGGAAAACGCGCCGGCGCGGTTACAGTTCATAGCGCACCCCCAGTTGAAACTGCGACACACTCAAATCTTCGTAACCGAGGGTTTCGCGGTATTCGACAAAAGCCGACCAGCCGCGCTTGAACACCGCCGCGGCACCGACAGACAATTGAAAAAACGCCGTATCACCGCCCTCGTTATTCAACGTAAAAGTATTCTCCCGATCGAGATCGAAGGCAAAGCGTCCGGTCACCGGATCCCGATCGGAGTCGGTTTCACTGAGATAGCTCAGACTGGCGGTGGGCGTCAATACCCCCCACTGCCGGTTGAGCACATAAGCCCCCTGCAGGCCCGTGGCCAGCGTCACCTGGCTGGTGGACTGTTTGCCCAGCTCCATTGCCAGGCCGCCGCCGCCGCGCTCGGTATAGCGTTTAATATCGCTCTGCAGATAATCCACGCGCACAAAAGGCGTCAATGTCAGCGCGTCCCTCTGCCATTGCCATTCCGCCCGGGTATTGAGCATTTTCTGAATCCCGGTGGTGCTGCCGACAGCCCGCTCGTCGACGCCCAGACCACCGCTGCCGTAGCGAATCAGGCGCGCCGAATCAAAATCCATCTGCGTATACCCCCCCTGCAGATAGAAACTGAAGTCCCGGTAAAAGTAGGCGCCGAAAGCGATCAGCGTGGTAAGCTCCGCATCCAGCTCGCCGTCATTGCCGCTGTACTCGAGTTCGCTGTCGCTGAAGCCGATGGACATACCCAGCAGCATTGATTCACTGAGGAAATAATCCGCCCCGGCGGTAAGCGAATAGGTATCGGCCTGGTAGCCGTTTTCCAGCCCGCTTCGGTCCCGCTCGGCATCTTCCATCTGTACACTGGCAAATACGCCCAGGCGCGACCAGAGTGAATCGCCGGCGACACCGCTGTCGGCACTGGCGCCGCCGCCGAGGGCAATATCGCGGCTAAGATCCCGGCCGTTGACAACCAGGCCGGGCACCACAGCCCCGCGCCCGGCAGACTTTAGCTGTTGAACCCGCTGGGTAACTGCATGGGTATGGGTATGGGTGGAGTCCACCGCGACGCGCATCTGGCTGAGGGTTTCCTCCGGTGCAATTTGTGTCAGCGCCGCGCTAACGGCATTGGGATCACTGGCTGCCAGGGCTTCCAGATTGACACATTGATTCAGCAACTGGCGCTGCGACGAACCCAGTTCGGCATCACTGAGTTCGCGCAGTCTGTCGCAGGTAGTGTTCAGGGCCAGCGCCAGGCTGCGATCGTTGCGGTTGCCGGAAAAGCCGTCAAACTGGCTGTCGCTGACGGTGATGGTCACGGTACCCTGGCTGGTCAAACCCTCTTCGGAGTCGTCCTGGAGTACATAGGAAAAACTGTCGACCCCGGAAAAATCCCGCGCCGGCGTATAAAACACACTGCCGTCGGCATTCAGAACGGCAGTGCCGTTAGGCGGCTGGGTAATGGAGGCAACCGAAATGCGGTCGCCGTCGGCATCGAAATCATTGGCGATCAGGTTCAGCGTGATACTGCTGTTAAGGGGAATGCTGCGGGCGTCGTCTACCGCCTGTGGCGCCACAGCGAATACATGAGCGCTGACAGCGCACAGTAAAACTGCGCAAGAACTTCTCATGTTGGCGACAGCCAACTGCTGTGGTGCATAAAAAGATGAAAGCAGTGCCATTGCGGAAATTCCCTTTTTGGCGGTAAAAGTTACCGGGGGCGCTGAATTCTAATCAGGCCGCCGCGCAAAGTAAAATGGCGCTCAGGTTAATCGTGACAGTGATCATGTAAAAAGCGGCTGCAGATATTCCGCTTTGACGAAGGCGAGCGCGTAAAGGTTTTTTTTGTAAATATCTGCAAAAAAGTGAAGTGCGGCGGCGTTAAATTTTATACGGCCAGTTTGCCAATTGCCTGTTACTGAAACCCCGGCTGCCGTCGCTGCCGGCGGCGCGACGCAAGGCGATGACAATCTCCCTGCGGGTATCGCGCGGGTCGATCACCTTGTCGATCAGATTGCGCCCCGCCGCCGACCAGGGCGCGGTGCCCTCGGCCAGCGCCGCCAGCGCCTCGCGCCTGGCGAGTTCGGCGTCCCCGCGGCCCGCTGCAGTTTGCGACCGTAGGCGACGTTGACCGCCACCTCCGGCGCCATAAAAGAGATATCCGCGGTGGGCCAGGCCAGCAGAATATCGTTATTGGCGCGCCCGCCCGACATATTGCAATGGGCCATGCCGTAGGATTTGCGCACCACAATACTCACCCGCGGCACCGTACTCTGCGCCAGGCACTCGATAAACTGCATGATGCGATTCGGCATCTTGCGCTCCTCGGCGGCGCGGCCCACCAGGAAACCCGGGGTGTCGTGCAGAAAAATTAACGGTATATGATAGGAGTCGCACAGGCAGACAAAGGACACCGCTTTCTCACAGGCCCCGGGTCCCATGGCGCCGGCGCTGGCCAGCGGGTTGTTGGCGAGCAGGCCCACCACTTGTCCGTCGATGCGCGCCAGGGCCGTAATCAGGCTCGGGTCGTAATGGGGCTTCAGCTCCAGCAGACTGCCCTCATCGGCAATTAACTGCAGCAGGTCGTGCATATCGTAAGCCTGCCGGCGATCGGCCGGCACGATATCGAATACGCCGTCGAGCCGCGCTTCCGGCGGGTCGGCACAGGCCGCGCGCGGCGGCAGCTGCTGCGCACTGGACGGAAAGTAACCCAGCAGGCGGCGCAGCAATGCCAGGCATTCGGCTTCGCTGTCGGCAAATAAATCCACCAGCCCGGTCTGGCGGGCATGCATTTCCCAGCTGCCGAGTTCGGCGTGGCTGCTGGTTTCGCCGGTAGCGACTTCGAGAATCGCGGTGCCGCCCACTGCCATGACCGCGCCTTTCACCTGCAGTACCACATCGGAGATGGCGGCATACCAGGTGGGGCCGCCGAAACTGTCCCCCATAATGGCGGTGATCATGGGTACGGCGCGGTTGCGCGGCGGCAGTTCGCTCGGATAAGACATGCGCATCATGCCGGTGGAACCCATGATATCCGGCACCCGCGCGCCGCCGGCATCGCCGAGGTAAACGCAGGGATAGCCCTTCTGCCTGGCATAGGCAAATACCGCGGCGGTCTTGTTGGTGCCGACATAGCCGCCGGCGCCGGCCAGCACCGTGACATCGTCGGCGCCGACCGCGACGGTGCGGGCATCGATGCTGCCAAAGCCGGTAATCTTGCCGTCGGCGGGGGTTTTCTCTTCCATACCCGGCCACTCACTGACCGCCAGCAGCCCCTGCTCATCGAAACTGTCGCGATCCAGCAGCGCGGCGATGCGCTGGCGGGCATCGAGGCGGCCCTTGTCGCGCTGCCGCGCCAGGCGCGCCTCACCGCCCATGGCCAGCGCCCGCCGCTGGCGGCGCTGCAATTCGTCGACACCGTACTGATCCGCCTCGGGCCCGGTGGCCCCATCCTCCGTCATAACGCCACCTCGGTTTCGCGCAATTGCACCAGCACCGTGTCGGCCTCGACACTGTCGCCGGCACTGACAAACACCTCTTCCACCACCCCCGCCGTCGCGGCGCGAGCGGCCGACTCCATCTTCATCGATTCCATCACCACCAGGATCGCCCCGCGTTCGACACGCTGGCCCGCCGCCACCTTGACCTCGATAATACGCCCGGGCATCGGCGCGCGGTAACCGCTGTGCTGATCGCGGTTGCCGGCGAGACTGAACCGCGATACCAGCGGCAGGCGCAGACTGCCCGCGGCCAGGCTGTGCACCGCAAGCGCCGTATCGCTGAGCGATACCGTATAGGCCGCGCGGTGGCCATCGATCACCAGCTCGAAACAATCCACCCCGGCGGCCACGGCCTCAACAGCGACCACTTCGACCATGGCGCTGCGCTCGGCCAGATCGACTTGGAAGGCCGGTACTCCGGCGCGGCAAAACTGCGGCGCAATCCGCACCGCCGCCTCCTGACCAAACCACAGCAATCTTATCGTTGCCGTGTCTGCCACGGCGGACAACTGTGCCGATCGCTGGTGATATTCAGAGAGAGCGTAGTGGCAGTGATAGTAAGCCAGCGCCGCCGCCATCAGCGCACACTGTGCGGCGCCGCCGCCGGGGTGATTGCCGAGGTTCCCGGCATGGCGCCGCAAAAACTGTGTATCGATAGCGCCGCCGGCAAATGCCGGCAGCTGTAAAACGCGGCGCAGGTAAAACTGATTGCTGACCGGACCCAACAGCACACTGCGCTCGAGACTGTAGACCATGGCCTGCAGCGCCCGCGGCCGGTCCGCCGCGTGAACAATCAGCCGCGCCAGCAGCGGATCGTAGTAACTGCTGATAACCTGCCCGGCGCAGATACCGCTGTCAACACGCAGTCCGGCGCCGCTGTGGGGACGCCAGTATTCAATCGCGCCGGTCTGCGGGCTGAAATCGCGGTCGGGGTCCTCCGCATACCAGCGACACTCGATGGCGTGTCCCTCGATGCCGATCTCGCGCTGGGAAAAAGCCAGTTGCTCACCAGCGGCAATGCGCAGCTGCCAGGTGACAATATCAATGCCGGTGACCGCCTCGGTAACCGCGTGCTCCACCTGCAGGCGGGTATTCATTTCCAGAAAATAAAACTCCGCCTCCGCCCCGGCGCCGCCTCTGTCAGGCAACAGAAATTCCACGGTGCCGGCGCCGGCATAGTTGACCGCGCGGGCAATCTTCAGCGCCGCCTCTCCCAGGCGCTGGCGCAGGCCGGCGTCGACACCGACAGCCGGCGCCTCCTCGATGACTTTTTGCCGCCGCCGCTGCAGCGAGCAGTCGCGCTCACCGAGATAGACACAGTTGCCGTGAGCGTCGGCCAGCAGTTGGATCTCGATATGCCGCACGCGATCGAAATAGCGCTCCAACAGCACGCCGTCGTCGCCAAAGGCACGCCGCGCCTCGTTGCGCGCAGCCGGCAGAGCGGCAGCGAAGTCATCGCTGTGCGCCACCACACGCATACCGACACCGCCACCGCCGGCGGAGGCCTTGATCAACAGCGGGTAGCCGATACCCTCGGCGGCGGCAGACAGCGCCGGCAGCGACTGGTCGGCGCCGTGATAGCCGGGAATGACCGGCAGATTCAGCTTCTGTACCAGGGTGCGGGCAGCCCGTTTACAGCCCATCAGGTCGATGGCACCGGCATCCGGCCCGACAAAGATCAGGCCCGCCTGGCGGCAGCGCCGCGCGAACTCAGCGTTTTCCGCCAGAAAGCCGTAACCCGGGTGAACGGCATCGGCGCCGCTGCGCTGCGCCGCCTGCAATACGGCATCCATATTCAGGTAGGTATCGGCGACCAGACTGCCGGGCAGTGCCACCGATTCATCGGCCACTCGGCAGTGCAGACTGTGGCGGTCGCTGTCGGCGTAAACGGCGATGGCAGTGATATGCAGCGGCCGGCAGGCGCGCGCGATGCGCACGGCAATCTCGCCGCGATTGGCGATCAGCAGGCGTTTGATGGAATGGCGATCAGTCACGGAGCAGGTGGCCGGGGAGCAGTCTTCAGCCCGGCATTATCAACGCGGGGTAATACCGGACAATAATTTATTTCCTGTATAGTCATTTATATTTCTTACTTATGGTTTTTTAGCGCTCGCGCCGGCACCGGCCCTGCACACAGGCGCAGCGTCGATATTTTTTTCGTTCAGCCGGGCCAGCTGCTCGCCGGGCAGCCGCTGCAGTGCCTATGCCACCCCGGGATCGGCACTATGACCGGCGTCGCCTGTAAAACACTTCACTGAGATCTGCAGACCGCTCCCGAGCGCGCAATCCATGTAGGTTTCTTTTACAGCTTATGCCGATAAATTTTACAAACTCATATAGCGCTTACTCTAAGCCATTGATAATTATTGTTTTTTAAAGCTGGAACGGCCTTTGCTAAATCAACGTCATCACGCTTTGACGATACTTCAGGAGTGTCATGAGGTTCAACAGGGAACGGGGGGATTGTGCAATGGGTAAATACAACTATTTGAGTCTCGGCCTACTGGCCGTGTTCAATCTTGCCATTGCCGGCGGCAGCCAGGCGCTATCGCCGGCGACGATACCGGGGACCGGTGGCGACGCCAGCCTGGCACTGGCGGCCGATGTGACGGCCGATGGCATCCTTACATCGCGCTTCGGGTTTGCGGCCGACTCGAACCGCACCACAACGCGAACGCGCGCGGCCGCTTCGCCCGGGGCAGACCGTCACGGGCCGGCATTCGGCGCCCTCGATCCCACCCGGATCGATCTGGCCAGCGCCACACTGGATGTTTTCGACGCGGTGCCGATAGCCGCCGGCGCCACTGCCGACGGCCTGCTGACACTGGCGGACGGCAGCGTGGTCGCCGCATTTTTCGAGCCCGGTGTGGTCGTCGACGGATCGCTCTACCTGGTGAGCGGCGCGGCGGATGAGCGCGCCGGTGAAAACGCTGCCGCCACCATCAGCGCCGGCGCCGCGCCGGAACCCGCCACCCTGGCGCTGCTGGCGCTGGGTATCGCCTCGCTGATCATGGCGAGACGCCAGAGCTGATCTAACTAGACGCCAGAGCTGATCTAACTAAAAGGGGTCTAAAAAAAGTAAAACTACCCAAGGGCATGGAGCTGGATGCGGTGCGCCTTATCTGCGCAACCAGCTCGGCAGCCAACTCGTCGATAAAAAGGGACTTGTAAGCATTTTTCCGCGCTTGCATGCTTTCTCCCAGAGCCATATAGACGGGATGTGGCGGCACAATCCCACTGCAAGCGCCCTGCGCGAAGCCGCATAAAGATCCCGGCCAGGCGGCTATCACCGGCATGGGTTTACCGTCGAGATGGAAACGTCTACGCTAGCGACTACCGATCGACTACCCACTCCGCCCCATGCATTCGAGGAACTGCCATGATCAAACTCTACGGCGTCGCCGCCAGTAATTACTTTAACAGTGTCAAACACGCCCTGCTGGTAAAAGCGATCGATTTCACTGAGGTGGAGACCTATACGGGCAATAAAGACGAGTCCTATCTGGACAAGAGCCCGATGGGTAAAATACCCTGCATTGAAACCGAGTCGGGCTGCCTGTCGGAAGCCACTGTGATCCTCGACTATCTGGAGGATGTCTACCCCACCCCGCCGCTCTACCCCGCCGATGCCTTCGGGCGCGCCAAAGTCAGGCAGATCATGAAAATGGCGGAGCTGTATATCGAACTGCAGGCCCGCCGCCATATCCCCGAAGTGGTGGCCGGAACACCGCGCCTCGACGAAGCGTTCAAAGAAGTCCCCGGCATGATGAAAAGAGGGCTCAGGGCCCTCGATCGCCTGTGCGGCAAAGGCCGGTTTCTGTTTGGCGAGCAGCTGACTTATGCGGATATCCATACCCGCTACTGCCTCAAGATAGGCAAACGCATCGCCTATAAAATTTACGACTGGGATATGCTCGCGGAATTCGAACACCTGAACCGCTGGTACGAAGCCTTTGCCGAAGATCCGGTAGCGAAAAAAGTCGATGCGGAGTCAGCCGCTGCCATGGCGGCATTTATCGCCCATGTTCAACAGCAGCGCTCCGCCGCCGGCGCCTCCGCCTGAGGCAGCGGCCCGCTGTGAAACCGGAATTCCGTATCGGCCTGCACAATCAATTGCCGCTCGAGATCCAGGAAGGTCTCCAGCCTGGCCTCGACACTCTCGCCGCCGCTGCCGTATTCGGCAGCGGCCTTTTGCGCCAGCGCCAGGTAGTCCCGGTAGTGGCGCGCCTCTGACTTCAGCAGCGACAGGTAAAACGCCTGCAGCTCCTCGTCCAGATGGGGCGCCAGCCGGGCAAAGCGCTCACAGGAGCGGGCTTCGATGACGGCGCCGACAATCAGCGTATCGATCAGGCGACCCGGCTCCGCCGCCCGCAGCGGCTCGCGCAGGCGGGCGGCGTAGCGCGACGCGCTCACCTGCCGGTAGGGAATGCCGCGGGCGCGCATAATGGCGATCACCTGCTCGAAGTGGCGCAGTTCCTCGCGCGCCAGCCGCGACATCTTGTTCAGCAGCTCAAAATTGTCCACATAGCGGTAAATCAGATTGATCGCGGTGCTGGCGGCCTTTTTCTCGCAGTTGGCGTGGTCGATCAGCAGCATGGCCGGGTTGGCGAGCGCAGCGCTGATCCAGGCATCCGGGGTTTCGCAGCGCAAAAACCGCTTGATGGCGGCGATATCACTCACAGCGCCACCTGGCGCAGTTCACCCGGGGCGATATAGCGGTCGTAGTGGGCACAGGAGAGGGTATAGTAATCGGCATCGATCAGATCCTTGATTTGCACCAGCGACAGGCCCCGGCTGCCGGGCTGCAGTCGCAGCCCGTAGGCCTCCAGGTCGTCGATCTGGCTGGCGCCGGCGCGCAGCAGCTCGAACACCCAGCAATAGGGGTTGCGATCGCGATCGAAGTGCAGCTGCTGGTGCCGGATCTGCATTAGCAGGCGTTTCTCGTCAAACACCACAAAGCGGGTCGCCACCACCTGGGTGAGGAAATCCTCCAGTCGCGCAGCGATGGTGGCGCGCTGACTGTGGGTATAGGCATTCCAGTCAATGACTTCGTGGGCAAAACGCTTGCAGCCGCGGCACACCGCATCGCCGATACCGGTGGAGCAGATACCCACGCAGGGTGTGCGGATTGGTTTGATCATAAATACAAATACCGCAAATGATACGGGTGTTGCTTTATAAGGTGCTGATTCGCTTGTGGATCATACCAGCCGGCGGCCGGCGATGCTGCAGTTTTGTCAGCGCCACTCGCGGGCCGGCACCGGTATTGCCCGCCAGCTTCTATACTTGACTCTGTAAGGCCGGCGGCCGGCTGCCAGCGGCTTGCGCCGGGCCGCCGCAAGGCCGCTGGAGCAGTGCTGCAATTTGGTGCAGCGGCTAATGTAAGTTATTGATTTTACTCTTAACTTAACAGCCAACCGGGATTAGTGTACAATCCCGGCCCCGCTCCATCGATGTGCCCGTCGATAGCCTCCGGTGCCGCCAGACGCACCGCGAGTATTCAGGCGCTGTTGGCGGCGCGCAGGCCGGCAGCCCCCCAACCGACATAGAGGAACACAACCGTGCTTGAAGCTTACCGTGAACACGTGGAAGAACGCTCGGCAGAAGGCGTCCCCCCCAAGCCCCTGGATGCCCAACAGACCGCCGAACTGGTGGAACTGCTGAAAAACCCGCCGGCCGGTGAAGAGGAGACACTGCTGGACCTGATCACCAACCGCGTGCCGCCGGGCGTCGACGAAGCCGCCTATGTCAAAGCCGGTTTTCTCAGCGCCATCGCCAAGGGTGAGGCCGCCTCTGCGCTGATCGATCGGGCCGCCGCCGTCAAACTGCTGGGCGGTATGCTCGGTGGCTACAATATCGAGACGCTGGTGGCGCTGCTGGACGACGCCGAACTGGCGCAGCTGGCCGCCACTCAGCTCAGGCATACGCTGCTGATGTTCGACGCTTTTCACGATGTCGACGAGAAGGCCAAAGCGGGCAATCCGCACGCCCAGGCGGTGCTGCAGTCCTGGGCCGACGCCGAGTGGTTCAGCAGCCGCGGCAAGGTGCCGGAAAGCATCAAGGTCACTGTCTTCAAGGTCACCGGCGAAACCAACACCGACGACCTGTCACCCGCCCAGGACGCCTGGTCGCGCCCCGATATCCCGCTGCACGCCAACGCCATGTACAAAATGGAGCGCGACGGCCTGCAACCGGACCAGCCCGGCGCCGTGGGACCGCTGCGGCAGATTGAGCAAATCAAGGCCAAGGGCCACCAAGTGGCGCTGGTGGGCGATGTGGTGGGTACCGGCTCCTCGCGCAAGTCCGCCACCAACTCGGTGCTGTGGTTCTTCGGCGAGGACCTGCCGGGCGTACCCAACAAGCGCGGCGGCGGCATCTGCATCGGCGGCAAGGTGGCGCCGATTTTTTACAACACCATGGAAGATGCCGGCGCGCTGGTATTCGAAGCGCCGGTGGACGAGCTGAATATGGGCGATGTGATCGAGATACGCCCCTACGACGGCAAGATCCTGGCGGAGAGCGGCGAGGTAGTGTCGGAGTTCTCCCTCAAATCCGATGTGCTGCTCGATGAAGTCCAGGCCGGCGGCCGCATCCCGCTGATTATCGGCCGCGGCCTCACCAGCAAGGCGCGCGAGGCGCTGGGCCTGGGCGAGTCCGAGGTATTCCGCAAGCCGACCCAGCCCGCCGATACCGGCAGGGGCTATACCCTGGCGCAGAAGATGGTCGGCCGCGCCTGCGGCGTCGAGGGCATACGCCCCGGCACCTATTGCGAGCCGAAGATGACCACCGTGGGCTCCCAGGACACCACCGGGCCCATGACCCGCGACGAACTCAAGGATCTGGCCTGCCTGGGCTTTTCCACCGACCTTACCATGCAGTCCTTCTGTCACACCGCCGCCTATCCCAAGCCGGTGGATATCGACACCCAGCACACCCTGCCGGATTTCATTATGAACCGCGGCGGTGTCTCGCTGCGCCCGGGCGACGGCATCATTCACAGCTGGCTGAACCGCATGCTGCTGCCGGATACGGTGGGCACCGGCGGCGACTCCCATACGCGCTTCCCGATCGGCATTTCCTTTCCGGCCGGCTCCGGCCTGGTAGCCTTTGCCGCCGCCACCGGCGTCATGCCGCTGGATATGCCGGAATCGGTGCTGGTGCGCTTCAAAGGCGAGATGCAGCCCGGCATCACCCTGCGCGATCTGGTGCACGCCATTCCCTACTACGCCATCAAGCAGGGGCTGCTGACGGTGGAGAAGAAGGGCAAGAAGAATGTTTTCTCCGGCCGTATTCTCGAGATCGAGGGCCTGCCCGACCTGAAGGTGGAACAGGCGTTCGAACTGTCTGACGCCTCGGCCGAGCGCTCTGCCGCCGGCTGTACCATCAAGCTGGACGAGGCGCCGATCCGCGAGTACCTCACCTCCAATATCACCCTGCTGCGCTGGATGATCGAGCAGGGTTACGGCGATGTGCGCACGCTCGAGCGCCGCGCCCGCAATATGGAGCAGTGGCTGGCCAAACCGGAGCTGATGCAGGCCGATGCCGATGCCGAGTACGCCGCGGTCATCGATATCGATCTGGCCGATATCAAGGAGCCGATTCTGTGCTGCCCCAACGACCCGGATGACGCCAGGCCGCTGTCGGAGGTACAGGGCGACAGGATAGACGAGGTGTTTATCGGTTCGTGCATGACCAATATCGGCCACTTCCGCGCCGCCGGCAAGCTGCTCGATGCTACGGAGGACGAACTGTCCACGCGCCTGTGGCTGGCGCCGCCGACGAAGATGGACGCCCATCAGTTGATGGAAGAAGGCTTCTACAATATTTACGGCCGCAAAGGCGCGCGCATGGAAATGCCCGGCTGCTCGCTGTGCATGGGCAACCAGGCGCGTATCGCGCCCAAGTCCACGGCGGTGTCCACCTCCACCCGCAACTTCCCCAACCGCCTGGGTGCCGGCGCCAATGTCTACCTGGGCTCGGCCGAACTGGCGGCGGTGGCGGCGGTGATAGGTAAACTGCCGACGCCGGCCGAATACCTGGAATACGCGCAGAGTATCGACAGTATGGCTGACGATATTTACCGCTATTTGAATTTCAACGAGATCGAGTCATTTCAGAATGCGGCCGACGAGGGTAAGAAGATTGCGGCGGTCGAGATCCAGGAGGTTGCTGTTTAGACGCCGGCCTTTAGGTGCAAAGAACCCGCCGGCATGGCGGGTTTTTTTATACCCAGCCCCCCGCCAGGGGTATCACCTGCCCCACCATATGCCGATTCCCGGCGCCGGCCAGATACAAGGCCAGCTCCGCCGTCTCGGCCGCCTCGCCCACCTGTTTAGCCGGCACCATCTGCTTTAAGTGGGCCTGAAACTTTTCCGTGGCGATAAAGCCCTCGGGATAGTAAGTGTCGTTCTTGATATAGTTCTGGGCGATGGCATTGACCTGGACATTGAACTTCGCCAGCTCCAGCCCGGCCGCGCGAATAAACGCATTTTGCGCGCCGCGGGCAGCGCAGTAAGCGCTGGCATGCGGAATACCGCGCAGCGGTGCGGCGCTGGTCACGGCGATCATTTTGCCGCCCTGCGCACTTTTCATCGGCGCGGCGAATTTTCTCACCACCCGCATCAAGGGGTGCACCAGGGTATCGAACAGCGCGTGCCAGTGATCGTTGTCGATACTGTCCACCGCCGAGGTGTGCGGCGGCTGGGCAAAATTGGCGATCAATATGTCGATGGCGCCGGCGCGCCGTGCCAGTGCCTCAACCTCGCCGTCGCTGCCCAGGGCGCCGCGGTCGGCAATCACCTCGGCCCCGGCGGCGGCGAAACGCCGCGCGATGGCCGGCCCCATATAGCGGTCGGCACAGGTAATCAATACCCGCGATCCGGAAAGGTCTGTCATATCACACCTCGTCTGGTGGCGCCTGCGTTAAAGGGTTTACAGCTCGAAAAATGCCCTGATCGTATCCTGTTCCCACATCGCATCCTGGTAACCCAGTTCGATCAGTTCGTCGCAAAACGGTTTTGCAAACAGCAGGTAACTGGCCGCCGCGGCACCGCCGCCGCGGGCGGTGGCGCCGGTGGTACGCATGAAGAAGCGCATGCTTTTCGGCAGGTAGCGGACTTTGCGCCCGGCGATTTTATCCAGCTCCCGCGACGGCGAAATAATCAGGCTCTTGACCGGCCGCAACGGCAGCTGCGCCGCCGCGCGCGCCTCGGGGCTGATCAGCGCCAGCAATTCGTTGACCCTGTCCATGTGCTCGATATCGCCTTCCAGGCTGTCAATGAATGCGCTGTTGAACATATGGCCGATAATCTGCGCAATCGACGGAGAATGCTTGGGCGGTATGCGCTGCTTGCCCCACTGCCCCGGGTTGCGGTTGCTGCTCACACCGATGACAAATACCCGGTCGGCACCGAGGTGCAGGGCCGGGCTGATCGGCGCCAGCTGGCGCATGGCGCCGTCACCGTAGTATTCGCGCCCGATGCGCACGGTGGGAAATACAGTCGGGATGGCCGAGGAGGCGATCAGGTGGTCCACCGACAGGCGCGTCGGCCTGCCGACGCGGCGGTAGCGGCGCCAGCCCTGCAGCTGCGACCGGCCCTGGTAAAAACTTACCGACTCGCCGGAAAAATAGGCCAGCGCGGTAACGCACACCGCTTCCAGATCGCCCTCGGCCACCGCCTTGTCGATGTTTTCGAAGCGAATGGTCTCGGATAAAAACTCGCGCAGCGGCGTATTGTCGAGCAGGGCGATGGGCGTGCGGCCGATACCCTGGTTAAACAGCGAGGCCAGCATGCGCACAGAACCCCTGCTCAGGTCGCGCCAGCCGGTGCGGAAGATTTTGTCGATATGGATATCTTTCCAGATACTGTGCAGGTCGTCGACCGCCTCGCTGAACTTGCCGGCGTGGGTGGCCAGCGCCAGGGCATTGATGGCGCCGGCAGAGGTGCCGCAGATAATCGGAAACGGATTGTGCGCCGAGGCCGGCAGGATTTCATTCAGTGCGGTGAGCACGCCCACCTGGTAGGCTGCCCTGGCGCCGCCGCCGGAGAGGATCAGGGCACCCTTGCCGCCTTTGTTGGAGACATTGTTGGCAACATTGTTAACAGCATTACTGTCGACACTGTTGTCGGCAGCACTGCCGCCAGCCTTGCTGCCCGCACCGCTGTCACCACTGCTAGCGCCAGAGGCTGTCAGGGTTTGCTCCGCCTG
>JANQMH010000024.1 GCA_028280195.1 Exilibacterium sp.
ATCGAGAAACAGTGAAAACAAAGCAACCAGCAGAATGAAACCGCTGAAATTCAGCAGTCGCCGCCCGGCTTTGCCCAGCGTGCTGCTGGCAATCAGGTCCCTGCTGACCCGAACCTGGGCGATGAAACTGAGGCCCATAAACAGAATCACGCCGGTGCGGCGCAGCAGGCGAAAAGTGTCGCCGGCGTGGCCCAGGGCCAGAGTGTAAATCAGCAGTGCGATCGAAGCCAGCCAGCCGAGCCACGGCAGCCAGCTGTCACGCCTGCCGGTCAGGGTCTTTATCCACAGATAGCTCAAATGCCAGAACAGGCCCAGAAGGATGGTGGTGGGAATGAAGCCGCCCTTAAACAGGAAATAGGCGGTGCCGTAACGCCCGGATTTGCTGATGCTGACGCAATCGGACCAATAGGGCGTGCACCAGCCGATGTGCCCCTGCCAGGCTGACACCAGAAAACTCAAATGCATAGTGACCAGGGGTATTATGGCAGCGCTGTAACCGAGCAGGTACAGCGCTGCAGAGGAATCGGAGGTTCTTGTCACAGCCTGCCCCTCCTGCGGGCGTTGCTTGTTCACATGGCTGGCGCGACGACGGCGTGTACACGATTGACAGGTAAAATAAAAAAAATATCCGCAGTTGACAATACCCTTTGCCCCACCGGCAGGCATCCGCACGGCTTAAAAGGGTATAGGCGATGTGGGTATCACCTATAAGGGTAGTGTCTCTGCGGTTTCCGGGCAGGGTGCCACCCTTATACGTTATTGAACTCGCTTCGGAAAATCCTTTACAGTGTCCTACCTGCTGTCAGTCGTCAGTCAGCCTGAGATGACATTGTCACATTGTCATTTAGGCTCTTTGGCATGGTCGTGAGTGTTAGCAGGCTTTCCTTCGATGACAAAAGTAGGGGGGTAGTGGTGTGCCGTATATTAACGAGGGGCGTTTGACGGACAGGCTAAAAAAGTGTGATCCTGGAAAGACAGCGCTATTGATCATTGATGAGGGCAACGCCGCTGTGAATGTTGCTGAAGCTGCTGCCTACAGCGCAGAAGATCGAAGTCCAGCAAATATCACCGGTCACCAGGTCTATATGCTCAACTATGCCCAAGCGAAGGGTATGAAAGTCTACTCGATCAGTTACGATACTGTCGGGGTCGTCGAGGTAGGCACCAAGAAGGGCAGCAGTGAATATGATACTACGCGCGCAGATCTGAAAAAACACTATTGGGACGGGCGCGTAGAGTACATCACCAAGAATAAAGCTAACGCTTTTATCGGCACTGATCTCAACGGAGTATTGAAAAGTGAAGGGATTGAAACTGTGGTGTTAATGGGGTTTCACGCTGGTGCCTGCGTGGCTGCAACATCTGGCGGGCAACCTTGGAGCCACGTGGAATCGTTCTGGGGCGCGGTCCAGTATGGTTTCAAAGTGATGAGCTGCAGGCAAATCTTGCATGGAGACGATGGTGGTCCACCCAGCGGAAAAGACCTGGACTGGAGCCGTCACCCGGATATCGAATTCTATGCTAACCGCTAACCGCTAACCGCTAACCGCTGACGGCCAGGTCGGGCTCAGGCGGCTTTCCGCGCCGTGGCTACGGCCCGGTTTACCGCGTTCAGCACGGCGGTAAATGTCGCGTCGATAATATCGTCGCTGATGCCCGCGCCGCTGAAGCGTTTGCCGTCGACGCTGAGTTGTATATAGGCGATTGCCCGCGACTGCGTCGTTGCCTCGCCCTCCTTCAATACCTGCTCGCTGTATTCGACCACCACAATATCCCTGCCCAGGTGGTCCTGCAGCAGCGTGATAAAGGCCTCCAGCGCGCCACGGCCCTCACCTGCTGCGGTGAGGCCGGTGCCGTTTTGTGACAGCTCTACGCTTAAACGGTCGATACCCTCGCGACGACTCAGTTGATAGCTCTGCAACCGCAGCGGCGAGTGATTGTCGAGACAGTGCTGCCGGAACAGCTCCCACACGGCCTGTGCGGAAACCTCCTGCGCCTGCTGCTCGGAATGGCGCTGCACCACGCCGCTGAAATCGATCTGCAGCCAGCGCGGTATATCGATACCGTGATCCTGCTGCAGAATATAAGCCACACCGCCCTTGCCCGATTGACTGTTGATACGGATCACTTCCTGGTAGGAGCGGCCCAGGTCGCGCGGGTCGATCGGCAGGTAGGCCACCTCCCAGGGCTCACCTTGCCGATAGTGGCCCAGGCATTTTTTAATCGCGTCCTGGTGGCTGCCGGAAAAGGCGGTGAATACCAGCTCGCCGGCGTAGGGGTGGCGCGGGTGTACGGGTAACTGGGTGCAGCTTTTGACGGTGCGGATGATTTCGTCCATATTGCCGAGCTGCAATTGCGGAGCCACACCCTGGCTGTAGAGATTCATCGCCATGGTGACAATATCCATATTGCCGGTGCGCTCGCCATTGCCCAGCAGTGTCCCTTCGACCCGGTCCGCGCCGGCCATAAGCCCCAGCTCCGCGGCCGCCACACCGCAGCCGCGGTCGTTGTGGGTATGCAGGCTGATAATCAGCGCATCGCGCCGCTGCACATGGCGGCAGAACCATTCGATTTGATCGGCGTAGATATTCGGCGTGCTCATCTCCACAGTGGCGGGCAGGTTGATAATGACCGGTTGTTTGCGGCTCGGCTGCCACACCGCGTTGACGGCGTCGCAGATGTCTACGGCAAAGTCCAGTTCGGTGCCGGTAAAACTTTCCGGGGAGTACTGGAAAGTCCAGTCCGTCTGCGGCTGGGCCCCGGCACAGCGCAGCACCTGCTCGGCGCCGGCCGTGGCGATAGCGCTGATACCCCGGCGGTCGAGCCCGAACACTTGCCGGCGCTGGACGCTGGAAGTCGAGTTGTACAGGTGCACAATGGCCCGGTCGACACCCTGCAGGGCCGCAAAGGTTTTCTCGATCAATTCCGCCCGCGCCTGGGTCAGCACCTGAATGGTGACATCATCGGGGATCAGGTCCTGTTCGATAAGCAGGCGCACGAATTCGAAATCCGGTGTCGATGCGGCCGGAAAGCCGACCTCGATCTGCTTGAAACCGACTTTCAGCAGCAGCTCGAACAGCTCGCGCTTCTGTGTCCCGCTCATGGGGTTGATCAGTGCCTGGTTGCCGTCGCGCAGATCGACGCTGCACCACTGCGGTGCCCGGGTAATGGTCTGGTCGGGCCATTGACGCCCGGCCAGAGGCACTGGGTTGAAAGCTCTGTATTTGCGGTGATCGAAGCGATTCATTTGTGGCTGGCCCGATTTCAAGGTTCGAATGACAAGCCTGCCGGGCCCGGGTAAGGCCCTAGCTGCGCGCTCTCGTGGAGGACTTGGCTGGCCGGTCGCTGGTGGCATGGATACTGGCGCCCGTACCGAGCTGCAGGCTCACTGCTCAGTTCGCAAGCCAGTATAGAGCGACAGCCCGAGTGAATGCTTGCAAATACCGCATATAAATCACAAAATATGAGAGAAATTCCCTAAAAAAACACAAAAAAATAGAGAAACTAACTAAAATGAACTAGAGACTAGAGACTGGCCATGCACCTAGACCGAACCGACCGCAGAATACTGGCGCTGATGCAGCGCGATGCGCGCATCAGCAATCTGGAACTGGCCGAGAAGGTGGGCCTCTCGCCCACACCCTGTTCGAGGCGGGTCAAGCGGCTCGAGGAATCGGGAGTGATCGAGCGCCACGTCACGCTGCTGAACCAGGCGAAGCTGGGGCTGACGCTGACCGCGTTTATCGGCATCAGCATGGACCGCCATACCCCCGACCGCTTCGACCAGTTCGAGGCCCGCGTCAAGGAATTTCCCGAGGTGGTGGAATGCAGCATTGTCACCGGCCAGGCCTCGGATTACCTGCTCAAAGTCGTGTTGCCGGATATGCAGTACTACGAGGAATTTCTGCTCGGCCGCCTGACCCGTATTGAAGGCGTCACCGGGGTGCACTCGAGTTTTCTGCTGCGCAAGGTCATCGACAAGACTGAGCTGCCCTTGTCTTCTCACGGCGATTTTGCCGGCAGGTGAACCCCTCCAGCCGCGCGGCTGATCATTTTTGTCAGTCAATCTGGTAGCCGGTGTGAGCCGCAGCGCTGTATGGGAGTGCTACAATAGCCGCTTTTTGCGCCATCCGCAGCAATGCGGCGGTGGCGGCCAGCTGAGGTCACAGACTATGGCGCAGGACCAGGATAGTGTTTACGGTCTCGAGGATCTGGTGAACAACCTGCAGGTCGAACAGCTCGATACCTATTTATTCCGCGGCTTCACCGAAGTGCGGCGCACGCCGCGGGTATTCGGCGGGCAGGTGCTGGCGCAGGCCTTCAGTGCCGCCAGCCGCACCGTCGATGCGCAACGCAGTCTGCATTCCCTGCACGCGTATTTTCTGCGCCCGGGAGATGTGGAAAAAGACATAATTTTCGATGTCGACCCGATTCGCGACGGCGGCAGCTTTACCACCCGGCGGGTGGTGGCGATACAGGGCGGCAAGGCGATTTTCAACAGCTCCATGTCGTTTCAAAAAGCCGAGCAGGGGCTCGAGCACCAGTTCGAGATGCCCGCGGTGCCGGGGCCGGAAGGTCTGATGGCGGAGTGGGATTACTGGGAAGAGCTGAGCCGCCTGCACCCCGAGAAGCTGCCGCAGGGAACGCAGCGCTTTCGGGCGATCGACGCCCGCCTGATCGAGCCGCGCGACCCGGCCAAGCCCGAGGCCCTGCAGCAGCCGCTGCAGGGTATGTGGGTGAGGGCCAATGGCAGCCTGGCGGATGATCCCGCCCTGCACCGCATGATTCTGGCCTACGCCTCGGATCTGCAGTTTATGTCGACTTCGCTGCAAGTCCATCCGGTGGGCTTCTGGACGCCGGGATTCCAGGGCGCCAGCCTCGACCACGCCATGTGGTTTCACTGTGACTTCCGTGCCGACGAGTGGCTCTATTACCATATGGACAGCCCGCGCGCCGCCGGCGCGCGCGGCTTCAACCGCGGCAGCTTCTATACCCGCGACGGCAGGCTGGTGGCCTCCGCCGTGCAGGAGGGCCTGATCCGCCTGCGCCCGATCGAGACTTAGCGCGTCGCCGGGCAATCCCCTCTTGGCCAGTACCCGGCTGCCCGCACGGCAGCGGCGGGGCGCGGGTGCGGCAGGTGTGGTAAAGTCGGGCCACTGCAGCCAGCAATCCAGTATTTTGCATGCCAGAATTACCTGAAGTCGAAACCACCCGCCGCGGTATCGCACCCCATCTAGTCGGCCACTCTGTGGTCTCCGTGACCCTGCGCCAGGCGGCGCTGCGCTGGCCGGTGCCGGCGGAGTTGCCGGCGCTGCTGCAGCGGCGCAAGCTGCTGGCGGTAAACCGGCGCGGTAAATACCTGCTGCTGCAGTTTAAACACGGGCATGTGCTGCTGCACCTGGGGATGTCCGGCAACCTGCGCATCGTCGATGTGAACCAGCCCGCCGCCAGGCACGATCATGTCGATATTCGCTTCAACAACAACGCCGTGCTGCGCTTTACCGACCCCAGGCGCTTTGGCGCCCTGCTGTGGACCAGCGAGCCGCCTTCGCGGCACGACTTGCTGCGGCATCTCGGCCCGGAGCCGCTGAGCGATGCCTTCGATGGCGACTACCTGTTTGCCCGCTCGCGCAAGCGCAAACAGGCGGTAAAATTGTTGATTATGGACAGCAAAATCGTGGTAGGAGTGGGTAATATTTACGCCAATGAATCCCTGTATCTGTCGGGCATCCGCCCCGGCCGCGCCGCCGGCAGGGTCTCCCGGGCCAGCTATCACACGCTGGCGGCGGATATCAAGGCAGTGCTGGCCAAGGCGATCAAACAGGGCGGCACCACCCTGCGGGATTTTGTCGGCGGCGATGGCAAGCCGGGTTACTTCAAACAGCAGCTGCGGGTATACGGCCGCGCCGGCGAACCCTGCCAGCGTTGCGGCAAGCCGCTGAAAGAGGTGCGCCTGGGGCAGCGTTCGACGGTATACTGCAGCGCCTGTCAGCGTTAAATGGGCGATAACGCACGTTTTCTGGTGTGCTACGGTCTACAATAGGGCGACAATCTGCAACAGCCGGATCGCTGTAAACAATCGCTGGTAAGTGATTGATGGCAAACGGTTGATGGCAAAAAACGGGAAAAAGAGTCGGAAATACCGGGCAATTACACATTGAGGAGATGTCGAAGTGACAACAAAGAAATTCTGGGCTCGAATTGTGGTGTTAGTGTGTACTCTGTCACTGGCCAACCTGAGCTTCGCGGCTCGGGACTATCAGTCCAACGGCGCCGAAGAGAAGCCTGCCGCCCTGGCCATGGCCGCAGATCTGGTGATCGTGCGCCCGCTGATGCTGGGGGCGACGGTGCTGGGTTCGGCCTTCTGGCTGGTGGCGCTGCCGTTCTCGGCGGCCGGTGGCAACGTCAAGCAGTCGGCCGAAACACTGGTTATCGGCCCGGCCAGAACCACCTTTGTGCGCTGTCTGGGCTGCACCCGAAACGGCTATAGGCAATAATCCCGGCGCCGCTAGCCGGCGGCCGGGGATTGAAACTTCTGCTGCAGTGCCTCCGCCACCAGCGGCGGCACGAACTTGCTGACATCGCCGCCCAGCGATGCGATCTCCCGCACCAGTGACGACGAGATATAGGACAGGTGCTCGGCCGGTGTCAGAAACAGGCTCTCCATCTGTGGCGACAAGGCCCTGTTCATGTTGGCCAGCTGGAACTCGTACTCGAAGTCGGAGACCGCTCGCAGGCCCCGCAGCACACCGTGGGCCTTTTTCTCGCGCACAAAATCGGCCAGCAATACATCGAAGCCGCAGATCTCCAGGTTGTCGAGGTGATTGAGTACCCGGCGCGCCTGTTCTACCCGCTCTTCGAGGGTAAACAGGGGGTTTTTCTTGGTGCTCGCGGCCACTGAGACAATCACGTGGTCGAACAGGCGACAGGCGCGCTCCACCAGGTCGATATGGCCGTTGGTAATCGGGTCAAATGTGCCGGGGTATACCACTCTTTTCATGATTACTGTCCCTTCGAGGATGTGTTTCCTGGCGGCAGGGCGGCTGTCGATGGTAAACAATTTGTCACTTGAGCACAAAGCCCTGCAGCGTGTGGGTCTTAACCGCGCGCCCTCGCCGCCCGTCGATATAAGGCCACAGATACGGGGTGGTGGGTATAAGACTATGGTTGTGGGTTGACATCATTTGGCGCCGTTATCTGCATTATTCGTCCTTTTGCTGATAATAAAGCCGAAACTGCACATTGCCAGCGCTTTTTTGCCGGTATAGGTGCCAGTCCGGTGGTGTCAGCAGTTGCGTATCTGCGGCTGACTCGATATAGACGGCGGCGCCTGCGGCCAGCAGCCGGGCACTGTGCAGTCCGGCAATGACGTCGCCCCAGAGGTTTGCCGCGAAGGGCGGGTCGATGAAGACGATATCATAGGCGCCGTCCCGATCGCGCCGATAGCGCCGCAGCCAGCCCGGCGCGTCGGCCTGCACAACCCGCCCGCCCTCCCCGCCCAGGGTTTGCAGGTGCCGGCGCAGCTGTGCCGCCGCCTCGGGGTGGCGATCAATCATCAGCACTTCGGCCGCGCCCCGCGACAGCGCCTCCAGCCCCAGCCCGCCGGCGCCGGCGAACAGATCCAGACAGCGGGCACCGCGAATATCCGCATTCAGCCAGTTGAACAGGGTCTCGCGTATGCGGTCGCCGCTGGGCCGCAGTCCGTCGATACCGGCAAAGCCCAGTTTGCGGCCGCGCCAGCGGCCGCCGATAATGCGCAGTGTATTGGCACTTGCCTTGCGGGTGCGTGGCACGGCTGACAGGTCTCCGTAATCTCGGTCAGTGGTGGTAGGATAGCGCCCTTGTATGCCCCTTGAGCGCTGCCGCTTGCAAGCCGGCAGTTACCAGCAAACTGTGACAGACCCACTAGATGTTTTTCAAGCGAAAGAAAAAGACTCCAAAGGTAGAGCAGGCGCAGGCCGCGCCGGCGGCGGATGAAGCCCGGCCGCACAGTGCCGGGGCTGCAGAGCCGCTTGTCGCCGATTCTGCGGCACCCGCAGTAGAGCCCCGCGCCGAACAGCCTGTTGCGGCGCAGCCCGCCGCCGGGGAGACCCCGGCACAAGCGCCAAAGCAGGGCTTTTTCGCCCGCATTCGCCGCGGCCTGTCCCGCACCAGCCAGAACTTCACCGAGGGTCTGGGCAATCTGGTGCTGGGTAAGAAGGAAATCGATGAAGAGCTGCTGGAGGATATCGAAACCCAGCTGCTGGTTGCCGATATCGGTATCGAGGCCACCAGTGAGATTATCGACGATCTGACCGCGCGGGTGGCGCGCAAACAGCTGGCCGATGGCGACGCCCTCTACCGGGCCCTGCAGCAGTCGCTGCAGGACATGCTCGAAACGGTAGAGCAGCCCTTGCAGGTAGACCCGCTCAAGCAGCCCTTCGTGATTCTGGTGGTGGGTGTCAACGGCGTCGGCAAGACCACTACCATCGGCAAGCTCGCCCGGCGGCTGCAGAGCGAGGGCAAGTCGGTGATGCTGGCGGCGGGGGATACCTTCCGCGCCGCCGCGGTGGAGCAGTTGCAGGTCTGGGGCGAACGCAACGGTGTGCCGGTGGTCGCCCAGCACAGCGGCGCCGACAGTGCTTCGGTGATTTTTGATGCTATCCAGTCGGCGCAGTCCCGCGGCATCGACGTGATAATTGCCGATACCGCCGGGCGGCTGCACAACAAAAGCAACCTGATGGAAGAGCTGGCCAAGGTCAAGCGGGTAATGGCCAAGCTCGACGCCAGCGCTCCCCACGAGGTGCTGCTGGTGCTGGATGCGGGCACCGGGCAAAACGCCCTCAGCCAGGCCGAGCAGTTTCGGGCCGCGGCAGGTGTCAGCGGCCTGGCGCTGACCAAGCTCGACGGCACTGCCAAAGGCGGGGTGATTTTTGCCCTGACCAAGAAGTTCGCTCTGCCGGTGCGCTTTATCGGCGTCGGCGAGGCTATTGACGATCTGCAGCCGTTCAGTGCCAAAGCCTTTGTCGATGCCCTGTTTGTTAAAACCCAAGCTGTCAAAACCCAAGCCGGCGGCGATAGCGGGGGCGATGTTGCCACCGAAACCGGCCCCGCGGCCGACTGAGCGGCGCCGGTAACAGGATTCGTCCGATCTATGATCCGTTTTGACAATGTCAGCAAACGCTACAGCAGCGGTCACGAAGCACTTTCGCGGGTGACTTTTGAGCTGCACGACGGTGAGTTTGCATTTCTGACCGGCCACTCGGGCGCCGGCAAGAGCACCCTGTTAAAACTGGTGATGTTGATGGAGCGGCCCAGCCAGGGCCAGGTTTTCGTCGCCGGCCAGAACCTCAACCGCCTCCGGTCCGGCCAGATTCCCTTTTTCCGCCGCCAGGTGGGAGTGGTGTTTCAAAACCATCGCCTGCTGTTCGATCGCAGTGTTTTCGATAATGTGGCACTGCCGCTGCTGATCGCCGGCTACCAGCCCCGCGAACTGGCGCGCCGGGCGCGGGCGGCGCTCGATAAGGTGGGTCTGCTCGACAAGGAGAAGCAAAACCCCATAGTACTCTCAGGTGGCGAACAGCAGCGTGTCGGCATCGCCCGGGCGGTGGTTAACAAGCCGCCGCTGCTGCTGGCCGATGAGCCCACCGGCAATCTCGACCCGGACCTGTCCGCCGACATCATGGCGCTGCTGAAGCAATTCAACGATGTGGGGGTGAGCGTTTTGATCGCCAGCCACGATATCGCCCTGATTCGACATATGGGGCATCGGGTACTGAGCCTTGCCGAGGGCCGCCTGAGCGCCGACGGAGCCATGCCCGATGCGGCTGTCTAAAGCCAAAGGCGCCACCCGGCAGGGGCCGCCGCCGGGGGCCAAAGCCGCCGCGCCGTCCCGCGCCGGCGCCACCCAGAGTAAAACCCGCATTGGCGACCGCCTCGGCGCCTATGTCGCCCACCACCGCGCCACTGCGATCGAAAGCCTGGCGCGACTGCTGGCGGAGCCGGTGCAGAGTCTGCTCACCTGGATGGTGGTCGCCATTGCCCTGGCCCTGCCGACGGTGCTTTATCTGGGACTGGTGAATATACAGCAGCTCGGTGACGGCTGGCAGGGAGCGCCGAAAATAACCGTGTATTTGCATCGGCGGGCTACCGCCGATGCAGCCCAAAAGGTAAGTGATGACTTGCTTGCAATGCCTGAAGTGGCGCTTGTGGACTATGTTTCCCCGCAACAGGCGCTGGAGGAATTCCAGCGCTACTCCGGCTTTGGGCGGGCCCTCGACACCCTCGATGACAATCCGCTGCCCGGCGCCCTGGTAGTGCAGCCGGCTGCGGCTGCAACGCCGCAGCAGCTGGAGGCCCTGAGTGCCGAGCTGCTGGCCAATCCGATAGTTGACGATGTGCGCCTGGATATGGACTGGGTGCGCCGCCTGCAGCAGATTATGGCCCTGGGGCAGCGCCTGGTGCTGGCGCTGGGGGGGCTGCTGGCTCTCGGGGTGCTGCTCGCCATCGGCAATACCATTCGCCTGGCGATCGAAAGCCGCCGCGATGAAATTGTCGTGGTCAAGCTGGTGGGCGGCACTGACGCCTTTGTGCGGCGCCCCTTCCTCTATACCGGCTGGTGGTACGGCGCCGGTGGCGGTGTGCTGGCCTGGCTGTTGCTCGGCCTTGGCCTCTGGGGGCTCAGCGGTCCGGTGGCGCAGCTGGCCGATCTCTATCACAGCGATTTCCGCCTGCAGGGTCTGGGCTGGTGGCCGAGTATCGGCCTGGTCGCCGGCAGCGGTGTGCTCGGCTGGCTTGGCGCCTGGGTTGCCGTGGGGCGTCACCTGGGGGCCATAGAGCCGACCTGAGGTCGGTGTTAGGCCCTTCAAAGGCTTTGCCGGAGGGGCTGTTTGGGCATGCTAAGCCATTGAATTGACTGCATAAAACTTATGATCTAAGCATATGGGGAAGTGAACTTTTGAGAGATTGGAGATCTAACAGAAGTGATGCTAAACTCACCTGCTAACTTAAGCGGAGGTAGATATATGGGAACCAGCCTGCAGCCTGTGGAGGTACTTGCGCCGGGGGGCAACCTCAACGCGTACATCCAGGCCGTAAACGGTTTTTCCGTACTGTCGGCAGAGGAGGAAAAGCGCCTCGCCGAAGGACTCTACTACGAAGATAATCTCGGCGCCGCCCGGCAACTGGTCATGGCTCACCTGCGTTTTGTGGTGCACATTGCCAAATCCTATGCCGGTTACGGTCTGTCCCAGGCCGACCTGATTCAGGAAGGCAACGTCGGCCTGATGAAAGCCGTCAAACGTTTTAACCCGGAAAAAGGCGTGCGGCTGGTCTCCTTCGCCGTGCACTGGATCAAGGCCGAAATCCACGAGTTCATTCTGCGCAACTGGCGCATTGTCAAAATCGCCACCACCAAGGCGCAACGCAAGCTGTTTTTCAATCTGCGCGGCGCCAAAAAACGCCTCGCCTGGCTTACCAATGATGAAGCCAAAGCCGTTGCCAGAGACCTGGATGTGGACGTCAAGCACGTCAGGGAAATGGAGGGCCGCCTGTCCTCCTATGATGCCGCCTTCGATGCGGATGTGGATGCCGATGACGATTCGGCCTATCAGGCGCCGGCCAATTATCTGGAAGACAAGCGCTTCGACCCGGCAATGCAGCTGGAAGAGGCCGATTGGGAAGCCAGCAGCGCCAACAACCTGTCGCTGGCGCTGCAACAGCTCGATGAGCGCAGCCGCGATATCCTGCAGCAGCGCTGGTTGAGTGAGGAGAAGTCCACCCTGCACGACCTGGCCGATCAGTACGGTGTTTCCGCCGAGCGTATTCGCCAGCTGGAAAAGAACGCGATGAAAAAAGTGCGGGTGCTTATTGAAGCCTGATATCTTTTGATAGCTTTTCACAAAGCCGCGGTTACCCGCGGCTTTTTTATATTTGGTGTGGATGAACAACGTACTTGAGCAGATTGTGCCAATTTGTCGGCTCGCCTCTCTGAAAGGCTTTCAGAAACACGCCGTGAACCCATCCCTGGGGGCTTCTCGCCGGCATCCCTGCCGTCGAGAGTTTCTGAAA
>JANQMH010000031.1 GCA_028280195.1 Exilibacterium sp.
AGTCACTAGTCACTAGTCACTAGTCACTAGTCACTAGTCACTAGTCACTAGTCACTAGTCACTAGCCATTGTCCGGCAGTAGTGTAGCAGTTTTTGTGGCC
Source organism: Exilibacterium sp. (assembly GCA_028280195.1). GTDB lineage: Bacteria > Pseudomonadota > Gammaproteobacteria > Pseudomonadales > Cellvibrionaceae > Exilibacterium. Next base: position 102 of record JANQMH010000031.1, read on the forward strand.
GCTGGTGCCGTTGGGCAACTTTCGGCGCCAGCGGCAGGCATCAAAATGACAGGATATAACCTTTGTCGGGTGAGGCTTTGCCGGTCAGCGTAGCGCGGTAAACCGACTCGATGGCCTGCGGGCCGGATTGCGCCACCACTGCCAGCGAGCCATCGGCCAGGTCGATAAAAGCGCTCCAGGCCGCGGCGATGCGCTGTTGCAGTTGCCCGCTGCCCCACTCCTGGGTGCGTTTCTGCAGTTGCGTCGGGGCAAAGAACAACGTCGGTTTGGCGCCGGGCAGATCCTGCGGCGCACTGGCCTGGTCCCAGTGCGCGGCGCCCACCTGGCAGCTGTAAGTCATGTGCTCGCGCAGATGGTGGTGCAGGGCGCTGCGCACATCGCCGTTGCCGGCCATATCGATATAGGCGCTCGGCCGTTGTGCCAGACTGGTGACCTGGTCGTAGCTGATGACGCGGTCGTAGCAGCCCAGGCTCTCGACAAATTTCAGATTGCCCGGCGAGGTCAGGCCGATTACCTCGTAGTCGGGGCGGCCGCTGCGGTTTCTGCTCAGCATGAAGGCGGTGCCGAACGCGGTTTTGCTGGATGCGCTCGACAGTATCAGCTGGGTGCCGCCGGCCCTGCCGGCGTCGCTGAGAAGCTCGCTGAAAAAGTCGTCGAGCAAAAACGAGGTGGTAAACAGCGGCCGCAACAGTGCCTGCAGGTTCTCCAGCGGCTGCCGGTAGGCGGGATCGCCGCCGCAACGCAGGTAGACATTGTAGGCCAGTGGCAGCGCCGCGCGGTGTGCGCTGGACTCGGTGAAACTGGCGGCCGCGACCTTGCCGACCCGGGCCAGCATATGGGTGGACATGGGCAAGAAGCCGTATATGCGTTCGCCGGCGGCGATAGCATCGCTGTTGGAGGCGACGACGTCGGCAAAACCCCATACCGGAATCTGGCCCCAGGGCGGTGCGGCGGGGAAGAACTTCCAATAGGACAGTGTATCGCCCGTCACCGCATAGGTAATATTGTTCGAGGTAAAGGCGAAGCGATCCACGGCCAGCAGTATCTGGCCGGGCTGCAGCGCCTGCAGATCGGGTTCGATGGGGTGGAACTGCACCCGATCCAGGGCCTGGCGCTGTACCAGAAAATCCTGGCCGGCCGATGTGTCTGGCATGGTCTTGTCTCCTTGCCGCGGTGTCTGCGGCGTTAGCACCTCACCTCAGCTGCCGGCCTTAGAGCTTCAGCTGCCGGCGCAGCGCCTGCAATCGCTCGCGGTTTTCCGCCTTGCTGAGCGGTGTTTCAACGGTCTGCGGCAGCGCCTGGTGGCTGGGCGGTGGCAGCGTCTCACCGCCGATTACCTGTTCACACAGGCGCCGGTAATGGCGCTCGAATACCGCAAAGGCCTGCTTCTCGGGACTGCTGGCGAGAAAAAACCAATCGCTCTCGCGCCCGGCATAGTAGACCGCGGGGTGGCTCCAGCGGTAGTCGGCCTTGGGCGAGGGCGCCCGGCAGGCCTCGACATAGGCGCTGTGCGCATCCGGCAGGCCGTGGGCCGCGGGCTCGCCTTCGCAACAGCGCAGCATGCGGTTCAGCGTCGGCAGGTACTCGGAGGTTTCGATCGCGCGCCTGGCACCCTGCAGGATCGCCTCGGGCGTGAAACGCAGCAGGCTTTCCAGCCACAGTTTTTTCGCCTGGTTGAGCACACTGTCATCGCCGAAGGCCTTGTGGTACTGATTGTGATAATTGATGCGAAACAGGGTGAAAACCTGATTGATGGCATCGATATGCGCGCCGCGATCCGCCCCTGCGCTTTCAGACTGCCCAGCTGCGGTCGGTGAGGTCTTCGATAAGTGAGCGATCTCTCGTGCTGCGCGCTTGATTAGGTGCTTGCTGTCCTGCATGGGTCTGACCCTGTGGTGAAAGGTGGGCGGGGTTCAAGGCGTGGCGTTTTGCCCAGTGATATTTCACATGCTGCAAAAACTTGGTGTTCCAGGATGTCTGCAATTTGTTGCTGTCGCGCCAGAACAGTACGAACTCCGGCAGTAACTGGCGCGCGAACTCCAGCTCGATATTGGCCAGGCCCAACACATCGTAGACGTCCTTGCTCGGCTGCCAGTTTTCCGGAATGCGCCGCGGTTCGCTGTCGTGTTCCAGTGCCGAGGTGAAGCGCGCCCACTGGCGCCGCACATGCTGGATGAACTTGCTGTTCCAGGTGCGCGATTTGTCGCCGCGCTCGCGCCAGTAGAGCACGAATTCCGGGATGGCGTCCTCGACGAAGGCGCGGCTGATATTGGCGTGCCTGATCAATACTTCCAGGGCGTCGTGACTGGGACGCCACTGTGTGGTGATGCCGCTCTCGCGGTCGCGGCTGCCGAGAAAGGTTTCGTGCTCGCGCCATTTGCGCAGAATCTGCTGCAGGAATTTCGACCCCCAGGAGCGGTGGCTCTCGCCGCTCTCGCGCCAGTAGGTAACGAACTCGGGCAGCTGCTCGCGCACGAACTCGGGCGGAATATTGTGCTGGGCGATGCGCGCCAGGGTCTCGGCGCTGGGCTGCCAGTGGGGGGGAATCAGGGTGGCGCCGGGTGTCAGCACGTTGTGCACCTGGGCGCCGGGTTCGCCGGCAGCGGCGCTCAGGCGCAGGCGCTCGTTGAAGGCGAAGTGCAGCACCCGACTGCTGCTGTAGGGGGCCGAGGCCAGCAGCAGTACGCCTTTGTCGCGCAGGCTGCGACTGACACGCTGCACATCGTAGTCGTTCCAGAACGGCATATGCCTGGACACACTTTCCTGATCGATTTCCAGCCAGCGATAACCCTCGCGCTCGCGGCCTTCGCGGTGTTGCGACAGGTCGTCGAGAATGGAGAGCATGGTAGCTTCCTCGAGCCCGATGGTGGAGGCCAGGGAGGGAGAAACCAGAATCGGCTTTTCAGGCACCAGGGAGGATGTCATGGATAGGGACTTTACCATTGAAAGGGGGAAGGATTGTAGGTGCGCGGACCCGGAAAGGCCAGGGAATTGAGCGGCACCGCCGCCGCTGCACCGCAGCAATTAGGCGCTCGAGTTGGATGCCGGTGCAATTGGTGGTAATTTGCACGATAGTCGGCTCGGGTCGCCCTGCGCCACCGCCCGGCCTCTGAGAAATAGGAAGGGGATGCTACCGACTTGAAACATCCGCTAATTGCGATTGCACCGCTGCTAAAAGTACTCGGGTTGCCGCTGCTCGCCGCGTTGTTTGGCTGCGCCGCACCGGCGCCGGAGTCGCCGCCGGAGACCGCCGCCGCCGACCCCGAACCCCGGCAGCCGCCGCTCGACAGGCGCCAAAATGGCGGCCCGCTGGTACTCAGCCCCGCCGCGCCCGGACATATCGATTCGACCCTGTTACTGGACCGGGAGAGGGCGTCGCTGAGTCTGCGGGCGACCCTGGCGCCGCCGCCCGGCGGCAGAGGGGATCTGTCGGTGCAGGGGTATAAGCTGCAGTTTCGCTACGCCGGCGGCGAGGCGGTGGCCATCAGTGAAGTGGAACTGCAAACCCAGTCGCGGAATCTGCCGGTCGAGATGGGCCGGGTAGTGGTGCCCTCGGGCGGCGGGCATATCTTTACCATCGCCAGGGCCGATGCTCGCTCGATCGACCCGCACAGCGACACGCTGTTGGTTTTCCGCTATGACGGGCGCCGCTTTCAGGCGGTGATACACCGCCACCAACTGGTCTATGTGCTTGAGCAACCGCGCTGAGAGCCGCTGCGGCGGCGGAAATTTGAAGTGGATTCGATAAACGCCTATAGCCTTTCTGGTATGGTGTAGCGTTATTAGCGGCTGCCAGCCAAAACCCCGAGGCTGATGCAATGACCAAAAAAAAAGCCCTGATTGTCGACGACTCCAAGCTGGCGCGGTTCGTACTCAAGGAAATGCTGCGCGAATACGGCTTGCAGGCCGACTGCAGCGAGTCCGCCGAGGAGGCACTGGGTTATCTCTGCAGCCGGCGGCCGGACGTGATCTTCATGGATCACACCATGCCCGGTATGGACGGCCTAAAGGCGGTGGAGGCAATTAAAAACGACCCCCAGACGGCCGCTATTCCGATTATGATGTACACCTCCAAAGAGGGTGCCATGTATGTCAGTCAGGCCCGCGCCCTGGGTGCGGTGGGGGTTCTGCCGAAGCAGTTGAAATCCGTGCAGTTGGGCAAAGTCCTGCAGCAGTTGGGCCTGATCGCCGGCGGCCGGCAGGTGGATTCCGCCCCGGTCCCTGCCGGCCGCAACCCGGCTGCCACCGCTGCCGGCCCCGCCGATAACCTGCCGGCGGCCCAGTCCAAAGCGGCCGTTGCCGCGGCCGCCTCCGCCCCGGCAGCCGCTGCCGCGCCGGCCGAGCCTGTCGCCAGACCTGCCGCCGGCGCGGAAAACAAACTCGAAGCGCTGGAAGACCTGGCCCACGAAGCGGAGCACTCGGCGGTTGTCAGCTGGCTCAAACCGATGCTGCGCGAGCTGCTGGAAGAACAGCGCCAGCAGACCCGGGGCGACCTGCGGCGCATGCTGTTGCCGGCTTCCGGTGACGGCGACGAAGGTGACGAGGCCTCGGGTTACGTGCCGCCGCCGGCTCACAGCGGTAATCGCTGGATCGCGGCGGCGGTGATTCTGGCGCTGCCGCTACTGGTGATCGCCTATCTGTTAAACAGCAATACCCAGGCAGTGGCGGCCCTGCACTGGCAAAACCAGCAGTTGCAGAGCCAGCGCCTGCGGGATGAGCCGGCGGCGCCTGCCGCCCGCGCTGCCGCCCGGGTTGAGGCCAGTGCCGCCGGCAGTGGCGGCAGCGGCCTGCTGCAGGCCATCGCCTGGGCCAACAACCACCGCAATACCATAGCATTCAATGATGCGCCGCTGGGCGACACCGCCCTGCAGATACTCTCGCGGCTGGTGCCGTCTTTAAGTAGCGCCGGCGCCGGCACTACCCTGGTGCTGATTACCCATAGCGCTGAGTTCTGTGTCCAGCAGACCCCTTCCGGAGAGCTGGCTCTGGCGGCCGACAGCCTGCCTTTTAGCGAATGCACACTGAGTGAGCAGGTGCCGGGTGAATCCATTGAGTTCAGCAATTACCTCGCCAGCGCGCGCGCCGCCGGCAATATTCAGGTGCGCATCGAAAACCGCGGTAATCTCGAACCGGCGGTGGCCTATCCGGCGCCGCAATCCCTGCTCAACGCCGGCCAGTGGAACCGCATCGCGCAGCAGAACAACCGTATAGAGATCGCCTTTGAGGCGCCGAGCAAAGGCGTCGCCCTGAAGTGATTGATGGCACTGACCGCTATGGGGCGGCCGCCGATAGTGCTATGCTTCTCATTCCGATGATCCAGTGTTATCGGCCTGCCGTAGTAAAAATTAGCTTATGACTGGCTTGTTAAAGTGGGTTAAAAACGGCTTGTAAGATTGATCGTGCGGGCCCTTCGGTCACCGGCCCGCGTCAGTCTATTGGCGATATATGGAGTTTGGCATGCCACCTTTCACCCCCCGTCCCTGCAAAGTAACGGCAATGTGTGTCGCTAGCGCTGCTGCGCGGTTGGCACCGGAGCGGAGCCGCTGGGGAGGGGCGCCAAATCCGGCTGGCGGCGCGGACATATCAATGATCACCCGAGCAGATAAAAGGATAGTGTTATGCAGGCAATTTGGAATGGGGCGGTAATAGCCGAAAGTGAAGATACCGTGGTGGTGGAAGGCAATCACTACTTTCCGCCGCAGTCGCTGCACAGAGAATTTCTGCAACTGTCGGACACACAGACAGTCTGTGGCTGGAAAGGTACTGCCAGTTACTATACAGTGATTGTCAATGGCAAGCAGAATCCGGATGCGGCCTGGTTTTACCCGCAGCCGAAAGAGGCGGCGGCACAGATAAAGGACCACGTCGCGTTCTGGCGCGGTGTGGATGTCATAGAGGCATGACAGAGACGTGGTATAGAGGGACGTAATATTATATAAGAGCGTAATAAATAGGAGCGTAGTATATAGGAGCGTAATATACAGAGACGTAATATACAGGGAAGTAGTATAGAGACATTGGTATATAGACGTTATAAAGGCGTTAAAGTAGCGGCAAACCAGGTCGAGCCGCTACTTTTCTGGGCTGTACTTTAAGACTGCATAATAATGCGCAAAACAAAAATTATCTGTACCATCGGTCCGGCTACCAGCTCCTACGAAATGCTGGCCCGGCTGCACGGCGCGGGGCTCGATGTCGTGCGGCTCAATATGTCTCACGGCGATCATGAATCCCACGCCAGGGTAATCAAAGCCATCCGCACCCTCAACCGCAAAGTGAAGCGGCCGGTGCCGATTCTGATGGATACCCAGGGGCCGGAAATCCGCACCGGCGATCTGCGCAACGATCTGGCTTTGAAAACCGGCGAAGTCATATCCATCGTTGCCAGAAGTGTTGAAAATGTCGAAGAGACATCCATTCCCATCCACTACGACGACCTGATCGAGGATGTCGGCGTCGGTGAGCGCATTACCGTTGACAACGGCCTTATCAACCTGGAAGTACTGGCTAAGAATGATCGCGTGATGCAGTGCCGGGTTATCGATGGCGGCGTGTTGAAAAGCAAACGCCATGTAAACCTGCCGGGTATTCGCGTCAACCTGCCGGCGATCACCGAGAAAGACAAGCTCGATATTGCCTTTGCCATCGAGCAGGAGGTGGACTTCATTGCGCTGTCGTTTGTGCGCGAAGCGGCCGATATCCGCCAGCTGCGCAGCCTGCTGGGGGAGAAGGCCGGCAAGATCAAAATCATCGCCAAGATCGAGGATCAGGAGGGGGTGCGCAATGTCACCGAGATCGTGCGCGAGGCCGATGGCGTAATGGTGGCCCGCGGTGATCTCGGGGTGGAGGTGCATGTGCACGATCTGCCCAATATTCAGCGCAATATCGTGCGCCTGTGCAGCACCATGGGCAAGCGCGTGATTGTCGCCACCCACCTGCTCGAGTCGATGATTGAAAATCCGATCCCCACCCGCGCCGAGGTCACTGATGTCGCCAACGCCGTATATGAGGAAGTGGATGCGGTCATGCTTTCCGGCGAAACCACCGTGGGCAGGTATCCATTGAAATGTGTGCAGTATCTCGATCAGATTGCCCGCGCCTCGGAGAAAACCCCCGGCCTGCGCTTTACCCGCGAGTTGCTGCGCAGCACCGATAAGCAGCATATTGCCGCCGCCGCGGTGGATCTGGCCGACTCCCTCAATGCCCGCGGTATCGTCGTGGTTACCCGCCGCGGCCTGATGGCCAACTATGTCACTAACTGTCACCCCGAGGTGCCGATTCTGGCGCTGACCAACGATGGCCGCACCCGCCGCCAGCTGGCCCTCAACCGCAATGTGCGCTGCTATCGCATGGCATTTTCCAGCGATCCGGAAAAAACCCTGGCCAAGGGCTTCGATATTCTGCTGGGCGAGGAAGGTTTCGAGCCGGAAGACAAGGTGGTGGTGATTTCTGATATTCTCAGCGGTACCACCGGCATAGACGCCGTTCAGATACGCCGGCTGGACAATACCCACCCGCCCTGAGCAGCGCCGGCACAGAGGGCAGCACAGCGTGTGTCGTCTATTACTGAATATCGCTCTGGCCGCAGCGTTCAGCGACGCGGTTCAGGCGACGCGCATAACGGGCTCGCTGGTGCCGGAAATACCGGCGCCCACGCCCTATGGACTGGAGCTGATCAGCGCGGATGACTATCGGCGCGAAAGCGCCGCGCTGCAAGGTGAAACGCCGGCACCGGTGCCGCGCGAGCGCATCACACAGTTTGAATCCCTGATTGACGCCGGCGAGGAATCGGGTGGCGCCTATGCGCCGCAGCTGACCGAAGTGATGGGCGATCTGGCTGCGGCCCATTACAGCCGCGGCGACTACGGTGCGGCGATTGACGCCTACAAGCGCGCCATTCACCTGACCCGCATACACAGCGGCCTCTATACGGCGGCGCAGATACCGCTGCTGGAAAAACTGATCGAGACGCAACTGGCGGCCGCCGACCTGCCGCGCGCCGATCAGCTGCAGCAATACCTGCACCGGGTCAAACAATATCAGCAGGCCGGCGGCGACCGCGACAGGCTGACCGATGCCCTTGTCTATACCGAGTGGCAGCGCAAAGCCTATCTCAGCGGCCTGGGCGGCAATACCTATCTGCGGCTGCTGCAGATGCATACCGTGCACGCCGGCGAAGTCAGGCGCATCGAAACGCGCGACAGCCGCGACCCCGCATTGATCCCCCATCTCTACCAGCTGCTCAATACGGATTATCTGCTGTCGCGCTACGAGGGTGAGAAACAGGCGCAGTTCCAGATCAATATTCGCCAGGGCAGACAGGTGGGGCCGAAGACGGGCACCCTCGAAGAGTCGAAATTCGAGCGCCTGGAGGAGCATATTCCGCGCCGCGGCAGAAAGCTGCTGCAGAGAATTGCCGCACTGGAACAGCAGCGCGGCAATACGCTCGGCCTGATCGAAGCCAAGGTGGCTCTGGGCGACTGGTATCTGTGGTCGGAATGGCGCGCCCGCGCCTTGCAGACTTACACCGAGGCGGCAGTGCTGATCGCCGCGCGCGCCGACGCGGCCGTGCAGATGCAGCGCCTGTTTGGCGCCCCGGTAGAATTGCCGCAGGTACCGGTTTTTCGCCCCGGTCGCGAATTTTCCCCCGGGCAGCCCAGGGGCCGCGCCAATGTTTCGTTCAAGGTCTCGCGCTATGGCCGGGCCAAAAACATCCGGGTGTTGGAACTGCAGCCGGAGGACAGCCGCGGTGCGCGGCTGGCGGTGATCAGGCTGTTGCGGGATATGCGGTTTCGGCCGCGTATCGAGGGCGGGGTGGCGACCGATACGGAGGAGGTTGTACGTGAATATTATTTCGACTACTAGCTTTATTGCAGTCTGCAGCCTATTTGATTTTAAACCGTTTTTGAAAATCTCCGTCAGTGGCTGCCAATCGAATATAGTCCACTTTCAGATTTGGCAAATTTTCATAGAGCGCCTGATAGTCCTTTTTTGACCAGCGGTTCAATGTATTGAGACCCAGGTGAATATACTCCAATCTGTTTAAGTGCCTCAGTGGTGCTAATCCTCCGCGTTTCACTCGTACCGCAGCAATACTTAAATATTGCATCTTGGTCAGGTGAGACAATGGTTCAAAAGAGTCATATTTTTGGATATGGTAATCTTGACCACATAGCTCTAACCCTTTTAACTGGGTCAATTCAGCGACGGGCTCCAGGTTCGATATATACTTAAACCGTCCCTCCACGCTCAAAGCCACCAGATTACGCAGCGTTGATAGCGGGGAAAGGCTTGCCAGCCTGGGTGAGCTTCCAAGGTGGAAATGGGTGAGGTGAGGCAGCCCAGATATAGCGTCAATATCCTCTACAGACGACCAGTACATGGATAGCCTTTGCAGCTGGCTTAGCTGGCAGACAGTGTCAAAAAAAACCTGGTTTATTCTGCTTCCGATCGCCAGGTATCGCACATGACTAAGCTCAGGCAGCTTTTTAAGCCACCTTTTGATCCGGGGAGCTTCTCCGTTTACTGTTAAAAAAAGGCTGTCGCTTAGGTCATCCTCGGGATATTTAAATTTTGACTCGAGGTTGAGAGCGTCGATCCAGCAGTGGCTGGGAGCGCCCAGGTCTCGTGCATACACTTCGTCAAAGGGGAATGACAATCGCTCTTTGTTCGCCACCTAGTAATCCTCTGGAAACATTGGAATCGGACTGCAGACCGCTGTGGGCCTGAACCCGGTGTAGGGTCCTTTTTCGATCCAGAGAGTTGTTGATGCTAACCAATAAGCACAACCCAGCGGATTGTTTCTAGCCACCCCTCTGATTTTGTTTTTGACCCTATGGGGACTTAACTGCAGGCCGTGAGTCTCGCTGGTCCATGACAGGCTGTCCAAATCGTAGACGTGGGAATCTATCAGTTGCTGTTCTCTGCCTCGTATGGATGAGTAGCCGCCAATACCGGTAGCACTTCTGTCGACATAGGCAGGTTCTAAGCCTTTCAATGAGTCATGTCTTGCATCGCGAAGGCGCACCAGCTCTGCACAGTTATCAGCAAATCCACTTGTCCTACCATAGTAAAACTCTGTGCCACTGAGATTTTGCTTGATGTAACTGCAGTGCAAGCGGTTTGGATCTCTTGATCTTTTCGCCTCTGCCTGGCGCAGAACTTCTATCCAGCGGGCTAAAGCGTCTAGATCGAGCTTGTCATCGTCGATGTCTCCTCTTTCCAACTGAACCTGGAGCGCCTCCTCGACATTGACAATACAGTCTTCTGCACTACCAGCCGATGTACAGATATTGTTCAGTATTATAATCAGTATCTGTGCTTTCTTTTCATCTGAAATACCCGTGTCATCACTGATAACGTCCAGTATTTCCGGATTCAATATATCATCCAGTTGCTCAGACAGTTCAGGAAAAAGAATCTGTCCAATAATGACTATTGCTTCAAGAATTAGCTGGCCTTGCGAGGTGGGTACTCGCCTAAAGCCAGTATCCAGAAGTGCCAGAGCGCTTTGGTTAAATACGGAATAGTCTCTTCCGCCAATAGGAATTTGATACTGAACTGATATAAAGTCGTAGTGTATAACAGTTAGCCCTTTGGTATTACAGTCTTTAACAAATCGATCGACTGTGCTGTAGATATCTTCCAACGAATCTCCATATAGAGTTCCCAGAGGTGGTTTATTTGCAAGTGGTCCGTTCTCTGCAACATATTCCGGGGTGGCACAATATTCCGCAAGCCACAGATAATCATTGATTGTTTGCGGGCTTGTCACAATAGGAGCATTTTCATCATAGTAATTGGGGTTTTTTAACCATTCAAACACCTGACCAAAAAATTCCGCATATTCTGTGTCGATGGCTCTATTGTAGAGCGGAGCCGATCTGGTGGTAGTGCTTGCGAATACTATTTGATTGTCAACGCCCGGAGCTATTTGCCCCATATCTCGCAGGACAAGATCTAAAAATCCATCAGCATTGAGATCACCGATGACCAAATCGATGGCGGCCTCCTGCCATTGAGAGACAGCATTTCGCTGAGGGTTGGTTAAATTAGATACAATACTGAAAGTTTGATCGGTGTTTTGCTGTAGTACAAATTCATTCACATCCGGTAGAAGCACTATCGGAGTAATGATATCTCCGTGTATCAGGACTAATTGAGGTTCCTGGCGAATATAGATATCTATGTAGCCGTCGCTATTCAAATCTCCGCTATAGGCTTTGTAGTGTTCATCAAACCCTTGCGCTGAGGCATAAGTGCAGAATGTGAATAGAGCGGTTAGTAAAAATGCTCGAATCTTCATTGAATTATCCCTATATATAAAGACTGCTCACTTAAAAAGGCCAATGCCGACAAAGCTGAACTGATAAAAATCAGCTGATTCAAGACTATCGTGCTAAGGAAATCGGACTTGTTACAAAATGCTCGCGTAGTGATCAGGACAGTTGGAGTGATGGCAGAAACTATATCTCCTCCGAACAGCCCAGGGGTCACGTCAGTGCTTTGTTCAAGGTTTCGCGCTATGGGCGGGCCAAAAAAATCCAGGTGCTGGCGCTGCAGCCGGAGGGCATTCGCGATGTGCGGCTGGCGGCGATTAGGCTGTTGCGGGATATGCGGTTTCGGCCGCAGTTTTCTGAGGGCGAAGCGGTGGATTTTGGAGGAGTGGTTGGAGAGTATCATTTTAAGTATTAAGTTTGGATGTTAGGGAAAAGCGCGCGCGAGGTTTAATTTCGCGCGCCCCTTGAATGAGTTGTTGATAACCTTATGGGTTGTTTCGTGTTACGCTGAGTTGAAAGGCACCCAGCTGCTCTACTTCATTGGTGGTGACTTCTACGGTGTAGTAACCGGGCTGCAGCCAGATATTCAGGGTATTGTTGCCGGTGGTTTCCTGAGGCTGGTCTATTATCAGCTCACCTTGGGTATTGGGTCCTTCCATCAGGAATAGATGGCTTTGCAGGGCACTGGAGGTCGTTTGAATCTGGTAATCGCCCCCTGTAAGTACCTGGAAGGTGTAGGACTGTGCGTAGAAGTATTGCCAGCCGTGGTTGGGCCCATAGGGGTCATTGTTGAATATCGGAGCCTTCAACGCCGATAGGCATGATCCGATACGGGAGATCTGTTCTGTGCGAGAACTTCCGGGTACGATGAAGCGCTCACAGGCGAATGAGGACTCGGTAAGGTCGAATCTGAATCGCGACTCACTTTGCGGATACCGGGTAGTGATTTCAACCACATAGTCGCCTGCATCCAATTCTCTGACAATTAACTGCTGCCTGCTCACCTCAAAAGAATTATCCGAGAAAGACTCGGTGAGCAAGATAGGCTCGGGTATACTTTGTTTAGCTAAGTACATATAAGCTGCTTGCGTATCGAGGCTTAAGAATGCTCTGACTGCTTTCGGTTCGTTTAGAGTAAAAGCGAATTGCTTAGCATAGTATTGGCCGGGCTGAGGTCCATAGGGGTCGCCGTTGCCGGTATAAAATCTGAACAGAGAATCACAGCCTTCCACGACCAAACCCCGAATATGCCTTGCACCCAGAGACACATTCGACAGGCATGCGCTTACGGCATATCTGTTGGTGCGGAAAGAGTACTGTCCGATAGCCAATTCGTTAAAGGCCGTGACTTCCAGGGTGTAGCTGCCAGGGTCCAGCCTCACATCAAAACCGCTGTCGGGCCAGCTGCCGTTAAATCGCCGGGTCGAAGCAATAGTCTGGTTGAAATTACCGGTTTCATACAGATTCAATAAAACCGCAGCATCTCCGAACAGGCGGATAAAGTTATAGTCCTGAGACTCTAGAGAGGAAAAAGTATAATAGTTGGCTCTTTCCGGGTTTATCCTTGCATAGGGATCACTGTTGCTTGGTATCCAGGATAAGATGGGACAGCGCGGTGACCACTCATCGACAGTGGTGTTGTCCAACACTAACTCTTTTTCACAGACAGTTTGCAAACCGCGGGCTTGCACATCGATAACAAACTGGCCGGGGGCGTAGCGGCTGACTGTGGTCAGCTCGATAGTGTAGTCGCCGGCGGCAAGATTAGTTGTGAAAAAGTTACCGCTAATCTCTTTAATAGGAGGCGCAAACTCGCCGGAGCCGTCGAGTATATAAACATAAGTAGACACCATAGAGTCGATACTGATACTAATATCCGTTTCCTCTGTCAGACTAAAGGTAAAATACTTTGCTCTATAGGGCGCATCTGGATTCGGGCCATAAGGATCGAAAGCGTCACGGTTCTGAGATTCGCAGTTGGGAGTCCAGCCATCGGCTATGCTGGTACCTAGTTCGAGTGGCTGAATGCACTGCGGATTACCTAGATCATTGAAAATCAGTTCAAGCTCGAAATTCGACAAGCTGGTGCTGGTTGCCTCAATGGTATAGGTGCCGCTCGGCAACCAGGTTTCAATAAGGCTTTCCTGGTAGCTCAACAAGGGGGTGGTGTTAGGGTTAGAGCCCTCAAGCAGAAACAACTGGCGGTTGAACCCACCGGTGATGGATATTCTGATGTCGGCATCGCGATCCAGTTGAAAAGTGAAGTACTTGGCAGGCACTGGCTGCGGATTGTAAGGGTCTTGAGTGTCTATGCGATTTACTGAGGTGCAGCTTTCGATCCAGGTATTGTTTACGGTGCTGCCTACTGCAATATCGATATAACACTGCGAGATGTCCATTCCCTGAGGCCAGGCCCTGACAGCAAGGACCATCATCAGTAAAAACCCGTAGACTGGTATGATATAGCTTGGTTTGTTGCTCATTGTTGAATCCCCCTAAATCTTCTTTCTAGTAATTTCTGTTTTTGTATCTCATGCTGTAGTCTTTTGGCTTTTTCGTAGCTCGGATAAAAATCCAGTACTTTGTCAAGCGTATTCTGTGCATTGTCGAATTGGCGTAGCTGATAGTGACGCTCTGCTTTGGAAAACAGACCGCCTACATGATAAGGATATAAATCGATAAAGCGATCCAGTGAGCGCAGGCTGGCTTGCAGGTTGCGATGACGGCGTAGCTCGACCTGAGAGAGGTTATAGAGCGCCCTGTCATTTTGAGGGTTAAAAGACAGAGACTTTTCCAACAGGCCTTTGTCGAAATGCTGTCGACCTTGAAAGGCATAATATTCCGATAGAACCAACTTTCCTGACAGAAAAGGTATGATAAGAAAAGCGATAGCAGCGGGTTTGTAGACAGGGGCGCTGGCATAGATGGAAAACTTCGTGCGTCGAATAATGGCGGCAAACAATATAGTGGAAAAGAACAGGCTGGCAGGTGTCAGGAAAACTGCGCTGAGTAAAGAGTGAAAGAGAGTTGCAAATAAAGCTACCAATAACCACTTATCGATATAGTCCCCGTTTGCAGCATTGCGCAGTGCGACCAGAAAAATTCCCAGCAAAAATATCACGAATATCGATCCGCCGACTATCCCCAACTCACTGTAAATCTTGAGAACGATATTGTGGGGTGTTCTCAGTATCTGGTGCTCGTTTACAAACGGGGAGGCCTTCGGTGTGCCAGGGTGGGCATACTTTGGATGTATGTATTCGAAATTGTTCGCGCCGACACCCCAGAACTCCTTTTGAGACATCACTGCAGTATTTTCAAACAATTGTATGCGTTGACCGGCGGCAGCCGAAATACTATTTTTAAATAAAGCTATCTTGCCGCTTAACCGCCCGTCTTGATTCACGTCTGTTAATTGATAAAGACCGATTCCGAGCAGCATCAGTGTGGTAATCGATAGAAAGACCAGTGCCTTTTTGATGCTTCTGCGCGCAGCTATTGCGAAAACCAGCAGCTCTCCTAGGGCCAGCCCAATGATGGTGCCCCGAGTTGCCGCTTCCATCAGTATGCTAACGATAATAAGTAGAATTACCACTGCCGATAAGAGCAGTTTATGCCGGTTCCTGTATTGCAGGGCAAACATCGCAAGGCAGGGTATCCATATATTGAATACATGGCCGGCATTGTTGATAAAGCCAATGGGTGAAAAGGTGCCGACGTTGTAGGGCCGTTGTAAGGCATAGCGTTCAATTAGAAAAACTAGGCAAAACGACAGGGCCGACCAAAATACTGTCCATGAGAGGATCTTGGTTAACGCCTCTTTGGACCAGCTGCTGATTAAACAGTAGGCCAGTAAGGAGGCATTGAAAAAGCGCAGAAAAAACTCCAGCCCTGCGACTGTATGGGGTGCCCACCAAAGACTTATCAGCGATAGGGAAAGCAGGATGCATACCAGGCTGCCAGGCCAGGATAGCCGCAGCTGTCGGCCCTTTTTGAAGAAGAAAAAGAAAATGTAAAGGGATGTAAAGCAATCAAAGACAAACCATTTTGGTGTGTCATGACTGTAGTAAAATATGGAAATATGAACTGTCGAAATCAGACCGCCAACGACGGCAAATAGGAGCATTTCCCATTTTAGGGACCGGCGGATGGTTGGATTACGTTGCTCCAGCATACGCAAATAACAACCTGGTCATGGAATTTCGGCGAATATTAGCAGTGAATACCCTCTGCCGTGAATGAAAGAGGCCACCCTATATTGGCCATATATGGCGAGTTTCAGGCTCTGGGTCAAGGGTTGTGCCAACAGATTGAGCTAGGGCTACAAGGTAGCTGAGGGATTTTTTTCAGCTCATACAGTCGTTTATATTTCAGAGGTCATGTAGTCGCTTGCCTCTTGATTGCTGAGTGTTTGCTCTTTGGCATTATTTACGATGGTGTGGTGTCCTATGTCTGAACGGATTCTGCCTTTATTATCCCCGTTTTTTCATTGCTGAACGTTAAGTGAGTTTTCAACGGATTCGTTTGAAGATATCTACGGTATCCCATCACCGTTTATGGGGATATACTACTTTCCTCCGAATTTTAGCGGTGACAAGGCCATGCCAAAATGAGGCAAGTCTTATTCTGCTTTTTGCCTTCCCAAAAAATACCGAATGCCGCTCGCCGCTGCCGTGCGCCAGGGCTAGACAGAAATATATCAGAATCAGATCTATTCATCTGGCATTGCTCCATCGATACGTGGCATCACTGAATGAGATTGCAGACCGTTTCGGATCGGGCGAGCGTTGTTGTCAAATTTGGTAATTTGAGCCTACCCGCCCCGCACCAACGTATGCACGGTAATCTCCGGCGGACAATTAAACCGCACATCGAATACACAAACCCCGGCGCCCACCGAGGTGTAGCCCTGCAGCTGCTCAAACCGCCAGTTGCCGCGGCAGAACTCGCGCGCGCACTTTACATTCAGCAGCAGCGGCCAGCCGCCGGGCAGACAGATCTGCCCGCCGTGGGTGTGACCGCACAGCATCAGATCAAAACCGGCAAAGGCCGCCTGCCGGTAAACTTCCGGGGAGTGCGCCAGCAAAATTGACACCGCCTGCGGTGGTATGCCAGCGGCAGTTTTGTCAAAGTTCTCGGCGCGGTAATAGTGGGGGTCGTCGATGCCGGCCAGATAAATTGCCTCCCCCACCGCCCCGGCAGTCAGCCTGACCTGTTCGTTCAGCAGCAGGCGAATACCCAGCGCTTCCATAGCCGGCACCATGGCCAGGCTGTCGTGGTTGCCGAGTACCGCATAGGCGTCGCGCTTCAGGTGCGGCCGCAGCAGGCGCAGGGCATCGATGGTGGCGTCGAAGTCGCCGTAGGTTCGGGCGCGAAAGTCGCCGCTGAAAACACACAGATCGTAGTCCACCTGCCGCACTGCTTTGATCAGGGCGGCGGGAATATCCGCTGCCATATCCAGGTGGGTGTCTGAAAGGTGCAGTATGCGATAGCCCTCGAATGCCGCCGGCAGTTGCGGCAGCGGCACGCTGTTGTGGTTGATGCGGATGGCGCGGGCATTTTTCCTGCCGCGCCCGCTCAGGCGCAGCAGACCCAGGCCGTATTTGAGCAGCAGCCTGATCAGCGCCCATTTGCGCAGGCGCGGGAACGGCTGCCCGCGGCCCCGTACCCGCGCAGCTTTTTCCCGCTCCATACCCAGGCGCTGGTTGAAATGGGTGGCGCCGATGCGCAGTTTCAGCTGTTCGAGCGGGTCGGCCCGGGGTGCTGGATCGCTTGCTGAAGCCGCCGGCTGCTGCGTCGCGCCGGCATTCGGTATCGATCTCACTGCGCTTTCCCGCCCTTCCCCGCCCTTCCCCAATCAACCATAGCCGAGTTTCG
>JANQMH010000048.1 GCA_028280195.1 Exilibacterium sp.
CAGGCGCAGAGCGAGGTGCAGCGGGAACTGATGGACGGCGTTGTCGACGATATCAATGCCCAGCGCCAGCAGTTGCAGGCGATGGCGGACCTGGCCAACCGCCTCGATCAGCAGCTGGGCCGCCTGCAAACCGATATGGGCCGGCGGGTGCAATCCAATGAAGAGGCGATCGAGGCCATCGATGCCTACCGGCGCAATATCAATCGCGATCTGCTGCAGCTCAAGCAGCAGGTCCAGGGCAGCGGCGGCGCCTCGCCCTGAGCCTCAACCAAAAGCGCAATGAGCCGGGCAATGGGGCAGGTCATGGTGTAGAATTTTAGGAGCTGTTGCATAACTCTCGGCCGTAGCGGGGCGAGTGATAAATAGCGCCGCCGCAGCAGGTCGAGAGGTAGGAAACAGCTTCTAATCAATTCTGTCCAGCGAGAGATGCCCGCTCATGCCAACCGTGATTAGCCAGGACGACCTGATCGACAGTGTCGCCGATGCCCTGCAGTTCATTTCCTATTACCACCCCACCGATTTTATTCAGGCCGTGCACCAGGCCTATCAGCGAGAAGCCAACCCGGCGGCAAAAGACGCGATGGCGCAGATTTTAATCAACTCCCGCATGTGCGCCATGGGACACCGGCCCATCTGCCAGGACACCGGCATCGTCACCGTGTTTCTGCGGGTCGGTATGGGGGTGCAGTGGCAAGGCGATCTGAGTGTCGGCGATATGGTCAACGAAGGCGTGCGCCGCGCCTATACCCACGCCGACAATGTGCTGCGGGCATCGATTCTCGACGATCCCGACGGCGCGCGCCGCAACACCGGTGACAATACGCCGGCGGTCATTCACTACGATATCGTCCCCGGCGACACCGTGGAGGTGCATGTCGCCGCCAAAGGCGGCGGCAGCGAGGCCAAGAGCAAATTTGCCATGCTCAACCCCTCGGACTCCATTGTCGACTGGGTGCTGCAGGTGGTGCCGCAAATGGGTGCCGGCTGGTGCCCGCCGGGCATGCTCGGCGTCGGTGTCGGCGGCACGGCAGAGAAGGCCATGCTGCTGGCAAAGGAAGCGCTGCTCGACCCCATCGACATTCAACAACTGCAACAGCGCGGCGCAGCCAATCGCGCCGAAGAACTGCGCCTGGAACTGATGCAGAAAGTCAACGCCCTCGGTATCGGCGCCCAGGGGCTGGGCGGGCTGACCACGGTGCTGGATGTAAAGGTCAAAGACTACCCCACCCACGCCGCCAACAAGGCGGTGGCGTTGATTCCCAACTGCGCCGCCACCCGCCATGCCCACTTCACCCTCACCGGCGAGGGTCCGGCACTGCAGACGCCGCCGCGGCTGGAGGACTGGCCGGAAATTACCTGGGAGATAGGCGACAGTGTACGGCGCGTCAATCTGGACACGGTGACGGCCGCGGAGATCAAAACCTGGCAGCCCGGTGAAACACTGCTGCTGTCGGGCAAAATGTTGACCGGTCGCGATGCCGCACACAAAAAAATGGTCGACCTGATCGCCAAAGGCGAGACGCTGCCGGTGGATCTGAGCGGGCGTTTTATCTACTACGTCGGCCCGGTCGACCCGGTGGCTGATGAAGTGGTGGGGCCGGCCGGTCCCACCACCGCCACGCGTATGGACAAGTTTACCCGCACCATGCTCGAGCAGACCGGCCTGATCGGCATGATTGGCAAGGCGGAGCGCGGCCCGGCGGCGATCGAGGCGATTCGCGATAATGCCTCAGTCTACCTGATGGCGGTCGGCGGCGCGGCTTACCTGGTGGCGCAGGCCATCAAGTCGGCGCAGGTAGTGGGTTTCCCCGAACTCGGCATGGAGGCCATCTACGAATTTGGTGTGGAAAACATGCCGGTTACCGTGGCGGTAAGTGCCTCGGGCGAATCGGTACACCAGACCGGGCCGCAGCTCTGGAAAGCAAAAATTGAGGAAGGTATTGTAGAGGTGCAGTAGCTCAGAGCCGGCGCGGCTGCCGATTATCGACATTGGGTTACCGGCCGCCGGTTTTTCTTAACAACTGGTCAAAAAAACACCGGCATATCCGCCCTCCATCGCGCTTCCATGCCCACCACGGTTAACGATATACTGCACCCAGGTGCGCACAGCTGCACAGCGACCCCCGCTTTACGGCGTTAACCTTTCTGGAACGAGACTATGTCGGAAATATCCAATCACAGCCTTATCAACGAATTTCCCGAAGACCGCGAGCTGATCCACCAGCTGAAAATCGAAAACCCAAGATTCGCCCGCATGGCGGCCGAATACCACGATCTGGATCACCAGGTGCGAGGCCTGGAGAGCCGCTCCATACCCACCAGCGACGACAATTTTGAAAACCTGAAAAAGCGCCGCCTGCTGTTGAAAGACGAGCTGTATGCGATGCTGAAAGAGAACCACAGCGGCAGCTGAGCCGGTCTGGGTCGCCGGCGGCGCCAGCGGCTGCGCCGGCGGGCAGAGACAACCGCCGTCCGGTCGCGGTGCAACAGGATGGCAACATTTTTGAACACTTTCTACTGGCACGACTACGAAACCTGGGGCGCGGCGCCGGCGCGCGACAAGCCCTGCCAGTTCGCCGGCGTGCGCACCGATGAGCAGCTCGATATCGTCGGCGAACCGCTGACGCTTTACTGCCAGCCGCCAGCCGACAGCCTGCCGCACCCGGAGGCCTGCCTGGTAACCGGCATCACGCCCCAGCAGGCGCAGCAGCGCGGTGTCGGCGACCGCCAGTTCATGGCCGAGATACAGCGCGAACTGGCCCGTCCCGGCACCTGCGGCGTGGGCTACAACAGCATCCGCTTCGACGATGAAGTGACCCGCTACGGCCTCTACCGCAATTTTTACGACCCCTATGAGCGCGAGTGGAAAAACGGTAATTCCCGCTGGGACATTATCGATATGCTGCGCCTGGCCCGGGCGCTGAGGCCGGCCGGTATCGAGTGGCCAAACGACGCCGAGGGCCGCCCCAGCTTCAAGCTCGAGGCCCTGACCGAGGCCAACAACCTGGCCCATGAGGCCGCCCACGACGCCCTGTCGGATGTATACGCCACCATCGCCGTGGCCAGGCTGGTCAAACAGCGGCAGCCGGAGCTGTATCGCTATGTATTCGAGCTGCGCAAAAAACAGCGCGTTGCCGCCCTGGTGGATCTCAAGCGGCGCCGGCCGCTGTTGCATATCTCCTCGATGTTTGGCGTCGAACGGGGCTGTGCGGCGCTGGTGGTGCCGCTGGCGATGCACCCCGTCAACGCCAATGCAGTAGTGGTGTTCGACCTCAGCGCCGACCCCGCGCCGCTGCTGAGCTGTAACAGCGAGCAGATCCGCGAGCGGGTATTCAGTACCAGGGACGCTCTGCCGGAGGGGGTCGAGCGGCTGCCGCTGAAGCTGGTGCACTTGAACAAGTGCCCCATTGTGGCCACTGCCAAGCTGCTCGACGATACTGCCGCCAGGCGTCTGGGTATCGATAAGACGGCCTGCGAACGACACTGGCAGCAGCTGCTGGCGGCGGATATCGCCGATAAGATCCAACAGGTGTTTGCCGAGTCGCAGTTTGCCCGCAGCAGCGACCCGGAGCAGCAGCTGTACGACGGCTTTCTGAAAGATCGCGACAAACAGACCGCCGTGGCCGTGCGCGAGGCCGACGCCGCAGCACTGTCCACCACTACCTTCAGTTTTTACGATCAGCGCCTGCCGGAGCTGCTGTTTCGCTACCGCGCCAGAAATTTCCCCGCCTCGCTCACTGTGGCCGAGCGCCAGTTGTGGCGCGAGCACTGCCTGCAGCGCATCGACGGCGCCGGCGAAGAGGGTTTTCTGACCCTGGCGGCGCTGCAGCAGCGCGTCGGTGAGCTGCGTGCCGAGGGCGGCCTGACTGCGGGGCAGGACCGGATTCTGGCCCAGCTGCTCGACCACGGTCGCGGGCTGGCCGCACAGCTGCGCGCCGACAGCGGCTGATCGCCGCGCCCGCGGCAGAACTGTTACGGCTGCCTATCTGCGCGCGGTCAGGCGCTCGAATTCCATCTCGTACTTGCCGGGAATGGTTTTGGCCTGGAAGATTTTTGCCTGGCTGTAGTGTTCTTTGACCATGTCGTAAACGTCGCGCTTGGTTTTGATATCGGTGTAAATGCCGAAGTAAATGCTGTTGATTTCACTGCGCTCGAATTGGATATCGTCAAAGCCGGCACTGCCGTCGCTGTGATCGGCCGCCGGCGCTTGCGCTTTCTTGTGGAAGCAGCGCCATTCCTGCAGTGCGCTGTCGACGCTGGGTTTGGTGGTGAACTTATCGTAAAAGTGCGCCTGCGGAACGATATTTTCGTTGTTGATAATTAGCGCCAGCTGCTCGCGCAGCGTGGTCACTTCCGGCCGCGCACCTCTATAGCTGACCTGCTGCGGCTTGGGCAGGGCGGTGAACTCGCCGCTTTGAAAACGGATGGCGATGCCCCGGTGCTGTGCGGCGTACTGGCGCCAGGCGGCGATATTGTCCGGCCTTGCGCTGAAGCAGCAAATGCGCAGGGAGCGGGTAAACTGGCGCCAGTCCATCATCATCTGGTCGATGGCCGACTGGCGTTGATCGACCACCTGTGACAGCAGTTCCTTCAGCACATCCTCGGCCTCTTCCGGGGAGGCAAAGCGCTCCTCGTCGCGCCAGCGCCGGATGGCCGTGACCAGCGGCGTCTGGCCGCGGGGCACTTCTTTGGCAAAAATCAGCGCCGTGGCGGTTTTGATCGAGGCGTCCAATAGGGTGTGCGGATCGAAGGGCAGGGGGGTGTCGTGATTGGGTTCGAAGGGGTCGGAAAACAGGTGTGGGGCGCTCCAGCGCAGAGACTGGGAGGACAATATCTTTTTAGCCGTATCTGCCGTACAGTATTTAACCAGGGTTTCCGGAAGGTGTGGGTCCACAGTGTTTCCTTGTTGCCGAATGCCTTTGCTCAACTGCAGTTGAAATATCTGCTGTACTATCTGTTGAAGCGAATAAGTAATGCTGTTGAAACGAATAAGTAATGCTGTTGCAACGATAACTAAGGCTGTTGCAGCGATAACGAATGCTGTTGAAACGATAATTAACGCTGTTGAAACAATAGTTAACGTATCTGTCGAACGGTTTTCCGAGCTGCTCTCGAGTTGCCGGCCAAGCCGCCATTTTGGGGCAAATAAACAAGTGTGTCACGCCCGAGAAAGCAATTTCCCTATTTCGACCTTGCCGCTACAATAGCGCCTGCCCCCGGAGGCGTATCCCAGCCAGCCAGCGAAGATAAGGAGCAGCAGTGGAATTTGTCGGTGCGCATATCCTATCCATCGAACAGTTTGAACGAGCAGATATCGAGCGCATTTTCGATGTTGCCGACGCCATGGAGCCCTACGCGCTGCGCAAGCAGGTAACGCGCGTGCTCGAGGGGGCGATTCTGGGCAATATGTTCTTCGAGGCCAGCACCCGCACCCGGGTGAGTTTTGGCTGCGCCTTCAACCTGCTGGGCGGCGAGGTGCGGGAAACCACCGGTTTTGAAAGCTCGGCGATCAGCAAGGGCGAGTCGCTCTACGATACCGCGCGGGTGCTGTCCGGTTACAGCGATGTTATCTGTATGCGCCATCCCAAGGCCGGCTCGGTGGCGGAGTTTGCGGTGGCCAGCCGCGTGCCGGTGATCAACGGCGGCGACGGCCCCAATGAGCACCCCAGCCAGGCGCTGCTGGATCTCTACACCATCCGCAAGGAGCTGGCCGACAAGGGCCGCTCGGTCGACGGCATGCGCATCGCCATGATCGGCGATCTCAAGTACGGCCGCACCGTCCACTCCCTGTGCAAGCTGCTGAAACTGTTCGGCAATATCCACCTGACACTGGTCTCGCCGCTGGAACTGGCGATGCCGGCGGACATCGTCGAGGACCTGCGCAGTGCCGGGCACCAGGTGCATATCTCCGATGACCTGACCCACAGCATCGCCCATGTCGATATCGCCTACTCCACCCGCATTCAGGAGGAGCGCTTCGACTCCAGCCAGGAGGCCGATGCCTACCG
Organism: Exilibacterium sp.; assembly: GCA_028280195.1. Taxonomy (GTDB): domain Bacteria; phylum Pseudomonadota; class Gammaproteobacteria; order Pseudomonadales; family Cellvibrionaceae; genus Exilibacterium. The sequence continues at coordinate 6,009 of JANQMH010000048.1, forward strand.
CGGCCGCTTCCGCCTCAACCAGGCGATTTACACCCAGTACTGCGAGCCCAATACGGTGATCATGCACCCGCTGCCGCGCGACTCGCGCGCCTCGGCCAACGAACTCGACGACGATCTCAATCAGAACCCCAACCTGGCGATTTTTCGCCAGACAGACAACGGCGTACTGGTGCGCATGGCCCTGTTCGCGCTGATTCTCGATGTGGTGGACGCAGTGGACCGGCACGCGCGGCCGGTCAACTGGTATAACCGGCGGCAATAAGGCCGGGGTATTCTCCCTGTGCGTGTAAGATAATCGGGGAAGAATTCTGCAGATTGTTTTTCTTATAGCGATTCTGTATATTTTTCTCGAAAACTAGGCAAAATAAGTTTAAATAGAGCGCCTGTTTTGTGATTTCAATTGGCTCCATGCCAGCGACTCAAGGTTAAACTGGACGCCAGTCAAGATCCGGAAACTAACGCCACGGACGCGCCCGGTAACGTGGTATAGCGCTATGCCCACAGCCGATAATAGTTAATCCCGATATAACTAGATATAACGACTACTAGATATAACGAATAGGTGCAGAATGAAAAAGGTGGTTACAGGCTCAGTGGCGCTGATGCTGTGGAGTCTATCGGTGGCTGTGGCCGAAGAAGGGTTCAATGCCCAGGAGAACTGGCTGCTGGCCAAGTACGACCTCAACGGCGATGCGCGCATCACCCAGAACGAGATTACCTCCAAAAAGCGCAATATCTTCAAACACATGGACGGCGACAGCGACGGTGGTGTCAGCTTTGAAGAATATGAAAACATGGATGTGGCCAAGCGCCAGGCGCTGCTGCGCTCGCGTTTCAACAAGCTCGATGTCGACAAGGACGGCCGCCTGACCGAGGCTGAATACACCAAGTATATGGGTATGTTCGACAGTATCGACAGCGACGGCGACGGCGCGCTCACCTCAGTGGAGATGGGAGTCGGCCAGGTCGAAACCAGCGATACCCACTGCCTGCTGTGGTTTTGCTTCCGCTCCTCCATCGACTGAGCCGGCCGCCGCGCCGGTACCGGGGGCCCTGAGTCGCTGCCGGCACCGGGGTCACCCGCCTCAGAGAGGCCCCAGGTGGCTTTCCAGCCTCGCCTTCAATTGCTGCCCGTCCAGGGGCTTTTCCAGGCAGTCGCTGGCGCCGACCTGCTCGCCGAGGCGCAGTTGCTCGGCGCGTTTCAGCGTCGAGATCAGCACAATCGGAATGCTGGCGGTATCCGCTACCTGTTTGAGCTGCTCGCACACCGCCAGGCCGTCCATACCCGGCAGATTCACGTCCAGCAGAATGGCGTCCGGCAGCAGGCTCTGGGCCATGTCCAGGCACTCCTCGCCGTTTTCGGCGGTGATGATCTGACACAGGCCGTTGAGGTTGCGGCTCAGCAGGTTCAGCGTCTGCCGGTCGTTGTCCGCCACCAGCAGCGATTTCAGCGGCGAAAACTCCTCCACGGTAGCGCGGTTGCGGCCGGTCTGCTTGGACTTGTAGAGGGCCTTGTCGGCGGCGTTGATCAGCTGCTGCAGTGAGCGGCCGGCGAAGTGAGTGGTGCAGGCTGCGCCGATGCTGGCGGTGACTACGCGGCTGGTTTTGGAGCGCTGGTGACTGACACCCCTGTCGCGAATCGCCATACACACGGCGTCGGCCACCTGGCGGGTACCGGCCAGGTCGGTATCGGGCAGCAGCGCAATGAACTCCTCGCCGCCGTAGCGGGCGAGAATATCCGACGGCCGCTTCAGCGTCGCCTGAATGGCGCCGGCCACCTCCACCAGGCAGGTATCGCCGCTGGGGTGGCCATAGAAATCGTTGTAGAGCTTGAAATGATCGATATCGATCATCAGCACCGACAGCGGCTCCTGGCGGCGGTTGGCCAGCAGCCACTGGCGCTGGCTGAGGTCATCGAAGCTGCGGCGATTGTACACCTGGGTAAGGGCGTCGCGCTGGCTCAGGGTTTCCAGCTCGGCGTTGAGCCGGCGCAGTTGATCGCGCATTTCGGCGATGCGCTCCATGGCCTTGATTTTGGCACCGAGTATCACCGGGCTTACCGGCTTGATCAGATAATCATCACCGCCGGCGTCGATGCCCTGGCGAAAGCTCTGATCATCGCTTTTGCCGGTGACAAAGATAATCGGAATCCAGTCCTTACCCAGCCATTCGCGCATCAGGCGGGTGGTTTCAAAGCCGTCCAGCCCCGGCATTTCCACGTCCATGATCACCATGTCGACCGGGGTTTTTTCCACCAGTTGCAGTGCCTGTTCGCCGCTCTCGGCAATGATCGGGGTGTGCCCGGCGCTGCGGATATAGCTGCAGTGGGCGTGTCGCAGAGTTGCGCTGTCTTCAACCAGCAATATCTTCATTGCCACTGTTCATTAGCGCTATTCACCGGCACTGCTCATGGGTTTGTTGTGGTCGGCTTGGTCATGGGCTTATTGGCACGCGACTGCAATTGGTGGGCCCTGGTTTTTTGTGCCATTCTAGCAGATAAATCCGATTTGGGTCTGAGACCTGACTCCCAACCTCCGGCGGCCCGGCCGCTGCCCGCGCCTCGACTATAATGATCGAGAGCCCACAACGGTAAACGGCCCTCAGGACTTATCGCTTATGCCCTCGCACCCGCTGTCAATTTCGAGCCTCTCACAATCGCCCAACGCCATTGCCGCGGACTATCGGCACGCGGCGGTGGCGGCGCGCATTCTGCTGACCGGGCACCTGCACCAGGCCGTACCGGATGTGGCCGAGCGCGGCTACCGCGAGCACTGGGACTGTTTGAACAAATACGGCGAGGAGCGCTGGCAGACCCTGTTCGACAAGGCCTGGCGGGTGCGTGGCGGTTTTGCCGCCATGATCGAAAGCGCCGCTGCCAATATCGCCCTCGGCGCCAGCGTGCACGACCTGGTGCTGCGTTTTCTCTCCGCCTTGCCGCTGGCACAGCGGCCGCGCATTATCACCGCCGAGGGCGAGCACCCGTCGCTGCTGCGACAGCTGATGCGCCTGGCCGAACAGGGCGTCGAAGTGGTGCGGGTGCCGAGCGAGCCGGCGGCGCAAATTGTCGAACGGGTCAGCGGCTTGATCGACGACAACACCGCGGCGGTGTGCCTGTCGACAGTGAATTTTCGCAGCGGCTGTCAGACCCTGGAACTCGACACCCTGCTGCCCCTGTGCCAGGCGCGCGGTGTGGAGTTGTTTATCGATGCCTACCAAAGTGTCAACGTGCTGTCTTTTTCCATTCGCGACTACAACCTCGAGCAGGCCTTCGTGGTGGGCGGCGGCGCCAAGTATTGCCAGATGGGCAATGGCAACTGCTTTATGCACGTGCCGCCGGGGCGTGACTTCCGCCCGCTGATAGCCGGCTGGTTTGGCCATTTCGATGCCGTTGCGGACGACTGCGCCAGCGCCCCGATTGCCTACGCCGATGGCGCCGCGCGCTTTGACGGCTCGACCTATGACGCCGTCTCGCACTTTCGCGCCTGCCACGTTTTCGAGTACTTCGAGCGGCGCCGGCTGACACCGGCCTTTCTGCACGATGTCAACCAGCAGCAACTGCAATTGCTGGCAAAAGCCTTCCGCGCCTGCGACTTTCCGCGCGCTGTTATCGACCTGCCTGTCGATGTCGAATACATGGGCGGTTTCATCGCCTTTGCCTCGCCCTGCGCGCGCCAGCTGTGCGAGCAGCTGCGCGACCGCGGCGTTCACACCGACTACTGCGGCCAGTGGCTGCGCATGGGCCCGGCCCCCTACCTGTGCGACGAACAGCTGCACGATGCCGTGCTGGCCCTGCAGGAGGCGGTCGGGGAAATCCTAGGGCCTGTTGACACTACTTGAGTTAGCTCTGCTGGGCCTCTACTGCCACCCAGCAAGGCAGAAGGAGCGCCGTTTGGTCATTCCAAATAAGCGACTGATAACGCCGCTGGGTGGCAGTAGAGGCCCAGCCCTTCGGGTTGCGCCTGACAAAGCGCCACTCGTCGTTGCTCGTCACTCA
>JANQMH010000084.1 GCA_028280195.1 Exilibacterium sp.
CAGACCAACCTGCTGGCCCTCAACGCCGCCATCGAGGCGGCCCGCGCCGGCGAGCAGGGGCGCGGCTTTGCCGTCGTCGCCGACGAGGTGCGGGCACTGGCGCAGCGCACCCAGGAATCCACCGAGGAAATTCAGCAGATCATCGAAACCGTGCAGAACGGCGCCTCCGCCGCGGCGCTGGCGATGCGCGACGGCCAGGAGCAGACCCAGTCGACAGTGGAACTGGCCAGCCAGGCCGGCGATTCCATCCGCGCCATTACCGAAGCGGTCAGCAGCATCCGCGATATGAACACCCAGATCGCCACCGCGGCCGAGCAGCAGAGCTGCGCGGCCAATGAGGTCAGCGCCAACGTTGCCAATATGGCGGGCCTGGCCCGGGAAGCGCACAGCAGCGCGCAGCTGTCGACAGAAATCGCCAACAGCCTCGATCGCACATCCGAGAACTTATCCGGTCTGGTCACCCGTTTCAAAGTGTGAAGCCGGCATCGAGCGCTAATGTCGCATAAACGACCGACCGGCAGTAGGTGTGATCGGGATCGGGGTCCAGTGCCAATGGATCGGCCCACCTCTCCGAAAGGCTTTTAGCAACCCGCCGTAAAGCCCAGCAAGCGGGCCCGGCCCGAAATCACAGATTTCGGTCGTTCCGCGGGGCGAAGCATTGCTTCACTTTTTCCCGCTCCACTCCCGGGGACTTCTCGCCAGCATCCTGCTACCGAGAATATCCAAGATAGAACTGCGGTGGTAGGCCTTAAGCCGGCTTGTGGGGGTTCAGGTTCGAGACTCTCGACAGCAGGGATGCTGGCGAGAAGCCTACACGGACGTATCCACGGCGTGTCTCGAACCTGAACCCCCACAAGCCGGCTTAAGGCCGAATCAATTGGCACCGTCCTGCTTAAGTAGTGCCAATAAACTCCACCCCCACAAAGCAACCACCAACCAGACCCGCACCGCGATCAAATATACCCCGCTCGCAACACATGTCCATATGCTGCACTTACTTCACCACCGGGTCGTGACGCAGCCCCAACTGCACGATAGCCTACCCTGCAATGGGCCAAGCAACAGCAAAGACTCCGGGGTGGGCATATGTCACGCAGCAGTATTCTAAAGTCAAAAAAAGGCAGGCTGCTCGCCTGTTACCTGCCGCTCGGAGATCCGCAAATGCTGCCCGGCCAGGCCCGCATTTACGCAGACTGCGGTGTCGACATCCTCGAAGTCGGCATTCCCAGCCCCGACCCGTTTATGGATGGCGAACTGGTCAAGAACTCCATGTTGCGAAGCATTGGCAACGGCACCGACGAGGCCGGTATTGCAAATTACTTTGCCGATCTCCGCGAGTGCTGTCCATCGCAATACATTGCCGCAATGGGATACGGCAGTATCGCGGCCCTGGTCTGCAATGACGTAAACGGCTGTCCGGTAGACGGCATCATCCAAGTGGGCTGCAAACACACTGCCGCGGCGACAGCCTATGACAAAATCGCTTTCGTTCCGTACCGCATGGACAGCGATGATATCGAGCGGGCGAAAAACGCCGGCGGCTATGTGTTTCTGCAGGCCAACGACGGCAAGACAGGCACCCGGGATTACTTCTCGCCGCGCAATGCAGAGCATCTCGCAACACTGCGTGAAGCGGGCATTGCCATTCCGGTATTGCTGGGATTTGGCCTGTCCACGCCCGACCAGGTAGCGGCGGCGATTGCCCTGGGTGCCGACGGCGTGATTATCGGGTCCGCCTGCCTGCAGGCCGCGCACCGGGGAGAAGCGGCATTGCGCCAATTTCTGCTGGATATCAGGAAAGTACTGGATGCGCACTGAGCAGCTGCCAGTCTACTCCCGCAACTCCTGCAACAGTCGCTCGTTCACCTCCCGCCACTGCGGCAGACTGGTCATACTGTCGGCCCTCAACTGCCTGCCCCGCGACCTCGCCAGCCACAGGCTCTCGCCGTTAAAACTGTAAATCGGCAATAAATCAGTGCGCTGCGAGGCAGGCAGAATGGTCTTATTGATATTGTCGAGGATCAGCGGCTCGGCACCGGGGGTCGGATAATAGGCCAGCACCATATGCGCCTGATCGTATTCCAGCGCCTTGACATAGGTAATGCGCAGCTTGTCGTTATCGACCCCGGTATCCTTGAGAGTGAAGTATTTGCCGATGGAAAAATCCTCACAGTCGCCACCGTTGGTGACCAGGGTTTCCACCGGAGTGGCCCAGTAGTCTTCCCGCCCCCAGTGATCGATATCGCTGACCCATTCCACCTGGTTAAAAAAGTCGTTGGCCCTGGCCATCTTCGCGCCCTCCGGCAGTGCCGGCGCGGCCTTGGTCGCTATCATCAGCGCCTGCCAGCTGGCCACCCGCTCGCGCGCCTGCGCGCCGTATTCCTTTTCGATACGCGCCAGCAGGCGTTCGCTCAGACCCAGATACTGGGCAAAGGCATAGTGTGCAGAATTGCCGAGCAACAGCAGGAAAACCACCGCCTCGAAATAGCGTATACCTTTCAACTCGACTCTGATCCCCCGATGCGGCGCAATCCGCCCGTCAGCAATCCTATATGCAGGATAGCAGTGACTCAAGCGAAAACATCTGTTCAGCGCAGCGGCGCCGGGGTGGTTCGCGGCATTATTTTGGTTATATCGATAGCGCCAAATAGTCGATTACAGCCCGGCCTGCGGCGCCTATACTTTTGATCGATCAGGACTACAGTGCAGCGATAACACTATGTTACGGCCAGTCAATACTCATCGACAGCACCTCCACCCCACTGCTGAAAAGCGCGCCGGCGACAAGGCTGTTAAACCCTTGCAAAGCGGCGCCCCGGAGGCGCGGCGGTTCCCCCCGCAGCGCTCCCCTGCCCCGCAACCTGTCTACGATTTCGTCGGCATTGCCGGCTAGCGGCACTAGCCCGCTAGGCCGGCAAAGAAATGCACGCTAAATTCGCCGGCGCCGCGGCGCTGTGGAATAGCGGTATTCTGGTAGCGGTCGCTGTCCCAGAAGCGGTGGCCGGCGCGGTAATCCGGCCAGCGTGAGATGGCGAAAATCCGATAGGGCCAGTTGCCGTGCAGCGTATCGACACCGCCGTCGAGATCGAAGGCGACATAATAGGCGTCGAGCGCCTTGATCATCGGCAGAATGATATCCCGGTAAGCGTCCATACGCGCCTGATCAAAGGCATTTCCCTGAATGATCATATACGCGCGGGGACCGCCGCCGGCGGGCGGCGTCACCGAGGCGATGGAAGGAATGGCGGGTGCCTCGGGCAGGCCGACATAAGGCAGCCCCGGCACATCCAGCACCCGCAGCCCGGCCAGGTTTTCAACTGCGGCAAATGCCCGCCGCTGCGCTTCACTGCACCACAGCTCGGTGAGCCGATGCCGCTCGCCGAACTGGATCAGGCAACAGGCGGCAGCGGGTGTACCGGCCTCGAGACACTCCACCGCCGCAGCCGGCGCCGCGCCCAGCACCCGCCCGCCGGCATCCGCCGCCAGCGCCGCCAGCTGCTCGACATAGGTATCCGCTGCGGCACTCTGCGGCGCCTCGACATAGAGAAATCTCGGGCAGTCACTCGCGTTCATTTCCGCCTCCCGTCACACTGACAACTTCGATCCCGCAAGCCTACTGCCAAGCCGTAAAAAGTGTCAACTTATTCACAAACTAGATCCTATATTTCACATTTGCGAAATTAACGTATTTTGCAAAATCAATGTATTTTACAAAATCAATGTATGTCGCGTTGCGATTCCACAGCCCGCTGCATGGCGTAAATGATCTGTCTTTCCATGCGCCGAATGCGCGAAGCCAGCCCGCCGATGCCCAGCACCAGGCTCTGCTCGCCCAGTTCCGAGGGCAACAGCATGCCGATCGCGCCGGTATCGGGAAACACGCGGTCGTAGGCCACCGCATAGCCGCGCTGGCGGGCCTCATTGATCTCCAGCATCTCGTCGTTGAGGTTGAACGCCAGCGCGGTACTGTCGGGCTCGCGCTTGGCGCGCATCAGCAGGCGCTCGATCTGTTCGTCATCGAAGCTGGCCAGCAGCGCGGTGCCGACCGCCGAGCCGAACAGCGGGCAGACGTAGCCCTCGGTCATATTCAGCGAGATCGGATGGGTGCCGGGCATGACCTTGATAAACTGCATATACAAGTCGTTCTGCACCGACAGCGTTACGGTTTCCTCGGTCCGCCGGGCCAGATCGCCCAGCATGCCCACCAGTGACTCGGTCAGCACGTGCTCTGGAATCCAGTCGCCCAGGCGCGTCAGCCGCAGCGAGGGAAAATAACAGCGGCTGCGGGTATCGAATGACAGATAACCGAGGCTCACCAGGCTCTTCAGCAGGGCATTGGCGCTGGAATTGGGATAATCCAGATTGAGGCAGATCTCGGTTGCCTTGAGGGGCCGCCGCAGGCGCTGGAACAGTTCCAGCACGTCCAGAACCCGGCCGACTGACTTCACCACGGAGTGCATTGTCATATTTCCACATACATGAAATTAATAGCTTTATATACGAAAAATCTTGACGATGTCAACGCCCGCCTCATAGACTCGAAACCACTGTCCACTTGCGATATGTGATTAAGGCACCCGGCGACCCGTTGATAGCGGCGGCGGGCCCCGGCAGATAACAGCCGTTTTGGAGACAATGTTTCGGAGACTGGTGTTTCGAATACAACGTCTCGAATACAACGTTTCAAATACAACGCTTCAAAGACAGCGTTTCGAGCATAAAAACATCAATAACGAGAATGAGGTTACGCCATGAAAACGCCTCGCACCCAGCACAGAAAACACAGCTCCCGGCCCGGATGCACCGCGCTGCTCTGCCCCGCCCTGTTGAGCGCCGCCATCGGCGCCGCGCCGGCGGCGGCGCAGGAAGGCGAGCTGATGCTGGAGGAGATCATCATTACCGCCGAGCGCCGCCAGGCATCCCTGCAGGACACCGCCATCTCCGTCAGCGCCTTCAGCGGGGAAGACCTGGCCCGGGCCGGTATCGAAACCAGTGAACACCTGGCCGGCATCACACCGGGGCTGCAGATTCAGCGCGATGTTATCGGCAAAGTGGTAATCCGCGGCGTCGGCGCCGAGAACTTTACCGTGGCCGGCGATCCGGGCGTGGCCATATCCGCCGACGGTGTCTACCTGGCGCGCTCGTCGGTATCGATTTTCGATCTGTTCGATCTCGAGCGGGTCGAAGTCCTGCGCGGCCCCCAGGGTACGCTCTACGGTCGCAACGCCACCGGTGGAGCCATCAACTTCATTGCCAACAAACCCACCGATGAATTGCAGGTCGCCGTCAGCGGCGATGTCGGCGACTTCAATAAACGCCGGCTGGAAGCCGCGCTCAGCGGCCCGCTGGTCGAGGGCCGCCTGCTCGGGCGTATCGCCGGGCTGATTCACGATCGCGACGGCTATACGGAAAATATCTTTCCCGGTGTCGGCCGCGGCCTAGACGAACTCGACAACAAGGACCTGCGGGCCGGGCGCCTGCTGCTGACCTGGCTGCCGAGCGATGACCTCAGTATCGAATTCAAGGCCGATGTCTACCGCGACGACAGCAACCCGGTGCCCTATAAATACACCGACGACCCGCTGATCTTTCAGGGCGGCATCCCCTTCGCCAACCCGCTGGCAGCGCGCGAGCGGGTGGTGTCCCAGGGCTATGAGTTCGAGGTACCGGGCCTGGACATCCGCATCGACGAAGCCGGCCGCTGGGATCAGGACGGCGTGCAGGCGACGCTGAACTGGCAGCTGCCCAACGGCGCCAATTTCAAATCCATTACCGCCTCGCGCGAGGCCGACTTCGAGTGGCTCAATGACGGCGACGGCCTGCAAGCCTATCTGGTCAACTACTTTCAGGTGGATACCAGTGAACAGTTCAGCCAGGAGTTGCAGCTCTCCTCCAGCGGCGCCGGCCCGATCAACTGGATTGTCGGCCTCTACTATCTCACCGAGGACTCCGACAGTTTTATCGGCATTCCGCTGCCGCTCGGTGCCGACCTGCCGCTGGCGGTGCTGATCAACGGCGAGAGCGAAACCGAGGCGGTTGCGGTATTCGGTGAAATCAAATACGAGCTGACAGAGCGCCTGTTGCTGAACCTCGGCCTGCGTTTCAGCCAGGAAGAAAAACAGGTGTTCTATGTCGACGACCGCTCCTCGCTCGGCGGCAGCGCGGTGACGGTAGACGACGACAACGACTGGGACGCGGCCACGCCCAAGATCGGCCTGGAGTATTTTCCACGCGAAGGCCTGATGTTTTACGGCAGTGTCACCCAGGGCTTCAAAAGCGGCGGCTACAACCTGCTGGCGGTGCAGCCGAGCTATGACGAGGAAGAGGTAACCAGCTTTGAAGTGGGCATGAAGGGCCGTTTCTTCGACGAACGTATGCAGCTCAATACGTCACTGTTCTACTACGACTACAGCGATATGCAGGTGGGCAAAGTGCAGGAACTTTCCGCCACCATTCAAAACGCCGCCGAGTCCACCATCTACGGCGCCGAGGTGGAAATGCTGGCACTGCTGAGCCAACAGCTGCAGCTGAGCGCCGGCATCTCCCTGCTGCAGACCGAGTACGACGATTTCGAAACCCAGGACCCGGCCCCGCCCGGCGATATCGTCAACCTGGAAGGCAACGAGCTGCCGCGGGCCCCGGCGTTTACCGCCGCGCTGGCGGCCACCTACACCCGGCCGCTGGCCGGCGGCGGCACGCTGGAGCTATGGGGTAACTGGCAATACACCGGCGAGCAGTTCTTTACGCCGTTCAACCGGCCCAGTGTCAGCCAGGACGCCTACGACGTGATCAACGCCAAAATCACCTACCGCAGCCCGTCGCAGCGCTGGGCGCTGACCCTCTACGGCGACAACCTGGGCGACGAGGAATACTTCACCAATGCCCTGGAATCCGGTGTGCCGCTACCCGGCATCGATCCGGTAGTACCGCAGTTCTTCCTCGGCGCACCGAGAATGTGGGGCCTGCGAATCAACTATCAGATCTAGTCACTAATCACTAGTCTCTAGTAACTAGTGACTAGCGACTGAACTTGGAGGGCGATATGTATTTTACGACGGGTGACGGGACGCCGCTGTACTATGTGGATCGGGGTGAGGGGCGGCCGCTGGTGCTGCTGCAGGCGCTGATGTTCAATGCCGATTATTTCTGGCAGCGCAATATTGCCGAGCTGGCACAAGCGTTTCGTGTTATCGCGCCGGATCACCGCGGCCACGGCCTGTCGGGCAAACCCAACAGCGGCTACAGCATTGCGCAGCTCGCCGATGATCTCGGCGCCTTGCTCGAACACCTCGACCTGCGCGATGCGGTGCTGGTGGGCTTTTCCCTCGGCGGCTTTGTCAGCCTGCGCTATCTGCAGCAGCACGCAGCCGGGCGTGTCGGCGCCCTGGTACTTATGGAGATGACGCCGCGGCTGCCGTCGGCACCCGGCTGGGAGCACCCCACTTTCGGCGATTTTCCCCTCGAGGCGGCGCAGGGTTATGCCGCCGCACTGCGCGCTGATCGCTCGATTTATCGCGACTTTTTCAATGCCGCATTTCTGCAGCCGCCACAGGGCCGGGAGCTGGAAGAGATGCTGGCCCAGACCTTTCTCACCCCCACCGATGCGGCCGCCGCACTGATGGACGATATGGTGGCCCAGGACTGGCGGGCAGAGCTGGCAAACATCGCTGTGCCCACGGCCCTGTTCTACTGCCACCCCAACAACAATATCCTGCCGACGCCGCTGGGGCAGTGGCTGCAGCGGCAGATTCCCGGGTCGACCCTGGTTTTGTTCAACCACAGCAGTCACTGCCCGTTCTGGGAGGAGGCCGCAATGTTCAACCGGGCGCTGACCGGGTTTGCCAGCGGCGGGCCGGCATGAGCACTTACATCGACATCGTCTGCAATCTGTTTACCCCGCGCGAAGTGCGCGAGGACCGCACCGGTCTCGACGAGGACTTCAAAGCCAAAGTGCGGATGCCGCCGGCGTGGCGCGGCGGTGTCGAACTCGATGACTATATTGCCATGATGGACAGCGCCGGCATCCAGCGCTCGCTGCTGATCGCGGTGCGCGCCGGCGATCTGCGCGTGCGCGGGTCCTTCGAGGTGCCCTACGAGTATGTACACCGCGCCTGCCGGCAGCGCCCGGACCGCTTCTCCGGCCTGGCCGGCATCGACCCGACCCGCGGTATGGCCGGCCTGCGCGAGCTGGAGCACGCCGTCAGGGAACTGGGCTTTGTCGGCGCGCACTGGTACCCGCACTGGTTTTCGATGCCGCCGGATGCGGCGCAGATCTATCCCTACTACGCCAAGTGCTGCGAACTGGACATCCCGATTATGCTGCAGGTGGGCCAGAACCTGATCTACGGCAGCGAACGGCGCTTTCCCACGGTGGCCAACCCGATGCTGCTCGACCGCGTGGCGCTGGATTTTCCGGAGTTGAAAATCATCGGCATCCATATCGGCGTGCCCTGGACCGACGAGATGATCGCCATGTGCTGGAAGCACGAAAACATCTATACCGCCGGCGACGCCTATGCGCCGCGACACTGGCCGCAGCAGTTTGTCGCCTACGCCGACAGCTACGGCAGCCACAAGGTCATGTTCGGCACCGACTGGCCGGTAATCAGCCCGCAGCGCGGCGTCAGCGAAGTCAAGGCGCTGGGACTGCGCGCCGCTTCGCTGCAAAAACTGCTGCGCGACAACGCCATCGAGGTTTTTCGCCTGCCGGAAGGTGATGGATGAATACCGCCGCCGGCGCCTCGCTGTCATTTGCCGGACTGCTGCGCTCAGTGTGCCAGCGCACGCCGGACAAGGTAGCGGCCGAGGACGCGCAAGTCAGCCGCACCTACCGGCAGTTACTGCGGCGCAGCGAGCAGATCGCCAGCCTGTTGCTCGGCCGGCTGGGCCGGCGCCGCGGCGAGCGGCTGGCAATCGTCGCCGGCAACAGTGTCGCCTACCTCGAAGTGGTATTCGGCGCGGCGCTGGCCGGCTGCCCGCTGGCGACGGTCAACCCGCGGCTCAGCGCGCGCGAGATAAATGCCATTGTCGACGACTGCGGCGCCGCGCTGGTTTTTGTCGATGGCCAAAACCGCACGCGGGCGCAAAGCCTGCAGGCACCCTGCCAGGTGCTCGACGCCGCCTTTGAACAGCAGCTGGCCGCCGTTGAAGCGGCGCCGGTATTGCCGCCGCCGGACGAACATCAACTGTTCACCATTCCCTATACCTCCGGTACTACCGGCAAACCCAAAGGGGTGATGATCTCTCACCGCTCGCGCTGGCTGACGGTGGCCGCCATGCAGATCGAATACGGCTGCTTCGGTCCCGACGATCGCTTTGTCGCGCTGGCGCCGCTGTGTCACGGCGCCGGCCTGGTCTTTGCGCTGGCACCGCTGTGCCTGGGCGGCTATGTGCGCATCGTCGCCGGCTTCGATGCGCTGCAGACCCTGCAGACACTGCGCGACACGAAGGCCACCGGGGTGTTTATGGTGCCCACCCACTTTGCCGCCCTGTTTGCCCTGCCCGAACAGCAGCTGGCGGCGCAGCGGCCGGCGCAGTTGAAAACGATTATCTCCAACGCCGCGCCGCTGCCGCAGCCGCTGAAGGAGAAAGTCGTCGCCTACTTCGGCGCCGGCCTGCTGCACGAAACCTACGGTTCCACCGAGGGCGGCATCGTTACCAATCTGCGCCCGCCGGACCAACTGCGCAAACACCGCTGTGTGGGCCGGCCGATCGTGGCAACCGAGATCAGCATCCGCGATGAGCAGGGGCGCGAGTGCGAGGCGGACACGGTGGGAGAACTGTACTCGCGCAGCCCTTACCTGTTCGACGGCTACTGGAACAATGCCGCCGGCACCGCCGCAGCGCGGCGCGACGGCTGGGTGTCGGTGGGCGATCTGGCCAGGCGCGACAGCGAGGGCTATATCTATATTGTCGACCGCAAAAAAGATATGGTGATATCCGGCGGTGTCAATATTTACCCGAGCGAGGTGGAACAGGTAATCGCCGAGCATCCGGCGGTGGCAGAGGTGGCGGTTGTCGGTGTGCCCGATGCCAAATGGGGCGAGGCGCTGAAAGCCTTCGTGGTGCCGGCGCCCGGTTCCGACCCGCCCGACAGCGACGAGCTGCTGGCATTCTGCGGCGCGCGCCTGAGCCGCTTTAAAATACCGCGGCAGATTCAGGCGATCGAGGCAATCCCCAAGAATCCGACCGGCAAGGTTCTGAAAGCGGCGCTGCGCTCGCTGGGCAATACTGAACAAGGCAGCTGAACAGACAGACATTCAGCCTACACGACTATTGAGTGCAAAGGCTATTTGGTGCAAACGGCTATCTAGCGCATACGGCTATTTAGCGCATATGACAACAGGAGGGCTACAGGCTATGGCGTTGACTGAATCATTGACCACTGAGCAGGCGCTGTCAATCTACCGCACCATGGTGCGCATTCGCGCCTGCGACCAGCAGATACAAAAACTGCTGGCCTCGGGAGCGGTACAGTTTATGTATTATCCCTGCGCCGGTCAGGAGGCCATTGCCGCCGCCGTCGCCGCCACCCTGCGCGCGGACGACTACATGCTGACCACCTACCGCGGTATTCACGACGCCATTGCCAAGGGCACGCCGGTAACGGAAATCATGGCGGAGATCATGGGCAGGCACAGCGGCACCTCCAAGGGCAAGGGCGGGCCCATGCACCTGTCAGACCCGGACAGCGGGCTGATGGTGACCACCGGCATTGTCGGCGGCACCCTGCCGATCGCCACCGGCCTGGGGCTGGCGGCAGGCCTGAGCGGCAGCGGCCAGGTCACCATCTGCAACTTCGGTGACGGCGCCGCCAATATCGGCGCCTTCGGCGAAAGCCTCAATCTGGCGGCGCTGAAAAAACTGCCGGTGGTGTTTGTCTGCCAGAACAATCTCTACGCCGAGTACACCGCCTTTGCCGATTCCACCGCCAGCGCTTCGATTGCCGACCGCGGTCCCGCCTATGCGATGCCCGGTGTCAGCGTCGACGGCACCCGCCCGGGCGAGGTTTACGCCGCCGCCGCCGCAGCGGTGGCGCGGGCGCGCAGCGGCGGCGGGCCGACCCTGCTGGAATGCACCGCCCACCGCCTGCAGGGGCACTACTTCGGCAGCGACGAAAGCCATATGGACCAGCAGGCGCTGAGCGCCGCGCGGGCGGCGACACCCATCGACACCTTCGGCGCCGAACTGGTGGCCGGCGGCAGCGCCAGCGAGACCGAACTGGCGGCGATATGCAGCGAGGCCGAAGCCGAGGCCGGCGCTGCAGTGGAAAGCGCGCTGCAGGCTGCCGATCCGCAGCCGGCGGAACTCTATACCGACGTGTTTGCCGATATCGCCCAGATTCCCTACCGCCAGGCCGGACCGGCGCCGCGCGAGCCCGACCTCGGCGCCATGGAGACCGCCGAGATCAGCTATGCCGCCGCTGTGACTCAGGCCCTCGACCAGGCCATGGCCGCGGATGAGCGGGTGATTATGATGGGCGAGGACATCGCCGACCCGGCCGGCGGCGTCGGCAAGGTGACCCTGGGCCTGTCGACCAAGTACGGCGAGCAGCGGGTAATGGCCACGCCGATTTCCGAACAGGCCATTATCGGCGCCGCCACCGGCTCGGCCATGGCGGGCTTTAAGCCGGTGCCGGAAATCATGATCAACGATTTTCTCATGGTGTGCATGGACCAGGTCGCCAACCACGCCGCCAAACTGCGCTATATGTCGGGCGGCCGCACCGCCGTGCCGCTGACCATTCGCACCGTCAACGCCGGCAATGTCGGGCGCTTCGGCGCCCAGCACTCGCAGTCGCTGGAGACCTGGTTTGCCCATATGCCCGGCATTAAAGTCGCGGTGCCGAGCAATGCCGTCGATGCCAAGGGCCTGCTGCTGAGCTGTATCGATGACCCCGATCCGTGCCTGTTTCTGGAGGCGATGCGGCTTTACTACAATCCGGCGCCGGTGCCGGTGGAGCCCTACCGCATTCCCCTGGGGCTGGCTGCCTGCAAGCGCGCCGGTGCCGACATCTCGCTGATTTCCTACGGCTGGACGGTGCTGGAATGCCTGGCGGCGGCCGAGCAGCTGGCGGCTCAGGGTATCGAGGCCGAAGTCATCGATATCCGCACCCTGGTGCCGCTGGACTGGAACGCCATTCAGGCCTCAGTGGCAAAAACACGGCGCGCGGTAGTGGTGCACCCCGCTACCGAGTTTTGCGGTTTTGGCGCCGAGCTGGCAGCCAAACTGCACGAAACCCTGCACGGCCAGCTGCTGGCGCCGGTGCGGCGCCTGGGCGCCGCCTATACACCGCCGCCCTTTACACTGGCGCTGGAATCGCTGCACTTTCCCACCACCGATGCGGTGGTGGCGCTGGCGCAGGAAAGTATGGAGGCGACGGCATGAAGATCACCATGCGCGTGCCCAAGGCGGCGGTATCGAGCCAGAGAGGCCAGCTCAGCAAATGGTATGTCGAAGACGGCGCGGGAGTAAAAGCCGGCCAGCTCCTCTACTGTATCGAAATGGAAAAGACGGCGCTGGATATAGAAGCGCCGTTTGACGGGGTGGTCAAACATCTGGCCGAAGTGGGTAAAGAGTACGCAGTGGGAGATGCGATTGCGGAGTTGACGCGGGCTTAGCCGCTGGCGGCTGAGATTAACCGGGTTCGCTTTCCAGCGATACCCGCAAACGCTCGATCTCTGCCATGGATAAACCGGTCATCCTGGCGATAAAGGGCGTTTCAGCGCCCTCTTTCAGCATAGTCAGTGCGACAGTGTTTACA
Organism: Exilibacterium sp.; assembly: GCA_028280195.1. Classification (GTDB taxonomy): domain Bacteria; phylum Pseudomonadota; class Gammaproteobacteria; order Pseudomonadales; family Cellvibrionaceae; genus Exilibacterium. Next base: position 12,764 of record JANQMH010000084.1, read on the forward strand.
CCTTTTTGGATACCTTCCCGGATACCTTCCTGCATGCCTTCCTGTATACCCTGCTGTTTTAGTTTCTCTGCAAATGTCATGATTTCACTCCTTACCGGCCCGGACAGCCGCTCCGCGCTTAGCGCGATAAAAGCATTTACATCCTCAATATTACCGGCGCTCAGCAGGTAGTTTAGCAATAATTCCAGTAATTCTATACTCTCCCCGTCCTCCAGTGACCAGGGCAGAGCTTCCAGGATGTCCAAGGCATAGGGTGCCATATCCCGCTGGCGGATGTATTTTAGCGCCCGCGCCATAGGCCCCACCCACTGCTGCTGTCTGAGTGCCTCATCCGGCAGCTGGTTGACATCGATCAACGGTAGAGGTTGATACAGCACTTCCCGCATCAGCCCGCAGGGATCGTCGAAACAGTCCCACAGATCGAGGGAGTATGGATAAGGGGTGACTTCTCCATGATAGAAAACCAGCGTATAGACAGCCGGTAGCGGCTTGTCCGGATGTTGCTTGCGATGACTGTGCAACATACCAAACAGATAGTGATGCACACGGAAAGGTAACATCCGGTCGGCGGTGGACTGATGTTCGATCAACAGGGTCAAATAAGTGGGCCTGCACGCCAGCTCGCAGCGAAAAACCAGGTCACTGAGACTCTCCCGCAGGTCGGTATCGATATAACTGTGGCCGGTTAACTCAAGGCTGTTTACATCCAACACCCGCCTGACTTTGTGCGGCAGATAGTGATTAAAAAAATCAATTGCGACCGGTTTATGTTCCATGGCGGCACGGAAAAACTTATCGTGCGGTGCGTTAATTTTTCTGTTCATAGTCCCTTACGAGCAGTGCCCAGGTGGGCGTTATCCAGCAAACAATATTCTTATATGGGGGGTCTGTCAATCATAAAGACGCCCCGGACGGTGTGGATGAACAAACTTATCCGCAACGGTCCATATTATCCAGCTGCAAATCCAGCTTTTCCAGAATCCGCATCAGATCGCGGTATTCATCGGTATCCAGTGAGCGGATCAGGCGACTTTTCCAGTCCGGCGCTTAAGAGAGAGGCGATTTCGTGGTATACGATACCTGCAAATGATTCTTTTTTCCAGCCTGACAAAAACGACAGCCCTCGCTAATACATTGATTTTCAAATAAATTTCGGCTGGCTGTTATTGATAATCGAATAGTGATAACGGGAAAAGGTAGCAACTCTAATATGCAAATAGTACGCTGTAGGTTAACGTCGGTAATAGCAGTCACTATTTGTGCAAAGTGCATATTCAAATAAATGGCATTGACCTGCAAAATTACAAGCCGTCCCGGCATTTTAAGTATAGCGAGGCGCTGTGTCGGGCTGACATCAGTTATGGGTATATTTTTGCCACTTTACCTGCTGATATTCACCTTTTTTTCATTCGCAAATGCCGAAAGTATCTTTGAAAGCCCCTGTATCGAAACCGTCCAGTTAAGCGATGAAGAGGCGGGGATTGTGCTTGAGAAAGCAAGCGTTGACGTGGCAAGGTTTAGTCGGGTTATAGTACAGCGAACAGTACTCAAATCCCGGGAATGTGTAGCCCAAACCGCCAAGCTAACCGGCATAACCGAAGAACCATTTACAACGACTCGATCAATACGAGCATGGTCTCTACCCAAATTGGCTCAGGAAAGCCTCTGCAAAATTGACTACACAGAATATCATAAACTTGACCACCAATGGAGTAATGCAAAGGCCAGAACACAAACCACCTACGCCTATCTACTGCAGGACTCTGAGCCTAACTGCCTGGATATATCCCTCGAAGAATACATACCTAGTTACACCGACATTCCTGATACTGAGTTAATCAGGTTACTAAAAAACATTCCCGAAATCGTAAATATTTTTTCGCTGGCTGAAAAAAAACAGGCAAAGGCACTTAGAGTTACCGGCATAGGCGTCTCCACCTTAAAAACCAGGGAAACCTACTACAGTTACTATATTACTGAATATCCCAGACCTCGCCCTTATAAAGTTTTTATTGATTGGCGCAACGGTATTGAAGCAAGTATTATTCAGACACTACATTAAACCGATTAATTTTAAAATATAGGGAATATATTGTGAAAATTATACGTTTAAGCCTTTTCATTACATGCGTTTTTAGTACCTTCGCATTTGCCAACGGATTTGACAATAACTACGAAGTATTTAGTGGAGATTTAAACAACGATGGACTTAAAGATTTATATGTCCGACAGAAACCAAAAATCATCTTATTGCATGGCGATATCATAACCCCTATCGTATTACCTTCACCCGTAAAACCATTTATTCTGCAACAAAACAATGATAGCAGCTTCAGTATCGTCTCAGAACTGCCGACTAGTCAAATTGAAAATTTTAGCAACAATTGGCAACCAACCGCTATTAACGTGATTACCGGCGATTTTAACATGGATGGAAAAATCGATATTCTACTTGAAGGCGTAACAAATACTGTAATCGGCTCGTTTGATCAAATCGTATTTGCTCCGGATACACAAACCACTGCTCCAAACAAGATTAAAGCTATAGATAATGAATTTCAGAAATTTTTTAAAGAACTCAATAGTACGATCTATAACAGAAACTATTTTTCTGAAAACGCACCGATTGTCACCCAGGCAATAACTATAAACGATACGATTTATTTGGGAGAGTGGTGTGCCTCACCACAGTGGGTGGAAGAAAACGGCCCTCTTGAAAATAAGGAACCAATACCTACTATCGTTAGAGACACACTCGATGACATTTATGCCAATGATGCAGAATTCATCAATTTATGTAACTCGACGGGCAGAACCGTGATTCATCGTGACTTTGTCTCGGTTCAATACCAAATTCCAGCAGGCAGTAAAGATTATTCAGTATTTAATCAAGACGCTATTGAGGCAAGTAAAGTGCTAGGCACTGTAATAGACAACAACACCCTGGAGAACGGAAGTACGGAAAAATCTGTTCTCGAAGATATTTTTGAAAGAGTATTTGGCACCAATGTATTTGATCCCGAGCAGGAACAGAGAAACCCCTTTGAACTGTTATTAGAAAATATTACTTACTTGGCCCAAAGAGACGAGGCACTGAGTGGCCCCATAAACAATTGTCCAGGCACACCCAACAATATCAACCACACAGCGGCTTATGCTCGCCACTTCAATAACTTTGCCGGCAATCCCAGCCTTTCGTCTAAAATTTCGGTAGTCAATCAAAATAGCAATATAACAATAACCATAAATGTGACTGTAGACGCCCTTGGTATCGACGCCTCCAGCGCTATCAAAGGCATTAACAGTTGGACTTCATGCAGAACAGCTCCCGACGGATCTACTATTCAACTTAATGTCCAAGCTACAACTGTCCTATTTAATGGTGATATTAGCTTTAAGCCACAAACGGGTATAAGCTGCCGAGATAGAGCGCAACAAGGAGGCACTATCATGTTCCCTTGCATCGGTAAAAGCAAAACACAACAGCAGTTAGCCGCCGCTCACGAGTTCGGTCATATATTGGGTTTTGATGATGTTTATACTGGCACCAACACTGCCATTCCAGGTTTTGAAAATGATATCATGGGAATAGGCTATCAGATATTTCCCTATCATTTGCTCATACTTGCACAAAAATACGGTGGCAATTAGTTTGGGCTGTCAGCACAAAACACTGAGTTTTATATCCTGGTTCAACAACCAGTGAGATTAGCGTTTGCCGTTACATATCTAACGATTGAGAGGGCCCCGACAGTAAGTTGTTTTTATTGTGAGCCATTCAATTTCAGAGCCTATGAATAGGGCTGGCGGTGACCTGATGCGGTACCATACCGTCTTATACCTCTGAACGATCCATCCTGTCCAGTTGCAAATCCAGCTTTTCCAGAATCCGCATCAGATCGCGATATTCATCAACGTCCAGGGCACTGATCAGGCGACTCTCCCAATCCAGCGCCCGGGGGGCAATCTGGTGATAGAGACGGCGCCCCGCCCCGGTCAGCGACAAATAGGTGAGGCGATTGTCCTCACCGTTTTTATGCCGCGTCACATAGCCCTTGCCATCGAGTAATTTAACCGCGCGCGACACCTTGGATTTATCCATGAAGGTGACCTCGCCGATATCGCGCGCATTCTGAAAATCGTGCTCCGCCAGGCGCGCCAGAATACGCCACTCCGGCACCGTGATTGCAAAAGCGTCCATATAGATTTCCGAACAGGAATCGCTGATACGCTTGGCCAGGTTAACCATCAGGTAGGGAATGAACCGGTTCAATACCACCGATCGCGGGCGATGTGCTGTCATATCGATATCATAGCATGCTAGTTGCTAGTTGCTAGTTGCTAGTTGCTAGTTGCTAGTTGCTAGTTGCTAGTTGCTAGTTGCTAGTTGCCAGCATAATAGCAGCAATGGGGTCGGTGACAAATGCTGATGTAAATGCAAATGAATGGTATTTGTCACCGACCCCTTTTTAGTCGCTGCCGGCTCTAGTCAATCCTGCAGTTTTTCCCAAACTTCGCGGTCGCGTTCGTCGGTCCAGATGCGCGGCCAGTCGATACCGTCGAATTCGTCCCACAGGCGCTGTACGTCGAAAGGCAGGCAGTGTTCGAAGATCGGCCACTGGCCGTACTGCGGCGCCAGGTGTTCGTAGGTCGCTTCGAACGCTTCCTTGAGCGTGCCGCCACGCTTGTGCACTGCGCCCACTTTGTCAATCATCGCCTTGAGAAAGCCACGGGTCTGCTCGATGGCGGCATTGACGGCTTCCTGCCCGCGGGCGACTTCGCCGCGGCCGCCGACCAGCATTTCGGCAGCGAAGGCTTTGACATTGTCCAGCGTGGTGCTGGACCACTCGAAGTGAAAGCCGTCGCCGGTATAAAGTGCTGCGGCAGACTCGACCAGGTCGCCGGCAAACAGAATTTTCTGTTGCGGCAGCCAGGCGACCATATCGCCGGCGGTATGGCCGCGGCCGCAGTGCTGCAATACCAGGTTGCCGCGCTCGCCGCCCAGGGCGATCTCCAGGCGATCGTTGAAGACGATATCGGGGTGAGTCAGGCCCGGGATACCGTCGGGCTCGCGAAACAAACGCGGCATACGGGCGAATTCACTGGCCCAGTCCTGCATACCGCGTTCATTGATCAAAAACTGCGTCTTCTCGTGGGTGATGATCGACTCGGCGTTAAACGCCGAGGCGCCCAGCACCCGCACCGCGTGATAGTGGGACAGCGCCAGATACCTGACCGGCTTGTCGGTATGCCGGCGCAGCATCGCCAGCCAGTCACTGGCGGCGCGGGGGGTGGCGCGGGCCTCGAATGCAACGATAAAGTCCTCGCCTTCAATGGCACCGACATTGGGGTCGCCCTCGGCGGTCAGCGCGTATACGCCGTCGGCCAGGACTTCCAGGGTTTCTTTCTTTTCACCGAGATCGGCGCTTGAGGCAAAGGGTTTTGTAGCCATGATATTCAGTACCTGCGTGAGTTTGAGCCGCTTTCCGCAGTGCCGGTCGACTGCCCGGCGGCAGCACTGCGGCATTGCAATCCGGGCCTGTATCGGATCTGTGAACGGGGCTATAATTTACCAATAATTAGTTGCAAAAAAAACTGTTATTCTGAAAAATCAGCAAAATAAGAGCAAAAATCCAGCAAAATATGCGATTTTTTGCTTGTAAAAATCCCTTTCAATCGATAAATTTGTCTCTTATGAAACTATTAACAAAACGGCGGAGAGACCCCTGCCCAACGGCAAACCGCCAACCATAACAAGCCGTAGGCAAAGCGGGCGGCCAAGGCTTAACCACCCGGGAAGTTCACAATCATGCCAAAAACCTACACCAACCCGGTCTATCCTTACCGGCGCAGCCCGGATCAGGACACCGCATCCGCGGTGCATCACCCGGTCATTATCGTCGGCGCCGGCCCCTGCGGCCTGGCAGCGGGCCTGGACCTGGCCCTGCAGGGCGTACCCAGCGTTATCCTGGACGACAACAACACCGTCAGTATCGGCTCGCGCGCCATCTGTTTCGCCAAGCGCACGCTGGAGATTATCGACCGTTACGGCTGCGCCGGGCGCATGCTGGACAAGGGCATTACCTGGCAACTGGGCAAGGTGTTCTTTCAGGGCGATATGGTTTACGAATTCAACCTGCTGCCCGATACGCGGCAGAAAATGCCGGCGTTTATCAACCTGCAGCAATACTATTTTGAGGAATACATGGTCGACCGGGTAACGGCCGTCGAAGCCGTCGACCTGCGCTGGAAAAACCGTGTCAGCGACGTACTCACCGATGCCGGCGGCACCCGTATCCAGGTCGAGACACCGGAGGGCGGCTACGCCATGAGCTGCGACTACCTGCTGGTGGCCGACGGCGCCAACAGCCCGATTCGGGCCCAACTCGGCCTGGAAAGCCGGGGGCAGGTCTTCCAGGACCGTTTTCTGATTGCCGACGTGGTGATGAAAGCCGACCTCCCCACCGAGCGCCGCTTCTGGTTCGACCCGCCCTTTCACCGCAACCAGTCGGCCCTGCTGCACCGCCAGGCCGACGATGTCTGGCGCATCGACCTGCAACTGGGCTGGGAGGCGGACCCGGAGGAAGAACTGCGCGAGGAGAAAATCCGCCCGCGCCTGCAGGCCATGCTCGGTGAGGGCGTGGAGTTCGAACTGGAGTGGGCCAGCGTCTACACCTTCCAGTGCCGCAAAATGGATGATTTTATCGACCGGCGGGTAATTTTCATGGGCGACGCCGCCCACCAGGTATCGCCCTTTGGCGCCCGCGGCGCCAACGGCGGTATACAGGGGGTGGAAAACCTCAGCTGGAAGCTGGCGCGCATCCTGCGCGGCGCCGCACCGGCCGCGCTGCTGCAGACTTACAATAGCGAACGCCAGCACGGGGCAGCGGAAAACATTCTGCACTCCACCCGCGCCACCGACTTCATCAGCCCGAAAAATGCCATCAGCCGGGTGTTTCGCGACGAGACCCTGCGCCTGGCGGAACACTACGCCTTCGCCCGCACCCTGGTCAACAGCGGTCGCCTGTCCACCGCCTGCAGCTATCCGGACTCACCGCTGAACACCGCCGAAAGCGCCGACTTCGACAGTGAGCTGTGCGCCGGCTCAGCGCCGGTAGATGCGCCGGTGAGTATCGGCGGCGCGCCGGCCTGGCTGATCAACCAGTTGGGCAACCGCTTTGTGCTGATGGTGAATGTGGACCTCGCCGAGCGCGCCGATCTGCTGGCGCAACTGCACGCCCTGCAGCAGCTGCCGGATCTGCACCTGTTGCCGGTCAGTGCCGGTGGCGCAGCGCCGGCACTAACCGGTTTCGGCAGCACGCTCGTCGACCACAGCGGGCTGCTCCGCCAGCGCTACGACCTGCAGCCCGGCCGCGCCTACCTGTTCCGCCCCGACCAGATAGTGAGCGCGCGCTGGGACCGGCTCGATCAACACGCCGTTACCGCAGCCATGCGCAGGGCGCTGGGCTTCGATCTGGAGAACGCCGCATGAAAACCGAACATTTGAAGACCGAGCCGAATTTCACCGACCCCGACGCTTTCTACGCCGCCCTGACCGACCTGCACCGCAACCGCGAGCGCGACCAGAGCGAGCGCATCAATGCGCGCCTGGTATTGCTGCTGGCCAACCATATCGGCGAGCGGGCAGTATTGGAGGAAGCACTGCATATCGCCGGCGAGCAGGTGCCGGCGGGCGACCACAACCCCGGCGCTGAGCGAGGAAAGCAGCCATGATCGACCCCAGCGAACTGCAGTATATGGCCGGCTTCGGCAACGAACACCAGACCGAGGCCCTGCCGGGCGCACTGCCGCAAGGGCGCTTCAACCCCCAGCAGTGCCCCTACCACCTCTATGCGGAACAGTTTACCAGCACCGCGTTTACCGCGCCGCGCTGCGCCAACCGCCGCACCTGGACCTATCGCATCCGGCCCTCGATCGCCATGGGCGACTTCGAGCCGGTGGATATGGGCGGCCTGCGCACCGCGCCGATTACCGAAGCCCCCTGCCCGCCCAATGTGATGCGCTGGGACGCACTGCCGATACCGCAGCAACCCACCGACCTGGTCCAGGGCCTGACCACCATTGCCGCCAATGGCGACGCCCGCGCGCAAGTCGGCATCGGCATTCACGTCTATACCGCCAACCGCGGTATGGGGCAGCGCTTTTTCTACTGCGCCGACGGCGAGCTGCTGTTTGTGCCGCAGCAGGGCGAACTGCTGGCCTATACCGAGCTGGGCGTACTGCACGTCAAACCCGGCGAGATCATGGTGATACCGCGCGGTATCAAATTCAAAATCGAACTGCCGGGGGGCCCGGTGCGCGGCTATATCTGCGAGAACTACGGCGGCAGCCTGCACCTGCCGGAGCGCGGTCCGGTGGGCGCCAACGGCTACGCCAACGATCGCGACTTCCAGTACCCGGTGGCGCATTTCGAGGATGTGGAGGGCGACTACACCCTGCTGGCAAAATTCTGCGGCGGCCTGTACCGGGCCGATATGGATCACTCGCCGCTGGACGTGGTGGCCTGGGTCGGCACCAGCGCGCCCTACAAATACGATCTGGCGCGCTTTAACGTGATCAATACTGTCAGCTACGATCACCCCGACCCGTCGATTTTTACCGTGCTGACGGCGCAGACCGACACCCCCGGCGTGGCCAATGTGGACTTCGTGATCTTCCCGCCGCGCTGGATGGTGGCCGAAGACACCTTTCGACCGCCCTGGTACCACCGCAATATCATGAGCGAGTTTATGGGCCTGATCGAAGGCGTGTACGACGCCAAGGAAAAAGGCTTTGTACCCGGCGGCATGAGCCTGCACAATTGCATGACGCCCCACGGCCCGGAGGCAGAGGTATTTGCAAAAGCCAGCAGCGCGCAACTGGCGCCGCAGCGCTACGAAAATACCCTGGCCTTCATGTTCGAATCGCGCTATGTCATCGCGCCGACGCAGTTTGCGCTGCAGACACCGGCCAGGCAGAAGCACTACCTGCAGTGCTGGGACGGGTTGAAAAAACATTTCACTGGCGCAAATGACCAGGACCTTTGATAAGGCCTTTGCACAGGTCTCTTTTGCACGCCCGGCAAGCCCGGCAGGCTCAGGGCGCCACAAACTCACTGACAGACAGGCGGTAACCGACGAATTATGAAGCTGTTAAACGAAACTCACGATCCCCAGCTGCGCAGTTGGGTCAGCAGCGCCAACGACGGCGGCGACTTCCCCATCCAGAACCTGCCCTTCGCCGTTTTTCGCCGCGCCGGCAGCGGCGAGGCGCAACGCGGTGGCGTGGCGATTGGCGATCAGGTACTGGATATGGCGGCCGCGGCCCAAACCGGCCTGTTCGAGGGACCGGCGCAGGCGGCCGCACAGGCCGCGGCACAGAGCAGCCTGAACGCGCTGATGGCCATGGGTGCGGAGGCCAGCTCGGCGCTGCGCCTGGCGCTGTCCCGCGCCCTGCGCCACGGCGCCGGCGCCCGCGACAAACTGCAGGGCTGCCTGCTGGCGCAGGCGGATGTGGACTACGGACTGCCCTGCCGGATCGGCGACTACACCGATTTCTATACCTCGATTCACCACGCCACTGCGGTGGGCTCGCTGTTCCGCCCCGACAACCCCCTGCTGCCCAACTACAAATGGGTGCCCATCGGCTATCACGGCCGCGCCTCGACCATCGGCGTTTCCGGGCAGACTTTCCCGCGCCCCGTCGGGCAGACCCGGGCTGCGGATGCCGCCGAGCCGAGTTTCGGCCCCAGCAGGCGCCTCGACTATGAACTGGAGATGGGCATCTTCATCGGTCGCGGCACCGCACTCGGCGAGCGTATCCCTATCGGCGAGGCCGAGCGGCACGTATTCGGCATCTGCCTGTTCAACGACTGGTCGGCGCGGGATATCCAGGCCTGGGAATACCAGCCGCTGGGGCCGTTTCTGGCCAAGAGCTTCGCCTCGACCATCTCACCGTGGATCGTCACCACCGAGGCGCTGGCCCCCTACCGGGTCGCTTTCTCGCGCCCGCCACAGGACCCGCAGCCGCTGCCCTATCTCAGCGCCGATTTCAACAGCGCCCACGGCGGTATGGACATCCACCTGCAGTGCCTGATACAAACCGAAAAAATGCGCGCTGACAGTGAAGCGGCGACAACCCTGTCCCGTTCCAACTTCAGGGATTCGTACTGGACGGTGGCGCAGATGGTGGCCCACCACAGCGTCAACGGCTGCGCCATGCAGCCGGGCGACCTGCTCGGTTCGGGCACACAGTCAGGCCCCGCGCACGAACAGGCCGGCTCGATTCTGGAGCTGACCCGCGGCGGCAAGCAGCCCGTCACGCTGCCCAATGGTGAGCAGCGCATTTTTCTCGAGGACGGCGATACCATTGTGATGCGCGGTCACTGTGAGAGAGACGGCGCGGTGCGTATCGGCTTCGGTGAAGTAGCGGCCACAGTGCTGCCGGCGAGGGTATAGCATGGAACTCTACAGCTACTTCCGCTCATCGGCGGCCTACCGCCTGCGCATCGCCCTCAATATCAAGGGCATCGAGCACACCCTCAAGCCCGTCAACCTGCTCAAAGGGGAGCACAAAAACGAGGCCTACCGGGCCCTGCAGCCCCAGGGCCTGGTGCCGGCGCTGCAACTGGATGACGGCACCACGCTCGGCCAGACCACGGCGATTGTCGAATACCTGGAAGCCGAGTATCCGCACACACCGCTGCTGCCGCGGGACAGTGTTGCCGCCGCCGTGGTGCGCAGCTGGGTCAATACCATCGCCTGTGATATTCACCCGCTGAACAATCTGCGCGTATTAAAATACCTGGTACACGAACTGGGCGTCGACGAGGCGCAGAAAAGCGCCTGGTATCACCACTGGATCAGCGAGGGCTTTGCGGCACTGGAGAGCCAGGTACGGGCCGCGCCCTACTGCTTCGGCGCCGAGGTGACGCTGGCCGATATCTATCTGATTCCGCAAATCTACAACGCGTTGCGCTTCAATACCGATATGACGGCCTTTCCCAAACTCATGGCCATTGACGAGGCCTGCAACAAGCTGGCGGCTTTTGCTGAAGCCAGGCCGGAAAATCAGCCGGACGCAAACTGAAAAAAACGATGGCGGTATCCGTATTGGCGTCGATCAGGAAGAACAGTGGGAAAACAGCGATAGCGATACGGTCAAACCCATGAAAGCCCCGGCCAGTGATGACCGGATTGCGCTGGCCGATGGCCGCGAGTTTCGCATCACAAAGAAATTACAGCAACTGCCCTGGCCTGTGGGCCAGGGGAGGGAAAAGTAAAAAGGGAAAAGTGAATGCTTGCTGCAGGCTGCCACTTTTTTACTTTTCCCTTTTCCCTTTTTACTTTTCCCTCTTCCCCTCCGCCCACCCCATCACCAACAACGCCACCACCCCACACCCCGCATAACCCAACACCAGTGGCTCCACACCACCGGCATAGGCACGCGCAATCCCAATCCCCAGCGGAGCGGAAATCAACGTCGATAAGGAACCGACCACAGCGGCGCCGATGCCGGCAATATGCCCCAGCGGCTCCATTGCCAGCGCATTCATATTGCCGAACAGAATGCCCGTACAGAACAGCACCAGCGAATAGTAAGACAGCAGCCACCACAGCGGCGGGTGCCCGTCAGCACCGTGGGCCAGGACAAAAAAAGCGATCGAAGATCCGCATATCAGCAGCAGCGCCTGCCGCGACATGCGCTGCATACCGAGGCGCATCACCAGGCGGGCATTGACATAGGAGGCAGCGCCGATGGCCAGCGACAGCCCGGCGAAAACCAGCGCAAACCCGTCACCGAGGGCATACTGCTGCTGGAAGACCTGCTGCACCGTGCTGAGATAAGCCAGAAACGCGCCGAAAACAATGCCGGAGGCCAGGGTATAACCCAGTGCGATACGGTTGGAAAAGATCTCCGCCATACCCAGCCCCACCTGCCGCAGGGAAAACGGCAGGCGCCGCTCGGGCGGCAGCGTTTCCGGCTGGCGCAACATGAACCACAGCAGCAGCATTACCCCCAGCGCCAGAATCACCATGAAAATCGCCCGCCAGTCGGCCACCCATAAAATTCCCTGGCCCAGCGCCGGTGCAATCATCGGCACCATGATAAATACCGTCATGGTAAACGACACCACCCGCGCCATGGCCGCGCCCTGGTACAGGTCCCGCACCAGGGCAATGGATATCGTGCGCGGCGCACCGACGCCGATGCCCTGCAGCAGCCGCCCCAGCAACATGGTTTCAAAATCCGTCGCCAGCGCCGACAACAGACAGCCCAGTACAAAGATGCCCATGCCGATTAACACCGCCGGCTTGCGGCCGACACTGTCCGACAGCGGGCCGTAAATCAATTGGCCGAGGGCCATACCGATAAAAATCAGCGAAATCAGCAGCTGCGTATCGTTGGCACTGGCCACCCGCAGGTCGGTGCCGATTTCACCCAGGGCCGGGAGTATGGCATCGATCGCCAGGGCGATCAGGGCCATCATCGCCGCCATCAGGGCGACGAACTCGGCAAACGGCAGAGTCGGTCCGGCGCGCACGGCAGTCAAAGGCAGCGGACTCTATCGACGCGCATCTCTGGGGCTTATGCCATAGTGCTTCTTGAAGCAGCGGGAAAAATGCGCGGGGCTGGAAAAACCCACACTGTAGGCAATACATTCAATACTGTGACCGGCGTAGGCACTGTCATTGAGCATCTGCCGGCTTTTTTGCAGGCGTTTATTCAGAATCAGGGTGTGCAGCGTTTCGGTTTCATGCTGAAACAGTTTGTGTAGATAGCGAATGGAAATGCCCTGCGCCCGGGCGATATGGTGATTGGACAGCTCCGGGTTGCACAGGTTGCTGTCAATATACTGGCGCACTCGCCTTTTCAGCGCATCGCGAACCACGCCGTGGTCCCCCACCTGCTCCAGCATCAGCGAGGAGGTAAAGGCCATGGCGATCATATTGACCAGGTTTTCCGACAGCTCATCCGGCGCCTGCTGCAGGTGCTGCAGTTCCCTGGCCAGCGAAAAAATAAAGTCGGTAAGCACTGACCCCAGTCCCGAGTTGCCCGAAATGGCGATCGCCGTATACTGTTCCGGGTTCATCAGATGGCGGCGCAACACCTCACTGGGTATCTGCACCACAAACTGGTGAAAGCGCTGCCTGAAGGTCAGCGAATAGGGCTGGGTGCTGTCGTAGAGGGCAAAGCTGCCGGGCGTCAACAGCGCCTCGCGGCCGCTCTGCCGCACCAGTCCCTGCTGTGCCAGCTGAAAACTGATCAAAAACTCCGCCTCGGTGGACCTGGCGATCTGCCGCCGGGTGCGTTCGACGTACTGGGGGTCGGAGATGATTTCGGCAAACTGCAGGTCGGCGACACCGACACCGCCGCGCAGTTCGCCATCGAAATTGCCCGCCTGCACCTGTTCGCAGTCGAGCTTGACAAACTCATCGCAGACAATGCCCCGCCAGTAATCCAGACGATCTTCCCGGGCATGGGCTGCGGTGCTCTTTTGATAACCGCTGGAAATTAAAAAAGCCATATATATGGAAAAACCCGAAGTAAGCTGGCTGAGCTAACCGTTAACAGCTTACGGTTAACAGCTCACAGCTAAAACACCGGGGAGCCGGGGCTGCCGTGAACTGTAGGCTGCAGTCACTCCATACTACTATTTTCCCTGATATAACTCAAAAGCCCGGTATTCCGGTGGCAGCCAATATACTCGAACTCGCATTTATCCGCGGGCAATACCGTCACCTCGTGCCAGAGCCGCAGCTGCATCTGTTCGCCGAAAGTCTTGACCATCTGCATGAAGCTGCCGAAAATCGCCAGGTGGGTGGGGTGGCTCTTGGCCCAGTTTTCCAGCGCGTAGATATCGGTGGTATAGCCGAGACCGAAGCTCTGCTCGGTTGCCGACCAGTCACTGTTCTTCTTGTCGAAAAAGCGCATGCTGTAGCAGTTTGTCTCCAGCGGGTTATCGCGCAGAAAATGCATGCCTTGCAGCAGCACCGGATGTACCTTCTCCAGGTAGTGGGCCTTCTCCTCGTCGGGGCAGTACGACCAGTTCTGCCCGGAACGAATCACGCAGACATTCTCAGGCGGCGCCAGCAACACCCGGGCGCCAGCGGCGCTCACCTTCGCCGGCAGCGGCGTCGCGACGCTGTCGATATTTTTTAAGCTGTCACTGTCCGACAGCGGTATCCGGTCACGCGCCCCGCCGGGATAACCGTGCTCCCTGATGGGCCCGGCCAGCGAGTCGGCAGTGACACCGATGCCATGTGGCGCCTGGGTGGAATGCAGGGTTTCGAAGCGATCAAAGGGCATCACCACAATTTCCCGCCAGTAGCCAACGCCGTCGGCCGGCCGCCGGGCATCGGCCCACCATTCGCCATTGCCTTCGCCGGCCCACCATTTTCGGTACTCGCTGTGACGCCAGTAGCCGATATAGAGATAATTACTGACGCCGCGCTGATCCACAAACATGGCCTGCTCCAGCGCCGCCGGGGGGTGGGCGCCGGCGAAAGCGCGCACCGCCCAGTTATCCAGCAGTGTCGGCTGTTCGGCCTGTATGGCGAAATAGGCGGCCACCAGCGGATCGGCGGTATCGCGCCAGACCGACTGCCAGGCCGGCGCCGGCGGCTCCCAACCGTTGGGCATGCTGTTTCTGGGCATGGCTTATCCTCCTGTTTTCGGCTTGCATCTCGGTGCGCTGTTACTGCATCACTGCCCGCTCGTCCTCGTCGTCGGCCCCCGCGGCGGCGGCCACCTCTTCTGTCAGCTCCGGTGTGAATACCTCGACCTTCGGCTGCGGGCAGCGGTTGAGCAGCAGGCGGGTAACATCCGGCCGCGAGTAGTGGCCAACGGGATCGGCAAAGGACTTGGCAACGGCAATCGCCCCCAGATCGATTTCCGCATACAGCAATCCCTCTTCGGCAGGCGCCAGGCCGTCGCACATCGGGCTGCCGTCCGGGGCGTAGATCTGTGCAAAGCCGCCGCCCACTTTCAGCAGTTGCGCCTGCCGGTCATTTTCCACCAGGGTATCGTGCATCTGCTGGGAAACTACCCCGCAGGGCGCCAGCACATAGCACTGCCCCTCCATGGCATAGACCTGCGATACCGCCGTGTTTGCCTGCGCCCCCAGCGAGTAGGCCTGGGGATAGCAGCTGAACGACGGCCAGGCGGCAATATGAATCTGTTCGTGCATGCTGAACATGGCATACTTGGTCAGCGGTTGAATATGTTCCCAGCAGCACAACTGCCCTATGCGGCCCAGCGCCGTGTCCGGCACGGCGATATGACTGCCGTCGCCGTCGCCGTAGACGGTTCTCTCCATATGCGTCGGTTTCAGTTTGCGCCGCGCCTGCACCAGTTCACCCTTGTCGTCAAACAAAAACTGGGCGATGTACAGGGAACCGTGATCGCGCTCACTGGCGCCGGCGGAGACGAATATGCCGTTGTCTCTGGCGGCCTCGGCCAGGCGGTTGAAGGCATCGCCGCCCACCACCAGGCTGTTTTCGTGGTAGCGCTGAAAATATTTGATATTGTCGGCCGTTGCCGACAGCCAGATCCACCACGGGTAGCCGGGAAACCAGCACTCCGAAAAGGCGACAATGCGGGCGCCTGCGCGCGCCGCCGCCTCAATCAGCCCGGAGGCTTTGTCCAGGCAGGCGTCCAGGTCCATAAACGCCGGCGCGGCCTGTACCACGGCGGCTTTAAACGTACTACTCATCACCTTATCTCCTCGGGTTCGGGTAATACCGGCGCTGACGGCCGCGCCGGGGCGAAAGTTGGCCGGGGTCAATACCGGTACCTGAAAGTCACGCCGTATTCCCGCGGCCGGTTGTAATTGGCCTCGTGGAAACCCAGGCCGAAATTGGAATCGCCGCTTTCGATAAAGCGTTCATCGCCCAGGTTCTCGGCAAATACCACCACATCCATAGCCTCACCGATGGAAAGGCGCACCGAGGCATTGACGATATCGTATGCCTCCTGGAACAGGAACGGTGAATTCTGCGAGTCATTGAAAATATCGTCGGTATAGGCATAGTCAATGCGAAAAGCCAGCTCATTGGTGCTCAAGGCCAGGGTGTATTCCAGACCGAGGTTGAAAGAGTTTTCCGGTGTATTGACCAGCTTGGCCGACTCGTCGATCGCCAGGGACAGGCCCTCGATGGGGTTAATATCCTGATACTCCGCATCGATATAGCCATAGCCCATATCCAGCTGCAGATTGTCGCTCAGCAGCGCGGTCACCTCCAGCTCCAGCCCGATAATATCGACAGTGCCGGCGTTGGCGGTGATGGGCCCGCCCAGATTGTCGAAGAAAGTCACCTGCACGTCCTCGTAGTCGGCATAAAAAGCCGCGGCATTGATGCGCACGCGATCGTCGAAGCCCTGCCACTTGACACCGATTTCATGGGAGTCAAGGGTCTCCGGCTCGAAGGTACGCGCATCGGGCACGGCCTCGACATAGCGCAGTACAAAGCCGCCGCTTTTGAAGCCCTGGGAAAAACTGTAGTAAAGCAGGGTACCGTCGGCCAGCTTGGCATCGACGCCGAACTTGTAGGTTGTCTCCTCGAAGGCATCATCGGTGGTACCGCTGCCAGTGCCCACCAGCGGCTGCAGTCCCGGGGTAAACACACCGTTCTCGTTGACCGCACCGGGAAAGAACGGCAGTGGATTGCCCTCGATATCGGCGCCGATATACTGGGTATAATCAAAACTTTTTTCATCGCGGGTATGGCGAATGCCGCCGGTAACGGCAAAGAGGTCACTCAGGCGCCAGGTCGCCTGAAAATAGGCGGCTTCACTGCTGTTGTCCACGGCGGCAAAGTTGCTGATGGCCGCGGGGAAGCCGCCGCTGAGATCCGGCACAGGCAAAAACACCCGCACAAAAACATTGTCCGTGCCCTCTTCCTCGAAGTAATACAAACCGCCGACGTACTGCAAGCGGTCATCGAAGGCACTCCCGGTCAGCTGCAACTCGTGGCTGGTCTGCTCGTGTTCGTAATCCGGGTTCAGGGTTTCGGTAATCACCTCGGGCGAGTTATCGGCGTCGCGGAAAAATTCGCCCTCGGTCTGGCGATAGGCGACGGTGTATTTGAGGTCAAAAGGCCCGGCGTCAACGTTACCGACCAGGGACAAACCGTCGATCTCCAGGTCGGTGCCACTGCTGCCGGTGCCAAAACTGCGGTCGTCATCCCCCGCAGTGACATACTGCGCGAGGTCCGCCAGGCCGGCATCGATATCACCGAAGGTGGCCAGGCCATAGCCGATGGTGCCGGCGCCCGGGGTAAACCCGGCCAGCGTCGACCCGGCGCTCTCCTCATCGATGCGGGTATGGTCAAAGCTGAACTGGAAATCCCAGCGGTCGCCGGGTGCAAAGACCAGCGTACCGCGCAGCGCCAGTTTGTCCTCGTCGCCGAGATCGCCGCCCGCCAGCTCGCGATCGACAAAGCCGTCGCGGTTTTTCACGGACACGGCAAAGGTGGAGCGCAGGGCGTCGCTAAAAGGAATATCGATGGAGGCCCTGATATCCTGGCGATCGAAGTTACCGGCGGTCAGCGCGATTTGGCCCGCCAGTTGCTCAGCCGGCTGGCGCGAGGTAATACTGATGGCACCGCCAATGGTATTGCGGCCGAACAGTGTGCCCTGCGGACCGCGCAGCACCTCGATGCGCTCGACATCCAGTACATCCAGTACGCCGCCCGCGGAGCGGGAAACATAGACGCCGTCCACATAAGTGCCGACACCGGGATCGGTGGTGAGGCTGAAGTCGGTATTGCCGATACCGCGGATAAACACCACCGCCCCGGAGGACAGACCGCTGACCGGCGAGGTGGTATCGAAAACCAGATTGGGCGTGAACTCGGCAACCTCGGAGATATCGTCGATGCCCTTGTTCTGCATGGCGCTGGCGGTGAATGCCGATACGGCAATGGGTGTGTCCTGCAGGCTCGCCTCGCGCTTCTGCGCCGTGACCACGATTTCCTCCAGCTCCGCCGCCGCGGCAGCGGGCAGGCCGCCGCCAAACAGCAGGGTGTGGGCTGCGGCCAGGGCCACCGGCCCGGCGGCAAAGCAACGGCAGCTGCGTCTGTTGTCGGTCATATCGCTCTCCTCCGGTGTTATCGCCACCACAGGGGTGACTTATTTTCCACCACTGTAAACCGCAGCAGGCAACCGGCCCATGTTTATAAAGGCCCCAAAACTTGCCGATTCGGGCACTGATGGTGAACGGGCCCGACAATCGGGTCATATCGGCACCGGCATGCGGGCTTGTCCGGCGCCGCCATAGCGACTAAGCTGTGGCCCGACAATTCCGGCAGCCGAACCCGGACATCCCCACAGATATAAGCAACCATGGCCAAAGTTTTCTTGCAACGGATGGGCAACCTGCAGTTTCCACTGTATTTCCTGGTGACTATGGCGGCCTTGACTGGTCTCTACTACACCTTGCCGGACTGGTTTATTGAGAGCGTACTGGTGCGCTTTTTCGCCGTCATACCCGGCGCGACCATACTGGACTGGATGACGCCCGCCTATGCGGTAAGCAGCGAGCAGACCCGCATCATCTCGCCGCTGGTGCGGCTCAACGTACTGAAGGGCTGTGAGGGAACCGAAGTACTGCTGATTCTCTACGCGGCCATTTTTGCCGTTTTCAGGCCACTGCGCTACAGCCTGCCGGGTATCCTCGCCGGCACGCTGCTGGTATTCGTCCTCAACCAGCTGCGTATCGTCGCGCTGTTTTTCATAGCGGCCTACGAAAAAAACCTGTTCGAACTGGTACACGGCTTCCTGGCACCGGTGGTGATGATCGCCGCCGCCAGCGGCTTCTTCCTGTTGTGGATGCGGTGGTCAGAGAGTGGGCGGGCGAGCGGCCCATGATAAACCCGCAGACGGCGCCGCCGGCGCTGCGGGCGACGGTATTTTTACTGTCGTTGATTGTCATCGGCTGGCTGTTGTTCAGCTTTCGAACCGGTATCGGTAACGCCCTGCTGCCATTGCTGAACGCCGTCGTCAGTCTGCTTGAACGCCAGTACGATATCGCCGAATTCAATATCATTCGCAAAAGAAACGAGTTCGTCTACCACTTGCGGCTGGTCAGCGAGGGGCCCATAGTGCTGTACGGGCATCGCCTGCCCGGCATGGATGTCAGTGCCACTACGCTGGTAACGCACAGCCTGCAGCAGATATTCATTATCAGTGCGGCGCTGCTGGCCGGCCTGCTGTTCTGCCCGGTATACGGCCTGCGCCTGACACTGTTGATGGCGGCGGCATTAATCCCGGCGCTGGCGCTGGATATACCCTTCGTGCTGCTCGGCAGCATCGAGGGCCTGATTCTGCAAAACCTGGCGCCGCACAAACTCGACGGCAGCTGGCTGGTGCAGTGGGAAAAAATACTGACCAACGGCGGCAGGATGGCAATCGCCATTGGCCTCAGTGCGCTGGCGCTGGGGCTGGCGCGAAAACCGGACCCCGGCGCCGCTGTTGCCGATCCCGGCTAGTTTCTGGCGCCAGTGCAACCTCAGAGCCAGCGCCACTGCGCGCCCAGCACCAGCGTGCGCGGGGTGCCGGGGAAATAGCGCTCCTGGGTAAAGCTGGTGAAGTCGGCGCGCTCGGCGTATTTGCGGTTGCTGAGATTGGTGAGCCGCGCAAACAGGCCCAGGCGCGGATTTGGCGACCAGTTGGCGCGCAGATTAAACAGGCTGTGGCCCGAATACTCGTGCAGGTTCTCGGGCTCGAGGTAGTAAGGGCCCACATAGACCCACTCCAGTTCCAGCCGCGCAGCCGGCAGCGGCTGCCAGCCGAGTTGCGCCGTACCGAAATAGCGCGGCGCGGTGTCGACATCATTGCCGTCGATATTGATATCGTTCAATATCTGCCGGTAGTCGTATTGATGCCGCACCAAGTTGGCGTTAATACCGGCATCTAACACCGGGCTGAAGCGGTAGCTCAGCTGCGCTTCGAGGCCGCGGTGGGTGGTCTGGCCGTCCGACACATTGAAAAAATCCGAGTCGCGGAAAATGACATTGTCCTTTTGCATGGCGAAGGCCGCCAGCTGATAAACGAACTTGTCGCCGCTGCCTTTGACACCCACCTCGATACTGTCGAGATGCTCGGAGTCGAGGTCGGCCACCGTCTGCGCGCGCTGCAGGCGATAGAGCTCGGTGGCCTGCGGTGCGCGGAAGCCGCGCGACAAATTGACATAGGCGCTTTGCTGCGGTGAAAAGCGATAGCTCAGGCCCAGCTTCGGCGACCAGTTGTCAAAGCTGTCCTCGCGGTCGGCCGGGCGGCTGTAACGGCAGCCGCCGAAACCGCAGCTGGTGCCGTCGTCGCGGCTACGGCCGTCCAGCGCCAGATTGTCGTAGTCGTAGCGCATGGACTCATAGCGCACGCCGGCACTCAAGCTGAAGCGCGGGTCGATCTCCCAGTCGAGATGCAGAAACGGCGCCACATTGGTGGCGTCCACTTCGTAGTCGTAGTGATTGCCCTCGGGAATGGTCTCGCGCAAAAAGGCACTGCCGGCGGTGGGCCCGTCCTGGTCCTGCTGCAGAAAACCTTGACTGAATTCGGCATCGACACCGGCAATCAACTGCAGCCCCGCGCCGGCCTGAAACGCATAGGCCGACAGCAGGCCGAGACTTTTCTGGCCGTTCTGCTCGAGCGGATCGCCCGGCAAAAAGTGCTGCAGGAAATCCATATCGGTGTAGCGCAGATAGGGCGTTATCTGCAGGCGGCTGCCGTCGTCGAGGCTGTATTCCAGCCGCGACCAGAGCCGCACCGCACGCGCGTCGCGAAACGCTTCCGGGTTGGCGTTGGACTCGGAAATACTGCGGCTCTTATAGGCATTTCTGCCCTCGATAAAACCGGCGGTTTCCTGATTCAGATTACTGTAGCTGAGCCCGACATCGAGACTCAGGCGCTCGCCGCTGTACTGGTAGCGCAGCGTCAGCTTCTGCTGATCGTAGCCGGCGTCGTCGCGAAAGCCGTCGTCGTGGGTGGCGGTCAGATTCAGCCCCAGGCCCCAGTCGTCGCCGCGCCGGCCGGCGGCCAGTTTCAGGCGCCTGAAATCGTCGGGGCCGGCATCGATGCCGATGGCGCTGCGATAGTCTTCCGGCACACCGGGTGTAATCACATTGACCACACCGTGCAGGGCGTTGGAACCGTAGAGCGCGGTACCGGGCCCCTGAATCACTTCGATGCGCCGGGCCTGTTCGGTGTGGGCCTCAAACAGTTCGTTGATATTGCAAAACCCTGCCGCACGCAGGGGGATGCCGTCTTCGGCGGTGAGAATACCGCCGCAGGCGCCGGCGCCGGACAGTACCGGCGAGCGGATCGCCGGCAGGTATTCCTGGCCGTTGCCGCGGTGCAGATTGACCCCCGGCACCCGCAGCAGCAGCTCCTGTACATGCACATGCCCGACCAGGTCGATGGTGTCGGCCGGCACCTGGCTGATGCTGCCGGCAATGCCGCTGGCATCGCGCTCGAAGCGCGTGGCGCTGACCACCAGGGTTTCGATCGCCGCGGCGTCCTCATCTGCCAGCGCCGCCGGCATCGCCGGGCCGAGCGTACAGGTGGCCGCCAGCGCTGCGCGCGGCAGTAAATGTGTCAAGTCGCTGTGGAGGAACCTCCGTGTCTGTCGATAGCACCGGCCGGCGCCGTATCCCCCGGTTTTTACTCGCATCATATATCCTGAATCAGATCGGCATCATTGCAACGCCTTGCATTGCAATACCTGCAGTCGGGCGGCGCAGAAAAGGTCTCGGTGATATTGATCACCTTGGCGGCGGTAGACATCGCGCACCACAGCCAGCGGCGCACCATGCCCTATATCACCATGCCCTATATATAGCCCGGCAGCCTATAGCCCGGCCACCCGTTCGATATCGCCGCCGGCAAATGCGATAATGGTACCATGTTGCCCGATATCTTCGATATAAGCGCACACTTTTTCATACTGCACCCGGTTCTGTAGCGGGCCGTACTCACTGGCCGCGTCCGCCATGCCGCCGCCGGCCGCGGCGCAGTCGAGCTGCACCGGGCGACCCTACTGCGCCAGCCCGCGCACGGTATGGCGGTAGTGTTTCAGGCCCCAGCAGAGCAAAGGCGCGGCTATCAGTGCGGCGGCGCTGGCGACAATCGACATGGAATAGCCCACCGCCGGCTCGCTCTCGAAGACATAGTCGGTCAACAGCGCCACCAGCGAGGCGCCGCCGGTAATGCCGAGAATATTCATACCGACAAAAAACAGCGCGGTGACCTGCGCGCGCATGCGGTTGGGCGCCATATTCTGCAGCGCAGCCGCCGAGGTGGCCATGGGGAAACTGGCAAAATACATCGCCAGTGCAAATACCGGCAGCATCAGATGCAGGGCGCCGATATGGGGAAACAGCAAAGCCGGCGCCACCACACCCAGGCCGCCGACAATGGCGGCGCGAAAAGCGGCATCGTCACGGCCGCGCCGGGTAAAGTAGTCGGTCAGCCAGCCGCTGCTCAACACACCGGCGGTATTGGCCAGCAGCGTCACCACCCCCAGGTATAGCCCCGTCTCCTTGGTCGTCAGGTCGTAATTGCGCAATAAGAAGGCCGGGCTCCAGGACATCAGCGCAAACAGCGGCAGCGACAGCAGCGAGAAGCCGAGATAATGGGCGCTAAAGGCGCGCTTATGGGTTTTGATATAGCCCAGGACCTGGCCAATGGTAAACGGTTTATCACTTGTCAGCCCTTTGCGTTGCGGATCCCGCACAGTCAGCACAAACAGCAGCGCCACCAATAAACCCGGCAGGCCGACAATGAAAAACGTCATCTGCCAGGGTTTTACCACGCCGACCACCGGCAGTGTCACGGCGCCGATCTGATCCATATAGGCAATGGCGGTACCGCCGATGATGAACGCCAGACCGGCGCCGATAAACGAGCCGATGGAGTACACCCCCAGCGCCAGCCCCAGCTTGGATTTCGGAAACGAATCGCTGATCATGGAATAGGCCGCGGGCGACAGCGCCGCCTCGCCAAAACCGACCGCCATGCGCGCCAGAAATAACTGCACGAAGTTTTTCGCCAGCCCGCAGGCGGCGGTGGCCAGACACCAGATGGCAATGCCCCAGGCAATCAGCAGCGGCCGCGAGCGGCTGTCGGCGATACGCGCCAGCGGAATGCCCATGGCCGCATAGAACAGCGCAAAGGCCAGGCCGTGCACCAGGCTGAACTGGGTGTCGGAAATCTGCAGGTCGGCGCGAATCGGCTCTACCAGCAGGCTGATCACCTGGCGGTCGAGAAAGGAAAAGATATAGGCCACCATACAGAGAAAAACGATATACCAGGAGTAGCCGAGTGAACGGGGTTCGGCACCGGCGCTTAGCTCCAACTCGCTTGTCGACATGGCTTGTTCCAGCGCTGATCAGATACGGGAACGGCGGCAACGCGCCGGGGAAAATTGCCCGGCAGCGAGTGCCGGGCCGGAACGCGGCTAAAAATTGTAACGCCCGGAGAGATACCACTGGCGGCCGCGATCGTAAAGCCGATCCACCGTGCCGATAGAGGTATTGTTATAGCCGCTTGCCAGATACTCGTCGTCGGTGAGGTTCTTGACACCGAAATTGATACCGTAGGTATCCTGCGGTGAGGTCCAAACCAGTATGGCGTCCCACAGATCCAGTTCCGGTGTCTGGATACCGGGTGAATTGTCGGGATTATTGAAGTAACCGCTGTGGTAGTTGCCGCTGAGGCGCGCCACCAGCAACCCCCTGTCGCCGAGATCGAATTCCCTGGCGGCACTGATACTGACGGACCACTCCGGCACATGGTCGAAATCGCTGCTGGTGGTAACCTGCGCGGTAAGCGGCGGCTCGACATCGATGCGGGTGTACTTGGCATTGGTGTAGCCCACCGCGCCTTCCAGAAACCAGCTCGAGGCCATTTGCCACTTGCTCTCCAGCTCGAAACCGGCGATCTCGGCATT
This sequence comes from Exilibacterium sp., assembly GCA_028280195.1. GTDB lineage: Bacteria > Pseudomonadota > Gammaproteobacteria > Pseudomonadales > Cellvibrionaceae > Exilibacterium. The sequence continues at coordinate 36,711 of JANQMH010000084.1, forward strand.
GCCGACATTGGCTTCGAAGAAACCGATAAAACCCGGGTTCTCGGTGCGCACCTGGATATCGGTATAGTCCATTTGGAAAACCGCGCCGTTGAGGGTAAATGATCCCTGCTCACTGGTGTATTTAAACCCCAGCTCATAGGCGTCTACAAATTCCGGGTCGAACTCCGGCACCACGGTCAGCGGCGGGAAAATACGCTGCACGTAGCCGCCCGAGCGAAAGCCCTCCGAATAGGTGGCATACAGCATCAGCGATTCACTGAGCCGGTAGGCGGTATTCACCATCGGCGTGGTTTCATAGGTGGTGCGGGTATTTTTTCCCAACGGCAGTATCGGCGTGCCGGGTGCGAATCCGATATTGCTGCTCAATACCACCTGCACCGGATCGAACGTCTTCTCCTCGTCGGTGTAGCGCAAACCCAGGGTAATGTCCCAGCGGTCGGTAAGCTGGTAGGTGCCCTGGGTGAACACCGCCTGGCTGGTGGTGGTGAAATCGTTGTCGCTGTCGAAATCAGCAATCGCAAAGCCGAGAATATTTCTGTTATTGCCCTCTTCGTCGAAATAATAGAGACCGCCAATCCAGTCCAGCCTGCCGTCGAAGGCGCTGCCCTGCAATTGAATCTCCTGGGAAAACTGCTGCGCTTCGAAGGTATCGAAAAAGTGAACCACCTTCAGCGGCGAGGCATCGGCATCGCGGGCAAATTCGGCGTCGAGGTCGCGGTAGGCAGTAATGGATTTCAGCGTCAGGCTATCGCTGATATCCCATACCACGCGCAGGTTGGTGCCCCAGACATCGGTATCCGAATAGGTCGGCGCGGTGCCGGCGTTGCTGCTGTCCGAAGCCCACTGCTCGTTGTAGCAGGCGCCGTCGGCTTCGGTGATGCCGGCCGGATAGGCGCAGGCACCGCCCGGAACCACATTGTTGTAAAAGCCGGCGAAACTGCCCGGTGTCAGCGTACCCGCCTCGGCCAGGGTAAACGCCGCGCCTTTTTCCGCTTCGCGGCTGTAGTCGGCGGTAAAGTGAACTTCGAGATTATCGGCGGCCTGCCACAGCAGCGCGCCGCGCCAGGCCTGGGTGTCGTCATCACCGAGATCGCCGCCGGCGGGGCGCTCCACATAGCCGTCCTGGGTTGCAATCAGGGCGGCAAAACTGGACAGCAGATTCTCCGTAATCGGTGCATTGAGCGATACCTTCACCCGGCTGAGGCTGTCGGTACCGGTAGTGGCATCGACATAACCGCCAAACACCTCGTCCGGCTTCTTACTGTGCAGGGCAATGGCGCCACCGACATTATTGCGGCCAAACAGTGTCCCCTGCGGACCGCGCAGCACTTCGATGCGCTCGACGTCGAGTAAATCCACCGTTGCCCCGACGGTGCGGGCGATATAGACGTCATCGATATAGAAGCCGACACCATTGTCGATGGTGCCGAGAAAATCGCGCTGACCGACACCGCGGATATAAACCGTGGCAACGGAGGAGGCGCCGCCCGCCTGCGGGTTATTCTGGTAGGTCAGGTTTGGGGTGATGGCGCCAATCTCAGAAATACTGCTCACACCTCTGACTTCCAGGCCGTCGCCGGAAAAAGCCGTTACCGCCAGCGGCGCCTCCTGCAGGCCCTCTTCCCGCTTTCTCGCAGTGACAGTGATTTCTTCGATCATACCGCCCAGCCGGCTCTGCCCCTGGGCATCGCTATCGGCAGCGGCCGGCGCGGCCGCGATCAACACCGAAGCGATGGCGACAGACAGGTTTATTCGGGTCAAAACGGTTGTGTTGGCGACACGCGGTCGCCGGCAAAAGTGTTGCACCTTATATTCCTCCCTAGCTTGATACTGCGCTATAGTTATAGTTGGTATAGGTGGTAGTTATTAATGGTTATCAATAATTATCAATAGCTATCAAGAATACTACTCTGGTGGTGGGAGCCAAATTTAAATAATATATACCGGACTTAAAGTTGGCTTGAAGAAAAGCGGCTTACCGGTGCGGGCAGGGAAGATATATCGGCATGACAATAATCGAGAACTCCGATGAACTTGCGCAGTATAGATCTGAATCTGTTGACTATCTTCGACGCCATTATGACCGAGCGCAAGATGTCCGCCGCGGCCGACAAAATCGGCATGAGCCAGCCGGCGATGAGCGCGGCGGTCTCACGCCTGCGACTGACACTCAAGGACGAGCTGTTTATCCGCACCGGCAGCGGCGTCAAGCCGACGCCGAGAGCGCTGGAACTGGAGCGCCCGATTCGCCAGATTCTCGACCTGGTCAGCGAAACCATCACCCAGACAGTCAGTTTCGACCCGGCCAAAAGTGACCGGGTTTTCACCCTCGCCTCTGTCGACTACGGCGGCGCTGTGTTAGTGCCGCCGCTGATACGCCTGCTGCAGGCGCAAAACTCCCGCGTGCGCATCAATATCTGGCCGCAGTATGAAGAGGATCTGCAAGACCTGATGCATTTCGGTTCGGTGGACTTCGCGGTGGACAATATTCCAATTGTGGAAGACGACTTTCATATCGAAGTGCTGCGCAGAGAAGCGGGGTACTGCCTGGCGCGCCGGGATCACCCCGATATTCAGGGCAGCCTGAGCATGCAGCAGTTTCTGCAGACCGAACATGTGGCGCTGTACCCCAAGGACAAGCGCATCTCCCTGCTCGACCAGCACTTACTGGCCAACGGCCTGCGGCGCAAGCACGGTATGCGAGTCGCCAGCTTTTTCAATATGCCCTATATCGTCAAAGAGTCGAACATGATCTGCGCACTGCCGGAAAGGGTCGCCCGACACTTTGCCGCACTGTTCGATTTACAGGTGATGCCGGCACCGCTCGGTGAGTGGCGGGCGCCGGTCTATCTGATGTGGCACAACAGCGTGCACGGCGACCCGGGTCACCAGTGGCTGCGCCATACGATTATGGCGATGTACCGGCAGGACCAATAATCGCCAACCGCACTGCGCGCATGCAAAGTCGCCGCCATTGGCTGGTACTCGACGTTTGTGTTCAACGTTTGCGTTCAACATCTTTGTTCAATAATCGCGTTCAAACCCCGCCGCCAATATCCATAAATCAAATATCTGATATACCAATTACCAAATTACAAGTCGCCGCGGGCTGACTTATAATTGCCCGGTGCGGCCATATAACAACTCCAAGGAATAACCGTTTATGCCCAGCGTTTATCAGGCCTTTCGCAACAGCGTCGCCGCATTTGCAGACAATCCCTTCCTGCACATACCCGCCGCGGCAACCCGGGCCTACGGCGATGGCGCCGTCGACCTCAGCTATGCGGAAGCCGGCACGGCGATCGAGCAGCTGCGCTCGATGTATGCCCGGGCGGGCTACGGCAGCGGTCACCGCGTGGCGCTGCTGCTGGAAAATCGCGCCGAGTTTTTTCTGCACTGGCTGGCGCTGAACGCGCTGGGCGTCAGTGCGGTTCCCATCAATGGGGAAATGACCAGCGATGAGAAAGCCTATCTGCTCGGTCACAGTGAAGTCTGCCTGGCAGTATCCGTTCCCGAACAGCGGGGCGAGCTGCAGGCGGCGGCGCAGCGCGCCGGTATCGCCCTGCCGGTACTCGACGTTTACCGTGCGGCAGACCTGCCGCCGGCACCCGGCAAGCGGCGCGAGGCCAGTGCCGGCGGCGATACCGAATGCGCCCTGCTCTATACCTCCGGCAGTACCGGCACACCCAAGGGCTGCGTGCTGAGCAATGACTATTTTCTCAATAACGGCCGCTGGTATATCGAACTGGGCGGCCTGTGCAGCCTGGAAACCGGCAAAGAGCGCCTGCTGACGCCGCTGCCGCTGGTACATATGAATGCCATGGCCTGCTCCACTGTCGCCATGCTGCTGAGCGGCGGCTGCGTGGTGCAGCTGGATCGCTTTCATCCCGGCAGCTGGTGGCAGACGGTGGCGGAAAGCCGGGCGAGCATCATTCACTACCTCGGGGTCATGCCGGCGATCTTACTCAATATCCCGCCGGCCCCCGCGGAAACGCAGCACCGGGTCAGATTCGGTTTCGGGGCCGGTATCAACCCAAGCCACCACCGGGCATTCGAAAGCCGTTTTGGTTTTCCCCTGATCGAGGGCTGGGCTATGACCGAATCGGGTTGCGCCGCTGCGATTACCGCCAACCGCGAGCCGCGCCATGTCGGCACCTCCTGCATCGGCACCCCCGCGCCGGGGGCAGAAATCAAACTGGTGGATGAACAGGGCGGCGAAGTCGCCCGCGGCGAGGCCGGCGAACTGCTGGTGCGCGCCGCCGGCGGCGACCCGCGCAAGGGCTTTTTTACCGAGTACCTGAAAAATCCGGCAGCCACCGCCGCCATCTGGGAAGGCGGCTGGCTGCATACCGGCGATGTGGTGCGCTGCGGCGAGGACGGCCAGCTGCATTTTGTCGATCGGCGTAAAAATGTGATCCGCCGCAGCGGGGAAAACATTTCAGCACTGGAGGTGGAGGCCGTTATCTCCCTGCACCCGACCATTGAGCAGGCAGCCGTGGCCCCGGTGCCGGATGAGCTGCGCGGCGATGAGGTCATGGCCTGTGTGGTACTGAAACCGGGCGCAGAGGCCGGCGGTGAAACCGCGCGGGCGGTTTTCGATCACTGCCAGCAGGCCCTGGCGTACTACAAGGCACCGGGTTATATCGCCTTTATTGAGCAGCTGCCGCTGACAGCCTCGCAAAAGCCACAGCGCGGCGAGCTTAAACGGCTTTGCCGCCGGCTGGTCGAGTCCGCGAGCTGCTTCGATTTGCGCGAGCATAAAAAGCGCAAGCGAGCCGGCACCTGACAGGTAATCCCCATGAGTCAGGACAACACCAGCAGTTCCCATCACTGTGCGCCGTGCGACCCCGCCCCGGGCAGCTACGACGGCGTCGCGCTGATCGCGCCGGTGACTGTGCCCTATACGCGCTTCAGCGACCAGAGCGCGGCCTGGTTTATCGGCCGTGCCCTGGCCGGTCTGGTGCGGCAAAGCGGCATCCAGAAACAGCATATCGACGGCCTGTGTGTGTCGAGCTTCACCCTGGCCCCCGATTCGGTGGTCAGTTTGACCGAGCACTTCGGCCTCTGCACCCGCTGGCTCGAACAGATACCCCTGGGCGGCGCCTCGGGGGTGATCGGCCTGCGCCGCGCCGCGCGCGCCATTCAGTGCGGCGACGCCGATATCGTCGCCTGTATCGGCGGCGATACCTGCCGGGCGCAGAGCTTCAAAGCCACCGTCGCCAATTTCAGTACCTTCAGCAGCGATGCGGTGTATCCCTACGGCGCCGCCGGTCCCAACGGGCCGTTTTCACTGATTACCCAAAAGTACATGGACACCTACGGCGCAGAGCGGCGGGACTTCGGGCGTATTTGCGTGGCCCAGCGCCACAACGCCAATCACACCCCCGGCGCCCTGCTCGGCGACAAGAAACTGGATATGGACGATTATCTGCAGGCGCGGCCCATCGCCGGCCCCCTGCATTTATACGACTGCGTCATGCCCTGCGCCGGTGCCGACGGTTTTCTGGTGACCAGTGTCGAGCGGGCCCGGGCACTGCAGCTGCCCTATGCCACCGTGCTGGCGGCCGACGAACGCCACAATGCCTTCAGCGCCGATCCGGTGCAGCTGCGCGGCGGCTGGCAACTGTTTCGCGACTCGCTCTACCAGCGCGCCGGTATCGGCCCGGCGGATATCGATCTGCTGCAGACCTATGACGACTACCCGGTGATCTGCATGTTACAGCTGGAGGGGCTCGGTTTCTGCGCCCAGGGCGCGGCGGCGGCGTTTGTGCGCGATACCGCGCTGACCTTCGACGGCGGCGGTCTGCCCCACAATACCAACGGCGGCCAGCTGTCCGGCGGTCAGGCCGGCTGCGGCTATCTGGGTGTGGTCGAAACCCTGCGCCAGCTCAACCGCAGCGCCGGCGATCACCAGGTGCCGCAGGCCGCCATCGGCATGGTCAGCGGCTACGGCATGGTCAACTACGACCGCGGCCTGTGCGCGGCGGCGGCAATTCTGGCCCGGGGTGAGCGATGAACACACCCGCTCGACACAGCGATCCGGGGCGGGCCCTGGCACAGGCGGCGCGGGCCGATGCCCTGGTGCTGCAACAGTGCCGGCACTGCCACACGGTGCAGTACCCGCCCCGGGAAATCTGTGTCAACTGCCTCAGTGACGAGTTGCACTGGAAGCCTGTCGACAACCGCGGCACCGTGCTGGCCGGCAGTGATCTGCACCACAGTCTCGAGCCCGACTACCGCCAGCAGCTGCCCTGGAAACTGGCTGCGGTGCAGCTCGATTGCGGCGTGCGGGTACTGGTCCACAACCGGGCCGCGGGCGCAGCGGGCGACAGAGTCAGGGTGCTCGCGCAACCGCACCGGCAGGGCAATACCCTGCTGGTGACAGCGGCGATCGATGAACAAGAGGCAAGCCCATGAGCGAGCATACCGCACTGGTAACCGGCGGCAGCGCCGGTATCGGCCTGGAGATCTGCCGGCAGCTGCTGGCGGCGGACTATCAGGTGATCAACCTGGCGCGGCGGCCGGCGCCGCTGCAGCACCGGCGCCTGCACAATTTTGCCGTCGATCTCTCCGATGCCGCGGCCACCGGCGCGCTGGCAGCGGACATCGCCGCACAGTTTTGCATCGATACCCTGATTCACAATGCCGGCCTGATACGCCCGGCACTGATCGAAGAGGTAGCCATCGAAGACCTGAATTACCTGACCCAGGTGCACCTGGGCGCCGGCATCATCCTGACTCAGGCAGTCCTGCCGGCGATGAAGGCAAAACAGTTCGGCCGCATTATCAATATGTCGACGCGCGCGCTGCAGGGGCTGGAAACCCGCACCTGTTATGCGGCCACCAAGGCGGCCATGATCGCCATGACCCGCACCTGGGCACTGGAGCTGGGCCGCTACGGCATTACCGTCAACGCCGTCGCACCGGGCCCGATTGCCGCCACGGAAATGTTTCACAAGGTGATACCCGAAGGCAGTGAAAAGATTCAGGCCATCGCCGCGGGCCTGCCGCTCAAGCGCATTGGCCAGCCGCACGATGTCGCGCGGGCCGCCATGTTTTTCGCGGCGCCGGAAAACAGTTTTATCACCGGGCAAACCCTGTTTGTTTGCGGGGGCGCCAGTTTGGGAGGACTTTCACTATGAGGCAAAACAGCACTCTGATCGCCACGCAACGCGCACCGGCCTACAGCAATACAGCACTGGCCGCACTGGTGGAGGAAAACCGCGTACACCGCGATGTCTACCTCGACCCGGCGCTGTTCGAGCTGGAGATGGAACGCATCTGGGGTAAGGCCTGGATCTACGTCGGCCACGAATCGCAGGTAAAAAACCCCGGCGACTATCTCAGCACCACCATCGGCAGGGAGCCGGTGCTGATGGTGCGCGACAACCGCGGCGAGGTCAACGTCATCTACAATCGCTGCGGCCACAAGGGGGCCAAGGTGGTCGCCAAGCCCTGCGGCAGCGCGACCATGTTCCGCTGCCCCTACCACGGCTGGACTTTCCATCTCGACGGCAAACTGAATGCGACGCCGCACAAGTGCGGTTATGACGATACGGATTTCGACCCCGAAGATCCGCAGTTCAGCATGCAGAAGGTGGCGCGGGTGGAAAGCTATCGCGGTTTCGTCTTTGCCAGCCTGTCGGCACAGGGCGAGGATCTGAAAACCTTCATGGGCGCCACCCTGGAAACCATCGACAATATGGTGGATCGCTCACCGCAGAGCGAAGTCGAGGTGGTCGGCACCTGCCTGCCCTACTTCCACGACTGCAACTGGAAAATGTTCTTCGAAAACCTCAACGATGCCCAGCACCCGATGGTCTGCCATGCCTCCGTCGGCGTGGCCACCCGCCGGGTGGTGAAGCAGCTGCCGCAGGGCGCCGCCGTTCCCAAGGAAGTCGAGATCATCTACCCCTTCGGCAGCTCCTATGAATTCTTCGACGAGTTGGGTGTCTCGGTGATGGCCAGGGGCCACAGTTTCATGGGCGGCAGGCAGAGCATTCACTCCGCCTATGCGGAGATACCCGGCTATATGGACAGTATGATAGCCGCCCACGGCCGCGAGCGCACCGAGCAGGTACTGGGCAGCAACCGCCACAATACCGCGATCTATCCCTCCTTTACCATCAAAGATGCGGTACAGATCATTCGCGTGGTGCGCCCGGTGGCGGTGGACAAAACACTGATACAGACCTGGCACTTCCGCCTCAAGGGCGCCCCGGAGGAAATGCTGCACCGTACCATCACCTACTCGCGGCTGATCAATTCGCCCGCCTCCATGGTCGGCCCCGATGACTGGGACTGCTATGCGCGCATGCAGGAATCGCTGCACTCCGACAGCGCCGAATGGGTGGATATGCGCCGCTATATCGGCCGCGAACAGAGCGAAGGCGGTATTACCCGCGCCAGCGGCACCAGCGATCTGTCGATGCGCAATCAATACCGGGCGTGGTCGGACTATATGACGCAGGGCCAGCAATAGGAGAATCAGCATGACTGCAACCACAGCCGTTAACAGCGCCGCCGGGAACACTGCCGATATCGCCGCCATCGAACGCTTTCTCTATCGCGAAACCGATCTGCTCGACAGCAACGATCTCGACAGCTGGATGGCCCTGTTTACCGAAGACGGCACCTACTGGATGCCGGTCGCCCCGGACCAGCAGGACCCCCACGGCCATATCTCCATTCTGTTTGAAAACCGCGCGGTAATGGCGGTGCGGGCGGCCAACTTCGGCCATCGCCTGGCCGCCTCCATGGAATACCCTGTGCGCTGCTCTCACCTGATCGGCAATGTGCGCCTGCTGGCGCTGGACGCGTCGAGCGGCGACTGCACGGTTAGGTCCAACTTTCAGGCGGTGCTCTACTACCGCGAACAGCGGCTGTTTGCCGGCACCTACACACATAAGCTGCAGCGGGTCGCAGACGGCTACCGGATTGAGCAAAAGCGCGTCGATATCATTAACTGCGATGCCAATCACAAGTCGATCCTGACCTATATTTGAGGCCCGCCGTTCTACAGCGACGGCCCGGGCCCGGCGCAGCCGGTTTCCCACAGCCGGCATCACGCCGCCTGCACCGCGGCGATGCGCATGGCCAGGCCATGACGCTTGGCCTGCGGCCGCCAAAATCGCCCCCGCCCTCCGCTGCGCAAAGCGAAAAACTTGCGCTCAATCCCAAATCACCCTTTGCGTATTGGATAAACTTACGTCAATAATCACCGCTTTACGGATGTCGGCCAACAGGGTGAACCATGTCTGCAGCTCTCGATTTCAACTACCGCTACGCCTTCGCCTCCGGCCTGGAGACGGCACAGGACGGCAAACCCAGGCTGTCGCTCGCCACCTGCAATCCGGACCACAGCACGCCCTATTTTTTCGACGGCCGGGTTCGCTCTCCCAGAATCATGGGCGATATGCTGATTGCGCTCAGCGAGGTGGTGCGCACACACTTTTTTCTACCGCGGCCGGTGTTGCTGGACCCGGTTCTGACCAGCAACGAGAAGCTGCTGCGCCTGGAGGGCTTCAGCGGCTGCTGCGGGGTCTACGCCAGGGTGGACCTGCCGGCCGAGTTTTTTACCGGCGAGTGCCACGGCCGCGGCACCACCAATGTCGATTTCAATACGCCGATGCGCAACGCGCTGATGCGCCTCAGGGATCACGAGGACGTGCGTTTCGCCGTCGGCAGGGACCAGGTGATGCTGAGCAGGGACGCTGCGGAGACGGTGGAGAAAAAAGTCAAACTGCCCCTGCGCTGGATCAAGGGCTTCAGTGAAGTGCAGGCCTATCTGCCCTCTCTGCAGTTGCGGATGGAGTCCGGCGCCGCCGATGCACTCCGGTTCATGCGCTCGCTGCCGAAGGCCGCCAAACCCAGGATGCCCAGCTACGTGGTCGCTTCCGGCGGCAAAATCCGCCTCAGCCAGCGCCCGCAGGCAGGGGCCGTGCGCCTGCTGGGCACACATCGGATAAAGATTATCGAGCCACTGCTGGCCCGCGCCGGCAGACTGCGCATCTGGTCCGACGGCGACAACGGTACCAGCGCCTGGGAGGTGTGTTTTAACACGGGCTCTTTTTTCCTGATGATCAGCCCGGAGGTCTATCGGGGCTTCTCGGGCGAGGGCCAGGCCCTGTCGGCGCTGGCCAAACCGGCGCCGGAAGCGGTTGTCGCCCGGGTTCGCGCCCAGCTGCAGTGGCAGTCCGAGATCGATACTGCCGCACTGGCCGGCGACCTGCAGCTCGACCGCCAGCAGGTTGAATCGGCCCTCGCCCTGCTCGGCAGCCGCGGGCTGGTGGGCTTCGACGCGGTCAGCGGGCAGTACTTTCACCGCGAACTGCCGTTTGATCTGTCGCAGGTGGAGGATCTGCAGCCACGCCTGAAAAATGCACGCAAGCTGATTGACAGCGGCAAAGTCAGGTTGTTGTCGGCAGATGACGGCGAAACATCCGTGTACGAGGTTGCCGGAACAGGCACTAATCACCGGGTACAGCTGCAGACTGCCGGCGACAGCTGTACTTGCCCCTGGTTCAGCAAGTACCAGGGGGCCAGAGGCCCGTGCAAGCATATTCTGGCCGCCCAGCTGGCAAGAGACGGCGAGGCCTAGAGGCATGAGGCATAGAAGGGGCGGCCAATGACACCGGAACAGCTGGAAATACTGGTGCTGGAGGCAAAAAACGCCGCCGAGCTGTGCCCGGCATTTGCCCCGCTGACAGATGCCGAGCGCCGGGCCCTTGCCGGCACCGCAAGCGAGCTGAAAAGTCAGATTTACAAAAATGCGGCCAATAAAGACGCTTCGAAGCGGCTGCAACGGTATTTCGAAAAAACTGGCAAAAGCACATGGGACAGCCCGGCTTATCACAATGTCACGCTGGCCCTGTTTGCACTCTGCCCGGTTTCAGCCGTTAAAAAAACCGATGTGTTTGTCAACTGGTCGTACCGGGATGGCCTCGGGCAGATTCTTCTGGATCGGCGACCCGAGTGGCTGGACGGCTGGATAGCCCACGATCTGCAAACGGAATTCCCCACTGTCACCTTCTCCATGTTGCGGCGCTGGATCCGGGAGGGCATTTGCCGCAAGCCGGCGGCCGACGGCTATTACCGGATGCTCGCCTGGAATCTGGCGATAGTGGAGCAGCACCGGGACAAAGCACCCAGGCCCCCGCTCAGCCAGCAGCTGCTGGCCGAGCCGGATATGCTGGAGGATGTCTGGCGCCTGTTCGAAATTGACAATCAGGCCTTCAATAGCGACGGCTGGCGCACGGCGCCGGGGGCACCGAGTGACTATGAGAGCTGGCCCGAGGCGCTGATCAAACTGTCAGAGGCGGGCCACCTGGACCGCGCCAGGCTGCTCGACGCCTCGCTCGACGGCCTCTGGCTGGATATCAAACAAAACCAGTTGTCCGGCCTGCACAAGTTTCACCGCAAACTGGCGCCGACAAAAAAAGAACTGGCCGACAGACAGGCGGGCTACCTCGCCCTGCTGTGCCATAGAGTCGGGCATGTGGTCAAATTTGCGCTCACCCTGTTAAGCAGCCTGGAGAGGGACGGTGAACTGCAGGGCAACACCTTCCTGGCCGAGGTACAGGCTGTATTCCTGCAGGAGGCCAAAGGCAATGCCATCAGCGCACTCAAGCTGATAAAGCGCGTTATCAGCAGGGAAGCCTCACTGTTAAATACCGGCCTGGAAGCGACGATCGAGGCGCTGCGACATGCCAATATCGATGTGCAAAACGCAGCCGTTGAATTACTCGACGCGCATCGGGCCCAGCTCACCGACGCACACAAGACTGCGCTGCAAAGCACGGCCGACTATATTGCCGTATCCCTTAAAAACAAAGTGCTGCGCCTGGCAGATCAGGCCAAAACACCGACAGCCTCAGCCGATCGCGACGGCGGAACCGGCATGCACACAGAAAACGCAGCGCTGCTCCCCTCCGAGCTGCTCCCCTCTGAACAACAAGCGCTCGGATTAACTGCGATGCTTTCGGAACCGGCTTGCCATTACGCCTCGATACCCGCAGATATCATGCAGCAGTCCATGCTGCCGTCGCTGCAGCCGCTCACCCCCATTGCGACCGCCGATGAATTGATCAGCGCAGTCTCCCACGCTGTCGAGGTTGTCGAGAGCCCCGATGAGGTGGAGAGAATCCTCGACGGTATCAGCCGCTTGTGCAATCACAGGGGCGATGACTTTTCCGCCAAGGTGGCGCCACTGCGACACCGACTGGAACAGGGAGAGGGTCTGGCGGCAAGGGAGGGCATCGCCGACGGCAGCGGCGGCGCGCGACTGGCGCTGGCCGACCTGATTTTGACCTGGCTCGGCAGCAGCCTGTACCAGTCATCGAACGCCGACTACTTCCACCCCTGTGACTCCCTGGCGCCCTCGATAGCCCGCATTCGCGCCATCACTGCGCGGGTGCACGATAAAAAGCCGCAGGCACTGCTCGCCGCGCCGACACATTCGGGCGGCTGGATAGATCCGCTGGTGTGGATACAGCGCCTTACGGCGGCAGAAAAACACCGTGCCGCCTTTGATCGCGAGGACTTCTGCCTGTCATTGCTGCGCCTTGCGCCGGACAATCGCGCAGCGGCTCTGACACGGGCAGGTGGGCTGTCGCAGCATGTACACCGCGTGGCGGCATTCGCACTGGGAGGCGGCAGCGGCCCGACTCACGCCGATCGCCGGGATTACGATATCTGGATATGCGCGGCCCGGTCGCGGGCCCCCTATGCCGACTGGAGCGGCTGCTTCGAGCCGCTTAAACTCGACGACCGCTGGGCCGACAGTGTGCTGCCGGCAGCGTATCACTGGCGCGCCTATCAGACTGAGCACAAACGCGAATACGGCCCCGCAGACAATAAAACCGTGCACCAGTGGAAAACACCGCGCCTGGATATCAAAGTGATGGCCGGCGGGCGGGAAATGGACGAAAGCGGAAAATCGACCAGTGTACTGGCAAAACTGGCCCGCACCCTGAGCCCCGGGCTGGCGACCGACTGGCGGCGCCTGCCCAGCGCCGCGCTGAATCAGCGCAGCGCGGGAAAATATACCTGGGCAGGCGAGCTGCACACGGCCTGGGTCGCCCACTGGCTGGTGTACCAGTGGCCGCTGTGCCCGGACGGCGCCTATATCAGCGGGGTAAAACAGGCGCTCGCCCGCATCGACATGGATGGCAGCAACTGGGAACCGGGATTTGGCTTCTTTTACGGCCTTTTCCAGAAGCACCGCCCGTGGCGCCAGGCCGGGCACCTGCTGCTGTGTATCGGACTGGCCGGCAAAGACGCCGATTCCCGGGGCCTGGCCATGGATGCCCTGACCGAGGGTATCGAAAACGGCTGCGTGGAGATCGAACTGTTGAGCGAGACCCTGGTGCGGCTTGCACAGGGGCAATGGCTAAAGCTGAACCGCCTGGGCGATAACCTGCTGCAGCTTTCCGGGATATCGCTGCTACACGCCTGGGTAGTCAATGAGACACTGCAGCGCTGGATAGCGCGGGTCGACCTCAAACAGCACAATATCTACAAGGTACTGGAGGTGCTGCTGGAAACGCAATCGAGCGTCAGGCAACCGCTGACAGCACAGGCAGCCGCCGCGTTAAAGACAGTCAAAGGCGGCAGCAAAGCCGCCAGGCTCGCCACCCGCCTGCTCAAAAGCGATGATTTCGACGCCGCTGTTCTCGCTGATGTCAGGCAGTTGGCAATCGAATACCGCTTGCGCAGCCGCTGACGGCGCTACTCCCACTCGCCGCTATCTATCTCGATCAGCCCCGCCACCATGGCGCGATACACCGCTGCCGCCTGGGTCTTGGCCCCCAGTGCCGCCTTGATGGCGGCAATATGCTTATTGGCCGTATCGAGGCTGATATGCATGCGGTCGGCGGCACCCTTCAAGGTGACATTTTCCTTGGCGACCTTATTCAGCATGGCCAGCTGCTTGGGCGTGATACCGGCGCGCCGGCCAAGCGCCTTGGCGCCGAAGAAATGGCCGGCGTAGTGTGAGATCGCCAGGCTGGCAACGATGTCCCCGAGCAGGTAGATCAGTGCCTGGCGCGGCGCCATCCAGGTGCGAAACGGTTCCGGCTCGAGCCCTTTCCTGCTGACCGAAAACAGACAGTTGATGCCCATGGGCGTGGTATAGGGGATGTTATAACTGTCGAGATAACCGTGGTCGCTCATCAACTGGCACAAATCGAGAAACTTGACGTTCAACTCCAGATGCAAGGGCGAGCGCCCGACATAATCGGCAATGGTGGATCGGTAAACGGGCGCAGTCTGGGTCGTGGCGTGATGGGCAACCAGGTCGTATTGCCCGTAGCCCTGGCGCTGATACTGTTGCAACAGCTCCTCCGGCAGCGACGACAATTGTTTTGGCGCCGCTACGCCCACCGGCTTGAAACTGAAACTGTCCAGCCCCAATTCCGCCAGCGCCGAGAGAATGGCGACGGCAAATTCCGCCGGCGTCTTCGCCGATGAGAGCAGAGAATAGAAGCGGAAATCCCCCTTGGCCAACGCCGATACAGCGTCAACTCTGATAACAGCCTGGCTTCCTGACATAAGTATCACACGCGGCGTAAGGTGCCGCTCCTTGTCTTCACGATTAATACCAGCAAATCGATGGCGCCTTATTTACTTATAGTCAAATGCGCCGCGATGTGCAAACAGATCGTTCTTAAAAGCTGTTTTGCGGGAGAAAATTTGCCGCCGCTTTTCCACCTCATTGCCGTTGCGCTGCAGCGATATCGCTCTTTTCACGCTTCCTATATAATGACCAATGCGCCAGTCATTGACCGCAGTCATCTGCACGATATGGGCGCAAGTGTAATATGGACACACCGGATTCCACGCCGGATTCGGACCAGGGGGATATATGAACGCAGGCTTCTCGGCTGCAAGTGTCTGCACCATGAGCAAAAAGCCGCTCGGATTTGTGTTGCTGTTAGTATTGCTGATCCCGTCGCTGTGCGCCCGTGCCGCACAGGTGGGAGCGGCAGAGATAGGGGCAATAGGGGTGGAAGCAACAGGGGTGGGAGCAACAGGGATGAAAGCGACAGAGGTGGAAGACTTGATACGCCATATGGACGCACTGTGGCGCGGTGAGACCTCAAAAGCGCTGCTGACCATGACGGTGACCACGCGCCGGTACAAACGCACCATGACCATAGAAGCCTGGTCGCACGGCAAACACCGCTCCCTGGTGGTGGTGCGCAAGCCGAAGAAAGACAGGGACGTGGCGACACTGAAAGTCAAGGAAAACATCTGGAATTACCTGCCCAAAATCAATCGCGTCACCAAGGTGCCGTCGAGTATGATGGCCGGCTCGTGGATGGGCAGCCATTTCACCAATGACGATCTGGTAAAAGACAGTACCTTCGAAGACGACTACCAATCGTCCATCACATTTGCCGGTGAGCGCGACGGGCGGGCGGTCTATGAAGTGACGTCGATACCCAAAGCCGATGCCGCCGTGGTCTGGGGCAAAGTGACCATCGTCTTTGAACAGAGCGCCATGACACCGCTGCATGCGCTCTACTACGATGAAGAGGATGTGCTGGTTCGCACCATGCGGTTTGATCAGCCACGCGAAATCGACGGCAGACTGGTGCCAATGAGAATGCAGCTGCAACCCGAAGACAAAGCTGATGAGTCGACAGTCATTGTCTATGAGAACATCGAGTTTGACGTCCCTCTGCAGGAGTCATTTTTCTCACTGCAAACGCTGAAACGCCGGCGGTAAGACAGGATGCCCGTCAACCCATCCGTGTTTGTGTTTATCGCCTGGCGCAATATCTGGCGATATCCCGTTCGCAGTTTACTGACCGTCTTTGCCCTGGCCGGCGGCCTGGTGATGGTCATTCTCTACTCCGTGTTAGTCGAAGGCATATCGCGGCAAATGGTGGATTATGCCACCGAGATGTCCACCGGCCATCTGCAACTGCACCGCCGCGCGTTTGTCGACGAGCAGGACCTCTACGCCACCTTGCCCTGGTCGTATCTCGATGCGATCGAAACCAGGCTGCCTGATATCAGCGCAGCGCCGAGGCTTTATGCCGCGGGCCTGGCGAGCGCGCAGGCGTCCTCAACCGGGGTGCTGATGAAAGCTGTCGATGCAGTGCGCGAGCCGATGGTCACCAGTGTGCTGAGCCAGGTGCGCAGCGGCACTGTCGACTTGGGCCCGGCAAGCCCCAGCGAAGAGGGCCTCGAGCGCCACAACGTAGTGGTGGGTACGCAGCTGGCAAAAAACCTGAAACTGCAGGTGGGCAGTGAACTGATCCTGGTGACACAGGCGGCCGATGGCAGTATCGGCAACGGACTGTTTCGCATCGCGGCGATCCTCAACCCGGTGGACACGGCGTTTGACCGCACAGGGGTACTGATGTCCATTGAGGCGTTCCAGGCCATGATGTACCTGCAGACAGGTTTTCACGAACTGGCGATTAAGACCCGGGACACGGCCGATCTGGAAATCTCCCAGGCGGCGCTCGACGCAACGGTGCGGCGGTTAACGGCAGAGCAACCACTGGACGCACTGGGCGGTGCGGCGCTTGTACGCAACTGGCGCGAGATCAATCCGACCATTTCAGATATGCTGGAACTGAGCCGGTCGATGGTGATCGTCATGGGTTTTATCATTGTCGGACTGGCGTCGTTCGGCATGCTCAACACCATGTTAATGGCGGTACACGAACGCACGCACGAATTCGGCATTCTGCTGGCCATCGGTATGAAAAGCCGCTGGCTGATGCTGATGGTGTTGATCGAGTCGTTTTTTCTCGCCTTGATATCGGCGCTGGCCGGCGCTGTCATCGGGGTTTGGAGCGGGCGATATATACAGCGGCACGGTATCGATTTTAGCGGCACCATGCCCGACGGCTACGACTGGGCCGGGATGTCTTTTGAACCGGTAATGAGAGGCCACCTGGAGCCGGCGCATGTGATAAGCGCCTGCCTCATAATGACGCTGGTGGCGATGCTCTCGTCACTGTTTCCCTGCTGGCGTACAGTGCGCCTGAAACCGGCGGAGGTAATGCGGTGAAGGCCCGGCGCAGCCATTTACCCTTCATTGTTCTGCTGCTGCTCGCCTGGCGCAATCTGTGGCGGCACCGGCGGCGCACGATCATCACCTTGAGTTCGATTGCCTTTGGTTTCGGACTGGCGGTACTGTTTATCGGCCTCAATGACGGCGCGCACAATTCCATGGTCCGCAATGCCATCAAACTGGGGGAGGGTTCGATAACCGTGCAGCCGCGCGGTTATCTGCAGGCGCCGGCCAACCACAAATTCCTGCCGGCAGGCGCCAGCCTGCTGGCGCAAATCGACAGCCTGGGAATCCCCGGGCATGTCGACCCGCGTATTTCCATTCAGGTGCTGGCAAGTACCGCTCACAATGCCGTCGGCGCCGGCCTCGAGGGGCTGATCAGCAGCCGCGATCAACGGGTTGAAATGCTCGAGCCCTTTCTCATCGCAGGTGAGTGGGTAACGGCGGGAGACGCGCGCGGTATTCTGATCGGCGACAGCATGGCGCGCAAGCTGAAAGTGAAAATCGGCAGCAAAGTCGTGCTGATGGCCGGCGGGCGCGGCGGCGATTCCCAGCAGCACCTCGGCCGCGTACGGGGTATTTTCGACTCCCGCGTCGACGATCTGGATTCGTTTTTGATACTGAGTGACATTGCGCTCACACAACGCTTTCTCGAGGGTGAAGGCGCAGATCCGACCTTGCAGCCGGTCACCCGCCTGGCGGTTTACCTGGACCAACAGAAACAACTGCAACAGTGGAAAAACACACTCCGCCGAGAGGTCGGCGCCGCTGATATCGAGGTGCTGGACTGGCGGGAAATGATGCCGCAGCTGGTGCAGTTCATCACCGTCGACGATGCCGGCAACTATATTTTCCTGAGCCTGATTCTGGTGCTGGTGGTATTCGGCATCGTCAACACGGTGCTGATGAGCGTACTGGAGCGCACGCGCGAATTCGGTCTGTTGCGGGCCCTGGGCCTGGGCCGCCACCAGCTGTTGTTGCTGGTTTTCTGCGAATCGCTGGTACTGAGTGTGCTGGCGGTGTTGTTGGGCTGGGTGGTCGGCGGCGGTACGCATCTGTGGTTTGCCGTCAACGGCCTGGACCTCTCCGCGGCAATCGGCGATGCCACCGCCATGGCGGGAACCTTTATGGACCCCGTTGTGCACACAGAACTATCACCGGCGCGGGTAGCACAATTGACGGGCATCGTGTTCGGCGCCACCCTGGCCACCGGCATCTACCCGGCATTGAAAGCCGCGCGGGTAACACCGGTGGCGGCGCTGCGCACCTAGGCCCTGCTGACGAGATCCGGCTTATGACATTGCTATCACTACAAGGCATCTGCAAAACCTTTCGCCAGGGCGAGATCGAGGTTGAGGCCTTAAAGAACATCGACCTGGATGTGGACGAGGGCGAGTTCGCCGCGCTGGTGGGGCCATCCGGCTCGGGCAAAACGACCCTGCTGAATATCATCGGTGGCCTGGATGCGCCGACCAGCGGCACGGCCCACTTGAACGGCATAGACATCACCCGCCTGAAAGAGTCTCAGCTTTCCGACTTTCGCCTGTTTCAACTGGGCTTTATTTTCCAGGCCTACAACCTGGTGCCGGTTCTCAGCGCGCTGGAAAATGTTGAACTCATTATGATTCTCCAGGGCCGCCCGGCAAAAGAGCGGCGTGCAAGGGCGCAGCACTATCTCGAACTGGTAGGGCTGGGCCGGGAGATGAACCGGCGGCCGTCGGCCCTCAGCGGAGGCCAGCAGCAGCGCGTCGCCGTCGCCCGCGCGCTGGCCTGCGAACCGCGCCTGGTGCTGGCCGACGAGCCCACCGCCAACCTGGATTCCGAAAACGCCTCGGCCCTGCTCGACATCATGCACAAGCTGTCGCGAGAGCAAAAAACCACATTCATTTTCTCGACCCATGACCCGCGGGTGATGGAACGGGCCGAGCGCCTGATTAAACTCCGCGACGGGCGCATTGAAAGCGACGCCGTAGTAGAGCAAGCGGACCGTGCAGTACCCGCTTAACCTTGTTCTCGCCCTGTTTGCACTGCCGCTGTCCATTGCAGCCGCACAGGCCGCGGAGTTTACCGGCCGCCTGTCGCTGCTGGGGCTGGCGGCCAAACCGGAGGCCGGCGACAGCGGTTATACCGAGGGCGAGAGCGACTCTCTAAGCGCAGATCAGCTGGGCTTGCGCCTGATGCTGGACGACATCCTCGATCGCGGCGAGTGGGCGCTGCATTTAAGGGCCACACGCCAGCACTTTGACGGCTTTCCCCGTTCTGAAATCAACGCCAGCAACCTGTTCCGCTACAAGGATTTACGCGAGAACTGGATTGACCAGAGTGACGGCGACAATTCGACCCGGGCCGGGATCGAGCTGGACCACGCCTATTACCGGCACCAAACTGACAAGCTCACCCTGACCGCCGGCCGGCAACCGCTCGACTGGGGCAGCGGCCGGTTTTGGCAGCCGCTCAATCTGTTTGGCGCCTTTATGCCGACCGACCTGGATACCGACTACAAGCCGGGTATCGACGGCCTGGTCCTGGACTGGTACCCCTCGTCCCACGCCTCCTTCACAGCCGCCTATATGCTCTCCCCACAGGGCGATAATCTGCTCGAAGACAGTGCGGCGGCCTATTACCGGCGCCAGGTGGGACAGGAGTCGGAGGTAGCGGCTGCGGCCGGCAGTATCAGCGGCAATCATGTCGCCGGCGGCTCGTTCGAGAGTGTATGGAAAGGTATCGGCTGGCGCATCGAAGGCGCTTACTACGACCTGCAGGAGGGTGACAGCGGTCTGTTCGCCATTGCCGGAATAGACTACCAGTTCGACGAGGGCACCGCAGTCGCACTGGAGTGGTACCGCAATGACTTTGGCGCCAGCCGCCGGCGATCACTGGCCGCCGAAACGGCGGATCCGCTGGTGGTTTTCCAGCTGCAGCCGCTGTTGGCGAAAACGGCGCTGGGGGCAACTGTCGACAGGGAACTGACACCTTTGCTGAGGGCCACTTATCTGTTGCTGACCAGCAGCGTCAAAGACGCCGGCAATGATCGCCGCTATTCCTTTTTACACCAGCTGAACTTTATCTACTCCATCGCCGATGAAGCGGATTTTCTGGCATCCGTACTCCTGGCCAGCGGCGACGGCTTGGCGGACGATAAACTGCAGTCGGAATTCGGTCATATTCCCAAGAGCCTGACCCTGCGCCTGCGGTTTTATTTCTGAATCGCCAGCGCCATTCAGCTGCCGACCTCCAGGACCACACGGCCGTTGATCTGCCCCTGCCGCATACGCAAAAATACATCGTTGACCGCATCCAGCTTATCGGTGCTGTAAACAGCCCTGACATTGCCTTCGCCGGCAAAAGCCAGTGCCTCGGTCATATCCTTGCGGGTACCGACAATCGAACCCCGCACTGTCAGGCGCTTGAGCACTACATCGAAGATCGGCGTTGCAAACTCGCCGGGCGGCAGCCCCACCAGCGCGCATGTCATTGAACCTCCGGCCTTAGCCCTGGCGGCAAAGTTGCTTGCGGGCGGGAAATACTGCCGGCCTGCCGGGCGCAGGCCGGGGCATGAGGTTACTCGTTAATAGTCTCCTCAGCGACAGTTGCCTGCGCTGCCGCGATGCGGGCAATCGGGACCCGGAAGGGGCTGCAGGAAACATAATCCAGACCGAGGTGGTGACAGAAACGAATTGCCTGGGGCGCACCGCCATGTTCACCGCAAATTCCATATTTGATGTTTTTCTTGCGCGCCCGCGATTCCTTCACCGCCATTTCCATAAGCCGCCCTACCGCCCGCCGGTCAAGCGACACAAACGGATCATTTTCGATGAGTTTTTTATCCAGGTATTCGGGAATGAACCTGCCCGCATCATCGCGCGAAAAGCCGTAGGTCATCTGCGTCAGGTCGTTGGTGCCAAAGCTCATGAACTCCACTTCCGGCGCCAGACGGTCGGCCCCGAGGCAGGCGCGCGGCGTCTCCATCATGGTGCCAATCTTATAGGAAATGGAAATACCTTTGTCACGGTGTACTTCATAAATGGTGCGGTCGATAATATCTGCTATCAGGCGTATCTCGCGCACGTTAATGACCAGCGGAATCATAATTTCAGGCAGCGGATTGAAGCCTTTCTCCGTCGCTTCGACAGCGGCGCCGATAATGGCCCGCACCTGCATATCCGTAATTTCCGGATATACCACCGAAAGCCGGCAACCCCGAAAGCCGAGCATCGGGTTGACTTCATTGAGCTTCCTGGTGGTCTCGCGGATTTTTTCAAACGGCTTTCCTATACGCTCGGCAAGTAACCGCATCTCCTCCTTATTGTTCGGCAGAAACTCGTGCAGGGGAGGGTCCAGCAGGCGTACGGTAACCGGTAGACCATCCATGATCTTGAACAGCTCGAGCATGTCCTCGTACTGGTATCCAAGCAGCTTATCCAGATGCTTGGCACGCTCCTCGGATGACTCGGACAGAATCATGGCGCGCATATTATCGATGCGATCGGCCTCGAAAAACATATGTTCAGTACGGCACAGACCGATACCCTCGGCGCCGAGTTCACGCGCTTTGCGCGCGTCCTCCGGTGTTTCGGCGTTGGCGCGCACCTTGAGGCGACGGTGTTTATCGGCCCAAGACAGCAATACCTGAAAATCCTCGCCGGAGCTGGCCTCAATTTTCGGAATCTCGCCGAGCATCACCTCCCCGGAGGTGCCGTCCAGCGTAATGACATCGCCGCGTTTGATCACCACGCCGCCGTCGGTCACCGCCTCGCCTTTGCGGTAGTCGATATGCAGACTCGAGCAGCCAGTAATGGCACACACGCCCATGCCCCTGGCCACCACCGCCGCGTGAGATGTCATGCCGCCATGCTGCGTCAGAATACCCTCTGCGACTTTCATACCGTGTATGTCTTCCGGTGTCGTTTCGCGGCGCAGCAAAATGACTTTACTGCCCCTGGCCGACTCGTCCACCGCCTCATCGGCAGAGAACACCACCACGCCGGTGGCGCCGCCGGGGCTTGCGGGCAGGCCGCTGGCGACAATATCCGACTTGGCTGCGGGATCGACCATGGGGTGCATAAAAGCCTCCACATGCTCGGGAGAAACGCGTAACAGCGCCTCTTTCTCGGTGATCACGCCCTCGTTCACCATCGCCACGGCGATCTTGATGGCGGCGCGCCCCGTGCGTTTGCCGCTGCGGGTCTGCAGCATGTAGAACTTGCCTTCCTGCACGGTAAACTCGATGTCCTGCATATCGCGGTAATGCTTTTCGAGCAGTGCCTGAGTGCGGTAGAGTTCGCCATACACCTCCGGCAAACGCTCCTTGAGGGCGTCAATGGGTTCAGGCGTGCGAATACCGGCAACCACATCCTCCCCGGCCGCGTTAAACAGAAATTCACCAAAGAACTCGTGGTCGCCGGTGGAAGGGTTGCGGGTAAAGGCCACGCCGGAGCCCGAATCGTCGCCAAAGTTGCCAAATACCATGGCCTGCACATTGACGGCGGTGCCCAGTGTATCCGGTATATTGTTCATCTCCCGGTAAACCGCTGCCCGGGGGGTGTGCCAGGACAGGAAGACGGCCTCTACCGCCATGCGCAGCTGAATAAAGGGGTCCTGGGGGAAATCTGCCAATTCCTTGAAGGTTTCGACGATGTGCTGCCAGTCCTCAGCGCCCATTTCGGTATCGAGTTTTTTATTGTGGCGCTGCTTGTATCGGCTGATCTCGTGTTCAAACTTTTCGCCCTCAATACCCAATACCACGTCTGCAAACATCTGTATGAAGCGCCGGTAGGAGTCGTAGGCAAAGCGTGGATTGTGAGTTTTCCTGGCCAGGCCCGCCGCAATGTCGTCATTGAGGCCGAGGTTCAAAATGGTATTCATCATTCCCGGCATGGAAACCGGCGCGCCGGACCGAACAGAGAACAACAGCGGGTTTTCCGGGTCCCCGAAGCGGGCGCCCATTTTTTTCTCCACCAGGTCGAGGGCGATGCGGTATTCCTGCTCGAGCAGTATCGGCAGCCGATTGCCCGCTTCGAAGAATTCCCGGCAGGTCGAGGTGGTGATAATAAAACCGAAGGGCACCGGCAACTTCAAATTGGTCATCTCACAAAGATTGGCTCCCTTGCCACCGAGTAAATCGCGATCGTCCTTGCTGCCCTGATCGAATAAATAAACACGCTTAGCCATATATCATTCTCAATGATGGATTAACTGCACTGTAACGCCGCCCGGGGGCCAGATTCGTATTATGCAGGATTTTGCCGCCCACTCGCCAGACTGGCCCGGCCGGTCTGCAGAGACTGCCGCCGTTGGTTCTGCCCTTCTGTAGCCGCTCCCGCAAGTCCATTGCCAGAACATCGATAACAGCGGCTCGTTTCTTCTGTAACGGACGCCATCCTTACGCCTGTCACACCTGTCCAGTTGGCTTACCTTACCCCGCCCTTGCGCGCGCGGCAGTATAGCAATTTATACGGCTATATATCCATACAGTACGCAGTCACCCGGGATTACCTCCATGTTGCCCGGATTTGCCTGTTGTCAAATGTTTTTTTCATTTTATACTACGACAGCGCCTGTCCCATTTCCGGCGAAAGTAAGAAAAGGGTATATATATCAATACCTTAGACACTTAGCTCGAGGAGATAAGCGAACCCTGTTAGCTACGGCTTTGCGGGAAAAAGATTCCCCGGATGACAGGCTTAAACCAACTCACAGACTTCAGAGGTTAGCAACATGAGCAATCCGGTAGGCTGGTTCGAAATTTATGCAGACGATATCGAAAGAGCAAAAGGTTTTTACCAGGCAGTTTTTGCAGTTCAGTTGGAAAAGCTAAACAATCCCATAGACTCAAGTGTAGAAATGTGGTCTTTTCCATCCGATTACGAACACTATGGTACTTCAGGCGCGCTGGTGAAAATGGAAGGGTTTGCCGCTGGCGCCAACAGCACGGTGGTCTATTTTTCCTGCGAAGACTGTGCAGTGGAAGAATCGAGAGTTGAGAGTGCCGGCGGCAAAATCCGCCAGGCAAAGACGTCACTGGGTGAATACGGCTTCTGCACCCTTGCCGTGGATACCGAGGGAAATCTGTTTGGCCTGCACTCGCAGAAATAGGCAGCCGATCGTTGACAAACCGCCCTCTGTTCAGCCGCGTTGCAGCCCGGATCCTGGCTGCGGCGCGCCGAGTCCACACTGCGTCACTCACTGGGCATTAACAGTAAAGAGAGGTCGCCCCTCGAATTTGTACGTTATGGCAATGGCCATCACAGGGTGCGAAGGGAGGTGTTTTTGCCGCTATGGGGATGGCAGTCGGCAGTATGCTATAGCTTCTGTGCGATCGACAGCAGTTCATCGCTGTCAAGGGGTTTAACGATGTATTCTTTCACGAAGGGATAAGTAAGACATTTCTCCTTGTCAGCCTCCTGGTCTGATGTCGTCAGCATTGCAACAACAGAGCTTGGATTTCCCTCGCGCGCATATTCCTGCAAAAACTCATGCCCATCCATTCCCGGCATATTGATATCCAAAAAAATAATATCCGGTTGAGTATCTGCAGAAGCCAGTATTTTCAATGCCTCCTCTCCGTCATAAGCCTGAAGAATCTCTATACCCGGATCATACTGCTCAATAGCAACCCGGGAAATAACATGGTCACTTTCATTATCGTCGACAATAAGAACAACACTGATTTTTCTCACACTCATTTACCTTGAAGTAATTACTAACTTTTAATGGGAATAGTCACAACAAAAGATGTGCCTTCATCTAAACTTTGATACTCAATATGCCCTTTCATTTTATCTACACTCTTTTTTACCATGTATAAGCCTAAACCCGAGCCAAATGCAGTATTGGGATGAAAGCGCTTAAACATGGTGAATAACTTTCCTCTGGATTTCTCCGGTATGCCCAATCCATTGTCTACGATGGTGAGCGTCACTGACCCTCTCTGTTCTTGAGTTGAGATATTGAGAAAAGACACGTTTTTATCAAGGTCTTGATACTTAATCGCATTCGATAAAAGATTTTCGATAACCAGCGTAAAATGCTCTCTTTGAACCATTATTTCTCCATCGTAACCATATTCAACAGTAACTTTGATTCGATCAAAATGATTCATATGAGAGAACTTCTCAAGACTTTCTGTAATAACAGTTTTTATGTCTACAGGCACTGTTGATGGCTCTGAATGATTCACCCTTGTCATAGTCAGTATGTCTGAAACCAGGGCCTCCAACTTCTTAAGCGACTCCCTTACAATATCGATGTAATCAACCGATTTTTCTATGTCGCCTTTTTGTAAATTACTGCGAATGATATCGAGCAATCGCGCTGAAGAGATCAACGGTGAGCGTAAATCATGTGAAGTTCGGTAAGCGAATTCTTCCAGCTCCGAATTTGCTCTGACAAGCGAGTCTTCAGTCTGCTTAAGTTTGGTAATATCACGCGAAATTCCAAGAATGAATACATCATTATTGATATCTTTAAAACGCAGTTTTTTAGTCAGTAAGATCCTCTTTACACCATCGGGAAAATCTATTGTTTCTATGACTTCAGACTCTCCACAGGAAAAAGCCTTTTTATCCTCTGCTAAAAATTCTTCGGCCTGTTTTATATCATAATCTTCGATTGTCGTGTATCCAATGACTTTATCCCGCCTCTCTGCCGGATATAAGCTGATAAATGCGGAGTTGGCCTCAACAATACGGAACTGCTCATCTTTTACGAAAACCAAATCGGTGTTGACATTAACAAGCAACTTTTGAAATTCCAAGGCTTTTTTTAAGGCAATTGCGTTGTCTTTACTAGCGGTGATGTCGTCGATAGAGCCTGCCATGCGCACCGGTTCTCCACTACCATCCCATACAGCCTGCCCTCGTTCGTGAATCCAGATATAATGGCCATCACTATGGCGGAGTCGATACTCTACATCATATTCGTCTTCTTTCTCCAGGTGCGCTTTTACAGCGTCAATTACACCTTGTCGATTATCCGGGTGCAAGCGCAATTGAAACTCTGCAAGGCTGGGCTTATAGTTTTCATCGTCGATACCAATGATACTCTTGAATCGGCCAGACCAATATAGAGTATTATTGATGATATCCCAATCCCATAATCCTACGCTGGAGCCTTGAACTGCAAGATCATACTGCTCTTTAACCTCACGCAATTTGTTTTCTATATTTTTCAGGTAAGTTATGTCGGTATGCGTTCCTATCATACGTATTGGTTGCTCATTTACATCCCATTCCACAACTTTCCCGCGGCATAAAACGGTAACAGTCGAACCGCTTTTATGTCGATAACGCACTTCTTGTTCGTAAGGATACTCGCCGTTAGAATTCACATGTTTATCAAAGTTTTCCAGGGCTACCTTTAGATCCTCCTCAAAAACGATATCCTGCCAAGCACTGGGCTTGTGGGGTTTTTCCTCAGGCATATATCCAAAGATTTGCCAAAATCGCGGCGACATGTATTCATAGTCGTCTTGAATATACCAGTCCCAGTAACCATCCCCACTGGCCTCAATATATTCACGATGCTTTTTCTCACTCTTATCAAGCACCATTGAAATATGGTGGTTAGCCCGGGTTAAAAGGGTAAACAGAGCTAGCAACAGCACATTGATTAGAATCCCTGCAATCAGTATGACAAGCGGCTGATGGTCATTAACAGAGGCTCTAAAGTCCAAAGAGCTACGTAGATCGAAATTCCACGTTCTACCATAAACATCTAATGAGACACTGCGTGTGAACAGAGGTCGGGGGTCGTAATCCGACTCACTTGCTACATGCTCATCATATAAAACATAGTCACCGTCACTGATTTTTATGCCAATATAGCGTTTTTCTTTTTCCAACGTCCCCTGCATGAGCCTATTCATGATAAAGGGAGCATAAACAAGACCAATGAAATGCTCTCGGCGTTCAGCTTCACTGTCAACCCGGTCAATGCCGTAATAGGGTGCAAAAAACAGAAAGCCCGGCGTTTGAGCTTTATCCTGTACCAGCACGATCGGCCCGGTAATCTGCGCCTTAGCACTGTCACGGGCCTTGGTAGCAGCGAGATAACGGTTGGCCTCATGGGCCATATCTAAGCCCAGAGCTTCGGCATTGATACCCAATGGTTCAATATACGTTATAGGCCAGTACTCACCCCGTTGATGGGCTGGGTGAATCTTGTAATCAGGTCTGTCTCGACGCTGTCGCTGTAAATAATCGGCCAATTTCTCCGAACTAACGTAGTGAATCACTCCGATGCCATTAACACCTGGATATCTGTCCTCGACACGCAGTGCATCCGCAAAGCGCTTCCATTCCAGGTGCTCAACAGTATTATTTTTCGATCGGATGGCGGCAACACCCGCCCATAAAGCATCCTCATACTTTTGCATTCGTTCGGCAATCAGTTCAATGACTTGGAGTGCCTCCCGTTCAAATGCACCGGCAACTTTTTCTTCTAAAGCGGATTTAGCCAGGTACCACGCTGTAAGGGTAAGCAGCAACGATGCAAAGATAACCAGGCAGTAAAACCAATGCAACTGACTGCCTGGCATCACTTTCTGCTTATCACTACCATCACTTAATGCTTCGGGCATAGAATTTTATATAAGAAATATGCTTTATAAAGCCTGGTTGTTGAAATATGCAGGGTATTTTACTTAACGGCACGTTTGGCGAAAAGCTAGACTTTCTCAACTAACAATTGATTATCGCTGCTGGCAGTCGTAATAACCTTATCAATTTGACTGTCGATCTGTCGCCGTCGAATCGCATAACGAATACTTCTTGACAAAAGCTGCGGCGACAAATCACTTTTATCAATAAGATCAAGCGCACCATGCGATAATAACAGCGCGTTCAGGTCAGTTTCTGCGACAGCGGTTACGACTACAACGGGGACTTGAATATCTTGTTGTGAAAAGGCGTCAATGAGATCGAGCGCAGTTTCATCATTTAAATGGTAATCGACCAAACAGATATCGATATCTGTCTTTAACACCAGGTCGATCGCCGAGTCAACGGATGACGCCTGATAAACTGCCGGCTTAAACGCTTCTATTTCCTGCAATTCATTTTCCAGTACAACCAAATCGGCGACCTGGTCATCGACTATCAAGATATTGACAGAGTCCAGAAAAGGCTCTGTATCAAGTACTTCGAGTGCATTATTGATACTGTTTCTCAACTGTGTATAGGCAACGGACATTCCTTTTTCCGTATATTTTACCTTTGAAACATCAGAAAATGTAATGGCGACGCCTTTGCTGTGTGATTCATCTGAATAGCTATATGGGTGGATAGAGATACGCAGTACCCGCTTATCCGCCAGAACAATTTCATGCTCTATTGCCCCGCCGGTTGCAAACACTTCTGACACATCGGCCAGCATAGTGTCATACTGTATATTTTTGGAAATATGGTGCAGTGGGCGGTTTACATCCGTTTCCATAAGATTTATATACTCGGAAGCGGCTTGCGTATAACGCCGAATCAACATATTCTCATCCAGAAAGATAATGCCGAATTTTGATAATTCCAACACTTCGTCTAAATCGTTATTGGCCTGCGATATTTCCGCAATTTTTTCCTGATATTCAGAGTTAACCGTATATAGCTCTTCATTAACTGACTGCAACTCTTCGTTGGTGCTTTGTAGCTCCTCATTGGCTGACATTAATTCCTCATTGGCTGATTGTAACTCTTCGTTTGTCGTTTCGAGTTCCTCAATAGTAACCTGTAGGTGCTCCTTATTTCTCTTTAACTCCAATTCCAGGTCTTCGATACGCTGTCGAGATTGCTCAGAGGCATCGAAGGACACAGACTTTATCGGCTTGACTGAGCTGCCTTTTTCATTTTCTTCGAAAATAAGCCAAAAATAACCCGGTGATGTATCAATTTCATGCTCTTTAATATAGCGAACACGCAACTTAACGCCTATTGTTTTATCGCCGGATTTTGTAAATACATCGGTATAATAAACCTCCTCTCCGGATTGTTTTGCCCGATGAACAGCTGAAGACACTGCGATACTGATATCTTCATTGACAAGATCTTTGATATCAATGCTGATACGGCCTGGCGGAAGCCGCCTTACATAGTTACTCACGTCGCCATACACATGCATGGCTTCATGCTCATCGTTCAGGAGGATACAAGGTGGCGCATAGTGGGTAATCAATACTTCGTTGGCAAAATTGACAGCTGAACCTACAGCGCTGGTACCCCGGTAGCTTCGCATCAGTCGTGCCACCGACGGAATTGCCTGCGCCCCGGCTTGAGCAACAGAACTAATGGGTGGCGCAGAGCCAATGGGAATACGCACGCTGCTGCGTTTACGATAAACACGATTACGGTCATTAATCACCTCGAAATGTGGCGCCAGATCGGCCAGGTTTTCTGAGGAGCCTAAAAATAGGTAACCATCCTTACGCAAAGCAAAATGCAGTGATGTCAACACACGTTTCTGTACACTGTGCTGAAAATAAATGAGGATGTTACGACAGGATACCAAATCCATATTGGAGAAGGGTGGATCAACAATCATATTATGAGTGGCAAATATGACCATCTGCCTGATATCCTTATTAACCTGATAGGTATTGCCGCTATTCTTGGAAAAATACGCCGCTAAATAGCTCGCCCCAATGTCATGTTGAATATCTTCGCTGTAAATGCCGTTGCTGGCTTCACTAATCGCATCACTGTTTACATCTGTTGCAAAGACTTTGACGATGCGTTTTAGTTTTTGTTTTTCCAGCTCTTCCGCAAATAAAATGGCAATGGAATAAGCCTCTTCGCCGGAAGAACAACCGGCTGTCCAGACGCGAATAGGGGTATCCTCCATAGAGTCTTTAACAATATCAGGGATAATTTTCTCTCTTATAGTATGAAATGCTTCTTCATCGCGAAAAAAACGTGTAACACCAATTAGCAGCTCTTTACTTAAAACCTGCACTTCGTAGGGCTCTTTAAACAGTAGTGTCAAATACTCCTGCAGCGATGTGACCTGCTTGATCGTCATACGACGTTCAATACGACGTGCAACAGTAGAGGGCTTGTATTTAGCGAAATCGATTTCGCTTTTCATCTTCAACACACTGAAGATTTCACCCATAATATCCTCATTTCCGGTCATGCTCTCTTTCAACGGATCCGAATCACCACTTACCAGAGGATGCCGAATATAGGACTCTATTTTTGCGCCCATGTCCTCGGGGCGAAGAATAAGGTCAATAATACCGGTATTGATGGCACTATTGGGCATGCCGTCGAATTTCGCACTTTCCGGATCTTGTGTGATCACTAAAGCACCGGCCTCTTTTAGCGCTTTAATACCCCGACTACCATCAGATCCGGTACCGGATAAGATAATACCAATTGCCTTGTGTTGTTGGTCCTCCGATAGCGAGCGAAAAAAGATATCGATGGGAAGGTTGAGCCCGGAATCCGGCATTTTATCGGATAATAGCAACTCACCTTGCGCCACCATCATATTTTTTCTGGGCGGTATCAGGTAGATAGTATTCGGCCTCACCTTCATACCGTCCTGCACGTTGTGGATTTCCATTGAGGTGTGCTTGCTCAATAGCTCCAACATCATGCTCTTAAAATCGGGGGATAGATGCTGGACAATAATGAAACAAGCGCCAGTATCCGTAGGTAGATTTTTTAACAGCGCCTGCAGGGCCTCCAGCCCTCCAGCGGAGGCGCCTATTCCAATGTAGTGGCTGGGTAAATCTGGCAGTGATTCGGTGGACTCCGGGGCATTATCTTCCGTGGACATCAGTTATCCTCAATAGGGGTCAAACTTACGGCTAAGGCAGAGCCCTGTGTTGAACCAGACGCCATGCAACAGCCGTTTTCTTGCGAACCATTATAGTTATGCTATACAGAAGGAAATGTAGCACAAAATGCCGGTCATGGTTGTTCCTCAGTGATAAAAGCCGCAACTCGCTAATAGTGCTACTTATAATATTCTCCAAGTAGTTTTCAGGCATGTTGGTCAACAAAAGCTTGCTTTCCCCCAAAAAGCCCTTTGATTCTAAAGTCGATATCAACCGCCGAAGTGACACAAGTGTACGCACTGCCATAGAAAGCATCCAAAACCTTTTATTCGACCCTGAAGCATCCTGCAAGATTTTCCCTCTGGTACTACAGCATTTGGCCGCCATCACCGACAGTGACTTCAGCACGATCTTGACAGCAGAGGCGAACGGCACCTTTCCCGACAGCCCTGAAAGTAAGCAAAAATTGCACAGTATTTACAACGAAGGCGGCATTGCCTTCATATGTCCGACTACGGTGTCACACTGGGTTGAGCAAAAAGTCCTGCCTTGTCGCCCCGTCTTTTTTAACGCCCCTATACCAAAAAGTCACAGAAAACTGCTACTCAACCCCCAACGTATCGCTTCTATGATCATTCTGCCAGTGGTCAGCCAAAACCAGCTTAAAGCTGTGTGCTTCTTGGCGAAAAAAGAAGGTAACTATAGTGGTGAGACGGTAAGGCGGCTTATGCCTTTGCTGGGTTCTGTTATCTGCGCATTACAAAGTGCTGACTCTGTGAAAGGCGATTTATTCAGCCTCAATCAAAAGATTTCCGACAATCGGTTTTTAAGTACTTTACTCTCCACCTCGCTGACAGCCACACTGGTAGTCGCTCAAGACAAGTCAGTTATTGTAAGTAACCCCGCTGCTCACCGGATGTTTTTCCCAGATAGCGATACCACTGCCCTTGAATTATTGACAAGCTCGGTTAACCAGTCATTTACTACTAGCATTTACGATTTTATACCCAAATTCGATGATCTGTTTAAATGGTCAAACCAGAAAGCCAGATACGGAGAAGATCACCCTCATACAGGCCCCCGAATATGGGAAGATCAGACAGCATGCCGGACAGATGGCAGCAAGTTTTTGGTAAACATTTCAGTTTTTCGTTATACCTATGGCACACAGCGCTATACGACTCTACAAATACAAGATACTACAGCCATACGTGAAAGCGCAGAGGAATACCAGCAGGCCTCTCAGCAATTAAATGCTCTAACACACCTGGTGCCAGTCGGTATCATCCGTGTTGACACTGATTGGAACTGCGTTTATGCCAACGACAAATGGTATGAGTTTTCAGGACTAATCGATGAAGAAACCCAGGAAACCGGTTGGATCAATGCCCTGCATAGCGACGATGTAAAACGAGTGTTGGAACAGCTTCGAGAGGTTCTGCAAATAGGCAGTGACTTTCAAGCAGAGCTTCGTCTGGTGTCTCCGTTAGGACAGATAAGGTGGGTAGATTTTAACACACAAGTTCTTTTCGATGATTCCGGGGCGGTTCAAGGCTTCCTGGCAACAGTCGCGGACATTACTGAACGGCTTGTTCATCAAGAACGACTTCGCCATGTCGCTGAGTATGACGGCTTAACCGGGCTGGCCAATAGAAACCTTTTTCAGGATCGCTTACAACAGGCATTTTATGCTTCAGAGCGTGATGGTTCGACTATCACCGTTTTCTTCCTGGATCTCGATGGCTTCAAAGACGTTAATGACTCTCTAGGTCACGATGCTGGCGACAAATTACTCCAGCAAGTCGCTGAGCGCCTGTTGAATACGCTAAGGCGTAATGATACCGTTGCGCGTTTTGGTGGCGATGAGTTCGTGATACTGCTTTCAACCACCGAAAAAGAGAATAATGTAGCCGGCGTTGCAAGCAAAGTTATCGAAAGTATCGCGAAACCCTATATCGTCGATCATCACGATATTTATGTCACGGCAAGCATTGGCATTGCAACAGGTTCAGGCATGGATAGCTCTCCTGAGCAAATACTCAAGCATGCTGATGCAGCACTTTACTTGGCAAAAGCAGAAGGGAAAAATAACTTTCAGCTATTTAACGATGAACTCGACAAAAAAGCCAAGTGCCGTATCCAACTGGCAAACCAGCTGCGTATTGCCCTGCAAAAAGATAAATATTTTTTGGTTTACCAGCCTCAAGCACTTATAAATAACCAGGAACTGGTCGGTTTCGAGGCGCTTCTGCGTTTCAAGGATGACCAGGGTACTGTTATCGCACCCAATGACTTCATACCTATTCTCGAAGAAACAGGTATGATCATTGAGGTGGGCAAGTGGGTACTCGAGGAAGCGTGCAAGCAGTTGCGTTTATGGCAAAATCAAGGCCTCTTTCCTGAGAACGGTTTTCTATCAATCAATGTATCGCCCAAACAGTTGCTGGACGAAGCCATAATATCGGTCATTCTCAACGCTTGCAATAAGTATCAGGTCAATCCTCAACAATTGGTCATAGAAATCACAGAGACAGTTATCATAGATATGCCACTTAAGGTTCAGCGGGCAATGAGCCTGCTGAAAGACATCGGTGTTAAGCTGGCACTGGATGACTTCGGCACAGGTTACTCATCACTAACTTACCTGCAAAGATATCCCTTTGATCATATTAAAATTGACAAGTCTTTCGTTGCTAATCTGCTGACAGATAAAAATACCGCAAAAATTACCAAGGCTATTATTGCATTAGCGCAGTCACTCGGATTAAAGATTACTGCCGAAGGTGTCACTGATCCTGAATCACTAAACTTACTCAAGGACTACGGTGCAGATCACTACCAGGGCTACTTCTTAGGCCGGCCGGCAAAAGCAGAGGACGTTCTCACAATTGATATTGTGGCAAATCACAATCACTCCGGCAATATCATTATAAACAGCGAAGACCTGAGGAATGAATGGGGTAGTCGCTATGAGAAATAGCCTGATTCCAGTCTACTGAGACATGCTGTTTTCAAATTTCCTTTCTTGCCTTCGGCACGACCTACTCAGATTAGAATGGGTTATTAAGCATCAGGTTCCCCGGCTTCCCGGCTGCTCCTGCAGAACTCGCATAAGCGGCCGGCGCAACAGCACGATCAGCAGCGCACCGGCGGCCACTATCACCCCATGCATAAACCAGAACTGCGCCGGACCTACGACTTCGTAAAAGCGCCCGAGCCAGCCGCTGCCGATTCCCCCCAGAAAAATGGCCAGATAGTAGGCTCCCACCATCATCGCATTGATCGACGGCGGGGCCGCGCGGGACACTACCGAGAGCGCAACCGGTCCGGCATACAAATAACCAAAGGCGCACACCACATGAAAGACCGCCGGCCACACTATATTCACCGCCCCCGCCCCGCTGTTCTGCTCTCCCCAGGCCAGCCAGGCGCAAGCGAGTGCAAACAGTAAAAATCCCAGCGCCACCTTGTCGAGATCTTTCGGCTCGCGCCGGGCGGCGGCCTGATGGCGCCAGTACCACAATACCAGGGGCGCAAATATCAGCACGGCAAGCGAATCCAGGGACTGGAACCAGGTGACGGGGACGGTCAGGTCGAACAAACTGCGGTCCACCCTGTCCTTTACCCACAGCGGATAGGTATTCCACACCTGCGTCTGGCCCGTCCAGTAAAGGGCCATAATCAGCATCAGCACCAGCAGCGCAAAGACAATCTTCAGGTCCCCGGCCCGCAACCGAAGTTTTTCCGCGCGAATCTGGTTTTTTACATCGGCCGGCAGATACTTGCGCCCGCGAATATAAATGCCGATGCCTATCAGCATGCCGATGCCGGCGGCGCCGAAGCCGTAGTGCCAGCCGTAAATTTCCCCCAGGGTGCCGCAGATCAGCGGCGCCACGAAAGCGCCGGTGTTGATGGCCACGCAATAGAGTGAAAACGCCGAGTCGCGGCGCTGATCGTCTTTCTTATAGAGTGCCCCCACCTGGGCGGCGAGGTTGCCTTTGAGCAGGCCCGAACCCACGATCAGCGCCGCCAGCGCGAACAGGAATAACTGCTCGAACGCCATCAGGAAGTGGCCCACAGCCATGGCCGCGGCACCGGCCAGTACGGCCCTGGTCCGGCCGGTCAGCCGGTCGCCCACCAGCCCGCCAAATACCGGGACCAGATAGATCAGGCCGATATACAGGCCAAACAGCTGTGTCGCCAGCGCCTGCGTGCTCAATGGGCCAAACACCCACTCCACCAGGCCGCGCAGGCCGGCAAAACCGACAACGCTCTCGACCGTGCCGGCGTGCAGCAGATAGCTGGCCATGTACAGCACCAGCAGTGCCTGCATGCCGTAAAACGAAAACCGCTCCCAGGCCTCGGTAAAAACGATGTAGGCGAGACCGCGGGGATGTCCCAGAAAGCAACGGTCGTCATCGGTATCCGCAACGGCGGGCACCAGGGTGGCACCGGTACTCATGAATGTACCCCGATACATTTGGCCACGGCGTTGAAAAAATCGTCGTCGCTCACCGCCTGGTCACCCGTGGGCTTGGATCTCGCGCTGCATATCACCACCACGAGTTGGCTGCGCGGATCAATATAGATGCGCTGCCCGAAAATGCCTCTGGCGCTGAAGGCACTGCCGCTGTATGCACCCGAGGGTGACGGCAGCGTCCACCACATATAACCGTAGGGTATCTGCTCGCCGCCGATGTCCGTGGGACCGCCGGCTGCAGCCAGCCAGCCGTGCGGCAGCACCGGCTCGCCGCCGGCGAGTATGAACTGCCCGAAGCGGGCGTAATCCCGCAGCGTGGCATTGATGCCGCTGCCCGCCGTTTCCAGCCCCCCGGGGGACTCCAGCCACCAGGTGGCATCGGCCTCCATGCCCAGCGGCGACCAGATTTTTTCGGACAGGTAGTCGGCCAGCCACCGGCCTGTGGCGGCCTTCAGCAGCGGCCCTAACAGATAGGTTTCGCCGGTGCTGTAGTTCCAGCGCCGGCCGGGTCGTGCCACCCGCGGCAGCTCACTCATAAATTTCAGAATGCTGCCCGGCCGCTGCGCTATCTGCAGCTCGAGTACCGCGCGCCGCTCGGAGGCCGGGTCGGTATGGTCCTCGTTCCACTGCACTCCCGAACTCATCAGCAACAGCTGCCTGATCGTCACCGCGGCATAGGCGCCGCCGGCGAGTTCAGGCACATAGTCGCGCAGCGGGTCGTCCAGGCTGCCGATACAGCCATCGCGCAGGGCGGCGCCGACCAGCGTGGTACTGATAGACTTCGCCATCGACATGGACATCCAGCGGGTGCTGGAGTCGCAGCCGAAATCGTAGTGTTCGAGGGCGATCCGGCCGCCGGCCAGCACCAGCAGCCCGACAACCCGATTGCGGGACACGAAGTCGTAAATGTCGCAGCTTGCGCCGTTGGATTCAAACACCAGATCGCGCAGACTGCTGTGCCCCAGCGGCAGGGGCCTGCTCTGCCTGCCCCGGCGTATTACCCGGGTAGGAAACACCCTTTCCGTCTCGCCAAACACCGCCAGTTGCTGGCAGGGAAAGAGTTTGCCCGCGTAGGCATCGCGGATCGATGCCAGTGGCTGCGGCATCTCGTTTTGCGGTGTCTCGTTTGGCACGGTCATTCTCGCTGCTGTCTCGCTATCGCGGCGACCGGGCTCGATGCCGGCCGCAATAGATATCGCGGAAAATCACCATACTAACCAAGGCGCACCGGCAGCGCCGTTGCCAAGACAGTCGCCGGCGGTGTTCGAATCTCACCGGCGGTGATAAAACCTCACCTCAACTGGCGTTATTGGCATCTCCTGACCCGCCAGCCCCCTCCCTTATACTGGCCCGACTAGCCGCCGCCCCGGAGGATTTACCGCAATGAGACTCGATGCGCACTGGATGCCGTTCACTGACAACAAAGCCTTTAAACACGAGCCGCGTATGCTGGCCTCCGCCAGCGGCATGTACTGGCGTACAGCCGGCGGCGACCAGGTGCTGGATATGACCGCCGGGCTGTGGTGCTGCAACCTCGGACACGGGCGCAAAAAAGTAGCCGAGGCGATGTTCGAATCGGCGCAGAAGCTCGACTACGCCCCCTCCTTCGGCTTTGGCCACGCCGCCGCCTTCGAGCTGGCCGAGCGACTGGCAGAACTCTCCCCCGGCCATCTGAACAAGGTTTTCTTCACCAACTCCGGCTCCGAGGCGGTGGATACTGCGTTGAAAATGGCCATGGTCTACCAGGTCGCCCGCGGCAAGCCGGGCAAAAAAATGTTTATCGCCCGCGAGCGCGCCTATCACGGTGTCAACCTGGGGGGGACAGCGGCCGGCGGCCTCAACTACAACACCCGCGATTTCGGCCGCTGGGCCGCTGTCGATCATATCTCCAGCACCCTCGATATCGAGCACAATGCCTTCAGCAAGGGGCTGCCCGAATACGGTATCGAAAAGGCCGACGAGTTGGAAAACCTGATTGACTTTCACGGTGCGGAAAATATCGCCGCTTGTATCGTCGAACCGATCGCCGGCGCCGGCGGTGTCATTGTGCCGCCGGTGGGTTATCTGCAACGCCTGCGGGAAATCTGCGACCGCCACGATGTACTGCTCATCTTCGACGAAGTGGTCTGCGCCTTCGGCCGCACCGGCGCATTTACCGCGTCCATCAAGTTCGATGTCAGGCCGGATCTGTTCACCAGCGCCAAGGGGCTGACCAGCGGCACCGTGCCCATGGGCGCGGTGGTCTGCAGTGACAGCCTCTACGAGACGGTTACCGCCGCCAGAAGCGGCATCGAGTTCTGCCACGGCTACACCTATTCGGCGCATCCGATCGCCTGCGCCGCGGCCCTGGCCTGCCTGGATATCTACTTGGAGGAATCGCTGTTTACCCGCGCCGGCGAGGGCATCGGCCAGTATCTGGAACATATCCTGCACAACCTCAAGGATCTGCCGCGGGTGATCGATATCCGTAACTACGGCCTGCTGGGAGCCATCCAGTTCGAGGAGGCGGGAGCGAACGAGGAGCCGCTGGGTGTGCGCGTGTTTCGCCAGGCCTGGAACAACGGTTTGATGATCAGGGGACTGGGCAGCACCATCGTCATATCGCCGCCGCTGATCGTGGAGGAAACCCATATCGACGAATTTGCGGAGAAAATCTGGCAGGCCATCAAAGCCGTAAGCCCGGGGTAACTGCAGCTGCCGGCCTATCGATAATAACAACTGAAGGGGAAAGTCAATGCAAAGCCGATCCTACCAACCACTGGCCCTGTCCATCGCCATTGCGTCACACTGCCCGCCGCCGCTCGCCGCGCCGGCGGACGGCGCCGAGCTCTACGAGGAGATCGTCGTTACGGCGCAGAAGCGCGAACAGCGGCTGATCGATGTCCCCATGGGGATCACCGCGCTGTCCGGCGAAGCCATCGAGCAGCGCGGCATCTCCAATATTCAGGACCTGAGTTTCGCCGTGCCGGGCATGACCATGCGCGAGGACGGGCCCGGCAGCTATACCATCTTCATGCGCGGCCTGGCCAATACCGATTCCGACGGCGCGCTGGTGGGTGTCTACCTGGATGACTCCAGCCTGACCATGACCGGTTACGATCAACTGGATATGCGCCCCATCGATCTCGAACGGGTGGAGGTACTCAAAGGCCCCCAGGGCACCCTCTACGGCCAGGGCTCGATTGCCGGTACAGTCAGATTTATCAGCAAAAAACCCGTCACCGATGCCTTCGAGGGCAGTATCGGCGCCTCCTACGCCGCCGTCGACGGCGGCGATACCAAGGAGACCATCACCGGTATTGTCAATCTGCCTGTGATCGAGGATGTCCTGGCGCTGCGCCTGGCCGGCACCGTCGAGCAGGGCGGCGGCTGGCAGGATCAGCCGGAGGCCGGCATCGAGGACGGCAACTACCAGGACCTGTCGCACTGGCGCCTGAGCGCGCTGTGGCAGATCAATGAACGCCTGCAGGCGCAGGCCAGGGTCATCACCCACCGCAACCAAAGCCGGCTCGGGCTCGGCTATGAAGAGGAAGACCGCAGCGTGGCGGTGGCCATCGACCCCAGTCTGGAACTGGTGCCGAAAAAATACGACTACGATCTCTACAGCCTCACGCTCAGCTACGATATGGGCTTCGCCCAGCTGCTGAGTATCAGCACTTATATCGACCACGACCACCAGTACCCCTTCACCTACTTCGGCACCGAGCAGACCATTTACGCGGGCACACTGGAAGGCAACGATGCCCGGTTTCTGGACGCCGATCAGTTTTCCCAGGAGATCCGCCTGGTATCCTCGGGCGAAGGTCCGTGGCAATGGACGCTCGGCGGCTTCTATCAGGATCTGCAGCGCGACTTCTTCGCCCGTTTCGATACCCTGTTTGAAGGTACCCTGTTCGCGGACGCCGAATTTATCGCCGACACCACCATCGAGGCGCGGGCGCTGTTTGCGGAAGTGACCTACTCCCTGACTGAACGCCTGGAGATCGGCGCCGGTGCCCGCCACTATGAAGACGATTTGTCCACCTGGGACGGCGAACTGCTGGAAAAGGACAGTTTCGACTCTACCGACCCGCGCCTGTTCGCCACCTATGCGCTCTCCGAACAGGCCAATCTCTATGTCAATATTGCCAAGGGTTTTCGCACCGGGGGCTTCAACCGCGGCGACCTGCCCAACTACGAACCGGAGTCGGTGATCAACTACGAGATAGGCACCAAGGCGGCGCTGCTCGACGGCGGCTTGAGCCTGGAACTGGCGGCCTATTTTACCGAGTACGACGATATGCTGCGCCGCGGCCTGGTGTTTGTCGAGCCGGCGTTTGTATCACTCACCAGCAATATCGGCAATGTCGAGGTCAGCGGCTTCGAGGCGGCGCTAAGCTGGCGGGCGACAGACGCCCTGACCCTGACCGCGAGCGGCGCCTGGATAGACAGCGAGGTGACGGCCATACGCTCGGACGACGCCACCAATATCGTCGGCGACGCCACCGATTATGTACCCGATCTCAGTTACTCGCTGGGCGCCCAGTACCGCTTCGACTGGGCCGACAATATGCCCGGCTTCCTGCGCCTCGATTACAACTACCGCGACCGGGTGAGCTATATCGACCGCTCGAGTTTCCCGGCGCAAAACCTGCCGCAGTGGTCCGAGGACATCGCGCTGCTGGACGCCCGCATCGGCCTCAGCTGGAAGCGCCTGCGGGTCGAGTTGTTCGGCACCAACCTGGCCAACGAAGACAAGTATATCGATCCTTATATCGGCTGGAAAAACGCCAACCGCACCCGCCCCCGGACACTGGGTGTCCAGGCGAATTACGATTTTTAGTTTTACCGCTGGCGCCTGCCGACTTGCTGCCAGTGCCCCGGATTGACAATCACCTGACCTTCGCCGTCAAAGCGCAGCGTCAGGGGATAGCGGCTCGGCACCATGAAGTCGGTGGCTGAAACAGGCTGCAGTTCAACGGCTTCATCGCCGCCGATGGCGTAGACCGGGCGCTCGCCCGTGGCTTTGGCGAACAGCTTTTTCCCACTTACCGTCACCCCGAGGCTGGCGAACCGGCTAAACACATAGTCACCGGCAAAACGCTGCAGTGCCCGCGCACTGTGGAATGAGCGGCCGGCGGCGACCGGCAGGGGCGGCTGCGCAGGTACGGAGGACAGCACCGCATCCCACATCACCTCCGAGGCCAGTGTCCCCAGATCCTCCGGCGGCATCACCTCCCGTGTCAGCTCATTGGTGGACACGGCATAGAGCACATCGCCGTCGAATACCGTGGCAAACGGCTGTATCGCGCGCGCCATGGAGGTATGCACCTGTACCGCCAGGCGCTGCAGCAGGGCCGGCGACAGCTGCTGGTTGACGACCACCAGGCTGATGGTGGTGTTCCTGCGCTCCGGTGCCTGTGATTGTGCGCCACTCCAGCTGCCGTTGCGGCTTGCCGGAAAGTTTGCCAGCAGCTCCGCGGCCGGCAGCGTTTGCGGCCACCCGGGCTGGCCGTAACAGGCCCGTGTAAGCCCCTGCCGGTCGGTTACCACGCCCAGCGAATTGACCACGGTAAAGGCGGCGATCTTGATTTCACCGATTTGGCGCACGGCCCCGCCCTGACCGGAAAAAGCGTGGCAACCGAAAAAACCGCCGCTTTTGGTAAACCTGCCGGCCCCCTGGGGCCCCAGCGGGAAGACACCGTGGCGGGCGGCGCGGTACGCGGCCTGGGCCAGGCGCTTGTCGGGATAGATTTCATTCAGGCGGCGGGAACCGAAATCAAAAATAATCGCCCCCACCGACATGGCAATATTCGGTTCCAGGGAAAAGGCATTGCCATCGCGAATACCGTCGTCCTTCAACCCGGTGGCCACGGCGGTGACCGCTTCCAGCCCGTACCAGGAGCCGCCGGCGAACACCACCGTATCCAGCTCCGCCAGATCGTAACCGAGCCGCATATACTCGGCGTTGACCGTACCCGGCCCCCCGCCCCTGGCATCGATGGCGACGCTGACCTTGCGCTCGAAGTGAAATACCGTGACCCCGGTGGGCCCCTCCCGGTATTCACCGGTGCCGATGCGCAGGATCGGCCAGTCGTAAACCAACTCGCGTTCGCCCTTGGCGTTGAGTAGCGGCGTCAGATGCTGTTGCACCGCCGCAGCGGCTGACACATAAGCGAGTGAAATCAAAGTCGCGGTCGCAAGACCGAAGAAAAGTCGTGGCACAGCCTGCTCCTTTATCCGGGTTTTTGCCCATGATAGAACACTCTTCGGACACACCGGGAGATGACTATTTCGCTGCCACTGGTGATTGCGGATCACCGCCGGCCATCAGGCCTCGGGCATTTCCGCGGCGACCTTGTCCAGCAGCCATTCGCGAAAGCGCTTAACGGCGGTCGAATTCCAGCGATCCGCCCTGGCCAGAAACCAGTAGGCCCAGAGCCTGACAGGGGCGAAAGCGGCACTGTCCCTGCCGACTTCGATCAGGCGGCCGCTGACCAGGTCATCGGCGGCAATCAGCGGGTTGGTCAGGGCGATACCGCGGCCCCGCCTCGCCGCCGCCAGGGTCATATGCCCGTCCCAGAGGCGCGGGCCGGACAGTTCCCGCTCGCCGCCGATATCGTAATGTGCCAGCCAGATGCGCCAGTTGTCGAAATCCTCCTCGTGCAACAGCTGGTGGGCCAGCATATCCCGCGGGTGGTCGATGGGCGGCGCGGCACTCAGGTATTCGGGACTGGCCACCGGAATGATGGGCGGCGCGGCAATTTCCACACTGCGCACATTGGGGGGCAACTGCCGCGGCGGGCCGAACATGGGAACATGGCGAATGTCCACATCGGCTTCCTGGCGGCTGAAGTCGGGCTCTTCGTGGGTGGAGCGCAGTTCGATATCCAGCCCCGGGTTGGCCCGCTCGAAGGAACTTAGGTGATTGACCAGCCAGTGCAGGGCAAAACCCGGCATGCACCAGGCGTTGAGGCAGTGGTCTTTGTTGCGCTTGATCAGATCGATGGTGGCATCGGCGATAGTGTCGATGGCCTGCTCGATATGCCGGTGATAGCGGCGACCCTCGGCGGTCAATACCGCGCCGGCCGGTGTGCGCTCGATCAACTGGGTACCGGTCCAGTCCTCTATGGCGCGCAGATGACGGCTGATCACCGCGTGATCGCGGTGCAGTGCCTGGGCGGCACGGCGCACACCGCCGAGTCGCGCCACGGCGTCGAAGGCCCGCAGCGCCTCAAACGGCGGAATCGACTTGCGCGACGGCAGTTTCGAGTGCTGGGGAACGGGGGCGGACGGGTCCGGCGCCATGGTGTCCTCCGCGATCAGTGCTGGCATACCCTTTCTACTCTAGCATAAACACTGATGGCTCTGGCGCAAACGCTGATGGCTCTGGCGCAAACGCTGATGGCTCTAGCACAAACGCCGATGGCTCGGGCACAAACGCTGATGGCTCTAGCACAAACGCCGATGGCTCTAGCACAAACGCCGATGGCTCGGGCACAAACGCCGATGGCTCGGGCACAAACACTGGCGGTACTGGCCCGGGACATCGATATCAAGCCGATTCCGCCAGCCGCTGGCGACCGCTGTAACCGCCGTACTCCGACCTCAACATATTCCGCTCCACGTCGGCTATCAATACCTCTCTCGCTGCCCGACACCAGCATATTCTGCTGCGCCAAAGGCATCAGCATAGTAGAGCCCGGCCCTGGTTAAGAGATGCGAATTGCGTTACTTGAGGTGTGCAGAGATCACCACCCGCGATCGCGCTTGCCCCGAAAATCATTGTCGATGACGGCTGACAGCTCGCCGACGTCCGCAGCACTTTACCCGCGCCTGACACATTCGCACCGCCGGCAAAGTAGCGTACCGCTCTTGCTTGTCATCGACCCCGGCGGCGAGATCATTGCAGTGCGAATTGCAGCGGGCCCTGGTCATCCGCCTTTGGATCGGACCGCCCTGGCCATGGCGCAGGCAGGCCAATCCGCCGGTCTGTCTCCGACTTACCAATGAGAATGACTTGCAATGTCATTTGATTGCCGATACTTTACTGGTAACGCTGTAAACCGGAGCCCTTTGCACAGACCCTTTGCAGGGACAGCACTGGCGATATCGGACAGCCGGCAGTTACGAGGTCAGGAGTTGACTATGTATATAGCGATGAATCGTTTCAAAATCGTAAAAGGGCAAGAGCAGGCATTTGAAGATGTATGGCGCCAGCGGGAGACACACCTGGACGGCCTGCCGGGCTTTCGGGTCTTTCACTTGCTAAAAGGCCCCGTTCATGACGACTACACTCTCTATGCCTCCCATACTATCTGGGAAACCCCGGAGGATTTCGAGGCGTGGACCAAGTCCGAAGCCTTTCGCGCCGCACACAAGAACGCCGGTGACAACCGCCACCTCTATCTCGGTCACCCGGAGTTTGAAGGCTTCGAAACAGTGCCGGAGATTTCAGCAGGCAATACCAATACCGCTTGAGTTCGAGCGCGACAATACATATGTCGGCAGGCCGCTATTCTGTCCTACCACACCCGGTATCGATTGACACCAGACTAAGCCACGACACAGGGCTTAT
Organism: Exilibacterium sp.; assembly: GCA_028280195.1. Classification (GTDB taxonomy): domain Bacteria; phylum Pseudomonadota; class Gammaproteobacteria; order Pseudomonadales; family Cellvibrionaceae; genus Exilibacterium. The sequence continues at coordinate 80,548 of JANQMH010000084.1, forward strand.
CCAAATCCAGAGCCGCTGCCGGCTCATCGAGCAGTAACCAGCGAGTGGCGCCCGCGACGGGCGGGTCCCAAACCTGTGCCAGGGCACAGGCAATATTGACCCGCTGGCGTTAGGTTGCTGCAGCAGCCAGAATGCCGGTCATCTCCGTCAAGCTCGCTTCGCTGGCCAAATGTGTCGGCTCGACCTGGGTATGCCAGCTGGCTTGGGTCAGCCCCATCGGCCGTAGCCCCATATCGCACCATCTCGCGTCGCCACCGTCGCCATCTGTAAATCGCCCTTGCCTGCGGAAATAAAACGCTGCTTCCAGCCGGCTTTTCGGGTTCCTTTTCAATCAGAATGTATATTGGTCAATCAGAATGTGTACTGGTAGGAAACACTCAGGGAACGGCCCGGACCGGAGAAAATACGGCCCGGGATAAAGGTCGCCTCACCTGCCGGGATATATTCCCTGTTAAACAGATTCGCCACCTGCAAACCCAGGGTACCTTTACCGGCATCGGTGCTGTGAGTCACCCATGTCAAACCGGTGTCGACAAGCGTGTAACTTTCCGCCGGATTCGCGTCGGTGCCATCATCAAAGCCATCATCACGATCGTCCACATAGAGCACTTGACCGAATACGGACAGCCGATCGGAAAAGCGGTACCGCGGTTGCACACTGAGCTTCAGGGGCGGTATTTCCTGGGTACTCAGCGCAATGAAGTTGCCATCGTCATTCGGGTCGATCTCACCGTCGACCCAGGCCAGCGATGCAGCGATATCAAATGTCGCTGTTGCCTGCCAGTTTACCGAGGCTTCGAATCCCTGGATTTCAACGGGCGCGCGGTCGCGGTCGGCAAGTCCGGTGGCCGGGTCAATACCCACTATGGCGCTGAAATCAGACTCGGTATAGTACACAGCGACAGTGTAATCGACCGTGTCAGTGCTGCCGCGAATACCGAGTTCCGTGCTCTCGGTAATGACCGGTGCCACGAGGTCCGAGTCCGACACCGGCACACCCGGCGCAACATTGTTGCCGATAAAACCCAGTTCGGGGATCGTAAAGCCTTCGGAGTAGTTGCCGAATACACTCAGCGTGTCGTTAACGGCATATACAGCACCCAGATTGAATGACGTGTCATCGGCTTTTCCCGAGCCGCCGGGGCGCTGGCCGGGTTCCAGCGTAAACACCACCTCATAGGGGCCCACAACCTCATAATCAAACTCGTCCCAACGCAGACCGCCGGAAATGGATAAGCGGTCGGTCACTGCAAAACTCGCTTCGGCAAATACGCCCAGTGCATCAATCGTATAAGGGGGTGTTTGAACTGCGTCGGTTGCCGCATCGAAGAACAGCGTACTGTCGAAATCCGCCTCACTGGAGACCGGCAGCAGGCTGTCACTCTCCGCCGTATTGTAGTCAGCGCCAAAAGCGACAGTCAGCCGGTCGTTAAAATCTTTGATGTACTGACCTCGAAAACCAGTCTCATCGGTCTGCCGCCCGGTTTGGAAAAGTCCGGGCCATGAGTCGGGAAACACACCGCCATTGCGCTGCAGCGACGAGCGAATATCGCTGCCGGGGTTGAGAAACTCTGAATCACTCTGATAGAACAAAGCCGATAAACTGCCGCCCCATAAATCGTCATTTCGATAAGAGAGGCTGGCGAAGGAAAACTCATTTATCGGTTGTTCGGCGTAAGAAAGCGAAAAGGGTGCATCTGCGGCGATAATCGTCCCGTCACCGGCGTCTGCTGTTACCAGTTCAAAAAAACGGTCCGAGGGCTCCAGCTCAGTTTGATTCAGGGTAATGGTAAGTGTCTGGTTCTCACTCAAGTCGAATACGCCTTTGCCGAAGAAAGTGGTATCGTCGGCAAACTGGCTGCGACCGGTCAACAGGTCACCCTCGGAGCGGTAAATGCCGTTGACTTCCTCGAAACTGGCATAGGCAACCAGACTGAACCAGTCATTCAAGCGGCCGCTGATACTGGCGTTAATCTTTGGCGACGTTCCGTCACCGTCAAACGCATCGTCTGAGGTAATGAAAGTGCGCACCTGCGTACCGACACTGACACGGAAGCCCTCTTCCTGCGGCGTGGTGGTGAAAAACTGGATAACGCCGCCGGTGGCACCGGCGCCGTACAAGGCGGTCGGGCCGTACACCACCTCGACGCGTTCAATCGTAAGGGGATCGAACTTATCGAGAAAGCGGGCAAAGTTGGTATTTGTGGCGACTGGGATACCGTCAAGCAAATAGAGCGGTTCCCGGCCACTGAACCCGAGTACCCGGCCGATACGAGGGCAAGGCATGAACAAATCGAGGCATAACCGCGCTGATGGTATCGTGACATAGTGTATCCTGGAAAAAAGCGCTAACAATAGCGCAAATAATAATCATTATCAATATTGAAATTCAAAGCGGATATTCCGCTTATCGCTCTGTCCGGCTTTAAGTCCCCACCCGATGCAAACTTCTGTAGACAATGTCGCTGTGCCGCGCCGGAGCAGGGATAAGCCTGTTCACCGCAGAACACCGGCAGCGAATCAGGCCCCGGGGCCTGAGGCCGAGTGCCGGCATACCGCTATGTGACAGCCCCGCCCTGTTCTATCCTCAATGGTTTAACAAGACACATTTTTTCATGCCTTATTGCAGAAATGGCACATGACTCAGCCTGTAAAAAATCCTCTGCTATTTTCCCTGCCAATACTCGCCCCATGTCATTGAGAACACATAAGCAAATCAAGCGCCCCATTCTATAGACAAAAAATAGTCACAAAAACTAAGGTTTAATCCGTTAGTATGCAAGTAATTGTTATTAACACCACAAAGATTAAGGAAAAATATCTGCTAACGGGAAAGAATTGCCGCAGGTAATAACAATAGGCCTCTGCAAAGTTTTTCTGTCGCGTTTTGATTGGCGGCTCATCTGACAAGCTGCTTCAGATATATAGGGTTTCACTCACAGACGCATTGTCGTTTTAGTCTGTCGGCACGGATTTGTCACAAATAAACAGTGGAAAAACATGAGTGATCGCAACAGTATTTTCGACATTGAAGTCAACCCCAAAACAGTTACAGTAATAACGACTTACACCTGTAACGCAGCCTGTGAAGAGTGTTGTTTCGAGTGTAATCCCACGGTCAAACACCGTTTGTCTTTCGAAGAAATCGCCACATTCATCAAAAACTCCGTCGCGGAATACCCATCCATTGAGCAGTTTGTATTTAGCGGTGGCGAATGCTTTTTACTGAAAGAAGACTTATACAAAGCCATTGCCCTGTGCGCATCACTGGGCCGCTCCACACGCTGTGTTTCTAACGGTTATTGGGGAAAAACACGCCACAAAGCAGAAAAAATAGCCGCAACCGTGGTTGAGGCAGGATTAGCCGAGGTAAATTTCAGTACCGGCTTAGACCATAAAAAATGGGTGCCGATTGACAGCGTTATCACCGCAAGCGAGTGCCTGGCCAAATACGGCATACCGGTGCTCATTACCATAGAAAAAGACACTGAAGAATCTGACATCCTCAATCAAATAACGGAGAATGAAAGAGTCAGGCGCCTAAGCCATAGTTTTCCCAATTTTTCCCTGCAAACTAACTCCTGGATGCCGTTTCATGAAAACAGTGTGCATCGCGGCGGTGTCGACCGCAGCACACTGAGAAAAGGCTGCGATCAGGTTTTTACAAATTGCGTATTGACGCCAAAAAAGGAAATAGCCTCCTGCTGTGGACTGACTTTGGAGCATATCCCGGAAATGCGAGTGGGCACGATCGACAATGTGGCATCCTACCGGGATGAACAAAAAGACGACTTTATGAAGCTGTGGCTGCGTGTTGAAGGACCGATGACCATTTTAGAAACACTGTTGGGCCGGGACCATGAGAAGCTGCAAGATGTCGTCCACCTCTGCCAGGCATGCGCCATTGTGCATCAAGACCATGAGGTTCGAGAAAAAATTGCAAGCGCATACACCGACCACATATTAGCCGTTGGTCACAAATGGAATATCATCAAAACAGCCGAACTGGAGGCATCGAAATGAAACGGAGAAAACTACTCAGAAATGCGGTTATCGCCACGACTGCGACCGCCGGAGCCAGTGTCGCCTCTGGTGAACGCCTATTTGGTGTGCCCAACAGTATCACCACCGGAGGCCCCAGTACGCTGGGCGATAAAAAGCGCAGGCTCAGATTGAGTATGAGCCGCAACGATGTACCGCCACAAATGTGGAAAAGATTTGAGGCCCTGCAGGATTTCTGGGAAGAAGTCAGCAGTAACCCGGATAACTACAAAATGGCGAGGGACATCGCCATCAGTAGCGACGAGCACCTGGGCGACTTTATGAAGGATGAGCGTTTCAACACGGAAGAACACAAGGTTCTGCTAAAACTCTCCGACCCGAGGTTGATACAGTATGCCAACGATGGCGACTATATCACCCTGCTCAACGAGATGAACGACCGCGGTTTATTGGAATTGGGCGACAGTCTGGCCGACGATTATGCCAAAGCGCTGGCCGCCAATGAAAGCGCCATGAAAAGACTGAAATCAGAATTTTCAGAGCGATTTTCCAGCGGGATTTATGAAGATGAAGATATGCTGGACGATATCTCTTACTTCAAAAGTAAAATCATACCAACTTCACAGCTCAATGTAAGGAATAATGCAGTAGCGGCAATCAATGTGGCGGCAGCGGTCAATGTTGTCGCGGCAATCAACGTCGCAGTTGCCGTAGCACTCGCAGTCACCGTAGCAGTGGCTACAAGTGTCACGGTATGTGGCGCATCCTGCCACGGAAAACTGCCGGCGAGCGAAAAGTTGCAAAAAGATATCGAGTCTGTTTCACTGTTGGCGAAAAAAGTCGGTAATCAGCAACTTGCAGAGAAGACCATTATCGAACTGCATTGCCGGGAGGCGGCCTCCTGTCTCAGCGCTGTCGAAAAGCTGGGGCTGGTGCGGATTGATGACACTGACAGAAAAGAAGTCTATCGCAACCTCTACAAGGTAGTGAGAAAAAGCCTGGAGGCCTAAACACATGCATATTCTGAAGATCGATGCATATTCATTGCTTTTTCTTGTGTTTATCGTTGTGGTCTTCCCTGTAGCAATTACTGCTTTTTGCGAATTTTTCCTGCTTAAGCCGTCGGTCTTCAGAATGTCCCTACCCCTGTTATTGTTCACATCACTGATTGCGGCAGCTCTCTATTTTTCCATCATAAGGTCCGACGTAACACTTGGTGGCGATACTCTCCATATCAATCACATCATTTACTCCAGGACCTTAAAACCTCAAGAGATAAGGTCTCTGAATTTCTATGATCAACTGCCGGAGCATCTAAAACCCACGCTGCGTACCAATGGTATTGGCATTGGTCGGGTGAGAATTGGTAATTTTAAGACTAAAAATTCTGCCAAAGGCTTTTATTTATACGCGTCTTCACCGGTAAGTGTGATCACAACTGAGAAGGAAACGCTGGTTTTCTCTTCATCCGCGGCCTTGCATCGTCAAATAGTCGCATGGCACGATAAAAGCTCATGATAAAAGCTGGTGTCGCCATACTCACCGTACTGATTGCAGTCACCCTGTTTTACAATACCCTGGATGGGGACAGGTTGACCGTATACGATGTGCGCAATCAAGGATTCATTGATTACGAAGACCTCAAAGACCGGCTGCCCGCCCACAAGTTATTTCTCATAGGTGAAGAGCACGGTAATTTTCGCCATCACCAGCTCCAGGTCGATATTATTGAACATATTCATGCCCACGTAGGCCTCGACAGAATTGTCATGGAGATGCTGTATCCGGAGCAGCAAATCTATATTGACAGGGTATATCAGGATGATATCAGGCAAGGCTTTGATGCCAGCTATATCCCTTTCCTGATGAACTGGCGCAGAGAAATATGGCCATGGCACTTTTACCAGGAGGTCGTCGAGACGGCGGTAAAACACAGAATTCCGCTGGTACACGGCAATATCAGTGAGTTTGAGCCGGTTTATTCCCACAATCAAGACAGTATCGAAAATGCGGATGATATAGAGACACTGGAAACACTGTCCGCCCTGATTGCCGAGGCACACAAGGGGCTCGACTTGCGTCAGCGCTCCAATCAATCGCGGGCCTATGCACACACCGCAGTCGATCGTAAACTGTCTCAGAACATTACCCGTGACCTCGCGGGAGAAGGGCTCGTTTTAGCAGGGCATTCGCATATTCGCAACGATACCGGCGTTGGAAAACTTCTTGCCGGCCACGACAGGGTTGTCAGTATAGGCATGCTGTCGGCGGAAAAGATGGATCGCGACTATGGAGAACAGCCGTTTGACTATGTCATCGTCACATTTTCCTCGCTGAAGGAATATGTAATAACCCATTATCTGCGCCGCTTCGCTTGATAAGGCCCGCCTTGTTACAGCGAAGCATCGGCCCAAAAGCCGTGGAATAATGCCCGGGCAGTTGAATTATTCTCTCAATTCACACAGGTTATTCCGCAGATAATTTTTTAATCACCGTATATTGAAATGAAATCGCCACAGTCTACTGCAAAACATGGGCATACCGCAGCGCAACCCTCTGCTATCGGTGATTGGGTTGGGGTTCTCGAGATCGCCGGCACCGCACTGGGCCTGGAACTTCATATCAACGATACCGATGGAGAACTTACCGCCAGCCTGGATTGCAGGGATCAGGGAACGCTCGGGATACCTTGTACTGCCGCGCAATTCGAGGCCGGCCGGCTGGCGCTTTACTTCCCCAGTATTCAGGCAAACTTCAAAGGGCGGCTGCTGGACGGCAACACACTGTCCGGAGACTTCAGTCAATTTGGAAAAGCGACACCCCTGCAACTGAAAAGGAGCGGACCTTCTCGGGCTAAACTCCACCGCCCCCAAGAACCTCAGGCGCCCTTTCCCTATATCGTCACGCCGATACGCTTTCAAAATAAAAGTGCAAAGATCACATTGTCCGGCACCTTGACTGCCATGCCGGAGGACCACGCGCTTAAAGCCAGTATCCTATTGATATCCGGGTCAGGGGCACATAATCGCGACGAAGAAATCTGCGGGCACCGGCCATTTTGGGTTCTCGCCGACTACCTCAGCAGATATGGCTACGCCGTCTTGCGATTCGATGACCGCGGTGTGGGGGAGTCAGAGGGCGACCCGATCACCGCAAGCAGCGAAACCGCCACCGAAGACGTTCTTGCCGCAGTAGCGTTCATCAAAGCCAGGCCGGCCTTACAGCGCAAACCCTTGTTTTTAATCGGCCACAGTGAAGGTGCCCTTGTCGCGGGCTGCGCGGCGGGCCGAAACCCGCTTATCGATGCCATCGTCATGCTGGGCGGGCCCGGCATTAACGGGGATCAGTTGTACAGAGACCAAATCAACGCCATTTACAGCGCAGCTGAGCCCGGCGCCACCTTGGAGCAGCACAAGCAGGAAAACTTGAATCGCGTCATCGACACCATACTCCAAGCCGGTCTCCATGAGGATCTTACCGGCCGCTTACTCCCCCTGGTTCGGGAAACGGCGCGGCTCGATATAGAGGACCAGGAAGCGGCCGAACGACTGGCCACAGACCAAACGGCGGCGTTTAACCGCCTGTCTTTCAGAACCCTGATTAAAACCAGGCCCAAAGAAAGCCTGAGCAATATCAACATCCCGGTACTGGCGCTGGCCGGGGAAAAAGACCTGCAAGTACTGCCCGACCCCAATTTAGCAGCATTGAAGCAAATAATTGACAACGGCCGTCAAAAAAGTCGGGTGACCCTAAAGAAGCTGCCCAACCTGAATCATCTGTTTCAAAACTGTGATACCGGTCTGCCGCAGGAGTACGGCACGATCAGTGAAACCTTTTCCCCTAGCGCCCTGCAGGAAATTCAGCTGTGGCTGGAGGCCGTAACACGCTCATCAACGCCTGGCAGGGTTTTCCCCGGGCAGTCAATTTGACTCAGGGAATAAACCTCTCTCGCAGCCATTGTTTAATAGATGCCAATGCTAGCGGCGAAAAGGTTTCCTCGATCAATGCGTATTCGGCCGGCATACCCGTTTCGGCGGTTTGGAACAAATGGTTGAGTTCTGCAAAACGCCTGACTTCAAAATCGGGGTGATCCGATTTTTCGAGAATCGAAGCAATTGCCGTTAAATTGCTCTCGGCATCCACCTGCACATCCCGCTGGCCATTGATCGCCAATACCGGACACTGTATTTTGGCCAGCCGCGGGCCGGGATCATACTGCAGAAAATATTGAAACCACGGCGAGGATAAAGTCGCCTTGGTATTCTGGTAGATTTTCGCGCTCGCCCCCGGGTTCATCGCGTAAAAAAGAGACTCAAACCGCTTGGAGTAAGCCTGCTGCCTCGCCAGGCGCGTATAGCTGCGAAAATCCTCATAATCGAGCGCTGACGCTTTCTCGCCCGGGAGGGCCGCCCAGGCCCGGTACAATTGCTTTGCATATAGCTCATCTCCCGGGACGCCGGGGCCGGCGAGAAACACAACGAACGCGATATCACTGTTTTTACTGGCCACGAGTTGCGCAATCATGGCGCCTTCGCTGTGCCCCAGCAAACCAATTTGTTCAGGGTCTACGCTTGGGTGTCGCCTCAAATACTGATAGGCCGCCACAACATCGCGGGAAAAATCTTCCGAAGTTGCCCGGGCCAGATCACAGGCCTGGGAACCTCCCACCCCGCGGTCGTCATACCGCAGCACCGCCAGGCCAAGCTCGGTGAGGTGATGAGCCAGCACCAACAGCGTCTTATGACCGAATATCGTGCCATCCCGATCCTGCTGCCCGGACCCGGAGATCAAAATAACTGCGGGTTTCCTGCCGGCAGACTTCGGGTAGCTAAGGGTGCCCTGAAGACTACAGCGGTCGGGTTCGTTTCGAATCTCAATATTTTCACTGATATAGGCAATCGGGCCTTGCGGATGTTGAGGCCTTCTTAGCTGCGGTGTCGCGCTCGCCGGCAGGCGCCGGAGATTTAACACATAACTCTGCCCTGCCTGCGTAAAGCGCCCATTGATACCCCCGGCATGCAAGCTGCCGCGGTATCTGATACCCAGCTGTTTCTGGTAAACGGTAACGGATTTGTCGGCGAGTGCGACTTCTGCGGGAAGACTGATCACGCCCTGCGCGGGCACATCCATTGTGGCTTTTGCCTGGCCATCGCCCGAAGTGATATGAAATACGATGGCAAGATCCGCACCGGGCAAGGCCAGCTTTCCTTCCCAACTGCCGATAAAAGGTGATGTCTTTTCAACCGCCGACGCGAGTGAGCACAGGAGTGCGGTAAAAGTAAACAGCAATAACAGTTTCAGCCTTCCCACTGGTCTCATATCAACTCCTTCCAGGCGGGGATACCGGTAGTGTAACAAGTTGGTAGATCTCCGCGAATTTTTCAAAAAAACAAGCCAAAACAATAAGTTAGAAACGCATCGCAGCCTCTGCTTTACTGGGGACGGCGAAACTCAACAATAAAGAGGCAGCGCCATGCCCGCTGTCAAATTATTGCACAAAACGCTGCTCCATAAGCGTCCAGACGGCTTCAATCAGTGCAGGAGCTTACGGTACGGTGTGCCGTATGCCATCGACTCTATCTGTGGGTGTTGGAGAATAGAGTTCTAAGTTCCTTCCTAAGAAAGGTGCTCCGGGTCAAATCTATCCGGCGCAAGCCTTGTCTGAAACACTCGGCGTGATCCGCGAAGAGATCAGAGCAAAGGGGAATGTGCAGTAAAAAATGGCTTGCTTCTGCAGACTATTCCAAACGTTCTGCAAGCCTGTTCACAATGTCCCGCCGTTCATGGATAACGCCAATAATGGCGGGCTTTTCATGCAAGCCTATAACATAAAAAAATATAGTGATATCTGTATTTGGTAACGAAGAGTTGCGGGAATTTTTTAGAAAACGGGCGTTTTTGAATATCACCAGAGCCTATGGCTTCAAAAGTCTTTTTCAGTCCGGCCCGGTACTCGCCAAGTACCTTATCTCCCCACTTCCCGCGAGTATAACGGGCGACCTCCCGCAGGTCTTTTTCCGCATCGAGGGTGAGCGTGTAAGGCAGCATTATTGCGGCCTTTCTTCCTGCATCACCTCATCAAAAATAGTGTCTACGGTTTGGGTTGAAAATTCGCTATTGCGCGCGGCTTCAAGGCGGGGTTCCAAAAAGGCTTCCAACTCTTCAAGCGCGGCCTGCTCGCCTGAGCCGGGCAAGGTGCGTTCCAGCACATAATCCTTGATGGACTGGCCCTTGAGCGCAGCGGCAGCTTTAAGGCGCTGGTGCTGTTCCGGGGTCACTTCAATGGAAAGGCGCATAAATACCTCATCAAATCTAGAGTTCAGAGCTGTTTGCCAGTCTAGGCCAAATACAACAAAGTGTCAAAATGTCACAAATGTTGTTAAAACCGCCTCCTGGTGAAAACCACTCAGTAGGCCATCCTTCAGCAAGCAACCATCAACAAACCATTTTGGCATATGCTTGACATATGCCTTATTTTTCATACACTATCCCCAGTGTATGGAAAGAGGTATCTGCCATGACAACAGCCAGCTTATTCAAGAATGGCCGTAATCAGGCTGTCAGGCTACCCAAGGGTTTGGAATTTGAAGGTGTCTCGGAAGTGGAGGTTCGCCGGGAAGGTAATTCCATTATCCTTACCCCGATTCGTAAGACCTGGAAAAGTTTTTCTGAAACGCCAACAGCCGATGATGATTTTTTAACTGAACGTCAGGATGTTATCCAGGATGAACGGGTAGAATTTTAATGAGCAAAAAAACTTATATGTTAGATACCAACATGTGTAGTTTTTTAATTCGCAAAAAACCCGGCTACCTGCTCGATACACTGCAACAAGCTGTACAATCAGGGCACCAGGTGGTTATCTCTGCCATTACCTATGCAGAATTGACATTTGGTGCGGCTAGTAAAAAAGCCAGCCCTAAAATGCCGGGCATCGTCGCTGAATTTGTCGAAAGATTAGACGCTGTTCTGGCATGGGATAAAAAAGCGGTCGAGTGTTCGACATCTGTAAAAACAGAGTTGGAATCCCGTGGCACACCCATAAGCCATAATGATACGCTAGTTGCAGGGCATGCTATTGCTGAAGGTAGCATATTAGTGACTGAGAATATCCGTGAATTTGCTCGAGTGAACAACTTACTTTATGAAAACTGGGTAATCCGGGACCAGCATTAGGCTTATACCTGCCTCTCGAAGGTGCTCAGCGATAATGCTTAATTTGAAGCGAATATAATGACTTGCTGTTTTTTAGTGACTGCAGACATAGAGTTATCGATATCAAAACCTCGGCACATGTAAATATATGCCGAGGTTTTGATATTTTTAAGACTTAAGTTGCATTATGTTGGTTTTGCAAACAGATCAAGGGAGTTGCGTATATCTAATGGCTATACCAGACTGAGTAGCCCAATAACTACGCGGCGAGAGCTTTACCATGGCTAAAACAGTACCTATCAACATGCGCGTTGAGGCTCGCCAGCATATCTTGCTGAACAAAGCTGCCGAGGTAATGAATCGGGACTGTGCTGCTTTCATTCTGGATGTTGCTTGTAGAGAAGCTGAGAACGTCTTACTTGGTCAACGCTTATTCCAACTGGACGACGATACTTTTGCAACCTTTGAAGAAGCCTTAGATACACCGGTTCCGCATAACGCCAAACTAAAATCGCTATTGGCTAGCCGTTCTCCATGGGAATAGCCACAGCGCCCTCCCCTCTTGACGGCAATCATAAGACTGCTAAGCACGGCTGCGGCAACGACACACTGAATAATTGGCTTAAAAAGCGAGCATTTGGAAATCAACAGAACAATGCCGGCCGAACTGTTGTGGTCTGTCGGAATGATCGAGTGGTGGGCTGCTATGCGCTGGCCGGTGGTGGTGTAACCATATGCCGGTTTCACACATACGTAAGCAGTGAGAAATCGACACTCTAGCTTCAAAAGCGCAATACTGAACAATGCACCTTCATATCCACAAAGAGATGTACCCTATGGAGCCCGCTATTTCAGCATCCGCTAAGCCCCTGGCGGCAAAATGATAGCCAATCATCATAGAGTCTCAATCACACTCACCCGAGAGCTTTAACACTTCGTTGACCAGCTTACTGGAAAGCCTATAGCCAGATTGTGCAAGCATGTTCAACAATGGTTTCACTGCTGTCACCTCACCCGCTCGCTTGGCTTTAACCAATACCGCAGCAGTCCCCGTGACAGCAATGCCTCTTTTTGTTGCCACTTTTCTACCACGGCGCTCATCAACTAGTGCAATAGCATTGAGCGCTTCAGCCAAGGCCAACGCTTCAGCTTCTCCCCTATCGAGCAGCTCAGCTAAATCCAGATAGGCATCCGAAATAGCAATTGACCGGCGAACAATATGCTTATATTCAATCGCACTCAATATCGCTGTTGCACCCGGTCGATACATATCTTGCGTCGCCTCAATGACTACTCCATCAGGCACATAGACAACGGAAAACAATCCAGACAAAACCGGTAGCATATCCAACAACGCCAGTGCGATTAACGGCCCCGTGTCCGCGACAACGACCTTAGTCATCTAACGCAGCAAGGTCGGATTGCAGCTCTTCAGCAGACTGATCGACAACGACAACCCCCATACTGGAGAGTTTATTCATAAAAACTTCAATCGGTAATTTGGCCAGCTTGGCCGCTTTGGGAAGTGTTAACAGATCGTCTTCATAGAGCCTGATGGCAACATTAATATGCACACCTGAATCCAGCAAGTCGTCATCAAAAGGCACGGAAAGTGAGACAGGGTCATTGCGATTGGTCACTAGCACGTATTCACCTTTAGCCGCTGACTGGCTTAGCACCCCTGGATTCTCTCGTATTGCACGAACACCAATTGTTTTCATCACACACCTCATTTATGTACCCCCAAATGATAGCACATGATTATCAGCCAAAAACACCCTGCGACTTAGAAACTGGCCTCTATATAAATGATTCAGCTTGAAGCTATTACGAGCAAGTCTTGTTTGCAATTGCTGTCACGTATTTGTCACGCTGGCAGACTAAACACTAAGCAGGGATTAATAAAATTAGGTAAAAGTGCTGGAGTTTCAATAAGCTAAATGGTGGAGCCAGGCGGGATCGAACCGCCGACCTCAACACTGCCAGAGCATATGAAAAATAATTTTCAGTAAACAAGGATGAACAAAACCGAATCCCCAGCAACATACTTTTCTTTACATTTCATATAGTTAAGATATTCACCATTATTCATTATCGACCTTTCTGTGTTACCTCCATGCAATTTATTTGGACTTAATATGGACTTAAGTTAGAATCACGCTTTCTGGAGGGAGCCGAGACTATGCAAGCCAAGCTCAATGTCAGCACCATCAAGCAACTACCGAAAAGCGATAAGCCCTATGAAGTGGTCGATACCGAGGTAAAGGGCTTTCTACTGCGAATACAGCCCACAGGCCGCAAGACTTTCTATTTTTCTTATCGCAACAACGCCGGCAAACGAAAGCGCATCAAAATCGGCGTTCTAGGCTCGTCGGTGACCCCGGCCCAGGCTCGTGATATGGCCATCAGTTTTGCCGGCAAGGTTTCCGAGGGAGTGGATGTACAGGAAAAACGCCAAAGCTCCCGCCTAACCGCAAAAGAGCTGGCAAAAAACAGCCTGGAAATATTTCTAGAGGAACATTATCTGCCTTGGGCGCTGGCCAACCTGAAAAGCGGGCAACAAACCGTTGATAGCGTCAAGCGCGCTTTTCCCGATTACCTCGCCCTCCCAATGGTAAATATCAATTTGGCCAAAATCGAAAAATGGCGAACTCAGAAACTCAATGACGGGCTAAAGTCCACGACGATAAACCGCATCGTTAACGCCCTACGGGGAGTGCTGACAAAAGCTGTGGAATGGGAAACCATCCCTGAACACCCCCTGCAGAAATTGAAAGCACTGAAAATCGATGAAATCAAGAAAGCCCGGTATTTGAGTGACGATGAAGAAATTGCACTCTATCAAGCCCTTCAGGATCGTGATGAAAAACTGAAACAGGCCAGGGCCCGAGGCAACCATCACCGGGAATTGCGAGGTTACGAGTTACTGCCTGACCTAACCCAATGTGCCTATGCCGACCGCATGACACCCCTGGTCACCCTATCGCTGAAGACAGGGATGCGCCGGGGTGAACTGTTTGACCTGGAATGGGAAGCCATCGACTTAACCAACAAAGTCTTAACGGTACATGGTGATACCGCCAAATCGAGTAAAACCCGGCATATCCCCCTTAGCCAAACCGCCATTGAGGCAATCAAACAGTGGCGCAAACAAGCACCCACGGATAACAATCGCGTGTTTCCCGCCGACCATGGCGGCCGCCTGGATAATGTCCGCAAGTCATGGGACACCATTTTAACTATGGCGGGTATCAGCAGTTTTCGCTGGCACGATATGCGCCATGACTTCGCCTCTAAGCTGGTAATGCGAGGCGTACCTTTAAATACCGTTCGGGAGCTTTGCGGACACGCCGACTTAAATACGACCCTGCGCTACGCCCACTTGGCACCCGATCATAAGGCAGATGCCGTCGCCTTATTGGGGTAAATATAGTCAACCGCCCTACCCTATGCGCCTTCACCATGCCTGGTTGTTTACCCTAACCGGTCTTGAACCGGTCCCCGATTTACCGAAAAACCCAACGATTCCTCGAAATTCATGGCAACCGAGGGCTTATTTATCAATGTTTTTTCCGCCTCATTAACCCGAACACGTTTAACCGAAAGTGAACCGAACTTCTCTGCAGATAGCGACCAGATCGACGCAAAGTTCGGTTTAAGCATGTTCGGTTACCCGAAATTTTTTTAACCGAACGAACCGAAAAGGGTATTGACGAACCAACCGAACTGTTTTGTACAGTACGTATCCAGTGATAAACAACTGGAGATAACCATGACAACACAGCTACAGAAACAGGCCTTAACGGAAGTCGAGGCAGCCAACTATATCGGTATGAGTCGTTCCTTCCTCGCACAAGCCAGAATGGAGGGCCAACGCGATAACCGTACCCCTGCCCCGCCCTTTATCAAAATCGGTCGCGCCGTTCGCTATCTGCGCCACGACTTGGACCAATGGCTGAACAAGCTGCAAAAGCTCGATCATCTTGGGCAAGAACCGTAGTGGCGCCCCATAGGCTACAAAAGCGGCTATTTCACGCTTCCATTGAAAGCGGTCAGCTAGTTAGCCGAGGGACACCTCCCCAACCAGTCAGTGGGGCAAAAGTAGATTTAACGACCGAGAGCGCAGACAATGAGTAGAACCCACTTACCACAGGATACGGACACCGCTGGCCAGAATGAGCGACCGAACCAAGCCACCCGCTTACTGGCGTTGGTAGCCGGTTTTCCGCTCTTTCACGACCAGCTAAAGCGGACGTTTATCGCCATACCCCATAACGGCCACATCGAGCACTGGCGTATCGATGACGACAAGTTCGCCGAGTGGCTGTCCTACCAGTTTTACACTACCTGCCAAAGTGCAGCTTCTAAGACGGCAGTTAACGACGCGATCGCCACGCTAAATGGCCGGGCGCGTTACGAAGGCGATTATCGGGAGACAGCACTTCGCACGGCGGTGCTCGATGGGAGTTATTACCTGGATCTATACGACCAGCACTGGCGCAGCGTACAGATCAGCCCCGAAGGGTGGCAGCTTATTGCTCAATCACCGGTTCCATTCTACCGCAGCGAGGCACCTCAACCACTCCCCTGCCCTCACCCTGGCGGCAATCTCGATCAACTATGGGAAATAATCAATGTGCCTAATCACGACAGAATACTGGTCACCACCTTCTTACTCGATTGCCTACGGCCAGATACCAATTACCCGGTGCTCGTTTTAGAGGGCGAGCAAGGCAGTGCCAAATCCACGACCCAGCGCTGCTTAAAAGAACTTATCGACCCTTCGGCTATGCCATTGCGGGTACCACCGAAAAAGATCCAGGATGTCTTTATTGGCGCTAGCAATGACCACCTGTTGAGCTTTAACAACCTGAGCCACCTGCCTGCAGATCTGCAGGACGCTATTTGCTGCCTGGCAACCGGCGGCACTTATGCAACACGAGCGCTCTATACCAACAACCAGGAAGCGGTTAGCAATATTCAACGACCAGTGATGTTAAACGGTATCGGCGGACTAATAACCCGCCAGGATCTGCTAGAACGCACGATTTATCTGGATCTTCCCCGTATTCGAGAGGGGCAGAGAAAAACCGAGCGCGAGCTTACACAGCGCTTTGAGGAACATAGACCCTATGTGCTTGGCGCCCTGCTGGACTTACTAGTAACGACATTGCGTATACTCCCCAATACCCCTCAAAACGACCTGCCCCGTATGGCCGACTACGCACAACTGGGGCGAGCAGTGGCAATGGCACAGGGATACAGCCCCGACCATTTCGACCGCGCCTATGCGCGCAATCAGCGTATGACATTGGAAAAGGGCTTAGAATCTTGTCCTATCTACCCGGCGCTGGCCAGCTTGTTAGAAATCCAACATTTGGGCTTTAACGGCACCTACCAAACCTTATTGAGTCGCCTTAATCAGTATCGAGATTACGATATCAAAGGCTGGCCGCAAAGCTCTAAAGCTCTGGCCACTACTCTGAGGCGGCAAGCGCCGGCACTGCGCAAAGTTGGCATTGATATACACTTTGAGGCACAGCGCCGACAAGAAGGGTATTACCTATCCATTCAAAGACGGGAAAGCTAAGTACACAATGTACATCGTGTACATAAAAACTGAAAACGAAAACCTAAGTCAATCGCTCGCAAAATGGTAAAGAATTATGCCGAAAGCGCCTTTCTAACCTCGGCCATCTCCGCCAGCAACGCGTTTTGCCCATCTTCTAGCCATTTAGTATTAATAGCCCAGCCATGGCGCCATTGTCGGCTTTGCTCACCAAGGTATTTTTCCAGTAGCGCACCGATAGCTTCATAGTAGGCCATATTGCCGGCCACAATATCATAGAGACGATCTTCCAGATCTAGCAATTGCTGCCTCAACTTCATTGTAGCCTCAGGCTGCTGATCATTAGCTGCCTCTACCTCGCTAAATTCCGCTGAACTGGCTCTAACGGTAGTTTGTTCCACGTTATCTACTTGATCAGTCATAGTGATTGCTCCATATCGTTTTACATTGTGTTTACTGCCAACCATCAAAAAGCTCTTTTTATTAGCTGCGTGTGATTTTCACACACCTCAAGGCGAAAAATCTGGTCCAATAGTCCTGTGCTGATTTCACACATACGGTAATGGACGAATTACATAAAAATACGATTGGCCCTCGCATAAAAGCCACACGCGAGGCGATAAGCCCACCGGTCAGCCATGAAGATCTTGCCGGCCGAATGGCTCGCTATGGTGTTGTGATTGACCGCAGTGCGATATCCCGCATCGAGAGCCAGACGCGCTCGATCAAGGATTATGAAATTATCGCTATTGCTAAGTCGTTAAAAGTTACCGTTGCTTATTTATTTGGCGAGAAATAGGCCTCCTAAATTATTTTCAGCCCGTGTGAATATCACACACATTCAAGCAGATTGTTTGGTCAAATGCAAGCCCCTAGATTCTCCGGTATTAAGCAAAATAGATCACTACAACTGTGAAAAAGAACCTTATTGGCCCTCGGGTGAGGGCTGCCAGACAAAACGCGGAACCACCTATATCGCAAGACCAATTGGCGGGGAAATTGGCACGCCGTAAAATTGCATTAGATCGAACGGCCATCTCTAGAATTGAAAGCCAGGACAGGCAAGTTACAGATTATGAGCTTGTTGCGATTGCCAAATCTCTAAAGGTATCAGTTGATTATCTTCTTGGAAATTTTGGAACTTAGCGGCAAAAACGTCCATTTTCAACTATTAAAACTAGTTCTCAGTAGGATAAGGTATACTACTAGTCAGTGCTTTAAAATGACCAAACTTCTATCAGCTACTGACCAGAAAAATAGAGAAACTTACCTTCCCCCTACAAATAGCAAATATTCGACTAATGGCTTCTTTAATTAAGTTTTTGCGTACTACAATCTAAGCAAAGTTCGTTACAGCGTCACATCTTGGTAGCGAAGTCACGAAAAACTCGCTCGATTACTGCCATAATTATACTTTTGATATGTAAGGCTTGAATATTTCAAATGCTTCTTTCTCAATTAGCAACCTTATGCAGCGGCTAACAAATCGGTAATTCTCAATAAGCTCAGCTATAACACTAGTAATCTCTTCGGGAGTAGTAGGCTCTTTAATATCTATTGATCGCTCTATGTGTTCGCGAAGCTGTTCACGCTCACTGATGAATTCATCAGAATATTTTTCCATTTCATCGCTAATTTTATCTAACTGATATGGCAAATCCCTGATATATAAAATGACATACTTTTTAACAAATAGCGATAAATTCATCTGATCATCCATATCAGCAAGAGTCATACCGGCACACTGGCCCAACCCTTCATTAAGAATTGTTATCGATTCATCTATTTTGGCCAATTTTTCTTTGTGAAAATCAAATATTCGCTCTCTAGCTGTAAACTCATTATTTTTATTAAGCTCTTCAAGCTTGAGAAGAAGCTGAGACTTACCAGCTTTGTAGCCAACGATGGCAGTTATTATTGCCGGCCCCAGAATTTTGATACTGTCAGAGACAACTGCCATTGTCATTTTATAAAGCTCCGGGTCCATTTTTACTCCTTTGCTAAAAGTGTGGATAACGACAAAGCTATCAGAAATGAATGAGGCCTTTTAGATAATCCCTAAATTAACCTAATTTTAATACAAATATTAAAGACCATCTGAGCAAAATATGCTCCAAGTACCTGGTCAGTATTCTCACTCACGGAAAATCAATGTGGAGTTTCCGTTTTACCAATATTCTTGTCGATTAACATCCCCTTCGTCTGAGCTAGGCTCGACACATAAGTAGACTGCCTCAGGAGTCCCTACAAAAACCTACTATAGAACTAAAACTCTTGAGAGTAAAACCAAGCATCATCGACAAGGGTTTTGTACATTACTTTTTTCCAATGATTAATAAACAGAGATGATTGAGCAATAGAATCTAGGTATTGTCTAAAATCATATGAAGAAAAATCACGCATATATCCTTTTCTCTGATCAATGAGAATACTTAGCTCTTTAGCAGCTTCAATCCTATATCGTTTGGCTAGATTAAATTCTTTGAAGTGCTTTTTTACCCTTTCCTTATGTATTTCATTCCAACCACTTGGCGGGGAAACATAGTACTCCAAAGAACAGGGGGTTTCGTGAAGTACCCGTGCATAAACCCACCTATCATAAAAAAAACGATTATCATCTAAATAAGGATGCAAAACCTGATCACTAGCATTAATAGCGTATGCGCCGCCTTTGGCTCCCATATTACAATCCATGCAGGAAGGAATAAGGTTAACTGGCAATACTGAATATTGTGGGTAATGCTTTTTCGGTAAATAGTGGTCCAAATTCGCCGGCACACCAATGCCGCCACAATAAGGACAACTTTCATTGGCCGCGATCATTATCCGATCATATATATATCTCCCCGGTTTTTTTTGGACCATGTTATAACTGTATAATTTGCAAAAATCATCTTTATCAACACCTTCCATAACAATCGGATTATTTAACACACTAGTATCTATGGGGACTAACTTAAAAAGTGCGGCCATCGCTCCTAATTCTTTATAATCGCCCTCCATATAGAGAATGTCTCGCAAACATTTCTCAAACCTCTCTTTAAGCTGCGGATTGTTGATACTGTCAGTGCAGGCATTAAATGATCTTTCCATGTCATCAGAAGGTTCATCAAGCTTTTTCACTATTGTTGGTTCCATCTCGATGTAAGACTAAGGCTTTCAGTATAGCCCTCGCTTCAAATCCTAGTTGACCATTATATTTGGAGATAATCGCTTCATAAGTACCTCCTTCGTCAACAGCTTGCAACAATAACTGATGGAAGCCTGATTTTACCACCTCTAATCCGAACACCTCTCGAGTCAGAACACCAACATTTTCGCCAAATGTTTCACACTCTGGTCGAGTACAATTCATTGCCACCCCAGATCTAGTGATTTTCCAAACACAAGACTGAGGTACTTCTTGCAGTACGACCGGTGAATGAGTCGCAATAATAGCTACGCCATTCATTCGATACAAAAGCTGGCTTAACGCACGAATAAATGCCGATAACAATGGAGGATGTAAATGGCTCTCAGGTTCGTCAATGAGTATCAAGGTCTTCTCCTCTACAGTCGCCACTAGTTTTGTTACTGTTAACAAAACGACTGCGTGCCCAGAACTCATGTGCTCTATCTGTTCTTTTGCTTTTTTTTCTA
This sequence comes from Exilibacterium sp., assembly GCA_028280195.1. Lineage (GTDB taxonomy): Bacteria > Pseudomonadota > Gammaproteobacteria > Pseudomonadales > Cellvibrionaceae > Exilibacterium. Next base: position 100,913 of record JANQMH010000084.1, read on the forward strand.
AGATATCGCCCGAATATTGCTCAAAGTTTCGCAGCTGCATTTCAGCAAAGTTTTCGTCAGATTCCAAAATTTCAATTGATTCTATCCAGCGCTGTTTTTTTCCAGGCTGACTAAAACAAAAACTCAAAGACCTTATAAATTCACTATGTATATCTGACAGCTTTTTCAGACTTTCAGAATCTTCAGTACTATAATTTTTCAGACCAATATAAAAATAGCATGTACCTTTCGACGGATCTGACTGCTCGCGAGGTGGACTAAATGGATCAAAGGCACTAAAAGAAACAGAAACTAAACTACTGAAATAGTCGTCACTTATTGGATATCGACCATAAAGCTCCTCGCTCAGAAATTCTCCTTTTTTATTATCTTTTTCTGTTATAGTAAATATCATGTCATTCAAAAGAGTGGTTTTACCTACACCATTACGACCGATAATAGCATGAATATTTGTGCTAGGTGTTGACTCCACTTCAACGTCAAATCGTAATTTAACACTAGTAGCATTGTTCCCACCTTTATACCGGTAGGAAAACTTAAAATCTGTCAGCGGCACTCCGCCACTCAACACTCGACGAAACTGACCTTTAAGAACCGAAAGACTCACATCACGCAGCAAAGAAACACTAAATACATCCTCATTCATGGCACGATCAAGACTTGTGTTATCAAAAACAACATCTTGCAATAACGCAAGCAGCATAATTCTAAAATCTTCCGAAAACTCAGAAAACCCACGATAGTACTCTAGCTCCATACCAAGAGAAAAATAGTTTTCTGGCAGAGCATTAAAACTCTGGCCTAAAGTTTCATAAGTAGCGACACTATCGCTCTGTCCTTCGAATCCAATTTTTATATTTCCGAGCTCATGATAATTCCCTTCATCATCATGCAAACTCAAATAAAACATTGTTACATACGAGTAGTCATTCCATTTATCTACACGCAGATAAATTTTATTTCTACCTTTATTCGGAATCTTATCACCCCGATGAATAACTAAGAATTTCATATCGAAAGGTTCTCACCATAAAAAATTACGGCACATTAAGGCAACATAGCAAAAATAAAGATGAATTAAGCCCAATGCAACCACCTTTCATTACACAGCCCGGATAAATTTTAAAAATCATCAGTCAACCACATAATAATATTTCATTATAGCTGTATCTCATTATCAAGAGAGTCAATTTTTTATACTTGCACTCACTTTTTATTATCTTTCATAACCCTCTTTTCAGCATATAGTCTTCCCCAACAAAATCTATTGTCTTTTTTCGATCGGATCATTGTAGAAAATTATTCAATTTTTCGTAAAAAACCTATCTATACCCTCTCACTACAAGCTTCAATAAATAGTTCACCAAGCTCAGTAAGAAAAATCGTTTTATCAGTCTCCACATCAATATCAAAGTCGACCGAAGCATACTCTTTATCTGAACAGATTGGCACTTCGATATTGTGACTACCTGCAACAGAAAAATAGTCGATTGCAGCCAAACCCAGCCGTACAATGTTTGATATTTCAAAGCCCTTTAAGTCACCTACAGGCAATTCTTGTGGCGTCAAAATTCGTTGTCTGAGGCTAAACTCTTTACTCTCCATAATTATGAGCTCTTGTTCAAGCGAGCGTTTCCTTTCGCGTAGCCTACAAACTTCCTGGTTATACATACGGCCAACCACTTTAACTTTTTCATCTATTTGGTGTGACAATCTCTCAATTTTATACTTATTTTCATTCGCTTTAAGGTCTTTAGCCTCTATGAGATCCTTAAGCTCTTCCTTTAAATATGTAACACGATAAATCTTCTCCTTGAAGTTTTTTTCAAGAAAAAGATATTCATCTTTTGAAAGCTGGCTTAGTACATAAGGAAAGACGTGATTTTGCACATTTTTCCTCGAGTCAACCATGCTTATAAGCAAATTAGCCCACTTTTCTTGCAAAGTTGCATCGTCCTCTAATGAGGCATTTTCTAAATATGGACACAATAGCTTTGGAGAAATGGCTTTTATAGAAATACCACTTTCCTCACAGAGGACTTTAGCCCTACTGAGAATCTTTATTTGATTACTGAGCCGCCAAAATGATACTTGGTCGCGCACAAGCAAACCTAGCTCCTCTATTGAGGGATTCACTAATCGATCTATAAAACCTTTCGCCAAATCAACTCCTTTTTCCAAAGCAGTTGATGTTACGTCAACTTTCTTGTTCACTTAATTCTCCTTATTTCGATATAACCGCCTGTCAAGTTTTCTTTTGCAAAAGCGAGCGGCATTCTATTATCTAAAAAATCAACCCCTGCCATGCTGGCCGTTCTATTAATTCTTGCTTGGTCTGAAAATGCTTGCTACCGAGAGTTTCATTTCAGATAACACATAACGCCCCAATACAATACATCAAACCGTTATTTTACCTTCCTCTGCAAAATTATTAACTAGATGTTTCTAAGCCCTTGGGTTAGAACCTCCAACTCTCTCTTTGTTAAGACGTGCTGGCAGTCATACAGACTTAAATACTGGAATCAATAGTCAACCAACCAAAAAGTAAGTCAAAAATGGAATTAATCCTTGAGGTACCTAAACCACATTCAAATAAGAACCTTTCGTTGATTATTGTCATCACCGAAGCTACTTCCCAACAACGGACTTGAGATAGGCCTCCAAAGCCCAAGGTTTAAAAAATATGCGCAAATTAGGAATAGAAGTGAATTTTGACTGGACTTAATATGGACTTAAATCAAGAGCCGACAAACAGCACCAGAAGGAGAAGATTTTCAACCTTTTGATTTAAAAGATTTTTTTGGTGGAGCCAGGCGGGATCGAACCGCCGACCTCAACACTGCCAGTGTTGCGCTCTCCCAGCTGAGCTATGGCCCCATATGGCTGACCGTCGAGCGGGGTCAGTCCTGAAGAGGGCCGAATTCTATCATCCCATTCGGCCCTGTCAACCATCTTTAACAGAGATTAACTACTTGAATTATCGAACATTTTTACACCCGCCATGACTTAGGCCGACACCCCCAGCGCGGCGTAGGCCTTTTCCAGCTTTTTCAGCTGCTTCTTGCCCAACTCGCCGAACAGTACCCGCAGGGCATGGCGCAGCCGCGCGCGGGTCATATCCGGGCCCAGCAGGGTCATGGAGTCCATGACCGAGAACGAGGCGGTGGTGCCGGCTATGGCCACAAACAGGGGGGCCAGAAAATCTTTCAGCTTGATTTCCAGGCGCCCGGCCAGTGTTTTCAGGCGGGTAAAGATCTGCTCCCGCTCCCAGTCGCGCAGGGCTTCCAGGTCCCACAGTGCAAACTGCAGCACCTCCTTCAACTGCTCCGGCTCGAGTTTGATCTCGGCAAAGTCGGCCTCGCTCAGCGGCAGCATACCGGCGGCCAGAAACGCGGTCAGCGGGGCAAAGTCGCTCAGCGTCTCCATCCGCGTCTGGGCGTGGGGCAGCACCTTGAGCAGATTCTCCCGGTTTAAAGCCCACTGTTGCAGGCGCTCGGCCAGTTGTTCGGTACTGAGATCCTCGCGAATCCACAGGCCGTTGAGCCAGGAGAGCTTCTCTACATCGAAAATGGGGCCGCCGAGGGATACCCGCTGGATATCGAAGGCCTCGATCATCTCCGCGAGAGTGAATTTTTCCCGCTCGTCGGGCATCGACCAGCCCATGCGGCCCAGATAGTTGAGCAGCGCCTCGGGCAGATAACCCATGCGCTGGTAGTAGAGAATGCTGGTGGGGTTCTTGCGCTTGCTGAGTTTGGACTTGTCGGGGTTGCGCAGCAGCGGCAGGTGGCACAGCTGTGGCATCTCCCAGCCCAGGTACTGGTAGAGCAGTTTGTGCTTGGGCGCCGAATTGATCCACTCCTCGCCGCGGATTACATGAGTAATGCCCATCAGATGATCGTCCACCACGTTGGCCAGATGGTAAGTGGGCATGCCGTCGGACTTGAGCAGGATCTGGGCATCCACCTGCCCCCAGTCCAGTTCGATGGTGCCGCGCAGCATATCATCCACGGCACAGGGCCCCTCGCCTTCGGGCACCTTCATCCTTATTACCGGGGCGTCACCGGCGGCTTTGCGTTTTGCCACCTCGTCGTCGGGCAGCAGCAGCTCGCTGGGCTTCAAGGCGGCAAATCCCCCCTGCGCGCGGCGGGCCTCACGCAGCTGTTCCAGCTCCGCGGCCGTGCGGTAGCAGTAGAAGGCGTGACCCTGCTCAACCAGTTGTTCGGCATAGCGGCGGTAGATATCGCCGCGCTCACTCTGGCGGTAGGGCCCGCTGTCACCGCCGCTATCCGGCCCCTCGTCCCACGTTAACCCGAGCCAGCGCAGGCTTTGCAGAATGGCGCGCTCGGACTCGGCCGTCGATCGCACCCGGTCGGTATCCTCTATACGCAGCAGAAACTGGCCGCCATGCCGGCGCGCAAAACACAGATTGAACAGGGCGATATAGGCGGTTCCCACATGGGGGTCACCGGTGGGCGACGGCGCAATACGGGTGCGAACGGTCATTGATGGGTATTCCTCGATGTCGGCTGGTCAGTTGGCAGAGCGGCAGTGTAAGAAAAGCGCGGCATTAATTGAAGCCATTCACAATTTTTAATCCAGGTGTTGGGAACTTTCCAAAAACTCAGCCATCCTAGTAGGTGAGAACACGCTTTATCGTGAATCTTAACTCTCCCTCCTCTATTAGTAGTACTTGGATACAGGCCTCTAAACTTTAGAGGCCTTTTTTTTGCCCGCCGTTTTTTCCGGCTGTGACAGCGTTCAAAAAAACTGTGTGTTTTTCGCGCAATTGAAATAAAAACGCCATATTCACACAAGCCGGTCCGGCTGGCCGATGGCCTCCAGCCAGTTGCGCAATTCGCGGGTGCGGCTCGCAAACGCCAGTACCGAAGACGACAGCCCATAGCGCCAGCTGAGTGCCAGCTGCTGCGGCCGGCGGTGGAGGCTGCGGTAGTCCTCGGCCACAGCCTCCACGTCCTGCGCGGATAAGAAAAAACCGTCATCGATGAGTCCGTCACGGTAGCGCAGAAAAATCGCCGCCATATCCAGCAGACTGAACTCGGGGTGGTACTGCACCCCCCAGAACCACTTGTCACCCTGGCGCACTTCCAGCGCCTGCACTTCGCTGACGGCATTGCCGGCCAGCACTGCGGCGCCGGCGGGCAGCTGCGCCACCTCGTCGCTGTGCACGGCCACGGCATCGAACACCGCGCCTTTGCCGGCCAGCAGCGGGTGCCGGCAGCCGCGGTCATTGACGCGGATGGCACGGGCAATACCCAACTCGCGGCCGCGCGGGTTGGCATGCACGCGCCCGCCCAGCACTACCGTGGCTACCTGCAGGCCCCAGCAACTGCCAAATACGGGAATACCGGCATCGAACACCTCGCTGACCAGGGTCAGCTGCCGCTCTACTGCCGGCGTCGTATCGTATACGTGCAGGGCAGAGCCGGTAATCACGGCGCCGTGATAAACGCCTCTGTCACAGTCCGGCGGCCGGTAGTCGTCGCCGGCGGGCCGCACGATGGTGTACTCAATCGCGGGATCGAGTTGCCGCAGTACCGCCGCATAACCCTCGCCGGTGGCTGCGCCGCCATGGGTAATCTGCTGCTCATTGGTTTCGCGCTCATTGCCGTCGATAATCAGCAGGTGTCTGGCGCTCATCGCGTTTGCATCCTCACGTTACTGCTGTAACCGGCCATTGACGGCGCGGCAAAAAATATCCGCATACTGCGCCTCGCTCAAGGCCACCGGGTTGCCCGGCGCACAGGGGTCGCGCAGGGCCAAGGCGGCGATCTCGGCGGCGGCGTCGGCGCCCACCCCGAGCGCACCCAGGGTATCGGGAATCGCCAGTTTGTGGCGCAGCGCCAATACCCAGTTCAATACCGCCGCAAAATCGTGTTCGGGCAGCGCCAGTACGCCGGCCAGGCGGCGCATTTTATCGCCGATGGCGGTGCGGTTGGCCACCATCACATAGGGCAGCAAAATCGCATTGGTCAAACCGTGGTGGAGATTGAAGCGCGCGCCGATGGGGTGGGCGAGCGCGTGTACGGCGCCCAGGTCCTTCTGGAAGGCGGTGGCCCCCATGGTCGCCGCCGCCAGCATATCGGTGCGCGCCGCCAGATCGCTGCCGTCGGCAAAGGCCCGCGGCAGGGCGCCGGCGATCAGGCGCATGGCCTCTACGGCAATACCGTCGGCCATGGGGTGAAAGCCGGGCGCGCAGAAGGCTTCGAAATTGTGCACGAAGGCGTCGAGGCCGGTGGCGGCGGTCAGGTCCGGCGGCAGGCCCAGAGTCAGCTGCGGATCGGCGATCACCCGCGGCGGCAGCATGGCGGGGTGAAAAATCACTTTCTTGGTGCGACTGGCGCTGTGAGTAATGACCGCGGCCCGCCCGACTTCGGAGCCGGTTCCGGCGGTGGTCGGCACCGCGATCTGCGGCGCCACGGCGGCCGCCGGGATAGTGCTCCAGTCCCCGTCGCTGCCGCCCAGCTGCCACAGCGAAGCGCCCTGCCCGGCAATCAGCGCCAGGGTTTTACCCACATCCAGGGCGCTGCCCCCGCCGGCGCAAACAATGCCGTCACAGCCACCGCTGCGAAAGGCCTGCAGGCCGGCTTCGACATTGTGGTCGACGGGATTGCTCTGCACATCGGCGAACAGTCGGGCATCGACGCCGCAGCGGCGGCAGTTGTCCAGCATCTCGCCGATAAAGGTCGCCGCCTGCAAACCACTGTCGGTCACCAGCAGCGGCCGCTGCATACCCAGTTGCGCACACTGTTGCGGTAAACCGGCGATGGCGCCGGCACCAAAGACGATGGTGGTGGGATAGTTCCAGGTAGTTATAGCCACGGGCCCTCGCTCGAAAAAAGTCAGATTTGCAAGTGATAGCTCTTGGGCCGGGTCAGCGCCTGGTAACCCCAGGCCGAGAGGCTGCAGCCGCGGCCGCTGTTTTTCATTCCGCTCCAGGCCAGCGCCGGGTCCAGATAGTCGCAGCGGTTCATAAAGAAGGTGCCGCTGTCGATGCGCTCGCCGATGGCCCGCGCCGCCGCCAGGTCGGCGCTCCACACCGAGGCGGTGAGGCCGAAGTCGCTGTCGTTCATCAGCGCCACCGCCTCATCGTCCGATGCCACCGCCTGAATGCCGATGACCGGACCGAAACTCTCTGCGGTCATCAGCTCCATACTGTGGTCGACATTGATCAGCACCTGGGGCGCCAGGTAAGGGGTGCCGGCCGCGCTGGCCGCAAACAGCCGCTCGTCGATCAGCGCCTCTGCCCCAGCAGCCTGCGCCGCGCGTATCTGTTCGCGCACAAAGTCGGCGGCGCGGGTATTGACCACCGGGCCAAGCGTGGTGTCGGGCGCAGTGGGGTCGCCGAGGCGGTAGCGCCGTGTCTGCTCGCAGAACGCCTGCACAAAGTCGCGATACAGCGGCCGCTGTACATAGATTCTCTCGATACCGCAGCAGCTCTGCCCGCTGTTGAAGAAAGTGCCGTCGACCAGGCCGGCCACCGCCTGCGGCAGGTCGGCATCGGCGCGCACATAGGCCGGGTCCTTGCCGCCCAGTTCCAGGGTGGCGTCGATAAAGCGCCCCCGCAGCGCCGCCTGCACACGGCGGCCGCCGCCTACCGAGCCGGTGAAACTGACGAAGTCCACCCGCGTATCGGCTACCAGCCGTTCGGCCAGGCCGTGATCAAGGTGGAGAAAGTCGAAAACGCCTTCGGGCAAACCCGCATAGGCAAACGCGGCGGCAAAGCGCTCCGCCGCCAGGGGCGTCTGGGCGGCGTGTTTCAGCACCACGGCATTGCCGGCCATCAGCGCCGGAATGATGGCATTGACGGCGGTCAGGTAGGGATAGTCCCAGGGCGCCAGCACTGCCACCAGTCCCAGCGGGCGGCGCTCGATATAGCGTTCGAAACCCGGCTTCGGCGCCGGCCGGTAGGGCTGCAGGGCCTCGCCGGCAATATCGATCATATAGCGCGCCCGCTCCTCCAAGCCCTTTATTTCACCCGGCGCCTGGCTGATCGGGCGGCCCATCTGCCAGGTGATCTCTGCGGCAATGGCATCGCCGTTATCGACCAGGTGATCCACGGCCCGATGCAATAGCTGCGCCCGAGTCTCGAGCGGCAGATGGGCCCAGTCGCGCTGGCCGGCGCGGGCGCGGTTCAGCGCGGCGTCGATCTCGGCCGGGCCGGCGAGGGGGCGCTCGGCAAAAACGCTGCCGTCGACCGGTGAGATGGTTTTTTGCAGGGCTTTCATATTAAGAGTTTCATACTCAAGGTTTTCTTATCTAAGGGTTTCATATACCGGGCTGCTTCATTTAATACGACTCAGCTAACAGCTCATTCCGGCCGGCCGCGGGCCCCGCCCGCGCCGGGCTGGCGCTGCCGGGCATTAGATAATTTCAAAGTAACGCTGCAATTCCCAATCGGTTACCGCCTTTCTGAATTCGCGCTCCTCCCAGATACGGGTCTGGCTGTAGTGTTCGACAAACTCGCGCCCGAACAGCGCCGCTGCCGCCGCCGAGCCCTGCAGGCGCTCGGCGGCCTGCTGCAGTGTCTGCGGCAGGCCCAGTTGCGGCGCATGGGTCTGTTCGTAGGCATTGCCGACAACCGCCGGCGTGGGCTCGGTTTTATCCTCAATACCCCGCAGCCCCGAGGCAATGGCCGCGGCCATGGCCAGATAGGGGTTCATATCGGCGGCGGCAATGCGGTACTCCACCCGCTGCGACGGCGGGCCGCCGGGGATCACCCGCAGCGCACAGGTGCGGTTTTCAATCCCCCAGGTGGCGTCCAGCGGCGCCCACATACCCGGCACCATGCGCCGGTAACTGTTGACAGTGCCGGCCACCATGCACAGCAGTTCCGGCATCAGCCGCTGCTGGCCGCCGACGAACCAGCGCTGAATGTCCGACATGCCGTGTTCGCCGCCGGCATCGTAGAAAACATTGTCGCCGCTGCTTTTGTCGAGCAGCGATATATGTATATGGCCGGACTGGCCCGGGTATTCCGAGGACCACTTGGCCATAAAGGTGGCCATCATCTCGCGGCGCTGGGCCCAGACTTTGGTGAAGGTTTTGAACAGCGCGCCTTTGTCGGCCGCCGCCAGCGCACCGTCATAGCGCAGTGCCGCCTCGATAACGCCGGGCCCGGTTTCGGTGTGCAGGCCCTCCAGCGGCATATCCATCTGCTGGCACAATTGCAGCAGGTGGTGATAGATTTCGGCGTGCACGGAATTGCGCAATACCGAGTAGCCGAAGAAGCCCGGGGTGACATTTTTCAGGCTCTGGTAGTTTTTCTCCCGCACGCTGTGGGGCGTCTCCTGAAACAGAAAGAACTCGTATTCACAGGCCGCCTGCACCACCAGGCCCATGGCGTCGGCGCGCTGCAATACCCGCCGCAGCACGCCCCGGGGGCAGATCTGTTCGGCGGCGCCGGTAAACTCCCCCAGCACCAGCAGTGTGTTCGGCTCCAGCGGCAGCTCGCGCACCGTGTCCGGCACCAGGCGCACCGGCGCGTCCGGGTAGGCGGTGTGCCAGCCGGTAAAATTGACATTGTCGTAGAGCTGGTCGTTGCTGTCCCAGCCCAGTACCACATCGCAAAAGCCGAAGCCTTTCTGCAGCGCGGAGAGAAATTTCTGCCGGTCGATATACTTGCCGCGCAGCACACCGTCGATATCGAATACACCGACTTTGATATAGTCGATATCGCGCTGCTCGATCAGCTCTGCAATGTCCTCAGCGGTTGCGGCCATGGCGGTCTCCTCGTATCCTTCGCCAGATCTTACCCGCATCCGTGTCGAGGTCCAGCGAATATGAACAGCGATGGAAAGAATTATCGCCGGCAGTGAGGAATGGTGCGCCTTCCCCAGCCCCGGCACGGCCGCGAGCTAGGCCCGGGTCGACGCCGGGGCAAAGACCGCTTCCATTCACGCCATCAATATACAGCCGTTCAAGCGCCATGGCACGCCCCGGGTAAGCGATAAGTAAGCCTAAGCCGCGCCCGCCACAGCCGCGACCCGATCGGCAATCGCCAGCGATGCGGTCAGCCCCGGGGATTCGATCCCGAACAGATTGATCAGCCCGGCTGCACCGTGGGCGGCGGCGTCCTGAATCATGAAATCCCGCGGCCCCTGCCCGGCCGGCGCCAGCTTGGGCCGGATGCCGGTGTACCCGGGTTGCAGCCGGCCGGCATCGAGGGCCGGGTAGTAGCGCCTGATCGCCTCGACAAAAGCGGGCTTGCGGCTGTGATCGAAACTGTAATCGCGGTTCTGCTGCCACTGTACGTCCGGGCCAAAACGCACCTGCCCCTGCATATCCAGGGTCACATGAATACCGAGGCCGGCGCCGTCGGCAAGCGGGTAGACCAGGCGCTGAAACGGCGACTTGCCACTCAGGGTAAAATAATGTCCCTTGGCGTAATAGGCGGCGGGTACGGCCGCCGGGTCCAGACCCGCTACCGAGGCGGCGACATCCACCGCATACAGGCCCGCGCAGTTGACCACGGTTGTGGCACTGATGCGCATGGCCTCGCGGCCGCCCACCGCCAGCTCGATGCCGTCGCCGCAGACCCGCGCCGCCGTCACCGGCGAATTACACACCAGCGTGCCGCGGCAGCGCTCCATATCCCCCAGCAGCGACAGCATCAGCGCGTGACTGTCGACGATACCCGTCGACGGCGACAGCAGTGCGCAATGCCCGCTCACCTGCGGCTCCAGTTCCCGCAACTGCGCCCGGTCGAGCCACTGCAGATCGTCGACACCGTTGCCGGCGGCGCTGTCGTAATAGGCCTGGAGCTGCGGCCGCTGGGCGGCAGCGGTCGCCACAATCACCTTGCCGAGCCGCCGGCAGGCGATGGCGCGGTCGCGGCAGTAGCGGTACAGCTGCGCTTTGCCCTGCACGCACAGATGCGCCTTCAAAGAGCCGCCGGCATAGTAGATACCGGCATGTATCACCTCCGAGTTGCGGCTGCTGGTGCCGGTGCCAATCGCCTGCGCCGCCTCCAGCACAATCACCTCGCGGCCGCCGCGGGCCAGTGCCCTGGCACAGGCCAGCCCCACCACCCCGGCACCGATCACCACGCAATCGACGCATTCAGTCACAGCTACCTCCGCTCAATGCCGACTGCCCGCAACAGCTTCCACACCCCCACCACTCTATTATGCTGCCACAAGGTAAAGCACGACAGCCGCACGACTCTGCCGCTGCTCCGGCAACGGCTGGCAAATTCCCTTAGGCCTGAGGAATCAGTATACTCATTGCCTGACTTTTTGAATAACCCGATGCAGGGCAATGACTGCCAAAGGCCGCCTCAATACCGCCTGGATTTTCAGCCTGCTGTTAGTGCTGGCCCCGACGACTTCGCTGGGGCATATCCATTGCGACCACATGCCGGCCAAGCAGTGTGCGGTCTGTGCCTTTGGCGATCAGACGCATATGCTCGCCGCCCCGAGCGGCCAGCCCGCCATCGACGACAAGGTTGCCGAGCGGGTACTGCCGTCCACCGGTATCGACACCGGCGCCGGCTTAAACGCCTACCTTTCCCGCGCTCCTCCGCTCGCCTGAGCGGCAAGACAAAAACCCTACTCAGTTCGTTTATTTGCATCAGTAGGCGCGTGACCGCAAGCCGGGCACGCGCGTTTTCGTTTAGGAATCAGGAGCCAAACATGCGTTTCGCAAAAGCTATATCGCCTGTACCCGTGGTATATGCACTACCCCTTGCCTGTACACTGTTTAACGCAGTCGCCATGGCCAATACCGAGGAAAAAGCGCCGCTCAGACTCGAGCAGGTAGATGTCATAGGCCACCCGCTGTCGGCCGAGGGCCTGGCGCAGGCCACGGTGGTGCTCACCGGCGACAGGCTGGCCAGAGAGCTGCAAGCCTCGATCGGCGCCACGGTGGCGAATATACCGGGCATCCACTCGGCCTCTTTCGGCCAGGCAGTGGGCCGCCCGGTGATACACGGCCTGGGCGGGCCGCGGGTGCGGGTGATGGAAGACCGCATCGATACCATGGATGTGTCGGTCACCAGTGCCGACCACGCCACCACCATCGAGCCGTTTATCGCCGATCGAGTGGAAATTCATAAAGGCGCCAGCACTCTGCTTTATGGCTCCGGCGCCATTGGCGGTGTGGTCGATGTACACACCGGCCGTATTCCCCACGAGGTACCGGACAAGCCGATTACCGGCCGCGCCGAGGCCCGCATCGACGACAGTGCCGATACCCAGGTCGGCGCCCTGCGCCTGGACGGCGGCGGCGGCAATTTCGCCTGGCACATCGACGCCTTCCAGCGCGATGCCGACGACTACGAAATCCCGGGTTTTGCCGAGTCGCGGGCACTGCGCGAATTAGAGGAGGCCGAGGGCGGTGAGGAAGAAGGCGAAGAGGAAGCGCGCGATGAGCTGCCCGGCAGCGACCTCGACGTTACCGGTGGCGCCGTGGGCTTTTCATTTATCGGCGAACGCGGCTTTATCGGTCTGGCAGTCAGCCAACTGGAGGCCGAGTACGGACTCCCCGGCGGCCACGGTCACCACGAGCATGAACACGAGGGAGAACACGAGGAGGAAGGAGAGGAAGAGGAAGGCAATGCCGTCCTGGATCTGGAACAGACCCGGGTCGATCTGGAGGCGGGACTGGAGAATCCCTTTGCCGGTTTTTCCGGTCTCAATGTTCGCCTCGGCTTTAACGACTACGAACACATTGAGCTGGAGCCCTCCAGCGAGGTGGGCGTGGAGTTTGAAAACGACGCCTGGGAGGCACGGGTCGAACTGATACACAAACAGGTGTTTGGCTGGGACGGCGCGGTCGGACTGCAGTATAGCGATCGGGAGTTCAGCGCCCTGGGCGAGGAAGCCTTTGTATCACCGGTGGACACCCAGTCGATCGGTGTGTTCTGGGTGGGCGAGCGCTCCATAGACAACTGGAATCTGGAGGCCGGCCTGCGCATCGAAACGGTGGAACAGGAAAGCTCCGATGCCAACTTGGACGATGCCGATTTCACCAACGCCAGCGCCATGCTCGGGGCGATCATTCCGCTGGCTGAGAACTGGAGCCTGAACCTGCACGGCGGTTACTCCTCGCGCGCGCCCACCGGTGAGGAGTTGTATTCGGACGGCGCCCACCCTGCCACCCGGGTATTTGAACTCGGCGACGACCAGCTCGACGAGGAAACCGCGCTAAATGTCGCCGCCACGCTGCGCTACAGCGGCGAGCGCTGGTTTGTCGCCGGCACGCTCTATCACACCGAATTCAGCGACTATATCTACCAGTTCAATACCGGCCTCGAACTGGATGAACTGCCGGTGTTCCAATACGCCCAGGCCGATGCCACCTTTACCGGTTTCGAGGTGGAGGCGGAGTTTATTGCCAGCGAGTGGGAGGACGGCGGTCTGACCCTCAGAGCCATGTTCGACACCGTCGAAGCCGAACTGGATATCTCCGGCAACGACAATCCGCCGCGGATTCCGCCGACCCGCTACGGCCTCGGCATTGCCGCTAACTGGGGGCTGATCAACGCCAGCCTGGATTTCACCCAGGTACAGGAACAGGACGACGTGGCCGAACTGGAGCTGCCCACTGAGGAGTACGACGATCTGCGCGCCTATGTGGGCGCCGAGTTCCCCTTCGACGAAACCACCTTGACGGTATTTCTGCAGGGTCGCAATCTCACCGACGAGGAACAGCGCAATCACGTCTCCTTCATCAAGGACTTCGCCCCGGCGCCGGGACGCACCCTGGAAGCGGGGCTGCGGCTGACGTTTTAGCCCGAGCACAAGCGGCCGCCCGGCATGGGCGCGCCGCTTTCACCTTTGCCCGAACCCCGTAATCGCATATCCCTTCATCCACCGCCGCGCCGCGGCCGGTAGCGCTGTCGACAAGCACTACTCGAACATGTAACACTCCGCCCCGTAACAGAGCATTCATATACCTGTCATTAATAGAGACCATTAGTTAGCACAAACCATTAGGAGGTTTGACGCCCATGTCCCACAGTAAATACCTGCGACGCTGGCTGCTGCCCCTGTTGTGCAGTGTCGCGGTTTTTCTCGCCGGCTGTGACACCGGTCGCCAGGGCGGCGAGCCGGCAGGTGCGGTCTCCGGGGCCGATACCGCGCCGGACGGCAGCGAGCAACAGCGACTGATGGACTACCTGGCGGCCATGGACCGGGTCAATCTCGAGCGCTCCCCCACTTTCGCATCATTTCGCGGCGAGAAAGTCGGCCTGGACCGCTGGAACGATGTCAGCGATGCCTTTGCCGATGAAACCCTGTCGATCTGGCGGCAGCGCCTGCAGGACCTGAAGGGCTTCGATGCCACAAAACTCGAACCGGCCGCGGCCCTCAGCCTGCGCATCGCGCAGTTGACCACCGAACGGGCCATAGAGGGCGACCGCTTTCGCCACAATGAATACATCATGCAGCAGTTCCGCGCCCCGCATACCCAGGTGCCGAGCCTGCTGATCAATATTCACCGGGTCAACTCGCTGGCGGATCTGGAGGCCTACCTGAAGCGCCTCGAAGGCGTGCCCCTGCTGTTCGACCAGGTGATCGAGCAGATGCGGGTGCGCGCTGAGCGGGGCGTGTTTGCGCCGCGCTGGAGCTATCCGCAGATGCTGGAGGCCTCGGCCAATGTCATCACCGGCGCCCCCTTCGACAACAGTGCCGACAGCACCCTCCTGGCGGATTTCAAAACCAAACTGGCAAGCCTGTCGCTCGAGCAGCAACAGGCCGAGGCGCTGCTGGCGCGGGCCAATACCGCCCTGCTGCAATCGGTGCAGCCGGCCTATGACAAGCTGATCGCGGCCCTGCGCGAACAGCAGCAGGTGGCGCCGGCGGGAGACGGTGTCTGGCGCCTGCCGGACGGCGAGGCGTACTACGACTACCTGCTGCGCTATTACACCACCACCGACCTCAGCGCCGAGCAGATACACCAGATGGGGCTGGAAAATGTGGCGCGCATTCACAGCGAAATGCGGGCGATCATGCAGCAGGTGGAATTCGACGGTTCACTGCAGGCGTTCTTCGCCTTCATGCGCGAAGATCCGCAGTTCTACTTTCCCGAAACCGACGCCGGCCGCCAGGCCTACCTGGACCAGGCCGCCGCGCTGATCGACACCATCGGTGAAAAGCTGCCGGCGTACTTCGGCATCCTGCCGCAGGCCGATATGGTGGTAAAGCGGGTGGAGGCATTCCGCGAGCGCTCGGCGGGCAAGGCCTTTTACCAGTCGCCCACACCCGACGGCAGCCGCCCCGGTATCTACTACGCCAATCTCTATAAAATGTCCGATATGCCCACTTACCAGATGGAGGCCCTGGCCTACCATGAGGGCGTTCCGGGCCACCATATGCAGCGCGCCATCAGCGTCGAGCTGGAGGGGGTACCGGCGTTTCAAAAGTATGTCTCCTTCACCGCCTACACCGAGGGCTGGGGCCTTTACAGTGAATACCTGCCCAAAGAAATGGGCTTCTACCAGGACCCCTACTCCGACTTCGGCCGCCTGGCCATGGAGCTGTGGCGCGCCTGCCGGCTGGTGGTGGACACCGGCCTGCACGCCAAGCAGTGGTCGCGCGAACAGGCGATCCAGTACCTGCGGGACAATACCCCCAACCCACCCAACGATACCGTCAAAGCCATCGAGCGCTATATCGTCTACCCGGGCCAGGCCACCGCCTATCTGATCGGCAAGATCAGGATCGTCGAACTCCGCGAGCAGGCGCGCCGGCAGCTCGGGGATAAATTCGATATCCGCGGCTTTCACGATGAGGTACTGAAAGACGGGCCGGTACCCCTGTCGCTGCTGGAGGAAAAAATATCGGCCTGGGTGCAGCGGCAGAGTTGATGGTAGTTTCTAGTCACTAGGTTTTAGTCACTAGTGGCTGGTGGCTGGTGGCTGGTAGGTTTTTATGAGTAATGCTAAAACCGATATCTTCGATGCTGTCGAGGTCGGCAATAAGGTTTCCAAGCAGGATTATAAGGCGGCTCTGCAGGACCTGCGGGTAGCGCTGATCAATATGCAGTACGATCTGCAGCAGGCCGGCTTTTCCGTGCTGGTGCTGCTGGCCGGCAACGATCGCAAAAGCGCCAATGAGCTGCTCGATGTGCTGCATGAATGGCTGGATGCGCGCTATCTGCACAGCCATGTCTTTCTGCCGCCGACACCCCACGAGCGCGACTACCCGGCCTACTGGCGCTACTGGCGGGTGCTGCCGCCGGCCGGCCGCATCGGTATCTACCTGGGCGGCTGGCCGGTGCGGGCGCTGGCCGAGCGCCTGCTCGGCGGGGGTACGGACGCCCTGCTCGACCGCCGCATTAACCATATCAACGCCCTCGAGCAGTGCCTGAGCAACGACGGCACCGTGGTGCTGAAGCTGTGGCTGCACCTGCCGAAGAAAGCAGCCAGAAAGCGCCTGCAACAGGCGCAGCAGAACCCCGATAACGAGCCCTATGTGCGCCAGCAGGACTGGCGTATCTACGAGCACTACGATGATATCGTGCCGGTGGCCGAACACCTGCTGGTAAAAACAGATACCGGGCAGGCGCCGTGGAACATTATCGAGGCCACCGATGCCCGCTACCGCAACCTGACCGCGGCCCACGCCATTCTCAGCAGCGTGCGCCGGCGCCTGGACAGCCCCGCTGCCGAAGCCGCCGCCGGGCTGCAGGCAGCGCCGCTGGATATTCCCGCGCCGGCAGGCGCGCTCGACACGGTCGATCTCGGGGCCAGCCTGGGGCGCAAGGAATACCGCAAAAAACGCGAGAGCCTGCAGGGCAAACTCAACCGCCTGGTGATAGAGGCCAGGGGCAAGGCAGCCACAGTGCTGGTATTCGAGGGCTGGGACGCCGCCGGCAAGGGCGGTGTGATCCGGCGTATGACCAGCGCCCTGTTTGCCGAGGACTACCGTGTCTTTCCCATCGCCGCCCCCACCGACGAGGAGCGCGCGCGCCACTATCTATGGCGTTTCTGGCACCGGCTGCCGGGCCCGGGCAAGCTGGTGATCTTCGACCGCTCCTGGTACGGGCGCGTACTGGTGGAGCGGGTCGAGGGCTTTGCCGGCGAGGACGAGTGGCGCCGCGCCTATTTCGAGATCAACGACTTCGAGCAGCAGCTGACCGCTCACGGTATCACCCTGTGCAAGTTCTGGCTGCATATCGACCCGGACGAGCAACTGCGCCGCTTCCAGGCGCGCGAGCAGACCGGCTACAAAAAGTACAAGATCACCGACGAGGACTACCGCAACCGCGAGCAGTGGCAGGCCTACACCGCCGCGGTCAACGAAATGGTGGCGCGCACCAGCACCGCCGCCGCCCCCTGGCACCTGGTGCCGGCCAACGACAAAAAGTGGGCGCGCATCCAGGTGCTGGAGACCGTGGTGGCGGCGCTGCAACGGCGCCGCTGAATACACCTACTCGGCCTGCCGTCATTGCGGCCCATTGCCGGCAATTTCCTCCACCCCAGCCGAACAAACTTGATCATGATCAAGTTTGTGTTGTCAAACACTGCAATAATTCACAGCGCCGCCTGCCGCTGCACCGGCGCAACCCCACCCAACTGAGACGGAGTGTCCGGATGACCCAGGAACTGGTGCGTTACTCCAAGGTGCTGGAGATTATCGGCGATATTCTCAAGGTGCAGGTAGCGGCCGCCGCCGGCGGCGAGGTGCGCTTCGGCGACCTGGCGGTGCTGGAGCAGGCCAGCGGCGAAACCTCCCTGGCCCAGGTCATCAATATCAACCGCGACCAGGTGTCGCTGCAGATCTTTACCGGTACCAAGGGCATTGCCACCGATGCCACCGTCACTTTTCTCGGCCATCCGATGCAGGTCACCTATTCCCCCAATATCCTCGGGCGGGTATTCGACGGCACCGGCAATCCCATCGACGGCGGCCCGGATCTGGCGGTGGATGCCAAAGTCAGTATCGGCGGCCCCTCGGTCAACCCCTGCGAGCGCATCGTGCCGAAGCGCATGATCCGCACCGACGTGCCGATGATCGACGTGTTCAACTGTCTGGTGGAAAGCCAGAAAATTCCGATTTTTTCCGTCGCCGGCGAGCCCTTCAATCCGTTTCTGGCGCGCATCGGCATCCAGGCCGATGCCGATATCGTGGTGTTCGGCGGGCTCGGGCTGATCTTCGACGACTACTACACCTTTCGCAAAAGCTTTGAAGACGCCGGGGTATTCTCGCGCACGGTGATGATTGTCAACCAGGCCTCCGACCCCATTGTCGAGCGCCTGCTGGTGCCGGATATGGCCCTGGCGGTAGCCGAGCGCTTTGCGGTGGAGGAAGGCAAGCGGGTACTGGTACTGCTGACCGATATGACCGCCTATGCCGATGCCCTGAAAGAGGTCGGTATCTCCATGGAGCGGGTGCCGTCCAACCGCGGCTACATGGGCGATCTCTACTCGCAGCTGGCGCGCCGCTACGAAAAGGCCTGCGACTACGACAAGGGCGGCTCGGTCACCATTCTCACCGTCACCACCATGCCCGGCGACGATGTCACTCACCCGGTGCCGGACAATACCGGTTATATTACCGAGGGGCAGTTCTATCTGCACGACGGCGTGCTCGACCCGTTCGGCTCGCTGTCGCGGCTGAAGCAGAATGTGATCGGCAAGGTCACCCGCGAAGACCACGGCCAGATTATGAACACCATGGTGCGCTTTTACGCCGGCGCCCGCGACGCCGAACAAAAACAGGCCATGGCCTTCGAGCTGTCGGACTTCGACCGCCAGCTGTTGAAATTCGGCGGGCTGTTCCGGCGGCGCTTTATGGATATCGATGTCTCGCTGCCCCTGGAGGAAGCGCTGGATCTGTGCTGGCAGACCCTGGCCGAGTGCTTTCAGCCGCAGCAGCTGCTGATGAAGCAGGAACTGGTGGACAAGTTCTTCCCCCGCGACGACAGCGCCGGCAGCGAGGCTGTGGCGGCTGAACGGGCGCCGGCGTAACGGACTCAAGACCATGGCGAGACTGCAGCTGAATAAATCCTCTCTGGCCCGCGAAGCGAAAAACCTGCGCACCTACCAGCGCTTTCTGCCGTCGCTGGATCTCAAACGCCGGCAACTGATGGCCGAGCGCGCCGCCGCGGCGCAGGCCGCGGCGCAGACGCGCGCCGACATCGAGGCGCTGGGAAAACGGGTGGGCGAGCAGCTGCCGATGCTGGCCAACGACGATGTCGACCTGAGCGGCCTGGTGCAGGTCAGCGCCGTGCAGCTGGGCACCGAAAACCTGGTGGGCACCCGCCTGCCCTGCCTGCAAGGTATCGATGTGTCGATAAAGCCCTACGCGCTGCTGGCCAAACCCCACTGGGTCGACAATGTCGCCGACCTGTTGCGCCAGGTGCTGGAGTTGCAGGTGCGCCTGCAGGTGCAGCAGCAGCGGCTGGCGCTGCTGGCAGCGGCAGTAAAAACCATTACCCAACGGGTCAACCTGTTTGACAAAGTGCTGATTCCCCGGACGCAAGCCAATATCAAACGCATCAGAATCTATCTGTCCGACGAACAGATGGCGGCGGTGGTGCGCTCTAAAATCGCCAAGCGCAAACGCGCGGCGGCGGCGCCGGCATGAGTATCGTCGCGCTGAAGAAAATCTCCCTGTGCGGCCTGCTCAGGGAAAAGCAGACCATCCTCACCGAGCTGCAGCGGCTCGGCTGCCTGCACCTGCTGCCGCTGCGCCCGCCGCCGGCGGAAGTGGAGAAACTGGCCGCGCCGCGGGCCGAGGCCGCCTACAAAGCCCTGCGCTTTCTCAACGGCGTGGCGCAGAAGCGCCGCCAGGTGATGCGCGACCCGGACTTCGATGTCGACCGGCGGGTGGCCGAAGTGCTCGAGGTGCAGCAACAGTTGCGCGACAGCAGCGACCGCCGCGACTTTCTCAAACAGCGCATCGCCGCCATCGAACCCTGGGGCGATATCGACTTCCCGCCCGGGGAGGCGCTGGCGGGCTACCGCCTGTGGTTCTATGTGCTGCCGCTGGGGCGCCTGCGGGCGCTGCAGCGCGTGCAGCTGCCCTGGCAGATCGTGCGCAGGGATCACCGCGTTGCCTATGTGGTGGTCATCGCCCGGCAGGAGCCGCGCGGCGATCTGCTGCCGGTGCCGCGCACCCATGTCGGCGCGCTGCCGCTGGGCGAACTGCAGGCGCAACTGGACGAGGTGGAAGTGGAGCTGGAGGAACTGGTCGCCCGGCGCCAGGCGCTGACCCGCTATATCTACCTGCTGAGCCTCAACCTGGCCCGCGCCGACAACCGCGCCTCGCTCAACTACGCCGCCCAACAGACCCGCGACGGCGACAGCATCGTCGCGGTGCAGGGCTGGGTGCCGGTGCCGGCGCTGCCGGCGGTCAGGGCCTATGCCGAGCAGGCACAGCTGGCCTGCCTGATCGAAGAGCCGGGCCCCGAAGATACCCCGCCGACCCTGATCGAGCAGCCCGAGCCGATGAACGCCGGCGTCGACCTGACGCTGTTTTACCAGGTGCCGAACTACCGCAGCTGGGACCCGACCCGTCTGCTGTTCGCCTCGTTCTCGGTGTTTTTCGCCATGATCCTGGCCGACGCCGGCTACGGCGCGCTGCTGCTGCTGGGGCTGCTGGCCTACTGGCGCCGCCTCGGGCGCAGCCGCCGCGGCCGCGCCTATCGCCTGCTGGCCGCGTCCATGTTCGGCTGCACCCTGGCCTACGGCGCCATGGTGGGCAGCTACTTCGGCCTCAGCCCGCCGCCCGGCTCGCTGCTGGCGGGCCTGCATGTATTAAATGTCGACGACTTCGACACCATGATGAAGCTGTCGATCATCGTCGGCGTGCTGCATATCGGCTTTGCCAATATCATGATGGCCTATATCCATCGCCGGCGCCTGCTGGCGCTGTCGAAACTCGGCTGGATCGGGGTGATCGGCGGCGCCCTGTTGCTGTGGCTGTCCGGCGCCGCGGTGCCGGGTACGGCGCCGGCGGCCGCGCCGGCGGGCAGCCTGGGCAGCGCCGCTATGGCGCTGATGGCGGGCGGCCTGCTCGCCATTGTGCTGTTCAGCAGCGAGCGCCCGCTGCAGCGCCGCAGCGATTATCTGTGGCGCCTGGCCGAGGGGGTTTTCAATCTCAGAAGCCTGCTCAACGCCTTCGGCGATGTGCTCAGCTATATGCGCCTGTTTGCGCTGGGCCTGGCCAGCGCCTCGCTGGCGATGACCTTTAACGATCTCGCCCGCGACGCCGCCGCGGCGCTGCCGGGTGTGGGGCTGCTGGCCGCACTGCTGATTCTCGGCATCGGCCACCTGCTCAACCTGGCGCTGGCGCTGATCAGCGGCGTGGTGCACGGGCTGCGATTGAACTTTATCGAATTCTATAACTGGGGCTTGCCGGAGGAGGGAAAGCCCTTCCAAAAGTTTGCCCGCAAGGAGGTCAAACCGTGAACGAAGTGGCTCTGGCACTGGGCTGGGTGGGTATTTACGCGCCGATGGCCCTGGGCGCTATCGGCAGCACCATCGGCTGTGGTATCAGCGGGCAGGCGAGCATCGGCGCCATGCTCGAAACCGAGGGCGGCTACGGCCGCTATGTCGGCCTGTCCGCCTTTCCCTCGACCTTTGTGATCTATGGCATCGTCATTATGTTCACGCTCAACCGCGAGGTGACGGCGGCCAATGCCGGCGGCCTGTTCGGGGTCGGTCTGCTGGCCGGCCTGGCGCTGATCTACTGCGGTATCTGGCAGGGGCGCACGGTGGCCGCAGCGATCAACGCCGCCAAAGAGAAACCGGAAATATTCGGCCTGTCGCTGGCACCGGCGGCGATTGTCGAGGGTTTCGGTGTGTTCGCCTTCGTTTTTGCGCTGGTCATCAGCGGCGGCATCGCCGGAGGCGCACTATGAGCGAAGAAGCCACCGCAGAGCACAATCAAAAGCAGCTGGCCAGTGGCGTCGACGAACTGATCGGCCGGCTGCGCCGCGAGGGCGTCGAGGCGGGCCAGCAACAGGCCGAACAGATCCTCGCCGAGGCCCGCGCCGAAGCCCGCCGCCTGCTCGACAAAGCCGACGGCGAAGCGCGCGCGCGCCTGGAAAGTGCCCGCAAGGAGGCCGACGCCTACCGCGCCGCCGGCGAGGAGGCGCTGAAAACGGCCATGCGCGATATGGTGCTGGAGATGAAAGCGACGCTGTCGCAGGGCTTCAGCGCCGATGTCAGGCGGCTGGTGGCACACGAGTTACAGGAGCCGCAGGTACTGCGGCAGATGATTCTGGAAATTGTCGGCCGCGCCCGCGACCGCGCCGGTGTCGCCGGCAGCGAAGCGCCGGAGGTGATTCTGCCGGAGGCGGTGGTGGGCCTGGAGGAACTGCGCAACGACCCCGAAGCCCTGGCCAAGGGGCCGCTGACCGCGTTCGTGTTCGGCCTGACCCGGGAGATGTTACAGCGCGGTGTGAGTTTCTCCGCATCGGCGCAGCAGAGCAATGGCATTCGCGTGCAGCTGCAGGACCGGGATGTGATTCTCGACCTCACCGAAGGCGCCGTGGCGGCGCTGCTGCTGGCCCACCTGCAACCGCGTTTTCGCGCCATTCTCGAAGGCGTGGTGAAATAAGTGGGGCAGCCATGAGTCAAGCCGACGCCTATGTGATGCTGATTTCCAGCCTGCCGAACCCGGAGAGCCTGTTTCGCGCCAAGCGCCCGCCGCTGTCGCGGCTGAAACTCGACCAGCGCCTGCGCGTGCTCACCGCCGAGGACGCGCGCACGCTGAAACTGGTGGAGGGGGCGCTGGACTGGCGGCGCCTGCCCATCGATGCCGCGGAAGGCGATATCATTGCCCGCGGCCGCCGCGCCCTGGCCCATATCGACAACCCCACCCTGCAGCGGATCGTGCGCGACCGCCTGGAGATCCGCAGCTGTGTCGCCGCGCTGCGCCGCCGCGCCCGCGGCGAGGGACCGCCACTGGGCAAGCCATGGGGTTTTGGCCGCTGGGTCGGCCATATCGAGCGCAACTGGAGCGATGCCGGCTTTCGCCTCGACGGGGTTTTTCCCTGGCTGCGCGAGGCCGACGGCCTGATCCGCCACAGCGACGCCGCCGCGCTCGAACGGCTGCTGCTGCAACAGGCCTACCGGCGCCTGCAGCGGGTGGCCGGCTCGCACACTTTCGATATCGAAGCGGTGGTCATCTACGTGCTGAAATGGAATATCGTCAACCGCACTACCCGCTACAACCGCGTGGCGGCAACCCGGCGCTTCGAAGCCCTGTCCCGCAGCGGCCTCGGCAAGCAGGTCGATTTGTTTTGAAATACAGCTTGCAGCGGGCAGCCTACCGCTCACAGCCAAACCGCGAACCCAGGGGTTTGCCGTGGGCCGTAAGCTGTGAACTGTAAGCTCACAACCAACGGAGTCATCGATGTCCGAGACAACACTCGATCAACGCCGCGCCAGCGCCCGGGTGGTGGCGGTGCAGGACGATCTGATCGAGATCGAAACCGTGGCCGGGCCCGACAACCCGACACCCAGGCTGGTCAAAAACGAAGTGGTCTATATCCGCCCCAGCCAGCCCAACCAGCGCGGTGAACAGGAGCACCTCAAAGCCGAGGTGCTGCGGGTGCGCGGCAACAACGCCGATACCCAGGTGTACGAAAGCACCCAGGGGGTGGCGGTCGGCGATGCGGTAATACAGAGCGGCGAGATGCTGTCGGTGGAGCTGGGGCCGGGCCTGCTGGGGCAGGTCTATGACGGGCTGCAGGCACCGCTGCCGGAAGTGGCGACGCGCTACGGTATTTTTCTGCCGCGCGGCGCCGCAGTCGCGCCACTGGAGCGCAACAGGAAATGGTCCTTTGTGCCGAGTCTGAAAAGCGGCCAGCGCGCAGTGGCCGGCGATACCCTCGGCACCGTGCAGGAGGGCCGCTTCACCCACAAAATCATGGTGCCGTTCGGCTGGCCTGGCGAATACCGGCTGGCCTGGATACAGGAGGGCAATTTTACCGTGCGCGACATGGTCGCGCGCCTGGAGGACAAAGCCGGGCACGAGCGGCCGGTGTTTCTGGCGCAGAAGTGGCCGGTGCGCCGCGCCCTCAGCGCCGGGCTGCTGAAGCGCGCACTGTCGCAGCGGCTCTACCCGAGCGAACCGGTCATCACCACCCAGCGCCTGATCGACACCTTCTTTCCCATCGCCCGCGGCGGCACCGCCTGTATTCCGGGACCGTTCGGCGCCGGCAAGACCGTACTGCAGAACCTTATCTCGCGCCATTCGTCGGTGGATGTGGTGATTGTGGTCGCCTGTGGCGAGCGCGCCGGCGAAGTGGTGGAAACCATCAACGAATTCCCGCAGATGACCGACCCGAAAACCGGCGGCACACTGATGGATCGCACGGTGATTATCTGCAATACCTCGTCGATGCCGGTGGCCGCGCGGGAGGCCTCGATTTTTACCGGCATCACCCTGGGCGAGTACTATCGGCAGATGGGCTACGATGTGTTGCTGATTGCCGATTCCACCTCGCGCTGGGCCCAGGCCATGCGCGAAACCTCCGGGCGGCTGGAGGAAATTCCCGGCGAGGAGGGTTTTCCCGCCTACCTGGAGTCCTCGATCAAAGGCGTCTACGAGCGCGCCGGTGTGTTGCAGACCAACGACGGCGCCACCGGCAGCCTGACCATGATCGGCACGGTATCGCCGGCCGGCGGCAACTTCGACGAGCCGGTTACCCAGTCGACACTGGCGACGGTAAAGTGTTTTCTCGGCCTCTCGGCCGAACGCGCCTATAAACGTTTCTATCCGGCGGTGGACCCGCTATTGTCCTGGTCGCGCTACCTGCACCAGCTGGCGCCCTGGTTCGACCGGCACCTGGAAGCCGGCTGGACAGCGCGCATCGAGGAGATGCAGGGGCTGCTGCAGCGCGGTGAAGCGGTGCTGCAGATGATGCAGGTCACCGGTGAGGAGGGCGTTACCCTGGAGGACTTCGTCACCCACCAGAAGGCGCTGCTGGTGGATATGGTCTACCTGCAGCAGGACGCCTTCGATGCGGTGGATGCCTCGGTGCCGCTGGCGCGCCAGCAGCTGGCGTTCAACAAAGTCTACGCGCTGGCGACACGGGACTACAGCTTCGACGACAAGGAGGCGGCGCGGGATTACTTTACCCGCCTGACCGGGCTGTTCAAGAACTTCAACTACGCCGCCGCGGACTCGCCGGATTACCGCGAGCTGGTGCGGCAGATAGACGAACTGGCGGAGCGCAATATATAGTGTGCCCGGCAGCGGCAATGACAGCCTCGAGACAACACCACCGGTAGCGGAGACTCTATGACCGAAGCAATCAGCGAATATATCTTCTACGAAATCGCCGCCCTGCTGGTACTGGCCGCATCGGTCGGCTTTATCGGCCTGCTGCTGCGCCAGCCGCTGATTGTCAGTTTTATCGCCGTCGGTATTCTCGCCGGCCCGTCGGCCCTCAATATCGTCCACTCCGACGAGCATATCAACCTGCTGGCCAAGCTCGGTATCGCCGTACTGCTGTTTCTGGTCGGGCTGAAGCTCGACCTCAAGCTGGTGCGCACGCTGGGTGCGGTGGCGCTGATGACCGGGCTCGGGCAGGTGGCCTTTACCGCCCTGTTCGGCCTGCTGATCGGCCTCGGCCTCGGTTTCAGCCTCGGCACCAGCCTGTATATCGCCGTGGCGCTGACTTTTTCCTCCACCATCATCATTGTCAAACTGCTGTCCGACAAACGCGAAATCGATTCCCTGCACGGCCGCATCGCGCTCGGCTTTCTCATCGTCCAGGACCTGGTGGTGGTGCTGTCGATGATCGTGCTTTCCGCCCTCGGTGTCGGCGCGGCGGCGGATGCGGCGCTGGCCGATGTACTGCTGGTATTCGGCTACGGCGCGCTGATGCTGGTGGCGGTGGGGCTGTTTATCCGCTACCTGGCCAACCCGCTGGTGGAGCGCCTGTCGCGCTCGCCGGAGCTGCTGGTGTCTTTTGCCATCGGCTGGGCGGCGCTGCTGGCCGCCGTCGGCCACTACCTGGGGCTCGGCAAGGAACTCGGCGGCCTGCTGGCCGGCGTGTCGCTGGCCTCGACCCCGTTTCGCGAAGCCATCGCCGCGCGGCTGGCCTCGCTGCGGGATTTCCTGCTGCTGTTTTTCTTTATCTCCCTCGGCGTCTCGCTGGATTTATCCGGGCTCGGCACCAGCATCCTCCCGGCGCTGGTATTTGCGCTGTTCATTCTGTTCGGCAACCCGCTGATCGTGCTCGCCATCATGAGCGCCATGGGCTATAAAAAGCGCACCGGCTTTCTGGCCGGGCTCACTGTGGCGCAGATCGGCGAGTTCTCGCTGATTTTCATGACCATGGGGGTGGCCCTGGGCCATGTCACCGACGAGGCGCTGGGGCTGGTGACCCTGATCAGCCTGATGACCATCGCCGCCTGCACCTATATGGTCACCTATTCCCACCAGCTCTACGGCAGGCTCGAATCGCTGCTGGCGGTATTTGAGCGCAAATCGCTGAAAGGCGAGGAGGATACCCACCCGCCCCACGGCGACAGCTGCGATATCATTGTCTTCGGCCTCGGCCGCTACGGCCTGGCCATCGCCCAGGAGGTCAGACTGCAGGGCCGGCGCGTGCTCGGTGTGGATTTCAATCCCACGGCCATCCGCCACGCCCGAGCCCAGGGCTTCGATGTCATCTACGGCGATGCCACCGACCCGGAGTTCCTCGCCCACCTGCCGCTCGGCAGCGCCTCCTGGGCGGTCTCGGCGGTGCCGGAGCACAATACCGGCCTCACCCACGACGACCCGCGCCGCAGCCTGATCCGCTCGCTGCAAGACCTGCACTTCGGAGGCTGTATCGCCGTGGCGGCATACAATGACGACGTCGCCGCCGAACTGCGCGACGCCGGCGCCAACCTGGTGCTGATGCCGTTTCGCGACGCCGCCGCCCAGGCGGCAACGCTGGTGGTCACCGACGCCTCGCCGCCACCGGTGGATGCGGCCGATCCGGAGGGGCAGCGGGAGTTGTTTTCATAAATCACAGCATCAAGCTAAGTGCGGAAGAATAGTTTCGCCCCCTTATTGAGAATGCTTTTCATTTACAGAAATATGTGATTTAATTTCTGGATGGATAAAATATGCACAGAAACCGAACTGCTTTCCGCCTATTCACCCACTTTCAAAAAAGGGCACAATGGTGAACAACAGTGCCAGGTCGATGAAATCGTCGATACGATAAGCGAATGCAGACTGCAAACCGGCCTGACAAGCATATCTGTCACGGCAATCGTGCCGACGGGACTGAGCATAACGGCGACTTCACAACCAGGCCTCTCCATTGAGGTCCATTTGAAAGGGTGTTCAAAAACCCAGGGGCTGGGTCACCGGACATGTGTTGAGTTATTCGAAACAGAAGCCAACGCAATAGCCACTCAACAGCCGGAATCGTGGAAGACGACATCGAAAGCAGGCGAAGCCATCGCACTGTACAGTCTTTTTGCCACACCGGAATGGCTGGAACGTTACGGCTTTGATTTTGGCCGCCAGTGCAATAAACCGCTGAGTCACCTGCACACCTGGCGCCGACCACTGGCTGCGGATACTATTGCGGCTTTGTGGTCACAGATGTTCAGCGCAGATCAGCCGCAAATTCAGCGCCTTGAGCAGGAAAGTATCGCGCTGAAAGTCATGGCATCAATGCTCTGCGATTCAGATCCGCAAACGGTGCCTCGGGTGGACAGCCGCACCCGCCGTCGCGCCAACGCGGCGCGAGCCTACTTTGCCGAATCGAGTATGGAGGACCTGAGCCTCGAACAGGCTGCGCAGGCACTGGGAACTTCACCGCGCCAGCTGCAGAGGGACTTTCAGGTGGTTTTTAATACGACTCCCTTTGCTTTTGCCCGCGAGTATCGGCTCCAGCGTGCGGTAGAACTTCTCCAAGCTGGTGAACTCTCGATTACACAAGCAGCTTTTAATGCAGGTTACGCCAGTGCATCGGCATTTTCCCGCAGTATGAAACGCACCTTTGGCCTATCTCCACGCGATCTTCAGCGTCGCTGATATTGGCGATCTCGGGCATGTTTTTGGCGCTTTGAGTAAAGAATCCCGCGCCTCATTTTGATAATGTGCGCCATTATCAAAACAAATGGCAGTATCTGGGATTTACCTTATGCACCTATCTATCAGGCTGGCTGCAATACCGCTGGTCTGCTGCAGCTTTTTTCCGGTGGAGACCCGCGCACAGTCCGAAGCTGATACCAATCGACGCGTCTTCGAAACCGTTGTTGTCACAGCCCAAAAAAGAGCACAGCGGATCAACGAAGTGCCGGCATCCCTCACCACGGTATCGACTGACGATATCTTAGCCTCGAGCGGCAACGATCTCCGTTCTGTTTTCGAGAAAATCCCGGGCGCCGCATTTATCGGGCTGGGGTTTTCCGGTAACAACTCTGTCAGCTTGAGGGGGCTGGGCGGATTGGCTACCTTCGGACCCTATGACTCCGTGGTAGGCTTCACCCTTGATGAACAAGTGATACCACTACGCAGTTTCGATGCACTTCTGCTCGATGTAGATCGCATCGAAATACTTAAAGGGCCGCAGGGTACGCTTTATGGCCGGTCTGCGATTGGCGGCGCCGTCAATATCGTGACACGCGAGTTGACGGAAGACTGGAATGGCCAGCTTAGCGCCGAAGGCGGAGAAAACGGTCACCTTAGCATCAAAGGTGCCGGCGGTGGCGCGTTGTCTGAAGCCCTGATCGGTCGAGCTGCTGTCAGATATAGCAAATATGATGGGGATATCGCCAATACCTTAACAAAGCAAGACACCAATCAGGCAGAAGAGTTATCAGCTCGCATTTCAGGAAAATGGCGGTTTGACGACCAAGGGTTCCTGCAGCTGGCCTATCAGATCGCTCGAGAAGACCTTTACCCCACAGGCGATCTACTGCTCTCAGCCCCCAACTACCCAACCGCGGCCCTGAGTGGGCTCAATCGAGCAGATCGAGACTCCGACAGGCTTACCGCGAGATTCGAGACCGATTTCTCAGGCACTAAGCTCATTGCCCTAGCGGCCTATGAAAAAACCGAGATAGGTAACAATTTTGATTTGACAGACTCAATTTTGACCCCGGCAGCATTCGGCATACCTGCCGAATTCACTACCGATCCAAGCAATGACCGCAGTATTACCAACACGGATGAAAAAGCGGTTTCTATCGAGGTCAGGTTACAGTCGGACACGGGCAGTACCATCGACTGGCTGGTTGGGGCCAGCTATATCGACTTCTCGTTCGACCGCGACTTGTCCCGGCGCAGCATCATCCCCAACTTTAATACTGATGAAGTTTCGTCCAACTCAAACGAAACAATCGGCTTATTTGCCGATATAACATTCAGCCTCAGTAGCCGGATCAGGATCGGCGGCGGCTTCCGTATCGCCCGCGACGAGCTGGAGTATCGTGGCGTAACCGACTTCTCTGGTCCCCTCGCGGCCATGCCACGCTTTTCTGAAGCTGACAGTATGAGCGACGATTACCTGGTCGGGAATCTACATCTCTCTTATGATTTAGCAGACGCTCAGTTGTTTGCCAGAGCGGCTCGGGGTTACGCTTCCGGAGGCTACGGCGAATTTGCGGCCAATGCTTTGGTAGGTCGACCAATAGATCCATTTGCGCCCTCGACATCGAACAGTATCGAGATCGGAATACGTGGGGGAAAACCTTTATTTTCTTATCACGCGGCCGTGTTCCACAACGACGTCACTGACGGACAAACCTATCAGTTTGATGCACCGACTTTCTCGAATGTTGCAGAAAACCTGGATTTTCGCGCCTATGGTATTGAAACGGAACTGAGTACAGAGCTTACTGCCTGGGCCCGGATAGATCTCAATATGGCCTTGCTGGAGGCTGATTTTGACGACGTACCGGCCAGCAGCCTCTCCGGTGCCAGTGATAACAACCGAGTTCCACTAACACCGGAATTCACGCTTTCAGCCCGGCTGTCGGGGGCAGTTGCCGTTACGAATATAGGCCCTTTGCAAAGAGCCACATATTCGATTTCAATAACGCACATTTCTGATCGCGCCGCTGATCCGGCAAACTCAACACTTCTCGACGACTATACACTGATTGACCTCTATTTGGGCGCTAAGCTCGGAAATGTTGAAATTTACGCATTTGGTTCGAATATCAGTGATGAAATCGCTGTGCTATACGGCCAGAATTTCGGCACTGCGGATACACCTATTCCGACAGCCAATATCAACCGCGGCAGGGTATTGGGGTTTGGAATCGCGACAGAATTCTAGGGAAGACAATGAAATCACTACGTATGTTATGGTTGATAACCGGATTGATAACCACATTGGTGGCTGGTTATCTGATAGCGCATATCATCGTGCTGGGACGTTACTTCGACTGGCTGATAGCAAATGGGCAGGCATCTGTGCTCGAGGAGACCTATGCACCATTTCGACGTGAGTTTGATCCTGTGACACCGTACCTCGGCAGCTTTGTAGTCCAATTCATACTGGCAGCGGTTCTACTGACCACTCTTTTTTTAAACAGGTATGCACTGCAGTATATGAAACCAAGGTTGATATGCGGCACTATCGCCCTGCTATGCCTTCCGATGGCCATTGTCCTGTTTGAATCCACAGGTTTTCACGCTATTGAAGACGCGGTAATGTCTGCAAGCGATCTTTCCGAACCAGTCTTGAATGCGTGGCTTGAACAAAACATCCCCATGCATATTGCCACCGCATTTATCTACTTTGTTGCAGCCGCTCTTCTTGTGCTATGGCCGCTTACCAATGATAGCCTGCGGAAAGACTGAAGAAAGTATCGATCCAGGGCTAGCGACACACGGGCTCAATTGGATCCGTGCCTATACAACTTATTTCAAATAACGCCCGGTATACGAGCGCTGAGGCGGTCGCCGGCTTCTAGTGACCAGCGCCCAAAATCTCTTTCAAATAACGCCCGGTATGCGAACGCTTGCGTTTGCAGATCGTCTGCGGTGTGCCCTGGGCAACCACCTTACCGCCGCCACTGCCGCCCTCCGGCCCCATATCGATAACCCAGTCGGCCTCGGCAACCACATCCAGATTGTGTTCAATCACAACCACCGAGTTGCCGGCATCCACCAGCCGGTGCAATACCCGCAGCAGTTTTTCCACATCGGCCATATGCAGGCCGACAGTAGGTTCGTCCAGAATATAGAGATTGTGCTGCACACTGTTGCGGCCGCGAGCCTGGTTTTTTATCACCGCCTGCGGCTCGATGCGGGCCTTGGCCAGTTCCGCCACCAGTTTGATACGCTGGGCCTCACCGCCACTCAGCGTGGGGCTCTGCTGACCCAGGGTGAGGTAACCCAGGCCCACATCCTGCAATAACTGCAGCGCGTGGTGAATACTGGGCACGGCGGAGAAATATGCCGTGGCCTCCTCGACATTCATCGCCAGCACTTCGCCGATATGCTTTTCCTTGTAGCGCACCGTCAGGGTCTCGTCGTTGAAGCGCCAGCCGTTGCAAACCTCGCACTGCACGCGCACATCGGGCAGGAAATTCATCTCCACCTTGCGCATGCCGTGGCCGCCGCAGGCCTGGCAGCGGCCCTCGCCGGCGTTGAAGGAAAAACGCCCCGGCGTATAACCGCGCAGGCGCGCATCGACAGTGCCGGCAAACAGCTTGCGGATCGCATCCCAGATACCGATATAGGTGGCCGGGCAGGAGCGCGGCGTTTTGCCGATCGGCGTCTGATCCACCTGCAGTACCCGCTGCAGCGACTGCCAGCCCTGAATCTCCTCACAGCCGCGCCAGTTGATTTTGCGCCGGCTGTTGCGCGCCCGCGGTGACAGTTGCGCCAGCGGCTTCAGATTGCTCTGCAGGACACTGTTGACCAGGGTGCTCTTGCCGCTGCCGCTGACGCCGGAGATACACACCAGGCGCCGCAGCGGGATGACCACATCGATACGCGCCAGGTTGTTTTGCGCCGCAGCGATGACTTTCAGCTGCTCTGAGGGCCACAGCGCGCGCAGCTCCGCGTTCCTCAACGCCGGCATGGGGTGGCGCAGCGGTTTGGCGAGGAATTGCCCGGTCAGCGACTGCTTGCTGCGCGTGAGTTTGGCCACCCCGCCAGTGGCGATCACTTCGCCGCCGTCGACGCCGGCGCGCGGCCCCATATCGATAATATGGTCGGCCTCGCGGATGGTATCCTCATCGTGCTCCACCACCAGCACGGTATTGCCCTGGCGCTGCAGCTCGCGCAGCGTGGCGATCAGGCGGCGGTTGTCGCGGGTGTGCAGGCCGATGGTGGGCTCGTCGAGAATATAGCACACGCCCTGCAGATTGGAGCCCAGTTGCGACGCCAGGCGGATACGCTGGGATTCACCGCCGCTCAGCGTCGGCGCCGCGCGGTCCAGGGTCAGATAATTGAGGCCGACTTTCTGCAGAAAGCTGAGCCGGCCGCGCAGCTCCGCCAGGAGGTCGCGGGCGATCTCCTGCTCCTTGCTTTTCAGTTTCAGTTTTTCAAACCAGGTGGCGGCGCGGTCCACCGACAGGGCGGTCAGCTCGGCAATGGAGCGATCGCGGAAACGCACCGCCAGCGCAGTCTCGTTGAGACGGCGCCCTTCACAGCGGCGGCAGGTCTCCTCCGCCGCTGCGTCCTCTTCACCGCCCAGCCATTGGTCCTCCTCGCCGCTCTGCTCCCGATCGAAACCGCGCAATACCACGCCGGTGCCAAAGCAGGCGCCGCACCAGCCGTGTTTGGAATTATAGGAAAACAGCCGCGGGTCCAACTCGTCAAAGCCGCGACCGCAACTGGGGCAGGCGCGCTCGGTGGAAAACAGGGTGTCGCTGCCGCCGGACTCGGCAATCACAATGCCGTTGCCCATATCCAGCGCCAGCGCCAGCAGCGAAGACAGTTCGGTTTCGTTTTTTGCCGCTACCTTGATACTGCCTACCGGCAGTTCGATATCGTGCTCCTTGTAGCGGTCGAGCTTGGGCCAGGGGTCGGTGGACAGATAGCGGCCATCGACGCGCAAGCGGGTATACCCCCTGTCTGCGGCCCATTTTGCCAGTTCCTTATAGATACCTTTGCGCGCCACCACCATCGGCGCCAGCAGGGTGATTTCGCGGCTGCGATAATCGCGCTGCAGGCGCGCCAGAATCGCCGCCGAGGTCTGCGGCTCGATCGCCACCTCGCAGTCGGGGCAGTAGGCGGTACCCAGTTTGACATACAGCAGGCGCAGAAAATGATAGATCTCGGTCAGCGTCGCCACTGTGCTTTTGCGGCCACCGCGGCTGGTGCGCTGTTCGATGGCCACCGTCGGCGGTATGCCGTGCACGGTGTCGACATCCGGGCGCGAAGCCGGCTGTACAAACTGCCGCGCATAGGCGTTGAGCGATTCCAGATAGCGGCGCTGGCCCTCGCCGAAGACGATATCGAAGGCGACGGTACTTTTGCCGCTGCCGCTGACGCCGGAGATCACGGTAAACTTGTCCCGCGGTATGGTGACATCGACATTTTTCAAATTGTGCTCGCGGGCGTGGTGCACCACGATGGCATTATTGTTTTTGCCGCCTTTGCCTTTGCGCCCGGCAGTGATTTTGGCCGGGGTCGCCGCTTTGCCCTGAGAGCGGTAATAACTGCGCAGTGCTTTGGCGGTGTGGCCGCCGGCACCGGGATTTGCGGTTTTTATCAGCTCCCGCGGCGTAGCCGCGGCAATCAACTGGCCGCCGCCCTCGCCGCCTTCGGGGCCGATATCGATAATCCAGTCGGCCGCGCCGATCACATCCAGATTGTGCTCGATCACCAGCAATGAATGGCCGTTGTCGATCAGCTGGCGAAAGGCGCCCATCAGCGTGGCGATATCGTCAAAGTGCAGGCCGGTGGTGGGTTCATCGAAGAGGAACAGGATCTTTTCACCACCGGCATTCCTGGCCAGATGCCCGGCCAGCTTCAGCCGCTGGGCCTCGCCGCCGCTCAGGGTCGGCACCGCCTGCCCCAGCTGCACATAGCCGAGGCCGACATCGGCCAGCGGCTGCAGGCTGTCGAGCACCTCCGGTGCGGCGGCAAAAAATGCCAGCGCCTCGGCCACGGTCATCTCCAGCACATCGGCGATGGAGCGGCCGCGGCCGTCGCCGGCGGCGCCGTAGAGCCTGACTTCGAGGATCTCGTCGCGGTAGCGCTTGCCGTCGCAGTCGGAGCAGCGCAGATAGACATCGCTCAGAAACTGCATCTCCACATGTTCGAAACCGTTGCCGGAACAGGTCGGGCAGCGCCCGTTGCCGGAATTGAAACTGAAAGTGCCCGGGGTATAGCCCCGCTCCAGCGCCAGCGGCACGGCCACAAACAGTTTGCGGATGGCGTCGAAGGCACCGACATAGGTGGCGGGCACCGAGCGGGTGGTTTTGCCGATCGGGCTCTGATCCACCAGCACCACATCGTCGATAAACTGGTGGCCCTGCACACTTTTGTGGGCGCCGGGGGTCTCCACGGTCTTGCCCTTGTGCTTGCACAGGGCCGGGTACAGCACGTCGCGCATCAGCGTCGACTTGCCGGAGCCACTGACGCCGGTAATGCACACCAGTCGCCCGAGGGGAATATCGACATCGATATTTTTCAGATTGTGCTCGGCCGCGCCCAGCACGCGCAGGTGCTGCGTGGCAGCGGGCCTGGCGGCGGCCGCCGCAACCACGGTTTTCCTGCCCGACAGGTATTGCGCGGTCAGCGATTTCCGGTCGCGCAGCAGCGCCCTGGGCGTGCCGAAAAAGCCGATGGCGCCGCCCTGCTTGCCCGGACCCGGGCCGATATCCAGTATGCGGTCGGCCGCCAGGATCACCTGCGGATCGTGCTCCACCACCAGCAGGGTATTGCCGGCGTCACGCAGGCGGTGCAGCACCTTCACCAGGCGGTTGATATCGCGCGGGTGCAGGCCAATACTGGGCTCGTCGAGCACAAACAGGGTATTGACCAGCGAAGTGCCCAGCGCCGTGGTGAGATTGATGCGCTGCACTTCGCCGCCGCTGAGGGTGCGCGACTGGCGATCCAGGGTCAGGTAGCCGAGGCCCACCTCGAGCAGATAGGCCAGGCGTGAGCGAATCTCGCCGAGCAGCAATTCCGCCGCCTCATCAAAGGGCGCGGGCAACTGCAGCCGGTCGAAAAACTCAGCGCACTGCTGCAGCGGCAGCTGCATCACCTGGTGGATGGTCAGACCCGGCGGCGATGCCGGCTCGGCGGCCGCCCCGCCCAGGCGCCACCACAGCGCCTCGGGTTTCAGGCGCGCGCCATTGCAGGCGCGGCACGGCGTATAGGAGCGGTATTTAGACAACAGTACCCGCACATGCATCTTATAGGCGCGGCTTTCCAGCCATTGAAAGAAGCGGTCGACGCCGAACCAGACATCGTCATCCCAGTGCCCCTCCCCCTCCAGCACCCAGCGCTGCTGTTTGCGGGTCAGTTTCTTCCACGGTTTGTCGATGGGCACACCGCGCTTTTTCGCGTATTTGATCAGCGCCCGCTGCACATCGATATTGGAAGGTGTCTGCCAGGGCTTGATGGCACCCTCCTTGAGACTTTTGTTTTCATCCGGTATCACCAGCCCGTAATCGACGCCGATCACCCGCCCGAAACCGCGGCAGCTGTCGCAGGCGCCGATGGCGGAGTTAAAAGAGAACAGGCCCGGCGTCGGCTGGTCGTAGTCGATATCGCAGTCCGGGCAGTGGAGGTGGCTGGAAAAGCGCCAGGGCTCGCCCGCCTGCCGGTCGGCGTCGAGCGGGTAAACCAGCACATGGCCGTTGCCGTGGTGCAGCGCCGCCTCGATCGACTCGCTCAGGCGCTCGCGGTTTTCCGGCAGCAGCCGCAGGCGGTCCTGCACCGCTTCGACGCGCTTCTTGCCGCGCTTGTGAATGCGGGTATAACCCTGCTGCTGCAACAGCTTCACCACTTCGCCGTCGCTGAAATTGGCCGGGATATCGATCGGCAGACACACCATGACGCGCGGGGCATCGCCGCCGGCGCGGCGGTAGAGCGCCTCGACAATGCTCTGGGCGGAATCGCTGCTGACCGGGCGCTGGCAGCTGTGGCAGTAGAGGCGCGCCATGCGCGCAAACAGCAGTTTCAGGTAGTCGTTCAGTTCGGTCATGGTGCCGACGGTGGAGCGGGAGGTGCGCACCGGATTGGTCTGATCGATGGCAATCGCCGGCGGAATGCCCTGGATACTGTCGACCGCCGGCTTGTCCATACGGTCGAGAAACTGCCGCGCATAGGCCGAGAAGGTCTCCACATAGCGGCGCTGCCCCTCGGCGTAAACGGTATCGAAGGCCAGCGTGGATTTGCCCGAGCCGCTGACGCCGGTAACCACGATCAGTTCGTTGGTGGGCAGTTCCAGGTCGAGATTGCGAAGGTTGTTCTGGCGTGCGCCTTTGATCAGGATGGATGCGTGACTCATAGAATTCGATATGCCATTGTGTGGATTGAGCCGGTCTAAAATGCTGGCTAAATATACAGCATTGCGGGCATATGTACACCCCCGGGAGCGTAAAAGTATCACGCCGTGGCAGCAGCTGTCAGGGAGCCGGGCAAGGGCTGTTAAATTTTTCTTACCGCATTGCAAAAGTCGCAGTGAGAATTCAATATGGAGGGATGCCATACAGGGCACCGCGAACCGCAGCAACCCCGCCGCCGGGGAATAAAAGGCGGCAACGGGGGCTGATGTGACAGGGGCTGATATGGGCTGATGTAAAAGGAACTGTGAATGAAAGGCAGTGAATAAAGGACGGCAATAAAGGACAGCCAGCATGGAAGAAGCCGTTAAAATTCTACTCACCCTCATCGCCCTGGCCGGCTGCTACGGCGCGGCGCGGCTGCTGAGCCGGCTGCGGGCCTTCGACTACCTGGATCGGCGGGCGGGACGCTACGGTGCCGTCGACGGCCTGCGCGGCTACCTGGCGCTTGGCGTGCTTATCCACCATTTCGCCGTCACCTGGTACTGGAAAAGCAGCGGGTTGTGGACGCGCCCCCCGGAGTCCTATTTTCAGAACCTCGGCAAAGTCAGCGTTGCCATCTTTTTCATGATCACCGGCTTTCTGTTTATTGCCAAAATATTGCGTCGCGATGCGGTCACCGGCATCGACTGGTACCGGCTGTATCAATCCAGGCTGCTGCGCATCTATCCGCTCTACCTGCTGGCCCTCGCCATCATCCTGCTGGTGGTTGTTATCGAATCCGGTTTTACCCTGCATACCGACAGCGCGACGCTGATAAAACAAATCGTCAAATGGCTGCTTTTTTACGGCGGCTCAATCAACGGCTTTGCCGAAACCCGCACAGTTATCGCCGGGGTGGAGTGGACGCTGAAATACGAATGGCTGTTTTATCTGTCACTGCCGCTGCTGGCGTGGATAATCGGACACGGCACAGTGGCGTCGTTGCTGGTATTACTGGCGGCTGTGCTGCTGTTTATTTTTCCGATGACGGCGTTAAACATTAAATCCAGCCATTTTATTCTGTTCGCCATCGGTGGGCTGGCGGCCTGTCTGAGTCAACGCGGGGGCTTTTTTATTGCAGTGGCAAAATCGCGCTTCGGCTCACTGCTGGCGGCCATCGCACTGCTGCTCGCCGTCGTCTATCCGCATACGCTGACGCTGCTGCATATTATTGTATTCAGCTTTTTCTTTATACCGGTGGCCCTGGGCAATAGCCTGTTCGGGCTGTTTACCAGCAAGGCCTCGGTGCTGCTGGGCGAAATCAGCTACAGTGTCTATTTGCTGCATGGTATTGCACTGTACTTTCTGTTCTCGATGAGTGGTTTCGAAATCGCCGGGTTTTCGCTGAGCCACTATATGGTCGGCCTGCCGCTAGTGGCTGTGCTGATCGTGCTGATATGCACACTGACCTACCTGGGTATTGAAAAACCTTGTATAGACTACGCCAGGAAACACCATATACTGGAAAATCTCGGCAACAAACTGGCCAGGATCAGTATCAAAAACCGTCTCAACTAGTTTAGAAGCTGTTTCATGACTCTCGACCCAATGCGGCGGCGCTAAACAGCGCTATTGCCGGCGCATCAGATCCATAATATCCCGCCAGCCGATCACCAGTACCGGGAGTACTTCGGCCAGCATATCCGCTTCGACCGCTGGCAATCCGGGATTCTGATCGCCGCCGCCGACCTCTACCGGCCTTTCGCCCAGGGAGATCCGCAACTGTTTCGCCGCTGTGCGGCGCGCTGCCGCCAGTTGCTGCCAAACTGCCGCGGCAGGCACAGCCTGCTGATGCAGACCCGGCGGCTGTTGTATCGCCACCTGCACGAGCCGCTGCACCTGGACCGGGCCGCCGCCCATTTCGGCATCAGCACCACCACCTTCAAACGCCGCCTGCGGCAGGAAGACAGCAGTTTTCAATACCTGCAGGACCAGGTGCGGCGCGTGGCGGCGCTGTTTCTGTTGCGCCACGAGGGCTGGAAGAACCATCAGTTGGCCGACTATCTGCACTTTACCGACGCCAACAATTTCCGCCGCGCCTTCAAACGCTGGACCGGCACCCTGCCGAGCCAGTGGCGCGAGCTGCAGGATTGAATCAGCCGATCAGGTGGTCGAAAGACCAGAGAAATGC
The DNA here is from genome assembly GCA_028280195.1 of Exilibacterium sp. Lineage (GTDB taxonomy): Bacteria > Pseudomonadota > Gammaproteobacteria > Pseudomonadales > Cellvibrionaceae > Exilibacterium. Next base: position 139,438 of record JANQMH010000084.1, read on the forward strand.
CGCGCTCAACAGAAAAAATACCAGCAGCAGATAGCTGACGCGGTCAACTTTGCCCGGCACCAGATACCAGCCCTGGTGCTGTTGCGGCAGTCCCTGGCTGCGAAACATCTGCTGTTGCCCGGCGACCGAAAACGGCGAGTGCCGGCGCTGCACACCGTCGAGCAGCAGGCTGGCGGCAATCGACACCGCCATATTCACTGCCGCACCGATCAGGCAGTACCAGGGCCAGGCGATATCGGTCTGCGCGGCCACATACCACACCACCGCAAAGCCCACCGCCACACCGACCAACAGGCCGCGCTCGGTAGTCTGGCGCGAGAAGAAACCCAGCGCGAACATGCTCAGTTTGGCGCCGACAAAATACGAGCCGACTTTACTCAGAGTCTGCAGGATCGAACCCTCGCTGTTGGCATAGAGAATCGCCGGTATGATGATCAGCACCGCCCACAGCAGGGTAAAGGCGCGCGAGGCCCGCAGATAGTGCTGTGGCGAGGCATCTTGCTTGAAGTACTTCTGGTAGAAATCCACCACCGATACCGTGGCCATTGAGTTAAACGAGGAGTCCAGGCTCGACATGGAGGCGGCCATGACCGCCGCGGCGATAATACCCATCAGGCCCGGCAGGCCATAGTCGGCGGCAAACTCCAGAATGATGGTATTGCCGTTGGCAAAACTTCTGCCGCCGTAATAACTGTAAAACAGAATCCCCAGCAGGATAAACAGAAAGTAAATGAAGAATGCGGCAAAGCCCATCATCAGGAAGGATTTTTTCGCATCACCGATATTCTTCGACGCCAGGGTGCGCTGCACCATCATCTGATTGGCGCCGTAGACGGTGACATGAAACAGCGTCATGGCGATAATACCGGACCAGGCGCCGGTAACCGCGGTAAAATCCACACCGAAATCCAGGCCGCGGGTTTTGTTCTGTGCCTTCAGTTCAAGCAGGGTATCGTGCAGCGACATGGGAAGATCGCTGAGCAGGGCGAAAAAGATAATGACCGCGCCGACAAACAGCACACCCGCCTGTATGACATCGGTCCAGATCACCGCGGTAATCCCGCCCAGAGCGGTATAAACCAGGGCGATAAGCGTGACGATCACAATCGCGTAGATCACGTCGATACCGGTAATGAATTCCAGCACCAGCGACGTGGCGTAAAGCACCGCGGCCGAGGTCAGTGCCTGGGAAACCAGAAACAGCGCCGAGATTACCGCCCTGGCGGTGGGGCCGAAGCGCTTTTCCTGGTATTCGTAAATCGACGCGACGCCGCTGTTATAGAAAAACGGCAGAAAGAAGGTAATCACCAGAAAAATCACCAGCGGATAATTCAGGTGTATGGCCATCACTGCAATGCCGTCGGTATAAGACCAGGCCGGCCCGCCCAGAAATGACAGCGCACTGACATAGGTGGCAATGACGGATATGCCGATTGCCCACCAGGGTGTGGTTTTCTTGCCGAGGTAGAAATCCTCCGCCGTCTCTATTTTTTTTCCCAGCATAAAACCCAGCAGCAGGTTGCCGAGGATATAGACGATCAGGATACTCCAGTTCAAGACGCCGAAATCAGTCATGGCAGCTTGGCCTTTTTTGGTTTTATTAGGGCTGCAGGCGCCCGCCGCAACTCAGCCGCCGCCCCTGGGTGTCTGTCGAGATGTCCGTCCGGGTGTCTGTTGCGCCAGGCGCTCGAAGACGTCAAAACCGATCTGCATCAATACATCGATCATATCGATAAACACCCAGTTCTCGCGCAGATAATCGCCCTCGCGCCGCCACCAGTCCATCACCCGCATGGTCAGCGGCTTGCCGGTGGCCGGCATGCCGAGCCAGTTGGCGCCGCTGTGGGTGCAGTGAATACTGGGCCAGCCGGTGGAGGCGGCATAGCAGCCCTCGGCAAAGCGCGCGCGGTGGTTGCCGCCGCGGCGATCCGGGAAGGCGCGCAGAAACGGGCCCTGGTGGCAGCGCTGAAAACCGTCGATGCCGCGGGTGCTGCCGATACCGGCCGGCCCGTACCACATCATGTCCGGGTGCCAGAAACGCGCCATGTCCATAGTGGCGAGATCGACCCCGTCGAACTTGAACAGGCCGTCAAAAATCATCGCATCCACCAGCGCCAGGGTGCGCTGCGCCTCGCCGCTGTCGGACGCACCCAGTATCAGGCCGTCCTGGGTGGCGGGCGCCGGAATCAATTGCTCGACACCGAGGCTGGGCGGCAGCGGCCAGCAGCCCGCCTGGCGCATCAGATCCAGCAGGTCGAAGATAACCAGTATCTCAGCGATTTTGCCGTCGCGCAGGCGCGAGAACTCGCCGTAGCGGATATTGACAAAGCCGCCCGTGGCGGGGATGCCGAGCCAGCTGTCGACAAAGGTGCCGAGCAAGTTGCCACTGGCGCAGACCCAGTCACTGCCGTCAAAGCGGCCGCCGAAAAACAGGTAATCGCGGCGCTCCAGGTCCGGCAGCGCGCGCAGCAGCGGCCGCCAGAAATCGCCGCTGTAGGCGGCCAGGCCGTGCAGCTCGTTGAGCGGTTGCGGGCCGCGCCAGACAATATCATCGTGTACATACTGTGCCAGCGCCGACTCCAGCTGCGGCCGCGACTGGCGCTGCAGAAACTGCCATACCAGCGCTTTGTTTTTTTCTGTGTCGATATTCATAAACGGTTTATCACTGATAACTGTTTATCACTGACTTCATCTTATCACTGACTTTAGCGCGGCGATCAGGCCAGCGGCGACAACCATTTCGGCGCCGCCGGCCGGTCACCGCCCCGGACCACATAGAGCACGGTGTCGCGGTCGCCCCTATTGGCCAGCCCCCGCGGCATGTCTATGGGAACGGTCATCACGTCGCCCTCACCCAGCGCCAGTTCACCACCGGGCCACGACAGCTCGACCTCACCGCCGTGCACGAACAGCACCTCCTGCTCGAACCGCTGGTGCAGCGGAATTGTAGCACCGGCACCCAGATCGAGCCGCCGCACATGAAAGCCGTGGCGCCAGGCCATGGTGCCCGCCGGACTCTGTTCGAGCGGGTTTGCCGGACCGATCAGCGCACACTCGCGCACACCGGTGGCGCCCTGAGCCAGTAGCGTCGGCGCACTTTTCTGCTGCCCGGCGAGGACCACACAGCCGTTCATTTCCGCTTTGCTCATACGCCGGTAGGCGGATAAATCCGCGCGCATGGTCGGCTTCATCGGCTCGAGCCCGGCCGGCACGGCCTCGCCTTTGGTGGTATCCACCAGTTGGCCGTTTTCCAGCAGTACCAGGCCGTGATCTCTGGCCGCTTCGAACACATAGGGCGCCCAGTGTACATTGCCCGGATCATCGCCGCCGAGCACGGCGAACAGAAAACCGATATCCTCACCGATATTCTCAAAGCCGCGGAATACCCCCGTCGGCAGCGATATGCAGTCGCCGGGTCCGAGTTCCACCTCACCGTCGCTACCGTCGTGGCCCCAGCGAAACGCCCAGCGACCGCTGTGCACGACAAACACCTCTTCGGTATCGTGACTGTGCTGCGAGTTGTGGCAGCCCGGCGGCTGCCGCGCCGCGCCGATATTGAAGCCGTGGGGAATGCTGATATGCACGTGCTGGTCGGGGTGCTCGGCCACGCCGGGGCCGATAATGGTAAAGTTTTCCTTGCGATCACTGCCGGGGGTATAGGTGTCGATAAAAGCGTTGACACAGGGCACCAGGTCCCGATAACGCACCAGACGTTTTTGCAGTTGTTGCGGGGTCCACTCTTGCATAGAGAAATTCCTTCGCCTAGACGTTAATACGGCGGCCGGCGGCCGCAATCGGGCCGCAGCCGTTTACAGTTGCCTGAAGCCGAAGCGGATACCATAGGTAGCCGGGTCGTTGTAGTTTTGCGCGATGGCATTCTGACCGAAACGCACCGTGCGATTGAGTATTTCCTCGTCGCCGACATTGCGCCCGAACAACTCCACATACCAGCCGCGGTTAGCTGAGGTATAGGTCAGACGCAGGTCGACCTTGGAGTAGCTGTCCTGCTCGGCAAAGCGATAATCGATATCGTTGGTGGAGTAGTCACTGGAATAGTAGACCGATATCGCCGGTGTCAATACGCCCTGAGTCAGTTCGAAGTCGTACTGACCGTTGAGGCCGAGGGTAAAGTCCGGCGTCAGCGGCACCCGCTCGCCGTCCAGGTCGATCGCTTCGCCGGATACCGGCTCGTTCAGCACGAACTCCCCGAACTCACTGTCGTTGAAGGTAGCGCGGATATTCAGCAGCAGGTTGTCAGTCGGAATCCAGTCCACCTCTGCCTCCAACCCCATAACGGTCGCTTCACCGGCGTTGGTGGCGATGGCCAGCACCGTGGTACCGGTATCGATGAATTCCTGCGCCAGCAGGTCGTCGAACTCATTTAAAAACGCCGCCACATTGACAGTCAGGCGCCCGTCGAGCAGGCGGTTTTTGCTGCCCACTTCAAACGCCGTTACCGTCTGTTCCTCGAAAGAGGCGCCGCCGGTAACCGCATCGGCACTGTTGTTAAAGCCGCCGGACTGAAAACCGGTGGCGGCGCTGGCATAAACCAGGCTGGCATCACTGAGGGCGTACTCCAGGCCCAGCCGCCAGGTGACTTCGTCAAAGCTGTCTTCGTCTTCGAACACCGGCCGGCCGCTGAAATCCAGCGGCTCGGAAAACGAAAACCCGGTGCGGCGACTGAAGTCTTTCTCATCTTCGCTCCAGCGCACCCCGGCGGTAACGCTCAGCGCCTCGGTAAAGGCGTATGTGGCCTGGCCGTACACCGCCACCGAGGTGGTTTCGACACTGGCGTCGGAAATAAAATCACTGTCGGGCGCCGGCTGAGTCAGTATCGGCAGGTTGGTGGCCGGGTCGGTGTCAAACAGACGGTCGAAGATGAAGATACCGCGGGTATCGTCGTCCAGGTAATACAGGCCCGTGGTCCACTGCAGCGGGCCGTCCTCGCCCGAGGTCAGCTGCAGCTCGGCGGTCAGTGTTCTGGCGCTGTCGATCTGTCCGGCCACGGCGCTGGGATTGGGCGAAAGATCGCTGTCGGTAAAACGCTCGGTTTCAAAATCGGCATAGCCCAGCAACAGTTTGGTGCTGAACGCCTGCAGGTCCCAGTTCAACTCCAGGTCCAGCGTCTCCTGCTCGGTATCCAGTGAGGCATCGGCATCGTAGTTGACGCGGAAGGGATCGGAGCCGGCGGGCCCGTTGCCGCCGCCGGTGCGCGGGTTGACGGGGCTGAGGGTGGAATTGATCACCGCCGCGGCGCTGCCGGTGTCCACCGGCGTGCCGGCGAGGAAATAACCGAATTCACTGGCGCCGTTGCCGCCCTGGGTCCAGCGGCTGGCTCTGAGCGTCGCATCGAAGTCATCGCGGGGCTCCCACAGCAGCTGCACGCGCAGGTAGTTTTCGTCCTTATCGCGAAAACCGTTGTCGCTGTCGAGAGAGTTTTCCACGTAGGGTTCGTGTTCGTCGACAGAGGTGGAGATACGGGCGTAGAGCCCGTCGGCCAGCACGGCGTTAAAAAAACCCTCGACGCGGCGGCGATCGTAATCGCCCAGGGTGACGTCAAAGCCGTAGGCCTGCTCATCGATGGGCTGGTTGGATATCACGTTAATGGCACCGCCGAACGTATTGCGGCCAAACAGTGTTCCCTGCGGGCCGCGCAATACCTCGACGCGGTCGACATCGACAAATGCCGCCAGCGCCTGCGACGTGCGGCTGCGGTAGATGCCGTCGACGAAAAAGCCGATTACCGGGTCCTGCTGCACGGAGACATTTTCCGTGCGCGCGCCGCGAATGGAGGGGCGCGCATCGTTGCCCGACTGGCCGAACTGCAGTCCGGGGGTGAGTGTTTCGATGCTGGCGATATCCGTTACACCGGCGCGCTGCAGCGCTGCGCCGGAAAGGGCGGTAATCGACAGCGGCACATCCTGCAGGTTCTGCTCGCGCTTCTGCGCGGTCACCACTATCTCTTCAAGCAGGATATCGGCCGACACCGCCGCGGACGCGGCCAGTATCGCTGTGGGCAGGAGCAGCGCCTGACTGACGGCGCCTGGTTTGTGTTTATACATGGTGGACCTCCTCCGCTTAATGATGATCGTTTCTAATGGGTCGAGTAGTACAGAATCGCACTTGAATGAATGCCAATTCAAGCCGATTGCATATAATCTTTGTTTTAAAATCCTTTAAAAACTGAGACTTATCAGTAGTTTTACGTATGGCTTTGCATAGTACAAAGCAGTTATCGGTATTTTTTTGACTTCGAATTCAAATCAAAATACACAAATCAATGATCATAATCAACCAATAGCGGATAATTTTTTCCGCCCAAAAGTCGCGATACGGACTTCGGCCATGCAGACAAGCAGTGAAAAAACGCCGCCGTGTCGAAGCATTCGGCAACGAGGCACAATGGAAGCATTGACTTCGAATTCATATAATGCCACATTCTCGCCTCACCAAATTCCGCAAATAACACGGTAGCGCCGGCGTTACTACCCTATGAGCCAGTCAGATCAGATTCCGCCCGCACCGGTGACGGCTGTGGGCCAGCGCGACATCAGCGACCTGCTGCAGGTCAAGCCCCGCCAGCATCCCTCGATGCACGGCTTCGACAGCGACTATGCCGATATCGTCGACTACATCATCCGCTGCACTCACCGTATGTGGGAGGAGAAGGATGTCGGCCTGATCGAGGATCACTACGGCGAGGGGGTTGAGATCTTTACACTGGCCGGTTACAGCAGGGGCATCGATGCGGTTGTCGAGGGCACCACCAAAACCCTGGCGGCTTTTCCCGACCGCTCGCTGTGCGGCGAGACGGTGATCTGGTGCCATAAAAACGACAACGGTTTTTTGTCCTCGCACCGCATCATCAGCCATATGACCAACAGCGGCAACAGCGAGTTTGGTCCGGCCAGCGGTAAGCGGGCTACCGTCACCACCATTGCCGACTGCCTGGTGCGGGCCAACCGCATCGTCGAGGAATGGCTGGTGCGCGACAACCTGAGCCTGGTGCTGCAGCTGGGCATGGACCACCGGGCGGTGGCGCGCAGGCTTGCCGGCGATATAAGCCGGCAGCGCGACTATCGCGACTGGCGCGAGCGGCAAATCGATGCGGCACTGAGCTGCCCCGCCGCCGCCGTCGCGGCCGCGCCGGCCGCCGCCGGCAGCGACCCCGAGGCCTTCGCCCGGCAGGCGCTGGAAGCCATCTGGAACCGGCGACGGTTCGGCGCGGTGCGCGACATCTACAGCCCTACCTGCCTGTGCTACGCGCCGTCGGGCCGGGTATTGTTCGGGCACGGCGAAATCATCGGTTACATTATCTCGCTGCTCGGCGCCCTGCCCGATGCCCGCCTCAATATCGATCATATCTGCGCGACGCCGGGTGACGGCGGCGGCAGTGAAATCGCCGTGCGCTGGTACCTGGCCGGGCATCACCGCGGCGACGGTATCTACGGTGCGCCGAGCGGGCACCGGGTGCTTATCATGGCGGTAACACACTGGCAGATAGTGGACGACAAAATTGCCGCTGAGTGGACCGTGTTCGATGAACTCGCGGTACTGCGACAGATTTACGGAGGCGCCTGAGTTTGAGTACTACCGCGCACCCCCAGGCACTGACGGCGCAGCAGCTGGACTCGGCGCAGCAGAATTTTCACCGCCAGGCGGCACTCGGTCCCCTGCTGGACTGCTATCTCAACCGCGCCGTTGTCTGCACTGGCGGCAGTGAAATTCACAGCCGCAAGGCGCTGGGCGAGCAACTGCTGGCCGAGTTACAGACCTTCGACGAACGCGAAGTCCTGCAGCAGCAGGTGCTGGGGCCGACCGCTGCCGCCGGCGCCCTGGCATCGCGCTCGAGTGTGGCGGCCCGCCACAGTAGCGCCTCGGTGTTCGGCCCCGCCAGCGGCGCGGCCGTGGAGCTGTGCAGCCTGGCGCTGCACCTGCACAGCGGCGGTCGCATCTACCGCGAGTACCGCATTGTCGACCGGCTGTTGCTGGCGCAGCAGCTCGCTGTCGACCCGCAACACCTGGCCCGCCGGCAGGTCGCCGCCGGCAGCGCGGTTTACTGGAGCCTGGGCGAGGTCAACACCGGCCTGGGACAACTGCCGCCGCCGCCAACCGCAGTCGGGGTCGAGCAATTGCCGCAGCCTTGCCGCCGGCCCGCGCAGCTGCTGCACCAGATCTGGAACCTGCGCCAGCTGCAGCTGCTGCCGCAACTCTACAGCGACGACACCATCTACCACGGCCCCGGCGGCAGCCGGCAGCAGGGCGTGCCGGCGGTGCGGCAGGCCTGCCTGAAACTGCTGGCGGCCATGCCCGACGCGGCACTGTTTTTTCAACACGCCGCAGCCGGCGAAGTCGAGGCCGACGGCTCGCGCAGCATGGCGCTGTTATGGCGCCTGCTCGGTACCCACCGCGGCCCCGGTTTCACCCCCGCACCGAGTGCAGCACGGCTGCACGTGCAGGGTATCAGCCAGTTGCGGCTGCGCGGCGACAAAGTGGTGGAAGAGTGGACCCTCTACGACGAAATCGCCGTATTGAGAGATATTTTTCTCTATCGGGAAGCGGTGGCGCGGGCGCAGCTCAATTGCCTGGCATAAGGGCTGGCATAGGAGACTGGAGCTTACAGCAGGCAGCCCACAGCAGCACCCCGCCTGCCGATGGTTTAACTGTGAGCTGTGAACTGTAAGCTGTCGTCTTTCAACCCTCTCGAAAGCCACTCACCAGCGCCGCGGCCCCCTGCAGAATAAAACTGTGCTCCGAAGCGAGTAAAAACAGACTGGCGCCGCGCTGCTTCCACACCGCAACCTCATCCAGCCGCGGCACAAACATGCCCACCGGCTTGCCGGCGCGCTGCCCCGCCGCGCAGATTTTCTCTACCGCTGCAACCACGACCGGGTCGTCCGGCGAGGCCGCGCCGTAGGCCACGGTGAGATCGATTCTGCCGATAAACAGGCAGTCGACACCGTCGACGGCGGCAATCTCGTCAACCGCGGGCAGGGCTTCGATATCCTCTATCTGCACAATCACCGCGGTCTGCCGCGCGCTGTCGGCCAGGTGCTGCGCCATCGTTTTGGTGGTATAAGCCGCTGCGCGGGTGGAACCGGCATAGCCGCGGCCGCCGGCGCCGAAGCGCGCGGCGGCAACCACTGCCCGGGCCTGCACGGCACTGCCGATATGGGGCACGACCACGCCGCTGGCGCCGCAGTCGAGGGCATTGAGAATATGTTCCGCCGCCGCCGAAGGTGTGCGCACCAGCGCCGGCTTGTGCGCCGCGCGCAATGCCTGCAGGCAGCCGTCCAGCGCCAGGCGGTCGAAGGGCGCGTGTTCGGCGTCGAGGCACAGGGTGTCGAGTTCGGTCAGGCCGAGCACCTCGGCGATAATGGCGGAGGGCGTTTTTACAAAGGTGCCGACCAGGGCCTGCCGCTGCAGCAGGCGATCGCGAAAGTTTTGCATTTCAGATCTCGATTATCCTCATCCGCGCACCGCCGTCATGCCGCGACTCGCCTAGTGCGCCTGCTGCTGATGATCGGCCCCTTGCAACCACTGCCGCAAGGCCCGATTGACTTCCCGGGGTCGCTCCAGGGTCGATAAATGGCCGCAGTCCGGTATCACCACCAACTGCGCCCGCGGTATCTGCGCCGCCATGAACTGGTGGTAATCCGGCGGGCACAGCACATCGTCGGCGCCGCACATGACCAGCGCCGGACACGTGATCAGCGGCAGCAAGGCGGCGCTGTCGGGGCGTTCGCGCAGCGCCAGCGACTGGCGTGCAAACACCTCCGCGCCCAGCGCCAGCGCCATTTGCAGCACGGTATCGGCCGCGGGCCGACACTGCTGCGGGCGGGAAAAATAATTTGGCAGCAGCTCCTCGGCCACCACGCCCGGCAGGTTTTTCTGCGCGCGCTCGATTTGTGCCGCCCGCAGCGCGCGGCGCTCCGGCAGCTCCGCCCGCGCATTGGTATCCAGCAACGCCAGGCGGGTAATGCGCTGCGGCGCCTGGCGCCAGAGTTCAAACGCGACGATTCCCCCCATCGATAAACCCGCCAGCGCGAAACGCGGCGGCGCCGTCGCCAGTACCTGCCGGGCCAGCTGCGCCACCGACGCGGCACCGCCCAGATCGGCCACGACGATGGGCTCGCAGAGATCCTCCAGCCCGTCAATTTGCGCCTGCCACAGGCGCCGGTCGCACATCATCCCCGGCAACAGTAACAGCGGCTGCGATATGCCCATGGCATCGAACTCCTAGCGGCTTGTTCCGAGTCGGGCCGAGCAACCCTCGACAATTTCACCGGAAAACATACGCTTTTCCGGCGCCAGATCCGGCCGCTCGATGCGCGACAGCAGCATCGATACCGCCGCCTCTACCATATTCTGCATCGGCTGGCGCACCGTCACCAGGTCGTAGCTCGACCAGGCCGCCTGCATCACTCCATCGAAGCCGACCACCGACAAATCCTCCGGCACTCGCAGGCCGAGTTGATGCCGCGCCTCGTCCATGCAGCCGATGGCCATCATATCGTTGGCACAGACCACCGCCTGCGGCAGCCCGCCCGCGCCGTCGGCCAGTTCGCGCAGCGCGCGCCGGCCGCTGTCGTAATCGTATTCGCCCTCGATCACTCTGACATCATTGATACCGAGATCGGCGAGGCGCTCGACCGCGCCGGAGATACGTTGCTGGCTGACCACCGAATCGCTCGGCCCGGTCACCACGGCGAAGCTGCGGTGCCCGGCCGCAACCAGCCTGTCGACCAGAATGCGTTCACCCTCGACCTGATCACAGCAGACGGAATTGGCGGCGATATCGCGGTACAGCCGATTGATGAACACCAGCGGAATTTTTCGCTGGTCGAATAATTCGATTTGCTTTTTCGACAGATGGGCGCCGGCAATCACACCGTCGACGCCGTACTGCCAGATCTGGTCGATAATGCGGTCCACCTCGCTCTCGTGATCGAGAGAGAACAGCAGCACGTGATTACCGCTGGCGTTCAGGCCGCTGGTGAGATAGGCGAGAGTCTCGGGATAAAACCGCAGATTGGCGATAATGACCGCCACCATATTGGAGCGCCGGGTAATCAGCCCGCGGGCAATGGCATTGGGCTGGTAGCCGAGCTTGCGCACCGCCTTCATGATTTTATCGCGGGTTTTCGGCGAGACGCTGCCGCCCTCTTTAAAACAGCGCGATACCGCAGACTGGGATACACCGGCGTAGCGCGCAACATCGTATGAAGTCACGCGCCTGCCCGCCTCGGGCGTAAAATCAGCTGTCGCTTTGGCAGTGGTTTGTTTTGCGGGTTTGGCGGCTTTTTTTCCAGTATTTGCCGCCTTTGGCAATTCACCTCCGGCAGCTTTGTCCTGTGCTGTCTCACCGCTCTTTTGAGCCATAACGTCGCAATCTGATATCGGCCTGCTCTTTGTGCCCCATGAAACCCTCCAGAGCGCACAGGCGCGAGCAATACTCACCCACTTGCAGCGAGGCTTCGGGCGTAATTCTTTGGTAAGTACAGGTTTTGATGAATTTCCCCACCCACAGGCCGCCAGTATAGCGCGCCGCTTTATTTGTCGGCAAGGTGTGATTGGTGCCGATACATTTGTCTCCGTAAGAGACATTGGTTTCCGGTCCGAGAAACAATGCGCCGTAGTTTGTCATGCGCTGCAAAAAGTAATCCGGCTCCCTGGTCATTACCTGCACATGCTCCGAGGCGATCAGATCGGCCTGCGCCACCATCTCCTCATAATCGTCGCAGACGATTACCTGACCGTAATCGGCCCAGGCTTTGCCGGCGATATCGGCGGTGGGCAGCAGCTGCAGCTGCCGCTGCACTTCAGCCAGGGTGGCGCGCGCCAGCGATTCGGAATTGGTCAACAGCACCGCCGGCGAATTGGGGCCGTGCTCGGCCTGGCCGAGCAGGTCCGCAGCGCACAGTTCGCCGTCAACCGAGTCGTCGGCAATGATCAGCGTTTCGGTCGGCCCGGCAAACAGATCTATGCCGACGCGGCCGAACAGCTGGCGCTTGGCCTCGGCGACAAAGGCATTGCCCGGCCCCACCAGCATATCGACAGCGGCAAGCGATTCGGTACCCAGGGCCATGGCCGCCACCGCCTGCACCCCGCCGAAGGTATAGATTTCATCGGCACCGGCCAGGTCCATGGCCACCACGATCGCCGCATTGGGCCTGCCGCGATAGGGCGGCGCGGTGGCAATGACCCGTTTGACGCCGGCCACTTTGGCGGTTACCACACTCATATGGGCGGAGGCCACCAGCGGGTATTTACCGCCGGGTACATAGCAGCCGACGCTGTTGACCGGCACATTTTTGTGCCCCAGGGTAACCCCCGGCAGGGTCTCCACCTCGACATCCCTGAGCGCCTGGCGCTGAATGCGGGCAAAGCCGCGCACCTGTTGCTGAGCGAACTTGATATCCTCGACCACCTGTTGCGGCAGTTCGGCGTAGCAGGCGTCGATGTCGGCGCGCTGCAGGCGGAATGACTGCGGATTCCACGCATCGAACTTCTCGGAGTATTTGCGTACCGCCTTATCGCCATTCTCGCCGATATCGGCAAGTATGTTCTCGACGGTATTGCGGATATCGGCATCTATCCTCGCCGCTTCTTCGGCGGCCTTGCCCTGCTTTAAAAACCTTATCACGCCTGAGCTCCCGTAAATTGCAGCGGCGCCGCGCCGGGGCGGCGCCAGCGCCTGCTGCAAGGTGAATGTCACGGCATCTTATGAGCTATTGCATTCGAATGCAATATTAGGCTATAAATCCTCTTCCAGCACAGCAGACAGAGAACAGGCATGGAGACATCAGCGCCAACCGCGACGGATCTGAGCGCCAAGACCGCCCTGGTAACCGGCGCCAGCCGCGGTATCGGCCGCGCCTGCGCCGAGGCGCTGGCGCGGGCCGGCGCCCGCGTGATCGCCGTAGCGCGTTCGCCGCAGGCACTGCAGAGCCTGGCGCAACGCTGGCCCGGCGCCGTCGAGCCCTGGGTTTACGATGTCCGCGACCCGGCGTTTTACCGCCGCATCGAGCAGCAGCGGCAGCTGCATATCCTCATCAACAATGCCGGTATCAACAAGCCGCAGCCGTTCAGCGAGGTGAGCGGGGAGAACCTCGAACTGCTGCTGGAGTTGAATGTCAAAGCCGCCTTTCGCTGTGCCCAGGCCGCGGTAAGGGTGATGCTGAGGGAAAAAATCCGCGGCTGCATTATCAACATGTCTTCGCAGATGGGGCATGTCGGCTCACCCGGCCGCAGTGCCTACTGCCTGACCAAGCACGCCATCGAGGGGCTGACCAAGGCGCTGGCGGTGGAGCTGGCGCCGCAAGGCATCAGGGCCAATTCCATCGCCCCGACTTTTGTGCTTACCGATTTGACCGGGCCCATGTTTGCCGACCCGCAGTTCAACGACTTCGTGATGCAGCGCATTCCCATGCAACAGCTCGCCACCCCGGAGCAGATTGCCGCCGCGGCGGTGTTTCTGGCCTCGCCGGCCGCGGCCATGATTACCGGCGACTGCCTCAAAGTCGACGGCGGCTGGACGGCGCAGTGATGGCGGCGGCCGCGCGCTAGCGGATATGCTCTGCGCCGAGCGCGCCGACGCGGTTGACCCCGAGCAGGGCCATGGCGCGTTCGACTTCGGTTTTCAGCAGCCCGAGCGCGTGTTCCACGCCCTGCTGCCCCGCCGCGGCCAGGCCGTAGAGATAGGGGCGGCCGATGGAGCAGGCACTGGCGCCCAGGGCCAGGGCTTTGACGATATGGGTACCGCGGCGAATACCGCCATCGACGATCAGCTCCAGGTCGTCGCCCACGGCATCGCGCAATGCGGGAATGCAGTCCACCGGCGCCGGCGTCCCCTCCAGCTGGCGGCCGCCGTGGTTGGACACCATCACCGCGCTGGCGCCGATATCGCGCGCGCGCTTGACATCCGCCACCGACTGCAGGCCTTTAATAATGAACGGGCCCTGCCACTGCTGCACCAGCCAGGCGGCATCGTCCCAGGTCACGCTGCGGTCGAACTGGCTGTTGACGTAGTCGATCAGGCCCATCGCCCCGGCGCCGAGCGCATCGATGCGATGAGTGACATTGCTCAGTTTGAAATCCGGGTTGCGCATCAGGTTAAACAGCCATTCGAAACTGCTGCCGTAACTGACGAGGTTTCTGGCGGTAAATTTCGGCGGCATGGTCATACCGTGAACTAAATCGCGTTCGCGATTGCCGGCCAGCGGCGTGTCCACGGTCAGGCACAGGGCCTGGTAGCCGGTGGTTTTACAGCGCTGCACGAATTCCCGCGTCAGCTCCCGGTCTTTGAGAATATAGATCTGAAACACTTTCGGCCCCGGCGTGGCCGCGGCGACTTCCTCGATGCTGGTGGTGGACAGGGTCGAGAGGCTGTAGAGGGTGCCGAACTTGTGCGCCGCGCGGCAGGCGCCCAGCTCTTTGTGGTGGTGAAACAGGCGCGACATACCGGTGGGGGCGAGGAAGAAAGGCAGCTCCGCGGTGGTGCCCAGCAGCCGGGTTTGCAAATCGATGCTCGCAATCGGCTGCAGGTAATTGGGCAGCAGCTGGTAGTCGTCAAAGGCCGCGGTGTTGCGCCGCAGGGTCCACTCGTCATCGGCGCCGCCATCGATGTAGTGAAACATCGGCGCCGGCAGTTTGCTTTTTGCGCGCCGACGCAGATCGGCAATGTTGAAACAGTTTTTTAAAGCCGGCATGGATGTGCTTCCTGTGATGTTTTCTCAATGTTCGGGGCGCCGGTTCAGCGCCTCGGCCACGGCGTCGATATGGGCACCGGCGGCTCTGCGCGCGGCGGGCGCATCGCGCTTTTCAATGGCGCGGTAAATGCGCCGGTGCTGGGTGCGCAACTGGCGCCAGGCGCCGGGACGGGTGTAGAGCCTGTCGGTGGTGTCGAAAATAAAGCTCATCATCAGATCGCGAATAGCGTTTAAAGCCAGCAGCAGTATCGGGTTGTGGGCGGCGCTGTAGATGGCGCGGTGGAAACGTATGTCCCGCTGTGCGCGGGCCGCGCTGCTGTCGCCTGGCGACGGCGGCGCGACGACCTCGCGGTAGGCGCGCTGCAGGGCCTGGAGATCCTCGTCGCCGGCGCGGCGCGCGGCCTGATAGGCGGCCTCGCCCTCCAGCAGGCGACGCACTTCGATAAGACCGGCCAGGGTCTGCGGGTGATTCTGCAATAAGTTCTGCAAGGCCGTGCTCGGCTGCACCTGCAGCATCTGCAGGCCGGCGACAAAGGTGCCGCTGCCGCGGCGGGTCTGGATCACCCCGCGGCCGCGCAGGTCCTTCAAGGCCTCGCGCAGTGTATTGCGCGAAACCTTGAGGCTGCGGCACAGCGTGCGCTCAGCCGGCAAGCGCTCGCCGGCGCCGAGGCGGCCGTCGAGAATCATCGCCTCGATCTGCCGGGCGACGACTTCGGCAATCACAACCTCGGCAGTGGCATGCTGCCCGCCGCTGTGGGTATCGGTGCTGGACATGGTGGAATACGACAATCGCCGGAACAGCTGTCATTTAAAATAATCTGCCTGATTTCTACAACAGGCAAATCGCAGAAAGCGCACGGAATATACTTATCTATTTGATTTATATGCCTTTATTTTTTTACATAGCAGCCGGCACAACCAGCCGATTGGTCCAACCAATTATTGGCGGGCCGGCCACCGGCCCGCCGCCGCTGTTTGCGCACCCTGCGTACGCCCTAGAACTGCAGATTGACGCCTACGTAGGCATAGCGGCCGCGAATGGTGTCGTAGATATTATCGGTATTGTCATCATTGCCTTCGGTGCCATCCGGCAGGAAGGGGCCGTCGTTGTCAAACACATTGCGCACGCCGCCGTAGAGACGATAGCGAACACCGCCGCCGGCCAGACTGTAGGACAGATACATATCGTGGATCATTTCACTGTCGATATCGAGGTACAGCGGCTTTTCCGCCGCGGGGTTTTCGGCCAGGGCCTCGCGGTAGTCCTGTTGCAATTGGTTGTCATCGTTGACGGAGCCAAAGTATTTTACCCGCCAGGTCAGCCTGAAATCGTCGTAGCGCCAGCCCAGTTTCAGTTGCGAGCGATCCTCGAAGTTGCCGGTTTCCAGCTCGCCTTTTCTGTCGTCGACAAAGCCCTGCACCGCCTGGCTGGTCACCCGGTACTTGGTGATATGGGAGTGTATATAGCTCAGATCGAACTCCCCGGGCAGGCCGAGCGGCTGCAGGCTGGTTTCATACCTGAGGGTGGTATCGACACCGCTGACCTCCAGCTTGTCGAGATTCAGTTCCCGCTGTATCAGGGTGACAATCTGGCCGTCGGCATCCCGGGTGATATCGCGGCAGAAGGCATTGCCGTCGCCGAAAGTCTCGCTGTCCTGGTAACACTGGCGCAAAATCTCCTCATTCGACAGGGAGTCGATAGCGTCCTCGATTTCGATGCTGAAGTAGTCGCTGGCGAGATTGAAGCCCGGCAGAAATTCAGGTTGCCAGACAAAACCCAGAGTATAGGTATCCGCGCTCTCTTCAATCAGGTCTCGGTTACCCTGGTTGGGGGAAAACTTGCTGCTGTTTTCGTCGTCGAACTCGCCGTTGGCGAGAATATTGGCCAGTACGCCGGGCTCGGCGCGGCAGTTATCGTCGACCACGCCGGCCGAATCGAGGCTGACGCCTTCACAGATATCGTCAAAGGAGTCGGAGTCACCGCGAGCCGGCGAAAACACCTCCGCCAGATCCGGTGCCCGCAGGGCGCGGTTGAATGAAACGCGGATATTCAGGTCCTCGACCGGCCGCCATTGCAAACCGGTGCCGAAGCTGGTGACATCACTGACGTTTTCCAGACTGTAGTCGGCATAGCGGGCCGAGACGTCCCAGCTCAGGCTGTTGATACCGGGCAGGCCGCTGAGCAGCGGCACCGTGGCCTCGACAAACAGCTCGGCGACGTCCATACGCCCGGAAAACGCCGGCACGAAGTTCGATGAGTGGCCGCCGGTGCGATTCAGTTCATCGGGGCTCAGGTCCATTTTATCTTCGCGGAATTCAAAGCCGAAGGCGATATCGAGCGGGCCGGCCGGCAGCTCCAGCGCGGTGCCGGTCATATACGCCAGCATGTTAAGCTGTTCGACTTCCGCTTCCAGCCCTAAATTCGCACGGATGTAATCCGCCGCCTGCGGGCTGATCGAGCCGCGACCGAACAGGTTGACCGGCACGCAGCCGGCGGCGCGGGCACCGGCATCGGCGCAGCGAATGTCACCGTCCGGCCCGACCTCGGCATTCAGCCCCTGGGTGAGGTTGAGAATATTGATCTCGTTGTAGCGAATCTGCTTCTGATCGTACCTGCCGTAGCCGATGCTGGCTTCCCATTGCCAGCCCGAGGCCAGCTCACCCCGCAGGCCGCTCCAGAAGCGCGTGGTCTCACGCTCATTGACGGTGCGCTGCAGGCCGACTTCGACAAAGCGCCGATCCCAGCTCAAATCACCCGGGTCGCTGTCGGCAATGGCCTGGGGTACGAACGGGTTGTCCAGCGGTATCCTGCCGGCCGTAATCAATTCCGTGGTGCCGTTTTCGAAATCGAACAGTGTGTGCGGATCGTTGTGATCGTCGCCCTCCGGCTCGCGCAAATTATCGGTGTCGATCCTGCTGAAGGTGGCCTGGGCAAATGCCTCGATGCCGTTGGCGAACTCGTAGCGCACTTTGGCCGCGGTATTCAGCCGCTCTCTGGGGATCAGGATATGGTCGTCCCTGCGAAAGTCGTAGCCGTCTCTGTTGGTAACAAAGTCCTGTTGCAGGCCGTCATCGTTATACCAGAAACTGCTGCCGTCAAAGCGCCCGCCATCCGCATCGGCACTCAAATCGGCAAAGTCTGCGCGGCTGATATCGGCCAGTGCCTGAAAGCCGTCGGCAGTTTCGAACTGGTTGACACCGTTTCTGTAGCGCCAGTTGGCCTGTACCAGTGCGCGGGGCACATCGGTCGCTTTGATACCGGACTCTTTGTCATAGTTGGCGGCGACAAAAAAGTAACCGCTGTCGCCGCCGAAGGACCGGCCAAAACTGATATCCAGGGTGTGATCGTCAAACCCGGTGTCGTTACCCTCACCGTAGCGGCCGTCGATTTCAAACCCTTGCTGGTTATCTTCGGTAATGATGTTGACCACACCGGCCACAGCATCGGAGCCGTAAACCGCCGAGGCACCGCCGGTTATCACCTCCACCCGCTCGACAAAGCTGGCGGGAATGGTGCCCAGGCTGACGCGGTTGCCGTTGGCACTGTTGGATACCGTGCGCCGCCCGTCGACCAGCACCAGCGTGCGGTTGTCGTCCAGATTGCGCAGATCGACCGTCGACAGGCCGGCGTTTTGCAGGTTTGAGGTGGTATTGGTCTGGCTCAACCCGGCGACTATGGAGGGGATCTCCAGCAGCGCGTCGGTCAATGCATTGGAGCCGATCGATTCGATATCTTCACGGTCGATCGCCATCATCGGCATCGGTGTGGAAAATGCGTCGCGCTTGATGCGGGTGCCGGTCACCGAAATTTCCTCGAGTGGCTGCTGCCCGGCGCGGTTGCCGCCTGCGCCTGAATCGTTCTGCGCGTAAGCCCACTGATTGGCTGTCGCCACACCGACAGCCACTGCCAGTGCCCGTAACGTGTGTTGTATGCAGGTGGGTGTGGATTGTTACCAAATGATTATAGGCCCGCCTCCAGCCGCCACAATGCCGTTTAGGTCACTTATTATTCCGAAAAAACATACGCTGGTATCGGCCGCTACAGGATTCGGTATCCGGGCTGGACCTCGACGTCCCCGCCCCGGCACAGTAGAAATGGGTGACAAAAAGCTCCGCAACAATGCAATTCGGGCATAACTCCTGCCGTTATAAGCATTAGACGGAACCGGCGCCCCTGCTATATGCTGAAATTTCAGCCCGCACTTGGAGGCAGCCTTGTTCGATGTCCACCTGACCCGCAGCCCCCCTTTCACTGATACCGCTAACTGCCTTGTCGTCGCGGTCTGCGATGCCCGGCGGCTGTCCGCTTGCGCGCAACTCGTCGACCGCGCACTGGACGGTCTTATCAGTGTCCTGCTCGAACGCGGCAGTATTTCCGGCGAGTCGGGCCAGGTGCTGAGTGTTCCCCTGCTCAACAATCACAAAGCCGAGTATCTGCTGATCGTGGGCTGCGGCACGGATGCGGACAGGTCGGACCGGGAGTATCGCCGCATCCTGGCTGCGGCGTTTCAGGAGCTGGTGCGCATTTGCGCGCAGAGCGCCTGTATTTACCTCGGCGAAGTGGCCGTGCGCGAGCGGGATGAGCACTGGAAAATCCGCCAGCAGGTGGAAGCGGCGGCCGCTGCCTGCTATCGGGTCAACTCGCTGAAAACCCGGCCCGATAATAAGGCGCGGAATTCGCTCGCGCAGATTACCCTGTGGGGTGATGAGCGCAACCGCGAGGCCGTCTCCCGGGGCCTGGCCGTGGCCAGTGGCGTACGAAAATGCCGGGATCTGGGCAACCTTCCGGCCAATATCTGCACACCGGCCTATCTGGTGGAACAGGCGCAACAACTGGCAATGCAGCACGAGGGGCTGTCGACCACCGCACTGGGTGAAGAAGATATGCAGGCCCTCGGTATGGGGGCCCTGTTGTCGGTCGGCGCCGGCAGTGCCCAGCCCTCGCAGCTGATTGTCATGCACTACCGCGGCGGGCGGGAGGCGCAGCGGCCGCACGTGCTGGTGGGCAAGGGAATCACCTTCGACACCGGCGGTATTTGCCTGAAGGGCCGCGACGGCATGAAGTTGATGAAATACGATATGGGTGGTGCGGCGGCGGTTATCGGCGCGATGGCCGCCGCTGCCGAACTGGGTCTCAGACTGAACATTGTTGGCATTGTCGCCTGTGCCGAGAATATGCCCGGCAGCCGCGCCACCAAACCCACCGATGTCGTCACCTCCATGTCGGGCCAAACTGTGGAAGTCCTCAATACCGATGCGGAGGGCCGCCTGGTGCTCTGCGACGCGCTCACCTATGCCGAGCGCTTCGAGCCGGCCTCGGTGGTGGATGTCGCCACCTTGACCGGTGCCTCGATGATCGCGCTGGGGCGGCACTATTCGGCTCTGTTTGCCAACGACGCGGCGCTGGCGGACAAACTGCTGGCGGCCGGACAGCGGGCCATGGACAAAGCCTGGCAACTGCCGCTGTCACCGGAAGATATGGCGCAGCTGGATACTGAATTTGCCGATATCGCCAATATCGGTGACGGCAGCGCCGGCTGTGTGGTAGCGGCGCTGTTTCTGTCCCGCTTCAGCCGGGCTTACCCCTGGGCCCATCTGGATATATCCGCTACCGCCAAACAGCTAAAGCCGGGCATTGCCGCAACCGGGCGCCCGGTGCCGCTGCTGGTGCAGTATCTGATTGACCGGCATGAAGAACTTGTGGAGGAGACTTGAGGAACTCGAGCGTGGCAACTTCCGGCCCGAATGGTGCTGAGTTGAATACAGCGGTGCCAATCGATCCGGCCCTCAGTCGGCTTGTGGGGCTTGCGGTTCGAGACGCGCCGTGAACCCCCGCAAGCGGGCCCGGCCCGAAATCATAGATTTCGGTCGTTCCGCGGGGCGAAGCGGTGCTTCGCCTTTGTCCGCTCCACCCATGTAGGCTTCTCGCCAGCATCCCTGCTGTCGAGAGTCTCGAACCGCAAGCCCCACAAGCCGACTGAGAGCCTACCACCGCAGTTCTATCGATATGTGTTGAGTGTGTACTGAAAGTAGGCTCGCTCTACTTAAATCAGCCCCACTCAACAACAATCCCGACCGCAACACTGCCGGAGTTTGGATGCGAATACAGCCACTTTATGCTATATAGACGGACTGTCATTTGCCGAGAGCGGGCCCGCCGATGGAACTGAAGTGGTTGGAAGACTTTATCTGCCTGGCTGATATCCGCAGTTTCTCCAAAGCCGCCGAAAATCGCAATGTCACCCAGTCGGCATTCAGCCGGCGCATCAAGGCGCTGGAGGAATGGCTGGGCACGACCCTGGTGGACAGGAAGTCTCACCCGGTAACCCTGACTGTGGACGGCGCCCGCTTTGTCGAAACCGCCCAGCAATCGGTGCGTATGTTTTACAAAGTCAGAGACGACTTCAGTGCCCGAAAGCGCGATAAACGCCAGTCGCTGACCATCGGTATCGCCGATCATTTGTCCATTCATTTTTTCCCGCAGTGGCTGCACAGCATCGAGGATGAGATCGCCGGCTACTACTTCGATTTACTTTCCAGCATCAAATCCGGTATCAGTTTCTTTGAATCGCTGCGCTTTCAGGAATACGATTTTCTTATCTGTTACAGCAGTGTCGCACACCCCATGTCGCTGGAGCTGGACAAGTTCGTGTCACTGCCGCTGGGCAGCGAGCCGCTGATACCGGTCTGCGAGTCGAAACTGCTGGACAAGGAGCGCTACTTTCTGCCCGGCAGCGCCGCGCGGCCGCTGCCTTATATCAGCTACAAGCAGTATTCGACACTGGCAAAAGAGGTGGCGGAAATCACCACCGTCAGTGGCGTTGCGCCCATTTATCTGGACCAGACCATGGAGACCAGTTCGGCGGAAAGTATCAAGGCACTGGTACTGCAGGGCTACGGCATCGCCTGGCTGCCACAATCGGCGATAACGCAAGAGCTGCAGGCCGGCGCGCTGCAGCCGGTGGGCGACAGCAGATACCATATCCCGCTGTCGATCAATATCTATCGCTATGCACGCAATACCAAACCGGAAATCATGGCTTTCTGGAATAAACTGCTGGCGCTTTACAGCGCCGGCGAGCCGGTAACAACCAGCGCCTGAAGCGTCAATCCGCCGCCGGCTGCTCAGGTGCCTGCTGCCACTGGTAAGCCCGGCCGCGGGCGTGGCGCTCAAACCACGCCAATTCGCTGTTGATCTTAAACAGCCGGTGGCGCAACTCGGCAAAGCCGTGCTTTTCCCGCGGGGCGATATACAGGCGTGATTCCACCCCCAGGTCTTGCAGAGCGCGATACAGCAATATCGATTGTGTCGGCGGCACGCGGATGTCTTTCTCGCCCACATAGATTATCGTCGGCGTTTTCACCCGCCACATATCCTTGAGCGGCGAATGCTCCCGGTAGATGTCCAGCGGTGCGTGCTGCTGCCAGGGAGTGCCGCCGAACCAGGGCGTGCGCCCGTAGCGGGTATCGCTTTCGCCGTACATCGACACCCAGTCCACCGCACCGGCGCCGGAGGAAGCCGCTTTAAAACGGTCGGTAACGGTGATTATTTTATTGGTCATATGGCCACCGGCGCTCCAGCCGGTTTTGATCAGCGCGCCGGAGTCGGCAATGCCCTGTGCTACCAGATAGTCCACCCCCGACAGTACATCGAGATGGGCGTTGTTAAAATAACCGCCCACCATATCGCGCATGAAGGCATCGCCGTAACCCCTGCCGCCGCGGTAGTTGGGGCTGAAGTAAGCGTAGCCCATCGCCGCCAGCACCGGGATGTAAGTGCGCCAGCGAAACTGCCCGTACTGGTCGGAGCTGCGCGGCCCGCCGTGGGAGTGGACCACCGTGGGATAGCGCCGGCCCTCGCGGTAATCGAGCGGCAGGCTCAGCAGGCCCTCGATTGGCGTGCCGTCCTGCGCCTGCCAGCGCAGCAGTCGCTGCTGCGGCAGGCGATAGCGGCGGGCAAAGTCCCCGTGGACATCGCTGACCTGGACGGCCCTGCCGCCGCCGCCGGGCAGCAGCCAGATCTCTCCGGGACTTGTCGGCGAGGTCAGCACGAAACCGTGCCGGTCCGAGACACTGTCGTAACGCCAGCCGGCCACGGTATGCACGCCGTCGGTGAGCTGCTTCAGGCCTCCGCCTCTGACGCCGACACGCCACAGCTCGGAGCGCACCCCCATATTGGCGCGAATGTAGATCCAGCGACTGCTTCGCGCCCACTGCGCCTGCTCCACTTCGAAAGTCTGCTCCCCGGCCAGCAGCGTCACTGTGCCGCTGGCGATATCCACCACAAACAGATTGCCGTCGTAGTAGTACTCGCCTGCGGCATTGGCGTCGGCGATAAAAAGGATCTTTTTGTTATCCGGCGATACCTGTATGGCACCTTCGGCAATGGTATTGTCGGTAACGCGGCGCGCCTCGCCGCCGGCGGGCAGCACCCAGATATCGGCGGCGTGCCGGTCGTCTATCGCCAGCCCCGCTGCGCGGCTGTAGGCGATGAGCTGATTGTCCGGCGACAGGGAAAAAGCCCTGACAAAGAACTCGCCGCTGGTAATCTTCTCGACCTCATTATCGTTGCTCTCAGCACTGCCATCGCCGCCGCCACTGTCGATATCCACCTTCCAGATATGGCGATAGCTCAACGGCTGCTCAAACGCAAACATATCGTCTTTGGCTTTTTTGCGCTTTTCAATGGCCGCATCCAGCGGCTCGTCGGCGAGAAAATAGATCGACTTGCCGTCGCGGCTCCACTGGTAGTTTTCGATATCGGCCCTGTGGCCGGCCAGCGCAAAAGCCTCGCCGCCGGCCATCGGCAACAAATAGATACGCTTGTGGGAATCGGACTTTCTCTTTGCCAGAAAGCTGATGAAGCGGCCGTCCGGCGACCAGCGCACGGCGCTCTCGGTGTGCTCGTCAAAGGTCAGTTGCCGGTCCTCTGCCGAGTCGACCCGGGACAGCCACAAATCGGCTACCTGCTTGTTTTTGTTCCAGTCGGAAACACGTTTTCTATAAACCACCGCACGGCCGTCGGGCGAAACGCTGGGCACCGACAGGGAGGGAATATTGAGTATGTCGAGCGGCGTCATTTGCCGCGCCTGTGGCGGCGTTTGCGCGAACACCTGAAGCGGCAAAAGCAGAACCGCGGGCAAAAAGAGGGTACGGCAGACTGTATTCATAAGCATTCATCAGTGGTTATCAGTGCGGATGGTGTTGTCTTGCACGACAGATTCTACCTGCTCGTATCGACCTCATCCAATACCGAAACAGGGATTTGTTATGCAAAATTTTCCTGCTCTGCAGGGCCGTGAATACGTATTCATATTGAAAATAGAGTATCCACTCGACAACATCATTGCCCTGCTTCTCGTGCCCAGGGAGGGCCAACCATGTCGATAATCAAAACCACCCGCCTGGCATTTGTCATTACATCGGTACCCTTATGCCAGCTCAGCCTGCCGGCAGCGGCGCAGAACAGCCGGGGCGCCGAGATAGAGGAAGTCATTGTCACTGTCGCCCGCCGCGAGCAGTCGCTGCAGGACTACGCCGGCACTGCGGTCGCTTTCAGCCAGAGCGATCTGCAGCGCCGGGGTGTGGGCTTCGATTTTCAAAGCATCCAGGCGGTGGTGCCGGGGCTGCATATCTCCTTCAATGAAGGCTTTCAGGAAATCTATATTCGCGGTATTGGCACGCAGAGCAATGGCGCGTCGGCCGATCAGCCTACCGCCGTTCACTACAACGGCGCCTACGTACCGAAAATGCGCGGCCTCGGCCCGGTGATGTTCGACCTGCAGCGCATCGAAGTGAACCAGGGCCCCCAGGGAACGCTGCGGGGGCGCAATGCCACTGCCGGTTCCATCAATATCCTGCCCAGGCTGCCCGAACTGGAGGAGGTCAACGGCAAGCTGGCGGTGGGCACCGGTGAGTTCGATCTGCGTGAGACCGAGCTGGCGCTGAACCTGCCGGTGAGTGAAACCCTGGCCCTGCGCGCCGCCTATTTTTCCCGCGAGCACGACGATTACTACAGCAATGCCGGGCGCGGGGCATCCGCTCAGGATGTCAGGGGAAGCGGCTCAGAAGACGAGGAAGCCGTGCGCCTGTCGGCGCGCTGGGAACCCGACGCCCGGTTTTCCGCCACCCTGGTTTACGATTATATGACCATGGGCGGCTCCGGCTTTCCCGGACAGTATGGCGGGCAGTTGTTCAGTCAGGGCGGCACCATCGACGACCTCGACGACCCCTGGGAGCAGTTCTTTCAAACCCGGGGCAGAGTGGACAATGAAATCGATTCGCTGGTACTCACCCTGATATACGAGTTCGATGCCTTCGGCGTCGAGCTTATCGCCAGTCAGCGCCAGTTCGAAGGCCTGACTGTGAATTCGCGCCGGCCCTTCCAGTACGGCTTTGTCAGTGATGAGGTGCGCTCGGTCGAGGATATTATCGAGGCCGGGCGCTGGAGTGCGGACAATTTCAATACCAACTATATTTCCGACGACAATGAAACCACCACTGCCGAGCTGCGGTTTTTTGCCCGCGGCGACAGCGATTTATTCTGGACCGGCGGGCTGTTTTACGCCGATGAGACTGCCGACGAATTCCGCTGGGACACCTCCGATGCCCCGGCGCTGAGCCAGACCAACCTCGGCGGCCCCGATCTGACCAATGCCGGCAGTGAATCCCTGTCGGCCTATTTCGACGCAACTTATTCACTCAGCGACAGCCTGCGCATCAAAGGCGGTTGGCGCTATACCCGGGAGGAAAAAGACTTCAGCTGGTGGGAGGCGCAGATCTCCCTGGGCACCTTTGCCGATACCACCGACCTGGACAACGACGGCGATACCACCGAACTGGTCGGCGCCGGCGATGCCGGCCTCGACAACCTGGTGCGCCTCAGTACGCCCGGCTTTGCCGTGGTGCCGGCCGGCGCTCAGCGCCTTGCCAATCCGCTGACCGACTTTGCCGATGCCGAGGCCTTTTTGCGCAGCTTTATCAAGCGTTTCGGCGGCCGCGATACCCTCGACGATGTGCTTGCCGCCAATCCCGGCATCGGTACCATCACCACCACCTTCCCGGCCGGGGTGTTTTCACAGGACTACGACGATAACTACATCGACTGGCGCCTGGGCGTGGAATACGATCTGTCCGGCGCCAGCCTGGTATACGGCAGCGTCACCACCGGCACCCGCGCCGGCGGCGTCAATACGCCGGTGTTCGATGCCGGCGGCAATGCCCTGGCGCAGACCTTCGATCCGGAGGAACTGACCGCTTACGAGATAGGGCTGAAAAGTCAGTTCGACTGGCGCGATATGCCGGTGACTTTCAATGTCTCCGCTTTTTACTACCAGTATGAAGACCAGGTATTCCAGGTCGGGGTGGCCGGGGCCGGCGGCTTCGACCCGGATGCCACCAACGTTGCCGCCAATCTGCAGCAGGTCAGTGTCAATGCCGGCGAGTCGTCGGTGCTGGGCCTTACGCTGGACGGCAATCTGCGCTTTGGCCCGGGCTTTACGTTTGGCTGGAATATTCTGCTGGCCGATTCGGAGGTCGACGAGGGCTTTACCCTCGACGGCCGTCAAACCACCCAGATGGTGGATGTGGACGGCGATCCGAACACGCCGGCCGTGGCGGTGGGCGCGCCCAATATCGATATCTCCGGCAATCCGCTGATCAATCAATCCGACCTCACCGCCGTGTTCGATCTGGGCCAGGTGCTGGATGTGGCCTGGGGTACTCTCGACTGGACACTGACGGCTTCCTATCGCAGCGAGTTCCACGCTACACCGTTTAACAACCAGGGTTACGACAACCTCGGCAACCCCATCCCGCTGGCAGAGATGGTCACCTGCTGCGGCTCGGCCGGCGCCGCGGCCTTTGGCGACGGGCGTTTTTACAACGACGAGGTCGACGCGACACTGCTGTGGAATATCGCCGCCGGCACCAATTTTGGCGACAATGACCAGTACCGGCTCGAGGCCTACGGCCTGAATATCACCGAAGAGGCCTATGCCCAGAAACAGATTATCAATCACTTCGTCAATATCGCCTTCATCAATACGCCGCGGACCTTCGGACTGCGGTTCAAGGCGGATTTTTAGTCCCTGCAGGCAGTGAAAAACGGGCAGGCCCGGCTGAGCAGGCGGCCTATGGCGTCTCTGCCAACCGCGGCCGGCTTGCTTTTAGTACAAAACATACCCCAAATATCGACTTTGTAGGTCCAAAACACACCCCAATAATAGACCTTTCCATGTTAAAATAGCCTGCAATAAGCTACTTTTAGTCAACTGCCAAAAATTCGAGAGGTGATAGTCTGAAGCGTAAGCAACTGATTTTCTTGGAAAATTGGCTAAAAAAAGGCAATAGAAAGCCAATTATACTGCGCGGTGCACGCCAAGTTGGCAAATCAACCCTCGCTGAACTGTTCGCTGAGCGACAGGGCAGGCCCTTGGCAGCGATTAACCTGGAACGGCATACAGACCTTTCATCAGCATTCGAGCGCAATGACCCCAAGCGCCTGATCGACCTGCTCGAGGCACTCCCGAATATGGGTGCTGTTTCCTCAGATTCTCTGCTGTTCTTTGACGAAATCCAGGCAGTTCCCCCGGCCATCCCGGCACTGAGATATTTTTATGAAGACATGCGCCGCTTACCCGTCATGGCAGCCGGTTCTTTGCTGGAGTTCGTTCTGGCCGATCATCAGTTTTCCATGCCTGTCGGTAGGGTTGAATACCTCCATATGGGCCCGATGACTCTGACGGAGTTTTTAGATGCGCTGGGCGAAAATAAACTGGTAACGATCATCAGAACGTTCAAGCTGGGAGATACTATTGATCCGGTCGTTCACAAGCGGCTGCTGGAACTGCTGCGCAGCTATTTTTTTGTCGGCGGTATGCCCGAAGCAGTTCGCACCTATGCCCAGTCCAAAAGGCTCAGAGATGTCAGCGAAGTTCACAATTCGATCATTGAAACCTATCGGGAAGACTTTCCGAAATATATAGGGTCGAGAAAACTTGCGCGCATCCAGGCTGTGTTTAACTTTGCGGCACGCAATGTGGGCAACAAGGTTAAGTACAGCCAGTTTTCAAATCAGGATAAGAGTGCAACTATCAAAGCGGACATTGAGTTATTGTGCATGGCCCGGGTGTTGTCAAAAGTCGTGCACAGCCATTGTAGCGGCCTGCCGCTGCAAGCCGATATCGATGAAAGAGTTTATAAACTGATTTTTTTGGATGTCGGTCTGATGAATGCCATCTGCGGTCTGGGGTGGGACACCATCGCCCAAATGACCATCATGCAGCTGATCAATGAGGGGACTATCGCCGAACAGTATATCGGCCAGCACCTGCAGGATATGTTGTCTACCTCGCCAAACAGGGAACTGACGTACTGGCTGCGCGAGGGGCGTTCCAACAATGCCGAAGTCGATTATGTTTTGGCAATCGAAGGCCAGATTGTGCCCGTTGAAGTCAAGGCCGGGACCAGCGGCAGCCTCAAGTCTTTACATCAATTTGTCAGCGAAAAAGGCGTATCTCGGGCAGTTAGATTTGATACGGGCCTGCCATCGAGACAATCGGTCACCACAAGAGTTCGGCAGGGTTCGAACACAGCCGATATCGACTACCAGCTAATTTCACTGCCGCTGTATCTGGTGGAGCGCTTACCGGAACTCATCCTCCAGGAAGACCGCTAGCATACACTTCCACTAGCCCACCTCGACAAAACTACCCGCCTGCCGGAAAACCCGCCCCAACAAGGGGTGCACCACATCCAGTTGAAAGCGAAAGCTGCCGTCATCCAGCGCCGTTTGCACCACGGTAGTCGTGCCCGGGCTGAGAATATGCGGAACCGGTATCTTGAAACGGCCCAGCCGCCAGAAAAAGCGCGTACTCCGAAAATGGATGGCAGCGGCACTCTCAGTGACGTTCAGGTACATGCCAAAGCCAAACCCCACCAGTTCGACCAGCCCTGCCTGTGGCTGGATACACTTGGTGGAGCGCACCCGATTGACCTTTTTACCGGCAAAGTAGTAGCAGCGGTCCCAGGTCATACCGCCGCGGCGCCTGTCCGGGTAGACCTGCACGGTGACCGGCACATCGACACCCCGGTACAACGCCAGCGGCGTGCCGATTGAGCGGCACAACCAGGCCAGCAGGATGCCGGCGGGCGACATCCATACTTCGTGCATGGTTCCCCGGTAGCTGACCGCGCGATGCGCATCGCGGCCGCCAAAACGCCTGCGTATGTCCGGGTGCAGGCGCCGCCAGGCCGCGGCGCCCAGTAATGATGGGTAGCTGCTGTACAGATCGTCGTTTAACCGCGGGGGATTGCCGGTCATTATCGCCTCCGTTGTCGAGTGCCCCACCCATCGCCAATGGCCGCAGAGCGGCCTCGTCGATGGCCAGATCGCCTACCAGTGTTTCAACAGCCTGTTGCAGCGATACAACAGCCGCGCAAAGCCGTTATAGGCCAGCCTGGCCAGCGGATGGACAAGTGGCGATGTAAACAGGCGCGCCTTCCAGCGCTCACCCGGTGAGTACTGCCACAGGGCAATAAAGGCATCAATGCCGACATGCAGCTGCGTACTGCCGTCGATGACATGCAGCCTTTCGCGAACAAATTCGGTATCGGCGTCCAGTTCGCCCCTGGCCTGCAAATCGGTGTGGATATCGATCCAACTGACTTCACAGTGCTGCATTTTTCGCCGTTGGTGGCGAATGCCGGCTCTACAGACCGGGCAGGCACTGTTGTAGTAAACTCGGGGTTTTGCCTTATCGGTCACTGCCGTTTCTCCGGTAAAAACTCGCCACTGTCTATCTGGAAAGACTTTGCTGTTATTCAGTTATTTCTGTCACAACAGAAAGTACCATTCAAAAAAATACCTATTTCGTTTTCGCCTTGGCCACTCTCAGTGGAATAAATTTCGCCACTTTCGCGCCCATTTTCATCAACGCGATCAGCGTCGACTTCGGTAGAGCTTTCACCTGGTCAAACCAGTCTGTCAGCGTCGAAACAAAGGTCAGCATGGCGGAGATTTTTTCCTTTACCGCTTTCGGCGTCTGCCTGTCGCCCTCCATTTCCAGCACGCACTGGCGCAACAGCGTCAGCGTCGGCTCGATTTCGCGCCGCTTTCTCTCCTCCATAATCGTCATCAGCATCTCCCAGGTATCGCCGTTGACGGTGAAATAGTCACGGCGATCACCCATCACATGTTCGACTCTGATCAGGCCCCAGCTCTGCAACTCGCGAATACTGGTGCTGACGTTGGAGCGAGCCACCGACAGCATCTCGGCGATCTCCTCGGCCGCCAGCGGCTGCGATGCCAGATACAGCAGGGCATGGATCTGGGCGACGGTGCGATTGACCCCCCAGCGGGTGCCCATCTCGCCCCAGTGAAGGATGTACTTCTGCATCAGCGGCGTAACTTTCATTGGCGTAACTTTCATTGGCGTAACCTTCATTGGCGTAGCCTTTATTGGCATAACCTTCATTGCGGACACCCCAGGAATATAGCGGATATCGGCAGCGGCAATCATTTATTTCTGTAATGACAGAAATGACAGTACATAACACTCGAAAAGAAGTCAATAGCCGCAGCGCCGTTCGCTACAGAACCGTTTTCAAAGCTCGCGCCGAATCATCTTTGCGGCGATATGGTCAGCCTGGCGCATGGCCAGCGCGACGATGGTCAGCGTCGGGTTCTCGGCGCCGCTGCTGGGAAACTGGCTGCCGTCGGAAACGAACAGGTTGCCGATACGGTGGCTGCAGCCGTAGCTGTCGACCACACCCTGCTCCGGCCTGGCGCTCATACGGCAGGTACCCATATTGTGGGCGGCGGCGACGGTGGTGCCGGCGCGGTATTCGCTGGCGCCGACGGCCTGGTAAATCGCCTGCACGCGGCGGTGAAAATGCCCGCGCATCGATTCGCTCATGGGGTGCTCGTCGACGTGTACATTGGGAATCGGCAGGCCGTACTGGTCCTTGTGCGCATCGAGCAGGCTTACCCGGTTCTCCCGCCGCGGCATCTCTTCGCCGTTCATCAGCGCCCCGGCCAGGTATTTGTAACGCGCCAGAAAGGCGGCGTAATCGGCGCCCCAGCCGCCCGGTTGCAGCAGCCCCGCCAGCGTCGGCAGCCCCAGCGAGGCGGCCTGAATCAGATAGCCGCCGGCAAAGCCGCGCCCGCCATCGTGACCCGCTTCGTCAAATACCGCACCGGGAGTGGTGATGCCGCGGTGCATATTCACCGGCTTGTCGAAGCTGGCAAAGCCCAGCGCCATGGTATGGCGCATATAGTTGCGCCCCAGTTCACCGGAATCGTTGCCGAGGCCGTGGGGATGGCGGCTCGAAGCCGAGTTGAACAACAGCCGCGGCGTTTCCACCGCATTGCCCGCAACACACACCAGGCGCGCGCGCTGGCGCTGGCGGCGGCCGTGGCGGTCGGCATAAATCACCCCGGTAACCCGGTCGCGGTCATTGTGTTCCAGCTGCAGCGCCATGCACTGGTCGCGCAACTCGAGCTTACCGGTGGCCTCGGCCTCGGGTATGGACGCCACCAGCGTCGACCACTTGGCGGAAATTTTACAGCCCTGGTTGCAAAAGCCCATCTGCAGGCAGCCGGGCCGGCCATCCCGGGGGCCGGCATTGATGGCAATACCGGCGTTGCTGATACGCCGGTAGCCGACTCGCCTGGCGCCGTTGTACAGTACCTTGTAATTGTTATTGGTCGCCGTCAGCGGCAGGCCGTGGCGGCCGCTGACACCCATCTGCTTTTCCGCGCGGTCGTAGTAGGGCGCCAGCTCGGCGGCGCTGAGCGGCCAGTCAATCAGACTGGCACCGGCAACCCGCCCGTAGTGACTCAGCGGCCTGAACTCGTGTTCCTGCAGGCGGTAGCTCAGGCCGTTCCAGTGCAGTGTCGAGCCGCCCACCGCTTTGACCGTCAACAGCGGCAGCTGCGGCGCAAAGCGGGCCGCCGCCCAGTTGCCGCTGGCGCGGCGCCGATCGAGCCAGGTCAGCTGCTGGAATGCGGCGTTTTCATCCTGGTGAAACTGCGCCGGCGAGAGCCGCGGCCCGGCCTCCAGCATCACCACATCGATACCGCGGCGGCACAGCGTGCGCGCGACACTGGCGCCGCCGGCACCGGAGCCGACGATCACCACCACCGAATCGTCGTCGAGGGCGAAGCGCTTCATTGTCCCGCCTCCACACCGGGTTCGGGCAGCCAGTCGAGATCGTTAAAACCCCGCTGCAGATAACCGCCTTTGCTCAGTGACTCCCCCTGGTAGCCGTACAGCGCCCAGACCGCGGGATCGCTGTAGAGCGCCTGCATACTGTGGTAGCGCAGCAATTGAAAAAACGCCGCGGATTCGAGCTGCTTGAGCCGCGCCAGCCGCTGCGCCGGCGCCCGCTCGCGCCAGCGCCGGCCGGCGGCGCCATCGAGCTGCGCCAGGCCGGCAATTATCAGCCGGCGCTGGCCGGCGTCGCCGAGCAGGCGGGTTAACGCCGCCACGACATTTTGATAGTGGGATTGATCGAGTGCGGCGTGGGGAAACAGATCGGCCACCAGCGCCGCCAGTGTACGCAGTTGATCGCGTGTCAGCGCTGCCGCTGGCGCCGCGGCCGGGACGGCGGGCGACACCGCAGCGCCGGCAGCCAGCAGGCCTGCCGCCAGCATCAGTTTTAGCAGCAGGCGCCGCCGCTTGTGCATGCTCCGCATTGTTCCCCTACCTGAAATCGCCGCCATCAGAACCGGGATTTTAGGTAAGCACCGCGCAAAAGGCTACGCCATCGCGCCATTTACACGTATGTGAAAGAAGCGATGGCCGCTCAAAAAAAACCGGGATTTTTGTTAGGCTTATACTGCTCAATTGAAAACGACGGTTGTGCAGTCAAAAACAATGGTCGTGCAATCAAAAAAAAATAGTTGTTCAATCAAAAAAAAGCGATACAAAATCAATAGAGAGAAAAGTCATCGAGGAGCAATCGGCCATGAACCTGAGCCGCAGACAGGCTCTGCTTGGCAGCGGCGCGCTGGCGGCTGGGTTAAGCGGCTGCGCGAAAACACCGGAGGCCGTATTTGATATCGCTGACCGGCATATCTACCAGCTGGGCTTTCTGGTCGAAGACCTCGACACGGCCATGCAGCAATGGATTTCCCAGTACGGTGTCGGCCCGTTTTTTACCGCGCGCCACTTTCAGTTTTTAAAGCCCTCTTATCGCGGCACGGCATCGGCGCCGGACGTCAGCCTGGCTTTTGCCTACAGCGGCGGGCTGATGCTGGAACTAATACAGCAGCACGACGCTACGCCGTCGGTGTACACGGAGATGCGACAACAGCGCGGCTACGGCTTTCACCATATCGCCTTTCTCAGCAGTGACCTCGACACCAGCATCGCCCGTTCACAACAGCGCGCGCTGCCTCTGGTATTTCGCGCCGACTACCCCGGCGGCCGCCTGGCCTACTGCGAAAGCCGGGGACTGCTCGGCGGCGGTTTTGTCGAATATGTGGAGCGCTCGGACACACAGCGCGCCCTGCTCGATATGATGCACAAGACCGCCGCCGACTGGGACGGCAGTGATGCGGTGCGACCTTTGATGCCATAGACCATAACCCAGCGAGGTGACTATGACGGCAGCACAGACGAAACAACTGGCACTGGCGTTTTTACAGGCATTCTGGGACGGCGACCCCGAGCGCGGCGCGGCACTGTGCGCGCCCGATGCGCGCTGGACTTTTCAGAAATCGCTGCGTTCACCGCGCAGCGCTGCGGTGCGCGAGGCGATCGACTGGCTCAACGACACGCTGGTCAGCGGCTTCGATCCGGACAGTGGTTATCAGGTAGAAGTACACAACGCGATTGCCACTGATGAGGAAGCTGCCATCGAGTATACAGCGACAGGTAAAACGCGGGCGGGCAAACGCTACGAAAACAATTATCTGGTGCGCTTTACCGTCAGAGACGGCCGTATCACTTCAGTGCGGCCTTATTTCGATACGCACTACGTCCACTGCCGGCTGGTGGCACTGCCCGACAACGACAACGATTGACGGCAGTTGTCAAATTCGCGGTGGTTAATGCGCAAAAAAATTGTCGCACACCGCAAATCATTCCATGTATATGAAATATAAAAATTCATACCGGGAAATACTTGACCCTGTCGATCTCTCAACTCTAGACTGCGCCTGATTGACCAGTCCGGGGGGACTTCAGAATGATAAAAAAAAATTCCACCTTCAGCTCTGCCTCAGCCTTTGCACAGGCCTGCAAAAACATATTAGCCGTCACCGCTGCCGCCACTAGCGCGCCGCTTTTTGCCCAACAGCTGCAGCTGGAGGAAGTGGTGGTAACGGCCGAGCGCCGCGAGCAGAGCCTGCAGCAGGCGCCGCTGGCAGTCAGCGCCTTCGATGAAACCGCAATCAAACGCCGCCAGGCACTCAATACCGTCGATATCGTCAACAATGTGCCGAATCTGGTCGGCAACAATAATATCGGCCAGTCCTCGGCGACCACGGTATTCCTGCGCGGCGTCGGCACCACCGAGTCTATCGTTACCGTCGATGCCGCCATGGGTTTTTATATCGATGATATTTATATCGCGCGCCAGGGCGTAAACAATTTCAGTCTCTACGACCTCGAGCGTGTGGAAGTGCTGCGCGGCCCCCAGGGCACACTGTACGGGCGCAATAGCAGTGCCGGCGCCATCAAACTGATTACCAAGCGGCCGAGCGACCGGGCCGGCTTCTCGGTCGAGGGTTCGTTCGGCGAATTCGACCGCTGGGCGCTAAAAGGCAGCGCCAACGGCCCGCTCGGCGATCGCCTGGCGGTGCGTTTGAATGTCTTGAGCGAAGGCGGCGACGGCTACAGCAAAAACCGCACGCTGAATCGCGATGTCAACGACCGCGATAACTGGGGCATTCGCTTCAGCGCACTGTTCGAGGCCAGCGAGGATGTGGACATACTGCTGAGCGCCGATCGCAGCCGCAGCGACTCGGCCGGTGTCTACGCCAGCGATATCGGCGGCATCGTGCGCCCGCCAAGCGGCGATGTGTTTACCGTTGTCAGCGGCACCGACAGCAGAAACGAGGCGGAGACCGACGGCGTACACCTGACACTGGACTGGAGCATCAACGAGCAGTTCTCGCTGCAGTCGCTGAGCGCCGCACGCAATACCTACCAGCGCTGGAATCTCGACCTGACCGATCAGCCGGTTTCCATTTTCAATGTCTATACCCTCAGCGACAGCGACCAGCTTACCCAGGAGTTCAAGTTGACCGGCGATTTTGCCGACGGCGCCGTGTCCCTGGTCAGCGGTGTGTTTTACTTCGAGGAGGACAGCTATTCGTTTATCGGCGATGAGATCAATCTGGCTTTTGCCGACGGCACGCGCGCGCCGCTGCCTTTCTTCGGCCGCTTTTACCAGGTCGATACCGAGAGCTGGGCGGTGTTTGCAGAGGTGCGCTGGCAATTGCGCGAGACACTGGCGCTGACCCTGGGCGGGCGCTATACCGAGGATGACAAACAGCTGGACATTCGCCAGAGCATCGGCGGCAGCATTGGTTTCGAGCCCGGCGACGGCGCGCCCGGTTTCGACAGCGACACGCTGCGGCAGCTGGGTACACCGACCGACCTGGACTTCAGCGAGTTTACCCCCAAGATCGGCCTGCGTTACGATTTCAACGACGATATCAGCAGCTACATCACTTTTACCAATGGCTTTAAGAGCGGCGGCTGGTCGGCGCGCACCAACGAGGCCGCAGAGGTGGTTACCTTCGACCCGGAGACGGTGAATTCTTATGAAATAGGTTTGAAATCCACGCTGCTGAACGGCCGCGGCCGGGTCAATATCGCCGCCTTTTACTACGACTACCAGGACCTGTTCAACACCGGTACCGGCGAGGCCGGCAATTTCATCGTTGCCACCAACGACGCGCGGGTGCACGGTATCGAGCTCGAGTCCACCGTCCGCCTCAGCGATACCCTGGATGTCTTCGGCTTTGTCGGTGTGCAGGACGGCAAGTACCTGGGCGTGGACCCGGCGCTGGACGGCACGGTAGTGGGCAGCGAACTGCAGCGACTGCCGCAGCTCTCCTACAAACTGGGGTTCAGCAAGACCTTCGGCCTGCCCTACGGCTCGCTGCAGCTGACGGCGGACTACAGCTTTCAGGACGACCACTTTACCAATCTGCAGAATACGCCCAGCGCCAGCTCCGGTGATATCGAACTGCTGAATGCGGCGCTGAGCTGGCGCTCCCCCGGCGAGCGCTGGAGCACCACCCTGTCCTGCCGCAACTGTAACGACGAGACCTACCTGACCCAGAGCCTGGACTTCGCCGGGCTGGGTTTTGTCACGGTGTATCCGGGTGAGCCGCGCACCTGGCTGGTAACGGTGGGGTTTGCGCTCGAGTAGGGGCCCCGTGCTAAAGACCCCTGGCCTCATACTGCGCCAGTTTTCCCTGCAGCTCGGCAACCTCCTCCAGCAGGTCCAGCGCCAGTGCGGCACCGGCAAGATTGACGCCCAGGTCGCGCTGCACGCGGCGCACGCACTGCGCCCGGCGCAGGCAGATGCTGGTAAACCGCCACTGCGCCATATCGCCGCCCTCGGGCTGCAGAATACCCTCGTCCACCAGTGCAATGATCCAGTCGGCGTGAACCCGGCAGGCGCGGCTGAGTTCGGCGAGGCTGAGCCTGGTGCGCTCGTCCAGCACAATACCCTGTATCACCCCCATCTCTGTCATCGCTTACACTCCCAGTCTGGCCCTCGGGTTGTAGTTCAGCTTCTGCTGCATCTCGCGGTACAACTGCCTGGCCACCTCGCTGTCCGCCGGCGGCACCTGCACCTGCAATACCGCATACAGGTCGCCCGGGGGACTGCCGGGAATACCGCGCCCTTTGAGTCGCAGCTTGCCGCCGGAGCGGGAGCCGGCCGGAATCTTCAGGTCCACCCTGCCGTCGGGTGTCGGCGCCTCGATACTGGCGCCGAGGGCGGCCTCCCAGGGCGCGACCGGCAGATCCAGATACACATCCGCCCCTTCGACCCGGTAAAAGCTGTGCGGCCTGAACTGGATGTCGAGATAGAGATCGCCGGCGGCGCCCTGGCCCACACCCGGACTGCCCTGCCCGGCCAGGCGTATCTGCTGCCCCTGGCGAATGCCTTTGGGAATGGTCACATTCAGGGAGCGGTCCCTGACCTGCGGCCGGCCGCCGGCGCCGAGTTCCGAGTGGCGCAGTGTGATCAGGCGGCTGCCGCCGCGGTAGGCGTCCTCGATATCGATCAACACACGCGAACGGCTGTCCTCGCCGCGCAGATCGAACTGCCCGCCGCGCGACTGCCGGGCAGCGCCAAAACCGGCACCGAAAAGCGATTCAAAAAAATCACTGAAACCGCCGCTGCCGGCATCGGTAAAGCCGCCGCCGCGAAACTCGAAGCCCTCGGCCCAGTCCGGCGGCGGACGAAAGTCCTGGCCGCTCTGCCAGTTGGCACCCAACTGGTCATAGGCGCTGCGTTTTTCCGGATCGCGCAGCACTTCGTAGGCCTCGCCGAGTTCCTTGAAGCGCTCATCGGCGTTGGCTTCCTTGCTGACATCCGGGTGGTATTTGCGCGCGAGTTTGCGGTAGCTGCGCTTGATGTCGTCCTGGCTGGCGTCCCGGGCCACGCCCAGCACTTTGTAATAGTCTCTGTATTCCAAGGTCAATAGTCCCGCTTGAGATGCCGGCGCCGCCGGGCACCGCCTTTGCCGCGCCCGGGGCATAGTCAATAGATAGGCCCGGCTGCGGTTTTTTCAAGGGATGCCGCTACTTTAACGGCCGCCGGCGGCGACAGGCAATAGCCGATCGCGCGCCGCATTGACCCAGATCAAAAGTGGTTGCCGGGGCACCGGCACCACAGCAGCTGGATGCGCCCGGCAACGCTACTGCCGCCGTCTGCTGGCAGCAATCCACCCCAAAATGGATGCCAGCAGCAGGTAGGCCCAGACCGGCAGCAGGGGGATATCCTCATCGACGCCACGGGGAACAGCCGGGTTGAGCGGGGCCGGGTCGAAACCGTCGAGAATGCCGTCGCCGTCACTATCGGCCAACAGCGGATCGCTGCCCGCTACATTGACCTCATCGCCGTCGGACAGGCCGTCGCCATCGGTATCGGGCCGGTTGATATTGGTACCCTGTATGACCTCGTCGGTATCCAGCAGGCCGTCGCCATCCGTATCGGCGCTGCCGCTGACACCGGTGACATTGATGCTGTAGTCATAAGTACCCGTACTGGTCCTGCTGTTGCGCACCACCACCGTCAGGGCTTCGGAGGCCGGCACCTCCAGCATCAGTTGGGCCAGCACGGTACCCGAGGCGAACGCCAGCAGCGAACCGTCGCCTCGGAACAGGCTCAGCGCCGGATTCAGAAAGCCCGAGTTATTGCTGTCCTCGAGTGCTATGGACAATAGATCGCCGGCCGCTACCGAGAGACTGTAAATATCCAAATCACCGGTGGACAATTGTCCGCTGGTGGTCGTACCGTCGACAAGTACACCGCCCTGGTCGGCAGCCGGCACGATAAAGCCCTGTTGCGATACTGCCGTATGCAGCTCATAGGCATAATCGCCGGTGCTGGCGGCCACATTG
>JANQMH010000087.1 GCA_028280195.1 Exilibacterium sp.
GAAACTCTCGCCAGCAGGGATGCTGGCGTGAAGTCCCCAGGGACGGGTTGACGACGTGTTTCTGAAAGCCCTACCCAGAGGCGGACCGATTCATTAGCACCGCTCTGCTTAAGTAAGTGCCATTCGACTCCAACCCCGCAATTTACCAGGTGTGGCTTTGTTGTTAGAAGCTGGCCATGTGCGCCAGCAGGTCGCAGACGCGACAGGAGTAGCCCCACTCGTTATCGTACCAGTTCAGCGTTTTCACATAGCGGCCCCCGACCACTTGGGTAAAGGTGGCGTCGTAGATCGAGGAGTGGGGGTTGCCGATAATATCGGAAGACACCAGCGGCTGGTCGGTAAACTGCAGGATATTGGCCAGGCGCTCGGTCTCGCAGGCGGCCCTCACCGCCTGGTGGACATCCTCGACGCTGACGTCGCGGCTCAGCTCCACCGCCAGGTCCACCACTGAGCCGTCGGGTACCGGCACGCGCGAAGCAATGCCGTCGAGTTTGCCCTTCAGCTCCGGCAGCACCACACCCACTGCCTTGGCGGCACCGGTAGAGGTGGGGATGATGTTTTCCGCGGCGGCGCGGCTGCGGCGCCAGTCGGAGTGGGGTACGTCGGCCAGGCGCTGGTCGTTGGTATAGGCGTGTACGGTGTTGATGACGCCTTCGGTAATGCCGAAAGCATCGTTCAGCACTTTCGCCATCGGCGCCAGACAGTTGGTGGTGCAGCTGGCATTGGAGACGATACGGTGCTGCGGTGTCAGGCCGTCGTCGTTGACGCCCAGTACCACGGTATAGTCGATTTCGTCCTTGGCGGGCACGGTCAGCACCACCCGCCCGGCGCCGGCCTGCAGATGTTTCTCCAATTGTGCCCGGGCGCGAAAGGCGCCGGTGGATTCCACCACCGCATCGACATTCAGATCGGCCCAGGGCAGTTTCTCGGGCTCCCGCTCAGCCAGCATGGCGGCGCTGGTGTTGTCGGTTTTGAGGTGATTGTCCCGCAGTTCCAGAGGCCCCTTGAAACGCCCCATGACGGTGTCGAAACTGAGCAGGTATTTCAACGCGGCGGGGTCGAACAGGTCGTTGATGGCGACCACGTCGATATCGGTTTGTTGATCGAGAATGCGAAACACGGCGCGGCCGATGCGCCCGAAACCATTGATTGCAACACGCACGACTATTGCCCTCCTGTTTGCAGATTTGCGTAGGCGCGCACCACATCGATAATGCGGCAGGCGTGCCCGA
The DNA here is from genome assembly GCA_028280195.1 of Exilibacterium sp. Lineage (GTDB taxonomy): Bacteria > Pseudomonadota > Gammaproteobacteria > Pseudomonadales > Cellvibrionaceae > Exilibacterium. Next base: position 1,233 of record JANQMH010000087.1, read on the forward strand.
GACTCTCGTACCAGCCAATGGTCTTGACCATCTTTTGCCCCGATTTGAGCGTGGCCTTGAGGTCGAACAGCAGCGACTGGCGGCAGCCGATGACATCCGAGGAAACAATCGGCTCATCGGTGGCGGCCAGCAGGGCGGGCGCCCGCTCGGCGCCGGAGAGAATGGCGTTATTGATATCTTCTGCACTGACCCCTGCGTCCTTGAGCACCAGTGTGCAGTCGAGCATGGAGCCCTTTTGCACCGGCACGTTCAGCGCATTGCCGCACAGTCTGCCCGCGAACTGCGGCATGATTCGCTCCACCCAGGCCGGCGACAGATTGGTATTGGGAATGATGTTTTCCGCTGCCGAGCGGCTGCGGCGATAATCCTCGCCGGCGGCGTCCTGCAGCGACTGGTCGCTGGTATAGGCGTGTACCGAGGTCATAATGGCGTAGTCGATACCGAGACCGGCGCTGTCCACGGCGTTCAATATCGCAGCCAGGGCGCCGGTGGTGGCGGAGCCGGCGCAGATCATACGGTCGCCGGCCTGGATGGTGTCCTGATTGATGCCCGGTATCACGAAGCGGTCGATATGGTCGCGCGGCAGCATGGCGATAATGACCCGTTTGGCGCCGGCGTCCAGATGTGCCTGCATGTCGCTGCGGCTGTCGTACTTGCGCGTGGCGTCGACGACGAAGTCCACCTCGAACAGGTCCCAGGGCACGTCGCTCGGGTGCGAGCCGTTGAGGATGCGGGTGGAGAATTTCGGATTGCGCAAATAGTTGCCGTCGAGCGTGCAATCCAGGCCCTCCACCCCTTCGGTGCCGAGCAGGTAGTGGATGATTTCCGGTTTGCCGATATCACAGACTGCGACAATCTCTATATCGTCGTTTTCCATCGCCAGGCGATACAGGTGCCTGCCGATATGGCCGAAACCCATAATGCCCAGTCTTATCTTTTGCGTAGCCAAGACTTACACCCTCCATTCAGTATGCGTATACCAGTCAGCATGAGTACATCACTCACTATGAGTACATAATGACCCGTAGCGGGCCGGGTTGGTTCACCCGCTATCCTAATCAAGTGGGGTGGGAATCGCTATAGCTAAATGCCCGATTGTTGAGCTGGGACATGATTGTCTGCGGCGGTGGCGCCGGTTGACGCCTGTCTGCCTGCGGCGAGGCGCCGGCCGGCACGAGCGCCGGGTTTATCGGGGCGATCGTGCCCGGCAGTGGTTTGTAGTTTGTTTCGGTGTTTTACAACATGCTGGTGGCTATAACCGCCGGCTTGGAAGAGGCGGCGGCGTTTATATGACGGAGTTGTGACAGACTATATTTTGGGGTTTTGAACGTGCGGCCGGTCTTAGCGGCGGGTTAGTCATCGGTCCCTGCGCAGGAACCGCGCCGCCGCGGGCCTCGCCGGCCGAACACGTGAGAGGCGCGCGACGATATGGTGACGAGCCGGGCAAGTGCAAGCCGTAAAAGAGAGCTGCCAGAGGCAGCTCTCTTTTACGGTAGAACTGTCTGCTTGGTTGCTTGGCGTATCAGCGGGTGAAGCTGGCGCTGAAGAGCCGGCTACCACGCCTGAAGAAACCTCCGTCTGTTCTCAATACTTCAATACTGTTTTCACTCACGGTGCCCAAATGCAAATCGTAAGTGCTGCTGCGTACACCTACTGGAATACCATCCGCACTGACGCGAAAACTGCGTATTAATTTGAGTATGTCGCCCTCTATAACGTAAGTTTGACCGCGTGATTGAAACGGCGGCAGGTCGGTTTCATAGGTACCATCGGCATTGAAGGTAATAAAACCTTCGATAACGCTGGTGAGAACCGGGTTGTTGCGATTGCGTGGAACTGTATAAATGACATTCCAGGTGCCGCCAATAACGTCGCCGATTTGCGGCAGAGATGCGGGAGCATCGGCAACCAGCACCAGGTTCAGTACGGCGGGGCGAGAGCTGACCAGGGACGTATTCACCAACTGTATATCGTTGGAGCCAAAGAAGAATCCGAAATCACGAAAGGTCAGAGAATCTTCTGCGTCGCTAAACTCCACCGAGCCGTTGCCCAAATCTGTAACGACACCATTGGCAAGGCCGTTGGATACCAGGAAATCCGAAGTGGTGGAAAATGTCCCATCCAGGGCAACGGTCAACTCAAAGTCACCGGTGCGTTCGGCAACCTCATAAACACCGGGGCTGACGGCATAGCTGTTGCCGATTCCCAATACGAGCATTGATCCCACAACCGTCTTTGAAAAAATAGTCTTTATCATGATTAGCCTCATTAAATAATCGTCAATATTTAAATGCATCACTGGCGTGATGTGGAGTAAAGACTTACGTCGGGATGAAAAGTTGCATTGCCTAAATTGATTTTTCAAATTGATATCATTAAAAATATGCAAGCGAATTTACCTTCCGTGATAGTTTTCGAAAAAAATCAAAATAAATATATTGAAAATTTGAATGTTCGGAGCCGATTTTTAAATTCTTTATGGATTCGTTAGAAATCTGTGATTTTTAGATGAGGCATATAGAGTTTTGACGCGTCTATCCTTTTCCGTTTGAGTTCCATAATTTTACTTATCTGAATAGTTTTGAAGCTGTCTGCCGTTCAACTGCAAAAAAATTCATTGGCAGGGGCGTGCAATAAGTAAGTTTTATCGCCTGCTGTCACAGTGACAATCCGCTGGCCAGGGAGCGCCGCAGTCTCTGCAGATGTCTGCAGCGCTGGATGGATGCACCGGCGCCACGTTAATGCGCAGCGCTGTGCCACGGCAAGTGGTCGATTACCTTTCAGTACCGTCAATGATGGCCGGAGTGCCGGTTCAACTGCGGCCCAATCAGCAGGTCGCTGTTTTCAGGGGGGAACGGATTGATCGGCTCTTTTTCCAGACCGGCGATCTCCCCGCGCATGCGCTGAACCGCTGATTTCAGGGATGCGACTACCTCCGGGTTTTCCCTGACATAGCTGAAGCGCTCCCGGGGATCGCGCTCGAGGTCGAACAACAGGTATGCGCCAAACTGTTCAAAAGGGACCTTGAAAGTCTTGTAGTAAGTCGACAGAACCAACCTGAAGCGCTCATTGCGCACGGCGGCGATATCGTTCCCTTCGAAGAAGAAGAGTATGTCGTGAGGTGATTTGGCGGCGCCCTGCAGGACTGCGGAAATATCCCTGCCATCGATAGTGCGGTCCGCCGGTGTTTGTGCGTCGGCGAATGCGGCAAGGGTGGGCAGCAGATCGATGTTCATCGCCATGGCGTCGGACCTGGTCCCCGCCGCTATGCGGTCCGGCCAGCGCGCCAGGAAAGGTACGCGGAAGCTGCCCTCGTGAGCACCGCCTTTGCGGTCTCTATAGCGTCCGGGATCGCCTTCGAACCAGGGGCCGTTGTCCGAGGTTACGATGATCAGTGTATTGTCGGCGACACCGGCCCTGTCGAGGGCCTGCAAAATGGTGCCGATACCCCGGTCCAGGTGTTCGACCACATCGCCGTAGTGCCCCGCTGCGGACAGGCCCTCGGCCTCTTTTGGCACAAACAGCGGGATATGGGGAAATGTCTCTGCGTAATAAAGAAAAAACGGTGTATCCGCATTGTCAGCGATAAACTGTGAGGCCGCCGCGGCATAGCGTTTTGTCAGTTCGCGCTGATCGGCCGGTGTCTGTACCACCGTTTTGTGATGATAGAGATCGAAAGGCTGCATATCGTTGGAGTAGGCCACGCCAAAAAACTCATCGAAGCCGTGCACCGTCGGCCAGTGCTCATCGTAGTGGCCGAGGTGCCATTTGCCGACCATGCCGGTTGTATAACCGGCATCCTTCAGTATTTCAGGCAGGGTGATTTCGCTTTTGGGCAGCCCGTCCCGGGAGTGCGGCATGATCACGTGCTGCATACCGGAGCGAATCGGATATCGACCGGTCAACAGGGCCGCGCGCGACGGCGTGCAGACATTGGCGCCGGCGTAAAAACTGGTCAGTTGTACCCCTTCACGCCCGATCCGGTCGATGTTCGGCGTTTCGATCATGCTCGCGCCGTTGACACCGATATCGCCCCAGCCGAGATCGTCCGCCATGATGACGATGAAATTGGGTGGCCGGTCGCTGTCAGAGGACAGCGGCGCGGCCGCTTTACCCTGGCTTGGCAGTACCGGGTTACAGGCCGTTAACAATAATGCAGTAGCAAGCAGGTAGTGGCGCATTTAATCGTATTCCTAAATATGGTTTTTGCCGGGTCTTGTGAGAAAGCCGACCGACCCGGGCGCAGCGCCGGTCGACTCAGGTGGTTGTACTTACTTTGGTACTCACTTTGGCGAGCGGTAACGCCTAAAAATTCAAACTCAGTTTTACGCCCCAGGTGCGCTGCGATTCCAGGGTCAGAAACTGGGCGAGACCGCCGGCATCGAACGCAGACCCGACGATGGACTCCACGAACGACTCGTCCGTAAGGTTGCGCCCGAAAACCGACAGCGTGCCGCGCTCGTGGGGAAGGTGCAGGCCGAGTTGCGCGTCCAACAAGGTATACGACTCCTGTCGCTGGCGGGGATCGTTGTTGTTGGCGAAATCCGTATCACTGCGGTATTGCAGGCCGAGTTGCGCAAAGCCGTTCCAGTTGTCGCTGAGGTCGAAATCGTAACGCGCCAGGCCGTTGGCGACCCAGTCGGGCGAGTTGGGCAGGCGGTTCCCGGAGAGATCCTGGGAGCGGGCGCCATCGACAGTCACACAGCCCTCGGCGGCGGTCTGGAAGGCATCGTCGCAGGGCGCGCGGAGAAATTCGTCGAACACCGCCTCGGTATAGGCCAGCGCCAGCGACAGGGTCAGGCCCTCCGTCGGCAGGGCCGTCAGTTCAGCTTCAAAGCCCTTGGTTTCCACCACGCCGGCATTTGTGACCCCGAAGCTGGCAATACCCCCTTCATTCGGGATCAGCGCCTGCTGCTGGAAGTCCTCGACTTCCGTATAGTACAGCGTCAGGTTGGTGATGAGGCGGCCGTCGAAACCGGTGTGGCGAATGCCCACCTCATACTGGGTGGGGCGTTCCGGGGCGACCACGGGGAGGGTATTGCCGGCCACCGGGTTGATGCTGAGCCCCGTGACTATGCCGGCGGCCTTGTAACCGCGCGAGACGGTTGCGAAAAAGTTAGTGGCGTCGCTGAGGTAGTACTGCGCGCCGAAACGCCAGACGATATCGCTGTCATCGTCGTCGGCGGATTCGAGACCGCTGGAGATCGACTGGCCGAGAAACGGTGCGACAAAGCCGTCGGCGACGAATTTCTCCTGTTCGCCCTCTATCTCGGAGTTTAGCAGGCGCAGCCCCGCAAGCAGCGAGAACCGGTCCGTTAGCGCAAACTCGCCCTGGCCGAAAACGGCGTAGTTGCGCTCACTGAATTCGGACCGCAGATCTGTGCCGAACGGCAGCGAGGCCCCCATCGGCCCCAGTGGGAAGGAGCCCCCCTGAATATTGTCCTGGTCCAGTTGCTGCTCGAAGTAATACAGGCCGACCGTATAGGTGAGTGCCTGGTCGCGGGGCGAATCGATACGGATCTCCTGGCTGAACTGGTGTTGTGCGAGGTCACCGATATTGATGGACAGAAACGGCAGGGGTACCAGGTCGGCGTCATTGTTGTCGACGCTGGTCCATTCGCGGTAGGAGGTCAGGGACACCAATTCGAAAGTGCCCAGTGTATGCTCATACTGGGCGGACAGGCCCCAGGCATCCATATCGGATGAGAAAAGCGCCTCGGAACCGATTTTGAGATTTTCGGGCCCGGGGGTAATGCCGAGCGCCGCCGCCGCTTCGGCAACCAGTTGCGGGCCGATGCCGCCGTTGACGGGGATGAAAACCACCGGCAGAAAACCGCTGCCGACTTCCCCGGGGGTGGAGAATTCCCGGTGCGTGAGCGCGCCCTGTGCCTGATCGCGCTGCGCGTAGTCTGCGCTGAGCAACAGCTGCGAATTATCGGAAAGCTCGACACTGAGCTTGGCGCGCAGGCCCTGTTCGTCCCGCTCGTTCACTTCATCCTGCGCGGCGTCGGGGTTGACGTTGTCGACGTAGCCGTCGCGGGTGTTGCTGTAGGCTGAAACCCGTCCCTGTACCCGATCGCTGAGCGGCCCCGAAACCGAGCCGCTGAGGTTCACCTCGTCGAACGACCCGTAGGATATGTTGAAGGTGCCCTCGAAGGTGCTGGTGGGCGCACGGGTGATGACCGAGATCACTCCGGCCGAGGCATTCTTGCCAAACAGGGTGCCCTGGGGACCGCGCAGAACTTCCACCCGTTCCACATCGACAAAGTCGAACAGGCCGGCGCCCTCGCGCCCCATGATGACGCCGTCGATGGCGACGGCGGTACTCGCTTCAACGCCGATATTGAACAGCCCGGTGCCGATGCCGCGTATGGTCGAGGCCGATTGACGCGCATTGACACCGGCGTTGAAGCTCAATCCGGGGGCGATAAACTGCAGCTGATCGAAGCTGTCGATCTGGCGGACTTCCAGTGCATTGCCTGAGATTGCCGTCACCGAGACCGGCACCTGCTGCAGATCCTGCTCAATTTTCTGGGCCGTTACCGTAATGACTTCCAGTCTTAGCTCGCCCTCGGCTTCCTGTGCCTGCACGGCACCGGCCAGGCCCAGGGCAATGGCGGATACCGGAAACAGCATTGACTTATTTTTATGCATATCATTCTCCCATCGAGACACTTACCGGTCTCTGTCATTATTTATTTAGATGTGTAGAGACGATTGGTCACTGTTTGTTATCTGAACACCATCATTTTTTATATCGATTACTATACAGATGGATAGCATAACAA
>JANQMH010000133.1 GCA_028280195.1 Exilibacterium sp.
CCCCCGGTGGCGGCGGGGCGGGGGCAACTCCGGGTTTACCCGGCGCCGCCGCCGGCGGCCCGGCACTCTGCTGCGCGGCCGCAGCAATTACCTCGTCCAGGCGCTCTTGCTGGCGCGCCACGCGCCGCTTCGTCGAAGCAACAGTACTTTTGCCAGCTGCCAGTTGCGCTTCGAGTTCTCCGACATTGCGGCTGATACGGTCGAAGCGGTTGTTGCGGTTGCGCACGCCGCGTTCCGCCATATTCTTTGAGTGTTCGGCTTTTTTCAGCGCGCGGCGATTTTCCTGGCTGGGATCGGCGTCGTAGGCCTGCTGAGCGGCGGTCAAGGCTTTGTCGGCGTCGGTCAGCTGCTGTTGTTCAGCGACCAGATCGGCCTGCGCATCGGCCAGTTTATTGCGGGAACCCAGCAGATCGTTTTCGATATCCTCCAGCGCCGCCTGGTTGTTTTCCAATGTCTGTTGCAGTCGCGCCAGAATATCTTCTTCCTTGGCGACACTTGCTGCACCGGCGGTGCCTGCGACAATCGGCAACAACGCCAGCACCAGCAGCTTAGCTATTGATTGTACTGATAAAATACATCTCATTTTTATCGGCCACAGTATTTCGGGGCCGCTGATTATCGCATTTGGCACGTAAAATTCAACCGCACCAACAGCTTGAAATTGTCGAAATTGTGCGCCATGACGCAACATCAGTTTATCCTATATTCCGAATATATAATTCTCCCGGCTGCACCGATATAAGCCGCCCGCGGCGTCCGGATTAGCGCCCGATCGCCGCGGCGGCGGCGCGCTGATCACGGCGCAGGCACCACGGCCGGGCGCTTCACGGCACGACAGTCCGACAATAGACTCGCCAAGAGCCTGAACCCGGTTGCAATCCACCGGCGCAGGCAGGCATTTCCCCGCCCGTCCAAAGGCTATTCGAACAGCGGGCAGGCATTTTATTTTTTGCAACAGACATTAAGTTGCAACAGGCATTACAGGTATTGTTGAAAGGTAAAAAAATGAGCTTGGCGGGCTGTAAATCCCATCGAGTATAGCACTGCGGCGGCCGGCTGCCGAGCACTTGCGCCCCGACTTTGGCAATTGCTTTCGATCGAGCAAAAATCTGATGCAAATCAAGCATTAGCTCTTGAAAATATTTGTGGCTGCGTCAATATATTTAACGGAGCGCTCCGAATTTAACCATCTTTATCCATCTGCGCCTTGTCAAGGCCTGGACGGTGGGATTTATCCCGAATCCGGCATTAAGCTGACGTCAGATCAAATCAGATCGGTAGAGCAGTCAGGACAATGGGTCAGAGGATGTTATAAAGGAGACTCGTCTATGCACTCAGCAGTCGATGTGGTCTATCGAGACCTCGATACATCACCCGCACTCAACGATATCATCGTTAAAAAACTCGAAAAGTTATCGCGCTTCTCACACCATATTCAACGCAGTCGCGTTGTGCTCGACTCTCCTCATAAACACAAACACAAAGGCAAACTCTACCGCGCCTCGATAGAACTGGACCTGAAAGGGGCTCCGGTCACCGTTACCCAGGACGACACTTCCATTCACGTTGCAGTACGCGATGCGTTTAACGCTGCCGAGCGCAAATTAAAGGAAATGGCCTCGCGGCGCCGCAACACCAGACACCAGGAATACCAGTAACCCCTGCCCTGCCCTGCCCGCCAGCCCTGCCCGCTGCCCGGCAGCGCGGCTGGGCGTGAAGTACTCGACGAATGCCGCTATCCGGGCCGTGCTATAATCCGCCCGACTCGACTAGCTGAACGGTACGGATTCATGGGACCCAAGCACCTGCACACCATCCGCCTGCCCGACCCGGCATTGCGTCGCAGTCGCCCACGCTTCGCCGGCGCCGTGCTGGCGCTGCTCTGGAGCCTGCTGCTACTGCCCGGCGCGAGCCAGGCACTGAAGCCGGAGCACGAGGGCGCCAGGCTGCTGCTGGCCGCCGAGCAGGCCATTGAACAGAAGAACTTTGCCAAAGCCAAAGGTTTTTTGCGCCAGGCGGAAAACCTGAGCATTCCGCTGGCAACGGAATTCCACTACTACAAGGGGCGGGTGCTGGCCAGCGACGGGCGCAGGCGCGAGGCCCGGCGCCAGTTCGAAATCTACGTCGACCGCGCCGGCAGCGAAGGTAACTACTACAAAGACGCGCTCAGGCAGATAACCCGTATCGAGGCGAGGGCCCCGGCACAGACCGCAGCGGCGGCGCCAAAAGCGGAAATCAGCTGGAGCACAAGGCCCGGCGACAGCTATACAGAGCGGCTGCAGATGCTCTACAGGGCGAGTACGCCGGTCGAAGCACTGGTCACCCACGTCAACAAACTGCTGGATTTTTACGCTTACGGCGATCCCAGAATTACCGCCGCCAACCGCATCAAAAACCCGACCAAGCACAGCATACGGGTCAGCCAGCGCGGCGAGATTATCTCCCTCAGCCAGCGCACCGCCGGCGCCAAGAGTTCGCCGCAAAACCCACTGGCCAAAGAGGAGCGCTTTGCCGTGTTCGGGGTCAACCCCTACCTGGAACATCGCTGTGACAGCGCCACAGCCAGCTGCTGGATACTGCATCCGAACAGCGAGGACGACTGGTTACAGATCGTGCAGAGCCGCACCGCCGTGGATGAGCTCAGCAAGGCGTTGACACAGTTAATCAAACAACTGCAAAAGAGCTGAAGTCAGACGGCCACAATTCAGATGGCCGCAATAATGATTTCAGAAGCGGAACTGTAGTTGCCGTCAATGTCGAAGGACGAGATATAGATTTCGTAGCTGCCGGCTTCCATATCCTCGAGCACAAATTCATTGACCGAACCGTCCTCAATGACGATGGCGGTAAACAGCTCATCGCCGACCCGGCGGTAGGAGATCTCGTAACCACCGACCTCAGCCAGCGGCAGGGCATCGCCATTTTCACGCTCGGTCGGCCTGTCCCAGTTGAGGGAGGCCACCGCGTTGACCGGCGGTGGGGCCGGCGGCGGGTTCGAGGCCGACGGCGGATCGTCGCTGCCGGCGCCGGCGTCAGAGCCGCCGCCACCGCCGCCGCAGGCCGACAGCAGCAAGGCCATCGACACCATTGCCAGGGCAACTTTTGTGTGATGAAAGACAGTACTCATCGGCGGTGGTCCATCGTTTGACTGGGCTTAACGGCAGCAGGCAACCTGCAGTGCACAGGTCACGACATCATTGTCAATAATTTCGACACTATTGCAAGGCCTATGATGAATATTATCCGATTCTCCGGTGTTGGGAAGCATTGATTTGCAGCAAACGGCAATAATGTGATGCCCTGCTCACTGGCGCCCCTTCACAGCGATACTGCCAATCCGCATTGCAGGCGGTGGCAGGGCCTGCTGCCAGGCCCTAATAACGGAATGTGCTAGCCGCGGCCGTAATTGTCCGAAAATCGCACAATATCGTCTTCGCCGAGATAACTGCCCGACTGGATCTCTATAATCTCCAGGGGGATAGCGCCGGGGTTTTCCAGGCGGTGCTTCACGCCCAGGGGAATATAAGTCGACTCGTTCTCACTGACCAGAAACTCGTCTTCGCCGCGCACGACCTTGGCGGTACCGGTCACCACAATCCAGTGCTCAGCGCGGTGATGGTGCATCTGCAGAGACAGCTGCTCACCCGGGTTGACCACAATGCGCTTGACCTGGAAGCGCTCCCCCATATCCACCGAGTCGTAATATCCCCAGGGCCGATAAACTTTGCGATGGTAGTCGATCTCACCCCTGCCGCTGAACTTCAGCTGGTTGACAATGGCCTTGACGTCCTGCACCCGGTCCTTGTTCGCCACCATCACCGCATCGTCGGTTTCGATGGCGACGATATTGTCGACACCCACAGCGGTCAACAACTTGCCGCTGCTGTAGAGATAGCAGTTGGAGCTGCCGTGGCTGATGACATCACCGATATGGCGATTGCCGTGTTCATCTTTTTCCGCCACATCCCAGATGGCCGACCAGGAGCCGATATCATTCCATTTCGCATCCAGCGCCACCACTTCCACATCGTCGGACTTTTCCATCAGCGCGTAGTCGATGGACTCGGCGCGGCACTCGGCAAAGGCCTGCTGCTGCAGGCGGATGAAGTCCAGGTCGTTTTGCGCCTGGTCGTAGGCGCGCCTGACCGCCGCCACCATCTCCGGCTCGAACTGCGCCAGCTTCTCCAGCAGGGTCGAGGCGCGGAACATGAACATGCCGCTGTTCCAGTAGTAATCGCCTTGCTGCAGATACTCGCGCGCGGTTTCCAGATCGGGCTTTTCCACAAATTTCTGCACTTTGTAGCTGCGTGCCCGGCTCTCTTCGCCGCGCAGAATATAACCGTAACCGGTCTCCGGCGCGCTGGGCACCACGCCGAAGGTAACGAGTTTGCCGTCGTCGGCGGCCCTGCGCGCAATATCCACCGCCGCCTTGAAAGCGTCCAGGTTTTCAATCACATGGTCCGCCGGCATCACCAGTAACAGCGGGTCCTGCTCTCCCCCGGCCTGCAGCGCGTGCACCGCCGCCGCGGCAATCGCCGGCGCAGTATTTTTCGCCTCGGGCTCAAGCAGGATGCCGGAGGCTCCGACACCGAGCTGGCGCAGCTGTTCGGCGACGAAAAAACGGTGTTCGTGGTTGCACACCAGCAGCGGCGGCGTGTTGTCAGTCACCTCCAGCGCCCTGATTACAGTATTCTGCAGCAGGGAATTATCATCGACCAGGTTGATAAATTGCTTGGGGTAGGCCTTGCGCGACAGGGGCCACAGCCGTGTGCCACTGCCACCGGAAAGAATGACGGCTATCATTGGTTATTCGTTGTCCTTGGTTTGCATTTTAAAATCCCGGCCCACAGCGGTCGGGGCACGCAAAATAGTAACCTATTGTGCCGCCAGCGTCAGCAGCGCCGCCAAATACCGGCCCTGCCGGCTTGACAGTTTTTGTCGCGGCAAGATACTATCCGATCGGATAATTTCTTGCCGACAGCCATGCCATACCTAATTTTCGGCAATACCGACCTGCGAGTAGCCGACACGGGATCGGCGGAGGGGTTTCATGCAGATAGCTTTCGCAAAGACAACTTTCACACCAGTGACTTCCACTCAACCAGCTTCCAGTCGAATAAGAACAGCGCAAACAACACCGCTGACAACGGCGAGCACGCTGCCCACCCTGCTGGCGCTGGCCTGTTTATTCAGCCTCTTATTCAGCTTCAGCGCTGCGGCGGCGCCGGCAGTCGCGCCGGACGGGCGCCCGAATATCATTCTCGTGCTCAGCGACGACCAGCGCTTCGACGCTTTCGGTGCCATGACCCCGGGCCTGCATACCCCGTCGATGGATAAACTGGCGCGCGAGGGCCTGCATTTCAAGAACATGTTTGTCACCACCTCACTGTGCTCGCCCAGCCGCGCCTCGATTATCAGTGGCCTGAGCATGCGCAACCACGGCGTGGTGGACAACAACAGCCCGGTACCGGACGATCTCGAGCCCTTCCCGCTGCACCTGCAGAATGCCGGCTACGACACGGCCTTTATCGGCAAGTGGCACATGGGCCACGACGATGCCTCGCCCAAACCCGGCTTCGATCGCTGGGTCAGTTTTGAAGGCCAGGGCACCTATGGGCCCACCGATGCCTTCGGCCGGCCGAGCCTGTTTAACGTCGACGGGCGCGACGTGCCGCAGCGCGGCTATATCACCGACGAATTGACCGACTACGCCCTCGACTGGCTCAAACAGCGCGAGGCGGCACCCTTCTTTCTCTATCTCTCCCACAAGGCTGCGCATCTGCCTTTTTCACCCTCGGCGCGACACCGGGATCAGTACCGCAATCTGGCGCTGCAGATGCCCGCCAGCGCAGACCCTGCAGCGAGGCGGGGCCCGGTGCCGATGTGGCTGTCCAAGCAGCGCAACAGCTGGTCGGGTGTCGACTTTACCTACTACAGTTCGCGCTCACTGCACGACTTCCAGCGCGACTACTACGCGGCTCTGTCGGCGGTGGATGACAGTGTCGGCGCTCTGCTGCAGTGGATCGATGCCGCTGCGCTGCAGCGCGACACCGTAGTTATTTTCACCAGCGACAACGGCTTTATGTTCGGCGAGCACGGACTGATCGACAAGCGCGCCGCCTACGAGGCGTCAATGCGCGTCCCGCTGATGATCCATTCGCCGCGGCGTTTCGGCCCCGGTCGCGCCATAGACGCCATCGCCCGCAATATCGATCTGGCGCCCACCATTCTCGAACTCGCCGGCCTGCCGGCGCCGGCTCACTACGACGGGCGCAGTGTGCTGCCGGCCGCCGGCGGCGACGGCGCGGCTGAAGCCGGCGAAGTCGTCTACGAGTATTACTGGGAATTCAATTACCCGCAGACGCCTTCGACATTCGCGCTGCGCACCAGCCGCTACAAGTACATTCAATACCACGGTGTGTGGGATACCGAAGAGCTGTTCGACTTGCAGAACGATCCGGCGGAGCTGCACAATCTGATTCAGGAGCCGGCGCATCAGGCGCGCAAAGTCGATATGCGCGCGCGACTCTACCGGGCGCTGTCGACGGCGGCAAAGCGCCCTTCCATTCCTTTTACCTCGCGCTACAACCAGGGTGCAGTGTTCTGGACGCCGGAGAAAAATGCGGCTACCACATTTTCTCCCCACTGGTCGCGGCGCAGTGGCGATGCCGACCTCTATGAACATCTGATTGCCGACGGTCCAGAAAAAAAACGCACCCTCGAGACCATCAGCCCCAATGTAAAACGCATACTCGACCCGGCAAAAACGGCAGCCGAAAAGCGTAAAGATGAGGCGGGCGAAGGCAGTCGGTGAAAAGCTCGACACAGTCTCGGCACCCGGAAGTTGAAGTCGGCTGCTGAAAGGCTGCAAAAAAGGGGTCGGTGACAACTGATAATACCAATGATTTTTGTTTGTCACCGACCCCATTACCATTTGTCACCGACCCCATTAACACATTAACAGACGGCAGAGGTGCCGCTAACGGCAGGCTTAAAAACACCCGGTACCATCACGGCCCGTGCACATGGCACTCCCCCAACCAAATCTTTTCCAGAACCAACCAATCAGCACGACTTTGCCTAATATAAGTATCATTCACCCCCGAGCGAAATGTTCCCCGCCATGCAAATTCGACTCCTGTCAGCGCACCGCCAGTCGTAATGTCTTCAAAATTCCTAAAGAGAAATATAGTAATTATATACTCACAAAATAGCGGAACCGGGTTTGCTTTGGCCAATAAGACATCGTAATGTTGCAGCTAGTCAGCAGTACAACACCATAACCATAATCCAAACCACCTCACCTTCCGTTCTGGAAATTTCCTGAAAGGAGTTCCAAATGAAAAAGCCATTTTTTATTACAGCTTCCTTGTTTGCGAGTTTATTAATCTCCGCTGCCATCGCAGCGCAACCACAGTCTCTGGATGCACAGCCCCTGCAGCCACAGTCACTGCAGCAAAGTAGCACGCCGTTTAAAGCCGGTAACAGTCAGCTGTTCGATCTGCAAAGCAGCAAAAACACCCAGGCACTGAGCGCCGACAAACTGGTCGCAGCCATGGCGCAGGACGAAAGTGTGCTGTCCATCGATGCCATTCAGGTAAATACAAAATTGTTGAGCGGCGCAACCAAGGCCTTTTACATCAACCTTGGCCCGGGGCGCGTCTACCCGATGGCACTGTCGAAAAACTACTGGCTGAATCGGGACTACCAGGCCTGGACCGGTGCGGTGAATCTCGGCAGCGCGGCCAAGCAAAACACCAAGCACGACAACCGTGCCGTATTCGTGCGCAGCGGCGCCCGCGTATTCGGCCAGCTACATATCGACGACCAGATTTTCGAAATCATGACCACCGAAGCCGGCAGGCACATACTGGTAGAGCGCGATTTCAGCCAGCTCGGCACTGAAGACGATACCCCGGAACTGGAACTGCCGGTTGCCGTCACCCCCTTCGATAAGCTGGGCGTCGATATCGCGCCAATGGCGGCGACCTCGACCATTCGCGTGCTGCAGGTTACCTCGACCACAGCAATCAACCGCTTCGGCGTCTCCGCCATCGTCGATCGGATGAATTTCTTCATCGCCCAGTCGAACGACGTCTACGCCAACAACGGTCTTTCCATCGTCTTGCAGGACGCCGGCAAATACAACTCCGGCAGAAGCGAGCTTTCCAGTGTGACCGCCAATACCTTCGCGATTAAAGACCCCAACGACGGTTACCTGGATCAGTTTGCCGGCTCATTGCGCAACTCCACCGGCGCCGATATCGTCGCGCATATTACCGATAATACCGGCGACGGTCTGTGCGGCAGGGTCAATGCCATCGGCGGCGGGCAGAGCAACGGCTTCTTCGTCACTCGCCACGTCTGCACCAATTTTACCTTCGTGCACGAAATCGGCCACCTGTTCGGCGCCAGGCATGACAATGATCCCACCACCACGCCCTTTGCCTACGGCCACGGTTTTGTCAGCACCGCCGGTAACTTCCGCACGGTGATGGCGGTCAGCAGCAACCCGCAGCCACGCATCGGCTTTTTTTCCACTGACGATCAGAACTTCAACGGCTTCTCCCTCGGCAACGCCAGTTTCAGGGACAACGAACGCGTACACGCGGTGCGCGCCGGTACGGTTGCCAATTTCCGCTGATCAATATCTGCAAGCAACCGGGGCCTTGCCTGTCGACGGCGCAAGGTCCCGTCGTCACTTCCAGGGCTCCGCCTTCAGCAACAACTGCCCCGCCGCCGTGTCCTCAAAAGGTAAAGCGGTATGCACATCGCCGCCGGCGTCGAGATAGCCAAAGTGCTGCATAACGCTGCCGTGCACCCGAACAAGCCGCTCAATCTGTTCTCTGTCGAGGGCGTTCTTCCAGCCGCCGCTGCGCCCCTGGCGAAAGAAGGTGCCCGGCCGCTGTTTACCGCCGCTCTGCCGATGCCTCGCTTCCAACTGCCGGGCCTTGTCAAAAGCCACAGCCTGGGCGGCTTTTTCGACATCTGCCGGCGCAGTGCGAAAACCCAGAAAGCGCCCGATCCGCATAAAGGTCTGCAGCGGTTTGTCGATGGCATCCTCGTAGCGCACAACATGCAGGTAGGGCCGCACCTGGCGGGTCCAGCTGCTGACGTTTAACGACCACGAGCAGTAGGCCTCGCTGGCGGCGTTTTCGTGGGCGGGCATCACAAAACTGTGTTTGCCCATCATACCGATCGCCTGATCGAGCGGCATGCCGAAGTGATCCGCCAGCGACGGCGCCACATCGAGTGGATTGCGCAGCAGATAAATCACCCGGTCGGTGAGGGAAAAATCGATACTGGCATGGCCGGCATAGCTGATATTGGCGTGATGGGTTTTGGTCAGCACCGGACCGCGGGCCGAGGCGGCAATCGCCCCCTGCGCCTGAGCGCGCGCCGCCGCCATCTGTTCGGCGGAAGCATCGCCCAGTGCCGCCGGCAATACCGGGCGATACCAGCGCGGGTTAATCTCCCAGGTTTCGAAATAACGGCTCGGGTCGGCGCGCTGCCATTCGTCGGCGCGGGCCAGCGGCACCACGGCGCTGCCGGTATGCAGTTTGATCAAGGCGTTGATAAACAGTCGCGTCCAGGTATTGCCCGACCGCGGGTACGAGGCGATCCAGATCAATTTTGCCATTGCCGTCTGCCTGTGTCTGTTAACGGAAGTCGAAGTCGTTTATGCTGCGCCCAGCAATGGCACGAGGTAGCGCAATGGCGGTAAAAACTTCCACCTTCCTGTTGTGGGCCGGCGCCGGCCTGTTGGCCATGGCGGGGGCAAACAACCGCGCAGAAACGCCAGCCGCCGGCGCTGTACCCACAGCTGTCACTCAGCGTATGTCGGCCGATATCTTTATGCGCGAGGCCGAGCGCAGGCTGTTCAATTACCACCGCAGCCTGTCTCCGCAGTGCACCGACAGGCGCGTGCTGCAATGGAGCGAACTGCGCGAAATTGAAGACCCGCAGATCCGCGCGCAGAAGCCGCATATCCTCAGCGCGGTGCTGGAACAAACCGCCACGGTGGAAGCCTGCGGCAACCAGTCCCGCCACCGTTACTGGGTTTACATGCCGGCGGCGGCCGGCGAGGCGCCGGTATTTCTCTATGCGATTCCGGGCAGCAGCCGCACCTGGCCACTGCTGCACGGCAGTGCCTGGCGGCTGGTCAGCGGTCTGGCGCTGGCACAGGCCTCGCCGGCTTGCCGCCGGGCGGCCGAAGCCGGCAGCAGCGCGCCGCTGGCAGTGAGCGCCAGCCTGGGAAAAGTGCACGAGCCCCTGGTGCCGGCTGCGGATATGGATGTTTACCTCAGTGGCGCCTGGCGCGAGGCGTGGAAGCTGCGGCTGTGCCGGCACGAGAGGACTTTCGAGCTGATATTCCTCGCCGATGGTGCCGGTGGCGGCTACGTCACCACCGTGGCGGGCGATGCGCAGGCGGCGCTGGCCGATTTGAAAAAGGCCCGGCGCGAAGCGCGCCGGGTTATCGGCAGCGAAACGCCCGCGGCAAGCGACTGAAACCGAACGGCACAGGCGCCGCTGCCGGCAGCGCGCGGTGCTATGGATTGTCGCCGCTGTCGCCGCCCGCATCTTCGATACCGATAAGTTCGCCGGTGAGAATGGTGGTGCGCCGCATGCGGCTCTGCTCCAGTTCCTCGCTCACCTCGAGGGCGTCGTCGAGCGCCCGCTCGATCGCTTCCTGGGCAAAGTTCTGCAGATTCAGCGGCCCCAGTTCGCCGCCGTCGATATCGATTTCCACATTGGTCAGCAGATCGCCGCGAACATTGTCCAGCCCCAGTATCTGCAGTGCGCCGATCACAATGCTACGGGCGCGGATACCGGCATCGCCGGCGTTGACAACGCCGTTGAAAGCAAACAGATCGATCTCACCGCCGGGCGAGCCGTCGGCCAGTTCCAGCGCACCGATACCGGAACCGAAGGGCACCGCGGCAATGCCGATCTCGGTAACGCCGTCGAAGCTGGTGGTCGCCTCGACCGGCGGCGCGGAGAAAACATCGCGGCGGCCGCGGCCGGCGTCGATATCGCCGTAGCTCGACCAGATCAGCACATCGCCGCCGAACACCGTCAGGGTGCGACTGGAGTTAACGTCGTAGTTACCGTTGGTCAGCGCGTTGATATTGCCGCCCGTCAGCGTGACGATACCGGAGTTGGCCGGATCGGTCGGTTCGATGGCGAAATCGTTGCCGGGTGCGGCGCGCTGGGTAAAGTTCAGCGGCGTCTGCTGCAGGCGGCCGCCGGGCACCAGCAGATTGATATCGCCGCCGCCGGCGGTGCGGATGGTGGCATCCTGCATCACGATATCACCCAGCCATGCCGTTTCGCCGGCGGCCAGGGTATCGCCGCGGCGGCGCTGCGCGCCCGGAAACAGCGCGGCGATGGCGTCGTAGCCGGCGCTGGGGTCGCCCTGGCGGGAAGCGTCGATATCGGTATCCGGCGAGGCGCCGACCGCTTCGCGGCCGCGAATGCGCAACTCCGAAAACAGGACTTCATAGGCAAAACTCTTCTGCAACTCCGGATCGAGTTCCTGCAGCCGCGCCACCGCCGCGGCATACTCCTGCTCGCTGACCAGCGCCAGCTGCTCGGCGCGCGACAGCGGCCGGCCGTTGTCGGCGCGCGTCGCCAGTGTTTCCTCACCGCTGATGGCGCGGATGAAATTCACCAGATCGATGGCATAAATCGTCACCGCGGTAGTCTGCCCGTCGGCATTGCTGTCGGCCAACTGCGCGTCGCGCAACACCCGCAGCTCGTCGATATCGAGCAGCGTTTCGGACACCTGGCGCACATAGTCGGGTGCCGCGGCGGGATCGAGCACATAGCGGTCGAGGAAGGACTGATACTGCGGCTCGCGATCGATGCCGGACATTACCGTAATCGCCATATCCGTGCCGGCGCGTTCCAGGTACGGGTTAAACGAGCGCCCGTCGCTGCCGGCCAGCGCCAGCCCCGGCGCGAAGATGCCGAGATCGGGCAGATCATAGCTGCGAAAATTGGAGGGTGCGGCGCGCCCGAAAATGACATTGTCACCGGCCTCCACCACCGCGCGCCCCGGTCCCCACAACAGCAGCAGGCCGAGGCCCTGATCGATCAGCGAAGTGCCCGACAGACCGGAGAAGACAATATCGTCGGCGGCGCGGAACAATGACAGGTCGTCGGCGTCGTTGTTCTGCACCGTCAGCAGGCCCTCGATAAGCAGATCGTCACCGGCGATAAAGCGGGACTCATTGCGCATCACCACGCCGTTCACCCGGGTGGGATCGTTACCGAAAAACGCACCGGCGCTCAGCGAGCGATCGATGGTGATATCGCCCTGCAGTGTATAGAAACGGTTGAACGCCTCGCTGCCCGCAAATACACCGCCGGTGATTTGCGACTGATTGGCAAGCACGTCCAGGGGATTGATACTGGGGTCTTCCTGCAGATAAGTGTTTGGCGTGGTGACCAAAAACGGCGCCAGGCCGTCGCTCAGGCTCAGCAGCGGATTGTGCACGCGCGGGAATACATCGTAGTCGGCGTCACCGATGACAAAGCGCGAACGGAAATCGATATTGTCGCGGGCAAATACATTGACGGCGGTGTTTTCATGGGCATCGACACTGAACGGTATCTGCTGCACACTGCCGGACGGCTGCTCTTCGCTCTGGAAGATCACCGAGCCGTTGGGGGCGCGAAA
Source organism: Exilibacterium sp. (assembly GCA_028280195.1). GTDB lineage: Bacteria > Pseudomonadota > Gammaproteobacteria > Pseudomonadales > Cellvibrionaceae > Exilibacterium. The sequence continues at coordinate 12,683 of JANQMH010000133.1, forward strand.
TGTCAGCAGGCCGGGCATATGGGAAAACATCTCGGGGCGGCTCTGCAGCAACAGGTCGCCGCCGCTGCTGGTGACCGCAATACGGGTCTGTTTGGAATAATCCACCCATTGACTGTAGCGCGGGCCGGCCTCGACCCCACTGGCCAAGCGGGTTCTGGCAAAGGTGCGGCGGGTGCTCTCGAAGTCGAGTCCCTGACTGACACTGGTGGCCGAGGCGATGCCGCCGAGCTGAATATCGCCGCCGGCGGTGACGCTGGCGCGGGTGTCACCCAGGAATACCATGGTCGCCGCCGCCTCCACCCGCGTCGATTCGCCGATGGCGCCGCCGGCGTCGATGGCCATGGTGCCGGCGCCGACCCAGAACGACGAACCGCTGATATCGCCGCCGACCGACACCGTCATCTCGCCGCCGCCGGTGTAGACCGGCGTCTTTTCGGGATTGGCCTGTGTGCCCCCCGCCACCCGAGTGGTGCGGGCAATGGAGGCGGAGAAGTCATCCATATCGCCGCCGGCCTCGATACGGATATCACCGCCACCAAAAGTGGCCACGCCCTGGCGGAATTCGTCGAAGGCAATCCAGGCGCTGGTCTGCTGCAGGCGATCGTCGCTGCTGTCGTCCGGCGTGCCGTTGTCGTAAAGATAAAACGGCACATCGGCGCTGTACTCGCCCGGCTGCAAGGTTAGATTATTGTTAAAGCGCTGTTCCTCGCCGGTAACGGCGCCGCGCATAATCAGCCACTGGCGATAGCCGATATTGTTTATCGAACCGGGGCCGATAATATCGCCGCCCGCCTCGATGACGATATCCCCGCCGTTTTCCGGGTAGTAAGCCACCAGGCTCTCGCCGGCATTGTTGACGGTGGGTACCTCGAAATCGGCAATGGCCGCAGACTGGGTGCCGGCGGTATAAATCACCGAAGCCGCGGTCGTCAGTTCGATATCGCCGGCGGCGTGCAGGTGAATATCGCCGCTGCCGCTGCGCACCAGAGCGCCGCGGGTGGCGGTACCTACCCTTATGCCGCCATCGGCGGCAAGGTCCAGCGCCCGGGTATCGGCCGAGTTCAGATCGGCGCCGGCCACCAGGTTGATATGCCAGGCGGCGTCGTTGCTCAATGCCATCGCCGGCGGCCCGCTCGCCGACCAGTCGGCGGTGCGCAGCGGATCGATAAAGCCGTCGCTGATATTGCCTTGCACCGACAACTCCCCGGCCGCGCGCAGCAGCAGTGCGCCTGCCGCGGCCCCGGCCGCACCGGCGCGCGGGTCAGCGAAGCGCAGCTCGGCCAGGTTCCAGGCGCCGGGCAGATCCGCGGCATCGGTAATCGGCTCGCCGTTATTGGCTACCGGCGTCCCGGTAATCTCATCCAGCGACAGCGTTGCGCCGACAAAGGTCATATCAGCCGACGACCGCGCCTCGATGCCCGCCCAGATCTGAAAATCGAGATCGGTGGTCTTGCCGAGACGCTCATAGACAGCGGTCAGGTTGCCGGCGGACATAAATGCCGCCGCATCGGCTTCGGCAGTGGCGATAAAGGCATCGTCGACCACCGCCACATCCTCATAGGACTTATAGGCTTCGACAATGGCCGGACCACCGAGCACATCGGCCTCGAAGCTGGCAACGGCGACCCGATCGCCGCCGCTCAACTGCGGCGCGCGGGCGTAGACCCTGCCGCCGAGACCGTCGCCGGCAGCCGCGACATTGAGTGTGACACCGCCGGCAATACTGATGCGATCGGTGAGATCGGCATCGTCAATTTCCAGCAGGATACGGCCGCCATCCCGATCGCCGTCGCCCTTGGCCGAGGCATCGATACTGACGCCGTCAAGCAGGACCAAATCACCGCCGGCGGCAAAGCGCACCGTGCCGCCCTGCTCGCCGGTGGTATTGATGTTGACCGCAACGACGCCGTCGCCGATGGTAATATCGCCGGCATCGGCAATCACTTCCAGCGCATTGACGGCAATATCTCTGTCGATCACCACATCGCCGCTGGTAAAGCGAAAGCGGCGCTGGTTATTGAAGCCGCCGTCGTCCAGCAGTGTATTGACAGCGCTGAAGCCGCCCTGCCCGCCGGCGGCGGCGAGGGTGAAAGAGCCGCCGTCAAAGCCGGCGGCGGCGGTGCCGAGAAATTCGCCGTCGAGCAGCGCCGTACCGCTGGCCGCCTCGATCGCCAACGTGCCGGCGTCACCGCCGTCGCTGCCGCCGGCGACACTGATAAGGGCGCCGTCATTGACGACAATATCGCCCTGTGCCGCCACCAGGCTGATTACCCCGGCATCGAAAGTTTCGGCGCGGTCATAAAATGCCAGCGTCTGCCCGGAGGCATCGAGCCTGGCGCGGCTGCCGAGCGCCAGATCGCCGCTGGCGGCGCTGAACGACAGCAGCCCGGAGCGCGCCTGAAAAGCGCTGTCGATACTGAGGCTGTCGGCCGCCACCTGCAGCGTGGCGCCGACATTTTCGATATCGGCAATCGCCGGCAGCGCGCCGCCGCCGATAGCGGCCGCCTCCACGGTGGCAAACGACAGGGCGCCGTCGGCGTTGACGGCGACGGAACTGCCGCGTGTTACCGCAAAGCGCTGCGCGGCCATGCCGGTGTCGGCGTCAAAACTTAGCGCGGCGTCCTCACCGCTGAAGATCACCTGCCCGGCAACGTCGAAGCGATACTCGCCGAAGCCGGAGAAGGTTTTCTCGCCGGCACCAAACTGCAAATCGGCACGACTGTCGCCGCTGACGGTAACGCTGAGCAAACCGCTGCCCGGCGCCGCTGCCACATCATCCACCGCCGGCGAGGACGATACGAATTGCGCCGCGCCGGCGACAATCGCCAGCGACCCGCCGGCGCTGTCGGCGGCGATCTCATCGCTGTCGAGGCGCAGGCCGTTCTGCACGGTCAAGGCCACATCGCCAAATACATTGATACTGGTGCGGCTGGTCAGCGCCAGGTCGTCGACGGTGCGGGACAGCGAGTCGAGGGCGGCCTGGGACAATGTCAAACCGGAGACCGGCGCGCCCGGATCGCCCAGGTTGACAACACTGGCGCCGGCGATAAGGCGGTCAGCCAGGATGGTGATATCGTCTGCCGCGCCGGGCTGCTGCAGAAACTGCACATCGCGACTGCCGTCAAAGACTACCGATGAGCGCACCGCAGCACTGCCCTCGGCCTCGAGGCGCGCGCCGCCGGCAACAGTCACATCGCCACGGGCGTCGCTGGCCAACACGGTGGTGACGGTGACGCCGTCCTCTCTGCCCACCTCGCCCTCGCGGTCACTGAGCTGCCTGGCGATATCGCCGCTGGCGGCACTCGACACCTGCACGAAGGCACTGATGTTTTCCGCCTGGCGATTGACCCGGTCCACATTGCCACTGGTCGCATTGATCGACAGATCGCCGGCATCGGTGAGGCCGAGAATGCGCTTGGAATCGTCGGCCACCGCCGCCCCGGTCGCCTGAATCACGCTGTTTTCGCCGACCACCACCCGGTCGCGCGCGATCAGCATGATTTCCTGCGCCCGCAGCGGATCGGCGGCGCTGGTGTCGACGATCACCGTTTCGGCGCCGCCGGCAACATCGAACACGGTGCCTTCGGCGGTTTGCCGGCGGCTGCCGCCAAACAGCAGACTGTTGGCGCCGATCGCTTCGAGATCGGCGGTGGTGAGCACCAGATAGCCGTCGGCCAGCAGCTGGTCGCGCCCGGCGATGTCCGCGTCGGTCAGCGGCTCGGCAATCAGCGCCACCCGCTCGGAGACGATATCACCGACACCGCCACGCGCGCCCTCGACCCCGGCCGAGAGTATCTGCGCACCGTCTTCAATGGTCAGGGAACCGTCGAGGTCGAAGGCAAAACGGCCGCCGTCGGCGGCGCTGCGCACGCCGAGATCGGGCTCGAGACCGCTTTGCAGCAGGCGCAGGCGAAAAGCCTCACTGGTAAAAAAGCTGTTGCCGCTGAACAGCGTGTAATCGGCACGCTCGCTCAGCTGCTGGAAACTGCTGACGCGAAACGACTGCGATAGACCATCGGCAATGGCGGTATCGGCGACCGAAAAGTAGCCGCTCATCAGCGCTGAACCGTCGGCCAGCTGAGTGGTAAAAGTGGACGCCAGTTGACTGCCGCCGGCCGGCTCCAGCAGATAGGCGCCCGGCACAATGGCGTACTCCGCCGGCAGCACGGTGTAAGTGCCGGCCGGTATGCCGTTGCCCCCCGACAGGGTGACCTGCAAACCAAACTGGCTACCGACACCGCCGAGCTGATTGATACGCTCGCCGGAACCCAGGGTGCCCGGCGCAATCGGCGCCGCCACCTGGCTGCCGAAAGCCGGCACGATGGCAAAGGCCTGCCCGCGGTCGCGGATAATGTCGACACTCCCCTGCGGGCCGGCGACAAACTGCCGCGCCAGTACATCGCCGCCACCGGAAATATCGACCGTAGCGTCGCTGGCAATGGTGACATCGGTGGCCGCAAACACCACTTCGCGCTGCGGCGGCGTATCGATGCTTTCGCCGCCGAACCGCAGATCGTTGGGATCGCTGGTATCGGTCAGCCAGTTATCGTTCTGCACCACCACGCCATAGGGTATATAGAGACCGTCGAGCGCG
>JANQMH010000005.1 GCA_028280195.1 Exilibacterium sp.
ACCCCAATGCCTGTGACTACTGGCGTTACTGCGCCATCGACGGCTTTCTGTGCGGTTGCTGCGGCGGCAGCTTCAACACCTGCCCGCCCGGTACGGAAATGTCGCCGATTACCTGGATAGGCACCTGCCGCAATCCGGTCGACGGCATCAATTACATTATTTCCTATAACGACTGCTGTGGTAAGAACAGTTGCGGCAACTGCCTGTGCACGCGCAACGAAAACGATCGGCCCATTTACCGCCCGGCGCAATCCAACGATCTGAACTGGTGCCTGGGTACCGAGAGCGCCATTTACAACTGCTCCACCGCCATTGTCGTAGGCGTGGCGACGGAGGAGCAACCGTGAAGCGCAGCGCTTATGGTTGAGATATATCGCCGCCGCGGGGCTTTCGGCCTGGTGGTTCTGCTGGTAGTTGCGCTGACGCCGCCCGCGTTTGCCGCAGCCGCCGGCAGCGGCGCAGCGGCTGCGCCGGCCTATGCGGGTGTGGGCAATATCCAGCGCGCCCGCCTCAACTATATACTGCATTGCCAGGGCTGCCATCTGCCCGACGGCTCCGGCTTTGTCGGCAAAGTACCGAATATGAAAGGTTATGTCGGCAACTTTTTACAAGTGGAGGGCGGGCGTGAATTCCTGGTAAGAGTGCCGGGATCGGCCACCACGCCCCTGGGCGATGCGGCCCTGGCGGAGTTGCTGAACTGGATGCTGGTTGCTTTCAGCGCAGCGCAGATTCCGGAAAGTTTTGCTCCCTACAGCGCTGCCGAGGTAGGCAGATTGAGAGTTCGGCCACTGCAGGAGGTTGAAAAGCATCGCGCCGTGCTGGTATCGAACATTGAGCGCGCAACAGCCGGCGCCCGGCAATAAGTGAACTCGATTCATATCTGTGCCGGCGGGATAAGGCCTGAATGGCAATGCAGGTTGAATAAACTACCGGCCTCCCTGCCTACGGCGACCTGTACTTCTGTAGACTGAAGGTATTGCCTCCTTCAGTCAGGAAATCCAATGCGTTGTAAAAGGTTTCGTTTTTAAAATCCGGACAGATTACAATCCCCTGAAGTTCTAACTGGGCGCGCATGCTGTTGTCATGAGACTGTTTTTTGTCAGTAACCCCCTCGTTGCCGGCCAACTTCACCAACAGTGCCCGGCAGATTGCCAGTGCCTGTTTTACACCCGGCTGGTAGTGACCGCTGGCCATGGTGATGCCTGCGATCTTGCCATTGGTGACCTTCAGGGTGCCGGCCGACTTGGTGGGTTTTCCTCCCAGGAAACTCGAGTGATGAAAACGCATTGTCGATTTCGAATTGGTGTAAATCCGGTTTTGCTCGTCCATAACGAAAATCGACCAGCCCGTGCGGCCGGGCTCGGACTCATGCCCCTTGGTATCGAACAGCCCGGGGTCCATATCGCGTTTGAACTGGTTTTTGGGGCCGACAGGCTTCAGCTCCATTGCTGCCAGTTCAGCATCATTGAGATATTTTACCCATTTGTGTTGATTGCTGCCGGCATCGATCCACGCGTCTATCTGCCTGAGATAGTCCGGGTCCATATTATTGACAAATTGAGTAAACGACCGCTCGTAATCGTCGCTCTGCATCCAGGCGTTCCTCAAGACAGTGGCCCTGCCGCGATGCTGAGGATCCAGAAACTCGAGAACGTAGTCTTCGGAGGACAGGTGCCGGCTACTCCCCGGAAACCGCCGAGCGGCGTGTTGCCCGGGTGATTGGATGCCGGTAATGGTGCGGAAGACGCCGACGGCCCGCTCTTTCTTCTCCATCAGTCTGCGCTTGAACGCTACTCTCTCTCGGAAGAATTGCACGTCGATCAGCTCGGTAATCTGGTCTTCAAGGTCATCTATGCCCTGCGCACGCCGGGAGAGTTTCCACGAGCGGCCTTTTTTCTGCTGGTATTCGGTCCTCCAGTCACTGATACGCCTGCGGATATCCATCAGTGCGGCAAACTGCTCGGCCCTGTTTATAAGGCGGTGAGTGTTATCCAAGGCTCTGCACATATCAGTGATAGACTCCCAGCGTGACATAAACGGATTGTGGAAACTAACCGCTCTCTCGAATTCCGCCCTACTCATCAGGCCTTGTAGCATAAACGACACCTGTAAAAATGAATCTGCATATTATCGAAGCTGTTTATTCCCTACTTTCCTGCAGCAGCTGCGAAAGCACAACTACCCGATCGTGTGGCTACGGCATAAGGCGATATTGTCCGGGCTGGGCGAGCGAGATCGCCACCGGCCGGCTAAGCTGTGTATGGGGCGCAGCCCGCGCTGTGCAGGTATCCATCGAAACGCCAGGCTGACCCCCTCTTTCGGGTGGGGAGTTGCCGCCATCAAGAACCGCTACTTTTGGTGGTTATGCCCGGTTTCCCCGATGCCTAATATAAGACTGGCTGGAATTAACTGAATAAACACAGACAGCGGGAGCAGACAACAATGAAAAACAGAGTCGATAAAACATTCACCGCACCGATATTTTCCCGCATTGTGGCAGCCCTGGCGGCAGCCACCGCTGCTCAACCCGCGCTGGCCCAGTTTACTCTGGAGGAGATCGTAGTCACCGCACAGAAGCGCAGCCAGTCCATACAGGATATCGGCTTTTCCGTAGCCGCCATCGGTGAGGAGGATGCGGCCAGGTATGCCGCCGATGCCGGCGCCCTGGCGGGGCAGATACCCGGCGTGGAATCCTATGGCAGCGGCAGCCATTTGCAGTCGTTTTTCATTCGCGGCATCGGCTTGAATGAGTTTGCCGGCAACTTCAATGCACCGGTAGCCATTCACAAGGACGAGGTCTACGTCAGCAAGAACTGGATGACTACCCGGCCGAGCTTTGATATTGAGCGCATCGAGGTGCTGAAGGGCCCGCAGGGCACACTGTTTGGCCGCAATACCACTGGCGGCGCCGTTAACTACTACACCAAAGCCCCGACAGCGGATACCGAGGGCTATGTGCGGCTGTCGGCGGACGAATTTTCCCGCTATGGCATCGAAGGCGCGATCGGCGGCGCGCTGACCGATAATCTGGACGGGCGCCTGTCGCTGTATCGCAGCTTTGGCAGCGGCGGTCCGCAGGACAATCTGTTTGACGGCGAGGAGCACGGCGAACCCGATGTTACGGAGCTGCGCGCGCAGTTGCAGTGGAACCTGGAAAACACCTTCATTCGCCTGCTGGCCTACGATGGCAGCGACAAATCGGAAACACCGGCCTATAAAGGCCCGGGCATCTTCAATGCCGGCGGCGGCTTTTGTCCCGAGGCCCTGAGCGGTGCGGTCAGTGACAACCCGGCGAGATGCTTCAAGTTTGCCAATGTGACCGGGGACCCCGATATCGAGATCGAGCCGAATGGCCTTCGCACCATCAACCAGAGCCAGCCCCCCGAGCGCGATGACAGCTTCTACGGCGGCTACCTGCGCATCGAGCACGACTTTGGCGATACACTGCTGACCTCGATTACCTCATTCGACCAGTATGATCGCCTGCATCTCGAAGACTCCGATTCGACGCCGATTGCCAGCGCCGATCTGAGTTATTTCAATGACCTGGAGGTATTCAGCCAGGAGCTTCGCCTGACCGGCTCCGCGGCGGATAAACGCCTGAACTATGTCGCCGGCCTGTTTTACCAGAAAGAGGAACTGCGCCAGGCCGACAGCCTCAACGCCTCCGCCAATCCGGGGCCCCTGCCGCCGCGGCTGGTAGGCCAGTTCGATCAGGAGGTGGACTCGGCAGCGCTGTTTTTCAATGCCGACTACCAACTCAGCGAACAGCTGACGCTGACGGTTGGCGGGCGCTACACGGAGGACAAAACCGATATTCAGGCACAGACCTCGGTCGGCTTGAACGATGTGCGCGGCCGCGAGCAGCTGCCGGCGACCACCATTGCCGTGGTCGACGCACTCGATGACGACCGCACCGATACGGATTTTTCCTGGCGCCTGGGGCTCTCCTACGGCCTGAACGATACCACCCTGTTGTACACCAATATCGCCACCGGTTTCAGAACCGGCGGCTACAGCGTTCCGTTTGGCGGTGCCATCGTCGAATTCGATCCCGAGGAGCTGTTTTCCACCGAGGTCGGCTACAAGTCGGATATCACCGATACGCTGCGCCTGAACGCGGCGCTGTTCTTTTATCAGTACGATGACCTGCAGGTGAATGTGGACGACCCGGTATCACCGATCGTGCCGGTTACCCGCAATATCGGCGAGTCGGAAACCTATGGTTTCGAGGCGGATCTCACCTGGCTGGCGATGGACAATCTCGAAATCAGGCTCGGCTATTCCTACCTGGACGCCGAGTTCACCGAAACCGATCGCGCGATGACGACCATATCAGAAGCCGGCCCCATACCCCTGCAGGGCAACACACCGGTCAATTCACCCGAACACCAGTTCAATGGCTTCGTTGAGTATACCGCCAGCCTCAGCCCCGCTTTGAACTGGTCTGCGCAAGCGGATTTTCGCTGGGTGGATGACCGCTTTCTGGAGGTAACCAACCAGCCGGCGGATACCGCCGACGCCTATACGGTGGTAAACCTGAGCCTGGGTATTGCCTCTGCCGACGGCAGCTGGGATGCCTTTGTATGGGCAAAAAACGTCACCGACGAAGACTACATCACGTATATCAATAACCTGCCGGTGGTCGGTTTCAAGCTCGATATCTACGGCGAACAGCGCTCGGTTGGACTTTCGGCGAGTTACTATTTTTAGTGCTCTCCATTTTTCCGCTGTCACCGCCGGGGCAACTATCCCGAGGAGTGAAATATGACGAAAACAGCCCTGGTCTGGAACGAGCGCTATATGTGGCACAACACCGGCAATGCCGCCGGTATCATGCCCTGTGGTATCGACGTTGAGCCGTATCAGCATGTGGAAAACCCGGATACCAAGCGGCGCATAAAAAACCTTCTCGATGCCACCGGACTGGCTAAAGCACTGGTCGATATTGCCGACCGGCCGGCGACCGATGAGGAAATTCTGCGCGTCCATACCGGCGAGTATCTCGCCAGGCTGAACGCATTGAACGCGAGCGGCGGCGATGCCGGTATGTTTACCCCCATGGGGCGGGGGTCGCTGGATATCGCCCGGCTCGCCGCCGGCGGTGTATTGGCTCTGGTGGACGCGGTAATCGATGGCGAGGTGAATAATGGCTATGCGCTGGTGCGCCCGCCCGGGCACCATGCGGTGGCCGATCAGGGCATGGGTTTTTGCCTGCTCTGCAACGGCGCCATTGCCGGCAGGCACGCGCTCGAGCGCCGCGGCCTGTCGCGCATTGCCTACGTCGACTGGGATGTTCACCACGGCAACGGCACCCAGGAGGCGTTTTGGCGGGACCCGCGGGCGCTGACCATATCGGTGCACCAGGACCGCTGTTTTCCGCCCGACAGCGGCGATATGAAGGATATCGGTGCAGGCGATGGAGAGGGCTTCAATCTCAATCTGCCCCTGCCTGCCGGCTGCGGTGTGGGCGCTTATCTGGCGCTGTTTCAACGCGTCGTGGTGCCGGCCCTGGAAGCCTACCGGCCCGAACTCATCATTGTCCCCTGCGGTTTCGATGCCGGTGTTTACGACCCGCTCGGGCGGCAGATGATGACCAGCGCCGGCTATGCCGAACTGACGCGGATGATCATGGCAGCTGCCGACAGGCTTTGTAACGGCCGCCTGGTGCTGTGCCATGAAGGTGGCTACAACGCCTCCACCGTTCCCTATCACGGCCTGGCTGTTATCGAAACCCTCAGCGGTGTGGACTCGGGCATGGCGGACCCGTTTGCGGCCATCCACGCCGCCATACCGGGCCAGGCCTTACAGCCGCACCAGGGCGCGGTGATCGACAGCGCCGAAGCGCTGTTACAGCAGCTGCGCACAGCCTGGTAGGCGCCCGCGTCAGTCGATAATACCCAATTCCTTGGCGGCGAATACAGCGGAGGTCCGGTTGCGGACCTCGAGTTTCTCGAAGATGTTTTTCAAGTGCCATTTCACGGTATTGATGGCGATAAACAGCTGCGCGGAAATCTGTTGATTGGTTTTTCCCTGGGAAATGAGTCGCAGAATTTCCGCCTCCCTGTCGCTGAGCCTGTTCTCCGGCTGGCGGCTTTGCGCAGCCGGTGCAGGCCGATAGGCCGGCTTGCTCAAACCCTGCAGGAATTGCCGGCAGGGTTGCGGTAAGCTGTCTGTCTTTTCCGCCTGTTTGAGCAGCTCGGCCAGGAACGGCGCCTCGCTGTGAAAAGGCCCGAAATACGGGCCGATAAAGGCGGCCTCGATTGCCTCGCGCAAACTGCTCATCGCCTGCCCGGGCTGTTGCAGTTGCAGCAGCGCGCCGGCTTTCATCAACAGCAATTGTATTTGCGGCCTGGGGCGGCCGGCAGCCGCGGCCAGAGCCGCCAGCTGATCAATTACCGCGACGGCGGCGGCGTGCTCACCGCCGGCGATCAGTAAGCGGGCGCCAATCAACAGTTTCCAGCAGTCCTCCCTGTCCCATCGCGCGGGGAGTGTAGCGCGCCCGTGCGGCGTGTGAATGCCGAGCAGATCGGCACTGGCGCTGGCCCGGTAGATCTGCCGGTCCAGAACCAGCTGCCGTATCTGTTCATCGGCCACCAGCAGGTGCTGGTGTTTGAGCCCGGCGAGCCGGCAAATATCCTGGGCGCGTTCGAGATGCCGGTAGGCCTGGGCGATATTGTCTTCGCGCCGGTGGATCTGCGCCATGACGATATGGCCGATAATGGGCGCACCGGCCTGTGCGCATTCCTCTACGTAGGGCAGATTCTGCTCGATCAGCTCGCGCGCCTCGTCCAGCTGATTCCAGTCATAGAGAATGCAGCCGCGATAGAGCGAGGGTTCGGCGGAAATGTAAGTGCGCCAGCTCTCTTCCAGCTCTGCGGTCTTCTCCGCCTGGCTGAACAGCTGCTCGGCGCGTGCCAGCTGGCCCTCCGCCATTTCCACCAGGGCGGAGAAACAGTGGCTGTAAACCCGCCCGTAGGTAGAATCGCACTCGCTGTGTGCGCTGTAGCCACGCGCGAGAGCTTCGCGCGCGAGCTGGTAGCGGCTTTCGGCAAAGTAACAGTAACCGAGAATATTCTGCTGCACACCGCGCACGAAATTGTCGCTCACCGCCGGAATTTCCCGCAGGGCAAACTCCATGGCGGCATCCACATCGTCGGCGGCCACGGCAATGCCGCAGCGCAGTACCGTAAGTTCCTGCTTTAACGCCGCCGGCAGCTGTATGCCGCGCTGCTCCAGTGCGGCAATCATCTGCTCCGCTTCGGCCATGGCGGCGGTGGCCTGGGCCGGACGCCGCATATGGAACAGTGCCCAGCACTTGAGCATCGGAATCACCGGGCGGTCGGTAATCAGCTTGGCGGGAATGCGATTGACCCAGTCCAGTACCTGTGACATGTGCCCGCGCTGCATAAACCGGCGCGCATGGGTTTCGACCAACTGCATCAGAAAAAAGTAGTCACTGGCTTCGATTGCATGTGCAACCGCGGCGTCGATCAAGCCTTGCGCCGCAAACCATTGGCTTGCCTGCCGGTGCAGGTGCGGCGGGCTTTCCCCATCTCTGAGCGCCAGTTGGTTGAGCAGGAAGTCGCGGAACAGATGGTGGTATCGGTACCAGCCGCTGGCCTCGTCCAGCGGAATCAGAAACAGATTCTGCTGCAGGCAGCGGTCGAGTAGCTGGCGGTTGTTCTGCCCCGGGTTGAGCACATCGCAGAGGTCCGGGTTGAAGCGGTTGGGCACCGCCGTACGCAACAGAAACTGCTGAATTTCCCCGGGCAGCTTCTCTACCACGTCCTTGGCCAGGTAATCGGCGATATCGCCGATATTGGCCGACATTCGGCTTAAGTTATCGCGATAGTTATCGCTGCCCGCCAGGGACAGCGCCACTAACTGCAGACCGGCCGGCCAGCCCTCCGTTAGCGATGTCAGCTCTGCGATCGACTGCCTGTCGAGTGATTCTCCCAGTTGCGGCTTTAGAAACTGCTCGACATCGCGGTGGCTGAAGCGCAGGCTGTTGACATCAAATTCCTGTAACAGGTTGTGGGCCTTGAGCCTGCCGACGGAAAACTCGGGCTTCTTGCGGCTGGCGATCACCAGGTAAAAACTGTCCGGCGCCAGGTTGATCAGGCTCTCCATAATAGTGGCAACGGCGGTGCTGTCGGCAAGGTGGTAGTCGTCCAGAAACAGTACCGCCGGCTGATCGCGTTCGCCCAGCTCTGCTATCAGGGCGTGGATAACGGCACTTGCCCGGCTTTTACTCCAGTTGGACAACTGGCTGCGGGCTTCCAGGCCGGTAATTGCACCGGGCTGAGTGAGGGCGTCTATCAGGCAGGACAGCAGTGCACTTTCGTTGCTCTCTTCCTCGTCCAGCGCAAGCCAGCAGGCGGTGATATGCTGGCGGCTGAGATTTTTGTGCCAGGCGGCCATCAAGGTGGATTTACCGTAGCCGGCAGCGGCGCAAATCAGCGTTACCGAACGCGCCGGCAGCTGCTTGATCGTCGGGTTCAGCGGTGGCCGGTCAATGATCTGCCCGCGATACCTCGGCGGCATAAGCTTGGTGGAAACGACGTTTTGATCGTATGTCATAATCGATACCTGGGTGTTTCCTGCTTTTTCTTATGCAAGTTTTCTCATCTAAGGCCGGCCGTGGCGTTATACAGTGAAGCGCTCTCAACGGGCAGGCTGTCTGTTGTGGGTTGTCCCCTGCAGGTAAACCAAAATATATACCTTAACCCGCAAGGTTGAAATGACTGAGAGAGTCATGTTTTCCCGAGCGATATTTTTCCCGCAGAGGTTGACTTCCATAAAAAACTATAGTCAACTTTATTTTTATAGTGAACTATAAAAATAGCACTGACACGCGATCGCCGGCAGGCCTGCAGACAGCTCACAGCCGGGACCTCAACGCCATGGCCGGATTGACGCTATGCCCGGATTGCGGGAGAGAAAAAAGCGGCAGCGCCGCGATACCATTGTCGATGCGGCCAGGGCGCTGTTTATCGACAGAGGCTTTGACGGGGTTACCATCGAGGAAATCGCCGCCGAAGCTGACGTTAGCGCCGGGACGGTCTACACAGCGTTCTCGACCAAGTCGGCACTGCTTTACAACGTTCTGCTGCGCGACCTCGAACAACCGGTGCGACAGGTAGACGCCGTTATCGGCTCTGATCTGCAGCCGCTGCTGGTGATCGAGCGGGTTATCAAAATCTACTTTCAGTGGATAGACAGTTATCCCATCGGTATTTCGCGCTCGTTTGCCGCCCTGGCTCTGAATGACCCGGCCGGCGTTGGCCGTCACTACTGCATGATAGAAAAAACGCTGCTATCCGGATTTACCGCCGCCTTCAGTTGCCTGGAACAGCGGGGGCAGCTACAGGCGGGGCTGAAAGCGCAGCAGGGTGCGAGAATCGTCTTCAATCTGGCGTGTGCGGAGTTTTATCGCATGCTGCTCAGGGAAGACGGCTACCGCGAAGACATTGTCGATATCGTCATACAGCAAATTGAGCCGATCTGGCAGTCGCTGGCGTTAGCCGGCGAAAAGAGCAGGAGATAGGAACTGGAGATAGGAGCAGGAGATAGGAACAGGAGATAGGAACTGGAGATAGGAAAGGGCGCCAGGAAAGGGCGGATAAGAACAGACGACGGCAACAGACGACAGGAACAGGCGATGAATCAGGCACAGACTGTCAATAAGGCTGCAGGCCGTGCGGCCAGCGGTGAAAGCGAACACCTGGATGTGATTGTCATCGGCGCGGGGCTATCCGGTATCGGTGCGGCTTGCTATTTAAAAACCCGCTGCCCTTCGAAACGCTTTGTATTGTTGGAAAGCCGCAATGAAATCGGCGGCACCTGGGATCTGTTCCGCTACCCCGGTATCCGTTCGGACTCCGATATGTATACGCTCGGCTTCAGCTTCAGGCCCTGGGGGAATGATAAGAGCATCGCCGAGGGGCCGGCTATTCTGCAGTATATCAAGGACACTGCACGCGAGTACCAGGTCGAGCAGGACATTCGCTTTGGCCACTACGTCAAATGTGCCCGCTGGGACTCCGGCACCGGGCGCTGGACGCTCGAGGTCGAGGTGGGCGGCGGGGAGAGCCTGCGCTATAGCTGCAATTTTCTCTATATGTGCAGTGGCTACTACGATTACAAGCAGGGATATTTACCGCAGTGGCAGGGGCTTGAGAAATATGGCGGTCTGCTCGTACACCCGCAGCACTGGCCCGAGGGGCTGGACTATGCAGGGCGCCGCGTGGTTGTTATCGGCAGCGGTGCCACGGCGGTGACGCTGGTGCCGGAAATGGCCAAACGGGCTGCTCATGTGACCATGCTGCAGCGCTCGCCCACCTATATTATCTCCCGCTCGGCCCGGGACGGTACGGCTATTTTCCTGCGCCGCTGGCTGCCGGCAAAACTCGCGCACAACCTGGTGCGCTGGAAAAATGTGCTGCTTACCCTGTATTTCTATAAAGCCGCAAAAAAGCTGCCGGGCTTTGTCAGCAGGCATCTGATTGCTGCGGCCCGTAAACATCTGGGGCCGGACTATGATGTCGAAAAACATTTCACCCCGAACTACGGACCCTGGGATCAGCGCCTGTGCCTGGCGCCGGACGCCGATTTCTTCACCGCCATCCGCGCCGGCAGGGCGTCGGTGGTGACCGACCGGATTGCGGCATTTACCGAAAGCGGTTTGCAGCTGGCCTCCGGTGAGCGGCTCGATGCCGATATCATCGTCACCGCAACCGGACTCAAAGTGCAATTGATGGGCGGTATGCAGTTGTTTGTCGACGGCACCGCGGTCGATCTGTCGGAGAAGTTGAGTTACAAAGGCATTATGTACAGTGATATCCCCAATATGGCCTCGGCCTGGGGCTATACCAACGCTTCCTGGACATTGAAATGCGAGCTCATTTCCCAGTATGTCTGCCGGCTGCTGAACTACATGCAGGCGCGCGGCTATACCACCTGTACACCGCGCCGGGGCGATCACGCCGGCAGTAGCACCACCACATTTGATCTGACTTCCGGCTACTTGCAGCGCGCCAATGATATTCTGCCCAAACAGGGTACCGGCAATCCGTGGATTACCTACCAGAATTACCTGTCCGACCTCAGGCTGATACGCTTCGGTTCCCTGGAAGACAAAACCATGGAATTCACTTAAGCTGCGCCGCGGTCGGGCCCGCTAAACGCAGGTGACACTTATGGATTTCTTTTTTCTCGGCGGCGTGATTTTTCTTCTCGTCTTTGTTATTGGCCCAATGGCGTTTACCGCGGTGAAGACCCGCCGTATCGAGGCGCTCCTGCCGCCCTGCGGGCAGTTTATTGATGTCGATGGTGCGCGCATCCACTATCTGGAAAAAGGCAGCGGACCGGTTATCCTAATGATCCACGGTCTGGGCGGCAATCTGCGCAACTTCACCCACTCCATGGTGACACCGCTGGCCGATGAGTTCCGGGTAATTGCCATCGACCGGCCCGGCTCCGGTTACTCCACCCGCGCGCCCGATGCGCCGGCATCCATCGTCAGGCAGGGTGAACAGGTAGCCGGCTTCATCCGCGCGCTGAAGCTGGAGCGCCCCTTGATTGCCGGTCATTCCATGGGCGGCGCGGTGGCACTGGCGCTGGCTCTCGACCATCCGCAGCTGGTTGGCGGGCTGGCTTTGCTGGCGCCGGTCAGCCATATACAGAACCCCGCACCGCCGCCGTTCCAGCCACTGTTGATCGAATCGACGCTGCTGCGGCGCATGGTGGCGTGGACGGTGGCGATGCCGCTGTCCTTAATGCAACGCGATAGCGTTCTGGCGGTATTGTTCGGCCCCGATCCCTGCGCGCCGGATATGGATATAAAAGGCGGGGGTCTGCTGGCACTGCGGCCGCGCAATTTCTACAGCGCCTCTTCGGACCTGGTGGCCGCCAATCACAGTATCGGCAGCATGGTCGAGCGCTACTCTGAGCTGTCGGTACCGGTATCGGTGCTATTCGGCACAGCCGACCGGGTATTGGACTGGCGCCGTCACGGGCAGGCACTGGCAGAAAAAGTTGCGGGCCTGCAACTGACATGTATCGAACAAGGCGGGCATATGCTGCCCATTTCCCATGCACAGCACTGTGTTGACTGGATCAGGGAAATGGCCCGCGAAGCGAAGGATAAATAAAATATTCATCCAACCGCCATATAAAGGGCAAAAAGCGTATACGAAAACGCAAGAATAACAAGGCGCTGATTTGACCCGGCAATAGCCCGTCTATACTATTTTTCTGCGGTAAGGCGACCTCTTCACGACAATAAATCCCTGTATTACTCACATGCTTGCCAAGCGTGTCGCCTGCCTGTGGGCGCACTTCACTTCACAAATTAAGGAGTTTTTTTATGCAGATAAAAAAGCAGTTCACCCGGATAAGTCGTACTGTGCTTCTGTGCATGTGTTTTTCCGCGGCGGCGCTGGCCGAGGGAGAACCACAGGACGAGCTGATTACCGACCCGTCGCTGCTGGAAGCTCTGGGCTTCGATGCCTCAGCTGAGATCTATGCGGCGCCGGGCCTCGACCTCAGTTCGATTCACGCAACTGCCGGTAGCTCAAGCCCCGGCAACACCGCCTCAGCAGCTGTTGCCACTGCCAGCGGATATAGCACCCTGGCCGGAAAAGAATTTCGGCCGTCGAGAAATTATTCGGGCAACGCCGACCGTTACACCGGTCCCTACGGCAGCATCTATATTCCGCTGGCCGGTGAGCGGATGGTGCAGGCGCAGTTCCATGGCCTGCCCGATGGCAAGACGATTACGGCATTCGATATCTGGTGGAGAGACGGCAGAATTATCGATGAAGTGAACAGCAGGCGTATCGTGGCGAATTTCTTTGAAGTCTGCCATCCCGGGGACAGCGCGGGCCGCGAGCGGATTTCCGTACTCGCTGCCTATATCGGGCAGGGCAGTCCGCTCAACCGGGCATCGCGCCACGTCACCAGGCCGGCACAGCGGGTGATTGACAACAGGGAATGTTATTACATGGCGCACCTGGCAATACCGAGGTTTCAGTTTGAGGAGATCGGTGTGCAAAAAGTGCGGTTGACTTACCAGTAAAAACGCCTCTGGTTACGGCTACAGCTTTTTTTATCAAACACATTTGTTGAAAAAACCAGTGAGTGTTTTGCAGCATGTACAAGAAGATATCAGCCTTATCGCTATTGACAATAAATCTAATATAAGTAGGAAAATGCTTATAAAAATCCGATTCACGGCCTATTACAAGTCCATACATAGACATTGAAAGCAGAAAATGCAGATTTTAATGAATCCATATACACTTGCCGAAAATAACTTGTTCTACTAAATAGAAGCTAAAAAATATATTAATATCAAATAGTTATTATGAGAAAACGTATAGGGCCCAACATCTGAACACCTTGCCGGCGTTTGAAAACAATAGGATATGAAGAATAACTGATATTTATTGACTTATATAACAATAAAAACTTAAACTAACCCCAAGTTGGGCTGATAAATCGATATGAGGAAGGCTTCGTGGATTTGAATTTACAAGGTAAACGGGCCATTGTGACAGGCGGCAGCCGGGGCATTGGCAAAGCCATTTTGGACGTTTTAGTTAAAGAAGGGGCATCCATAGCCACCTGTGCACGGGGATCTGAAGCACTGGATAAAGTGCTGGGTGAATGGCAGGCCCAAGGCATCAAAGCCTATGGCGAAGCCATTGATGTGACCGATGCCGTTGCCTATACCCGCTGGCTGGAAAACGCTGCCGGCCACTTGGGCGGCGTAGATATTTTTATCAGCAATGTCTCAACCCGGATCAGCTCCCAGGGTGAACAACGCTGGCTCGATGCTTTCGAAGCAGACTTCCTGCAGCATGTGCGAGCTAGCGAATTGATTGTCCCATTTTTACAAGAAAGTGACGCCGGCTCTCTCGTTTTTATTTCGAGTATCGCGTCGGTCATGGCTAACATTATGCCTATGGAAAGAGAGTACGGTGTCATGAAAGCCGCATTGAACGCCTACGCCGCGCAGCTCGCTCACCGCCTTGCGGGAAGCGGCATCAGGTCCAACTTTGTGACACCGGGGCCGATAAACTTCGAAGGGGGTTTTTGGGCCCAAGTCAAAAAGGCCGACCCCGCCCTGTTTGAACGCGCCAGCCAGATGCCTGCCCTGCGGCGTCACGGAACGCCGCAGGAAGTGGCCAATGCGGTAGCATTCCTGGCGAGCCCCGCCGCCGCCTATATCACCGGTGCGAACCTCCGGGTCGACGGCGGTGCCCTGAAACAGACACAGTATTAAAATCTCACCTTTCCATGCGGTCGCCTACAGGGTATTGCGGCGTCGGCCTTATTCAGCCGGCGCCCAATGTCTTATCGATGATTTTCAATCGCATAGGCAATTACATAACCGCCTTTTCCGTCATTGATGCTGCGCGAGTCGGTATAGGTTCCCGTTTTCGGATCTCTCGGATAGCGCCATCCCGGATTGGGAACCGTCACAATCAAATACTGCGTACCTGTTCTTTTAGATTGATAGGTCATTGGTGTAGCCTGGCCGTTTCCAGGTAAATCTGCCGACCATTTAAGCTCTCCGGTACGAACTTCAAAAGCGCGCACAGTGCTGTCCATGGTTGAGCTGATGAACGTCAGACCACCGCGAGTGGTCAAAGTACCCGCTCGTACCGCGACACCCACTTCAAAGGGTAGCCCGGAACGTATGCCAAAAGGGCCGGACTCCTTCATGCTGCCTAAAGGGCGACTCCAAAGCAGCTCCTTCGTATTGAGGTCCATAACCGCGATGCGCGACCAAGGCGGCTCAAAACAGGGAACCTGGGTGCCTAAGCGAGACATGAACGGCATTGGAATGCCGTAATAGCGAATGCGGACATGGTCATAGGGATCATTCGGGTCCGGATCGCGCGCCTCCGGCATGGGTGCGTCCGCATCCATCCGCACACCGGGATGCCTGCTCCCTAACAGGGCTGCCCCGCGCGGGCCGGCTTCAGCCACCTGTTCAGGTGTTACCAATAGAAGCCTGTGTGCCAGTAGCATCGGAGCGGCAATCAACAGCCCGTTATCCGCGTCCACCGATACACTGCCCCAGTTGAAACCGCCGAAATTGCCGGGAGCAATCAGCGTTCCTCGCTTTGTCGGTGGCGTGTACATCCCTTCATAGCGCATCATCCTGTATTCTATTCGGCATACGAGCTGATCAAGCGGTGTGAGGCCCCACATATCCTTTTCATATCGATAAGGGTGGAAGTGGGGCAGCGGTGAGGCCGGCTGTGTGGGAGAAAGGTATTCACCGTACTCCGGATCCTGAGGGGCCTCACGCTCCTCGATAGGATAAACGGGTGTTCCGTTGCGCCGATCCAGCAGGAAAATATCGCCCGTTTTGGTCGCCACAGCCACTGACGGCACGCGCTCACCGTCGCGGGTGATATCGACGAGCACCGGCTGTGCCGGCAGGTCATAGTCCCAGATATCATGGCGCACGGTTTGATATTTCCAGCGTGGAGCGCCGGTTTCAGCGTCAATGGCAACAACTGCTGAAGACCATTCGTCATCAAAAGGCCTCCTTTCTCCGCCATAGTAGTCCGGCGACGCATTGCCCGTCGGCGCATAAATAAGATCGAGTTCAGGGTCGTAGCTCATAACCGACCAGACATTCGGCGTGCCGGGTGTGTACCTTTCGCCTTCAGCAGGCTCTCCGTGTTCACCGGGATTACCGAGGTCCCAAGCCCATGCAAATTCACCCGTCAGGGCGTCGAAGGCGCGGACCACGCCGGAGGGCAGGCCGAGATCCTGAGAGTCCAGAACCAGGCCGCCGACGACAAGTACGTCATCAGCCACAAGTGGCGGCGATGTAACATAGTATTGATCGTCGTAGTGTTCTCCCAGGCCTTTGCGGAGATCGACAGAACCGTCAATACCAAAACCTTTACAGCTTTCACCCGTTATCGCATCGACCGCAAGCAGTCTGGCATCTACGGTGCCCACGACGATACGTTTCGGGCATTCACCCATATAGCCGGCCGGTGCCTGGTGATAGCCGACACCACGACAGGTTTTTGCATACTGATGCTTTGCCGGCACCTTTGCCTGCGGGTCGTGGCGCCAGATCTCCTCGCCGCTATCGCTGTCGATGGCCATCATCACATTGGCTGCAGCGCACACATACAGATAATTATCAACCTGCAATGGCGTGGCTTTGAAGGTATCACTGACACCCGTTCGATAGCGCCAGACTTCCTTCAGGCCGCTGACCGTATCGCTATTGATTTGATCGACTTCGGCAAAACGCGTGCCGCCGACACTGTTTCCGTAGTGCCGCCAGTCCAATACGGGTTCCCGTTTTACACTATTCGGATTTTCATACTCCGCTGCGCTGCCGTTGCGCTGGTAATCCTGCCCTGCGGCAATAAGTAACACGACGACAGCTGCAGCCCCCGGCACCGAAAGCCAGTATCGCGACCCGGATTTTGCCGCGGCATTGCCGCTGCCCAGTGTTTTCCGGTACCAGGGCGAAAAGAACCATATGGCCAATACCAGCCAGGTGGCAAGCCTTGGTAATAGCGCCAGCAAGTACCAGTCAGCTTCGTAAACTGACCACACGACCGTGAGCCCAAGTATGGCGCCATACACCCTGGGCGCGAGCTGATTGCGGCGAATCATCAATACGGCAGTAAAGAGTAGAGCAATACCGGTAAGGACATAGTATGAACTTCCCCCAAGATACGCTAAGTAGCCTCCGAGAAGCGTCAGAGAGAATCCCATTAGTAAAAAGATAACGACGAAAATCCAATGAGCGATACGCGGCAACATAGGGATAGATAACTCCACTTGATTTGTCATTGTCTAAGTGTGAAGACATCAACACTTCGATAGCTTGCCCGGGTCACGACCTTCATAAGCCCGGCAAACTCTCCGGCTGCTTTCACCTCAAATACAGTTTAAGTACCATTGCCTGCAAAGTTCTGTGACGAAAGTGCAGAGCTGTCCGGCAACTGCTGAAAGCCCAGTAAATTTCCATCCAGATCTCGACCAAACAGGATTTTACCGCCGTCCATGGGTTTTTCTTCAACAACGACCGTGCCGCCTGCAGCGATAAACCTTTTGCTTGCGGCGTTTAAATCAGTAACATCAAAGACAATCATATTGTAGCCGTTCGCATCCACCGGGCGGGGCGTATCCGCCAGCTCGGTCGGGTGGCTGGTATACTGGATGATCTCCAACTCCAGATTTCGGACCTGAAACCAGGCGAATTTCAGCTCGCTGCCGGGAAGTCCTGAAACCTTATCCACCTCATCACCGGACACGGGGAACCAGTTGCCAACCCGGCGCGGATTTTCCTCCTGTAACAGGTGTGAATAGAACTTCGTCGCGCGATCGATATCCGGTGTTGCCAGTGATATATGTCGAATCCGGTAGTCATTCTTCGGTGGGGTGTCAAGCTCCAGAGCCTCAATATCGACGTGCTCAATCTCTATGATCGCCTGGTCAAAATCGCGCCCATAAGCATAGTAAACCGGGTTCATCGGATTTATCTGCGCCATTTCCCGGTCGCCAATCGGAGTACCTCCCGCTTCGAGAAAACGCTGGTAAGACCTGGTCTCCCGATTCACCTGAAAACACAAGTGGGCGATACCGGGGCCGTACACTTGCATTTGAGGAGCCGCTTTTGCTGCTGCAGACGGGTTTTCAAACTGCATGAGCCGAAGTTGTGCATTGCTGCTTCTGAGGAGTTTTGTCGATGCCCTGGCGCCGGTTCGATCGACAAGTGTGTCGATCACGGGATGATGATGAAGTTCTCCGTTTTCGACACTCGCCAGATCAGCGATCTGTCGATAAAAACCCGCAGATCGCTCGATATCACTGACAACGATCCCAACATAGTGGATCCCGCGGATAACTGCATCATCCGGCCTTCCCGGCTCGCCCCTGGAGCAGCCGGCCAAAACGACAATACCCAAAAGGGCTGGTAAAATATTGCGCATAGGAATTCCTTTGGTGAACGAGAAAGTCATAAATAGAAATCAAACCGTTTTAAAAACTTTATCTATTACCGATATAAAAACGACGACACAATGCCGTCGTTTTCGCTGGATAGCAGCCATCGTCGAACAAATTCCGTATCATCTCAAAGGCTCGCCTAATCCCAATGATAGTTAAACTCAAGTCCGTAGGTGCGTGGGTCTAACAGGCGTAGTTTGCGAAATAATCCCACCAGGGCGGCCTCGGCACTACCACCGGTTATACCGTCGTCGTCAGTCACGTTTTTCACAAATGCTTCAAGCTCCCACCGGCCTTGTGTCTCACTCAGGGTGAGATAGAGGTCAGCCCGATCCCAACCGTCGTAGGTATAGTTATCGAACTCTCGCCCTTGAAACTCATCCTGCCAGTAGTAGTCAAGGCGGTAACGAAGCTCAAATGCATCATTCAGCTGTTGGGTATACTGAACGCCCAGGCTAAAGGAACTCTCCGGTGCATTGGGCAGGTCATTGCCCTCTACATCTTCCAGAATGGGTATTCCCCCAACACTCCCCAGTGAAGTATTAGGCAGGGGCAGCGAGGAAACAATTTCCGTATCGAGGATAGCCAGGCTGGCATTGATCAATAAATTCTCAGTCAGCAGATACAGGCCCTCCAGTTCCAGGCCCTGCACCTTGACCTCTTCCGCATTGAAATTGACAGCTATGCCTTCAATCAAACCGCCTACCTGGTAATCCTCGTAATCATAGTGAAAAGCGGCTGCATTCAACTGCATGCGATAATTGAGTAGCTGGTTTTTAGTGCCAATTTCTACAGCGTTAATATATTCCGGATCAAAGGTTTCCGATATGGCGTTTCCGGGGTTTAAACCGCCTCCCTTATAGCCACGGGACAGGGTTCCGTAAACGGTGGTATTATCGGTAAACGGCAGATCCGCCCTCCAATTGAGGTTTATCTTCCCGGTAACCTCCTCCCAGCTCCCATCGACTGTTGCAAAATTGATGACTTCGCCGATGGGATTAAAGCCAGCCGTTGCCGTCTTTTCATCTTCGGTATAGCGCAGGCCCGTGGTAAGGGTAAGATCCTCCGTCAAGTCGTAGTTAAGCTCACCAAATACGGCTTGGGATTCAGTGATGCGATCACTCTGGTTGGTGAAGCCGCCAGTGATCAGGCCGGCGCCAAAAGCAGGATTGAGGGTGTTATGCAAGCCTGGTATATAGCTCGACCCCCAAAAAGAGACGTCCTCTTCGAAGTAGGATATACCCACGAGAAAATTGAGCCGCCCGTCAAAGCTCGAAGCGAGACGAAACTCATGGGCGAAACTGTCAGAGTCATTGATGTTTCTTTGCGTTGGTGAGTAATCGGTCCGAGACTGGAATTCGCCATCATATAAATAGGTCAGCGCGCCCTCGGGGGTGGCAGCTGTGACATTGAAAGCGTTAGGCGCGGCGGCCAAATCGAAGTCTCGAAACTGATTGAATTTACCATCTGCAAAAGCAGTGGCGGAAGTCAATCTCAAATTGTCACCAATGCTGATATTGACTTCCAGCGCGGCGAAGGTCTCCTCCAGCTCATAGGTAGGCTCCGTTTCCAGCCTGACGGTCCGGTAGTCGTTCGGAGCTTCACCATAGCGGTTCGGCCTTAAAATACCGCCAAGCAGCAGGCCCGTGTCAACACCGCCGACAAAATCTGCCGGGTAACCAATCTCATCCCCGGTATCGGCAGCGCAGCCCAGGGCAGTGTCCGGTGAGCAGGCAATCTTTACGGCAGATTGTCGATTACTGTCCTCGTCGTAATACTGCACGATAAGGGTTGCGTCATTGTCGTCACCAAATTCAAAACGGGTAGTGCTGCGGATGGACACTTGATCACGGCCGTCGACATGACTGCCGTTGAAGTCGTTTTTGGTGTAGCCGTCACGCCTGACCGTATTGAAGGCCAAGCGCTGGTAGACGGAATCCGTCAACGGCAAATTGACAACGCCGACAGTGCGTATTGATCCGAAATTCGCTACCTGACCCGCCAGATCTGCAGAAAAAGCCTCTGTGGGCTTGGCGGAAATTGTATTGATTACACCACCGGTCGTGTTGCGCCCAAACAGAGTACCCTGTGGGCCGCGCAACACTTCGATTCGCTCCAAATCGTAAATTTCGCCGGTGGGAGAAATGGCCATCGTGTTGAAGGTGGAGCTTACCGCCGGATCGGCACCGCCCCCCAGAACACTCTGGCCTACGCCGCGCAAGGTAATATTGCTGTTCTCGCCAAACATCAGATTCGGCACTGCAAACTGTAAATCCAGGCTGTCTTCGATATTGGATCGCTCCAACACGCCGGCATCCAAAGCGGTTATTGCGATGGCCGTATCCTGAAGATTGGCCTCCCGCTTCTCCGCAGTAACAATAATTTCTTCCAGCATGAAGTTCGCATCTTGCTGTGGCTGCGCGCTAATGGAAGCCGTAGAGGTAGCGAGAAGCGCAAGGTAAACCCTGCTTTTGGAATATAGCATCATCGTCTCCACATATTTTTTATTGTCTGTTGACGCTAAATTAGAGTTTTGGGAGGCCTTAGTCAATACTTTATTGATCTTTAGTACAATAATAGTGCCAAATATCTTCTGGTGGATCAAAAAAGGGTTATAAGCACGATCCTTTGATATATGAAACCATAATCTCTTTGTCCGTGCTGTTAACGTAGAACAGTAATAAATAGATAAAATTCAAAGAGTTAAAGGAATGCCAGTGCTAAATTTATCAACTTTCAACGATCGATATAATTAAATTAATAATACTGACTAATAGTCATTAAAGTTATAGGAAGCTATAAATGATGGCTATGCCCAGCTTATCATCAGGTCAGATAAAGAGTGCTTGCCGGAAGATGACAGTCATTATTAGACAGAATGTCAATTTAAAACTGATAGTGAAAAGGTGCCGCCGTTTTGCTGTATTTCAGCGCCGGGGGTGCGTAGTTGATCGAGTGGTTGATGGAATTGCCGGGCAGTGTTTTATCGCGGGATACTGGCAGCAATATATGCAAATGCTGACAGGCGCCCGACGCTGTCACGCAACTTAGGGTAGTTTAGAGAAACAAGGTCATACAGCGCCAAATGGTCCCACATGGCGGTTAGATGAAAGCCCAGATAGGAAGGCTCGCCTGAAAATATCTCAGCCCGAAGTTCCAGCCAGTTCAAGCCCCTATTTATGGACTCTGTTATTTTATTAAAACGCAGATATGCCTCGGTATCTATTCCGGTTCGCGCCGCCAGAATCAGCTCGACTTCGGCAGACATAACCCCGTTCATCACCGCACGGGCGTTTAATGTCCTTACATCATTTGTCAGGACATTAAACCGATCGTTTTTGTCAAATTGCCGTACCAGGTACTGCGCAATATAATCCGACTCAAAGACCGGACAACCGTTATCGACGAGCGTTGGAACTCGCATTAGTGGATTTAGGCCGAAGTTCTCAGCGGAGTCTTCGGCCACGTTACCGGCATTGATCAGCTCGACCTGCAGATTTAACGCGTCGACCAGTACCCTGACTTTTCGCGAAAAATGGGATCGTGGTGTGTAATAAAGTTTCATTATGCAATCCAGTATTTGGGTATTTTCCGCTGGTTTAATAACCGGTTGATCAAGCGCGCCGGAAGCACCTGCATGATGCTGTCCAGGTAAATAGGTATATACCTTTCTCGTTCATGCTTCGGCAGAGAAGAAGCGGACCAGTAAGCGCCCCAGTTCTTCAGGTGCATCCTCTTGTAGAAAATGGCCGCAGTCGGGCAGCGCGCTGAGTGCCGCCTGCGGCAGGTCGCGCTGCAAGCGTACCATAGTGCTGGCAATATCCGGGAGAATGCGGTCTTTTTCACCGTAGATGAGCCGTACCGGGCAAGTCAACCGGGATAGTAATCGGGCGATTTCCTCGAAGCCCTTCGGGTGCAGGCCCTGAGCGGCTTTTAGCAGCGCATTCTGCGCAGCGACAGTGGCAAACGGCGCCTGATAGGGCTCCAACACGGCCGGCGTCATGGCGGCTTTATTAACCACCCCGAAGCGCATCGCGGTTGCCAGTCCGGCAGCACTGACCAGCCAGCGCTTGATACCGGGGAGGAAGGTCATCATCAGGAAGACTTTTACCGCCCAGGACATTTCCGGGTACACCAGGGTATTCAGAAGTGCCAGGCGGCTGACTTTTTCGGGATTTTTTACCGCCCACATCATACCCACCGGGCCGCCCAAATCGTGCACCACCAGTCCGGTCTGTTCGATACTCAAAGCCTTGAGGAAGCCCGCTATCGCCTCGGTGTAAAACCTGAAATTGTAGGTGCGCCCCAGCGGCTTGGCCGACTGCCCAAAGCCGGGCAGGTCCAGTGCGATTACCCGGTTCGAAGGCGCCATCCACGGCATGACATTGCGCCACAAATGCGAGGATGTGGGCCAACCGTGCAGCAGTAGCACCGGCTCGCCAGCGCCACAGGCGAGATAGTGGAGCCGCAAGGCACCGATTTCCACCCAGTGGCTGGCGGGATAATGATGAGCGCCTGGTGTCGATATGCCGGTCATAAGGGTTACGCCTGTCGTTACAGGTAAACTCCCTGCCGATAACTGTTGTACAGAACAGGGAAAAGAGGTTTAGTGACGAAACGTCACTATAACGATGGTTATAATGACGCCTCGTCATTAATAAATCAACTGCCCAGGCGGGCCAATACCGGTATTCGACCATGCCCAGAATTGTGACCGCAGCAGAAATGGAACAGCGCGAGCATCTGATAATTGATGCGGCCTGCAGCATTATCAGTGAACTCGGCTTTGCCGGGCTCACCATGGATGGCGTGGTAGAGCGGGTTCCTTATTCCAAAGGCAGCATTTACAAGCACTTCGGTTGTACCCAGGAGTTGCTGCTCGCCATCACCAACAGTGGTGCCGGCAAGCTACTGGCGCTGATGGAGCGCGCCTACCGCTTTGCAGGCAACACCCGTGAGCGCTATCTGGCTCGCTCCTTCGCCTACTTTCTCTATAGCCAGCTCTACCCCATTCACTTTTTCAGTGAACTGGAGGCTCTGTCACCCATCGTGCGCGAAAAGGCCTCCAGGCGACGGCTGCGGGAAGGCACTGAACTACTGGATCAATTCCGGCTTTGCGCCGAGCGCTTTGTCCGCGATGGCATCGATGCGGGAGATTTGGCGTTGGACATCGACACCGACACCGCAGTGGCCACCATTGCCGATATCTCCTGGTCCACAGAGTTCGGGTTGGCAGCATACAACCTGCCGTTTCAACTGGGTCGCCGCCACCAGGCGCAAAGGCGCGCACTGGAGCAAAAAATACTTTGGCATGTTAACGTCTATCTGGACGGTTTGGCCTGGCGGCCGCTTGCTGCCGAGAAAGACTATGCCGCCACCTGGGCCCGCCTTAAGCGTGAAGTGTATCGAGAAGAGGTTGCCGGGTGGTAGAGGAAGCTCATCACTTGCCTCTTTCATTCGTAACTGGCTATGTGCTGGACTAGCCGAAAAAACAAGCATTCAATATGCCATATCAAGTGCTCAATTCCTGGTTGCACGTAATGCCTGGCTCTACGGGTCCATTCCTCTCGCCAAGCCTCAGCAGTCGACCGAAGAACTGCAAGGCTTTTTGTGCGCCGGCTGCCTTTGCTCGTAAGCTATTTCTTTGTTCCGGCAAAAGTCCGCTTTAACTGATCAGGCAACCCCTTGATTTTACCCGACATCAGGACGCGCCACCCCTCACGACTCTTCTTGAGTGAAATGACTTCCATTGCTTCCATTTCAATTTTTCCAACACTTACACGACTTCTTGTAACAAGATGAGAAATATCATCTCCTTCCTTAACTTCACCCAAAATTTCCACACCATCAAAGTTCAGGCCTCCTGCAGCGTCGACCTGGCGCATGATAAAATTGAACACACCGGCAAAGAATTCAACATCACTAATTTTATCCAAAGACTCGACAGTCTGATCTGCACCGAACAATGCCTGTATGAGTTGAATCTGGACCTCAGGAGGGATTTCTTTGTAGAATTCCATCATATGCCTAAACTCTCTCAGGTGGTCTGGGTCAAAGTGGCCAGCCGCAGCTGAAAAATCCCGGCTCTCAATAGCGGAAAAATATATTTTTGCTCGCTCAGTAGACGTTTCTCCCCAAGAAAGACTGGTAAATAAAAGCACAGCTAGTAAAAGATATTTCATTTCATGGCCTCTTGATTGTAATAACGGCAAGCGCAACAGTGCGAGCTTCGCCATTTATTTTGGTGACTCATGACGTCTATAGCCGGTCGCCCCGCCTGCCCTGGCTATGGTTTCGACGCCCTACTGTAATGGGGACTAAGCTGCCTGAGTCACAGCGCATCTTCAGCTAAGCTTTGCATGTCTTAATTCTCGGTGAAATTCGCTTTGCTCGAGGTTTGCCCGCGACGGCTAGCGGGCTACCTTTTTCGCGCCGGGGGCATGGCGGCGATCTGCGCCTCGATCCACGCCTTCACCTGCTGAGTGATCTCGCGGCTGCTGCGCCCTTCGGTGTCGATGGGGGCGCCGATCACCACGCTGACGGTGCCGGGGTATTTGCGTATGCCCCGCTTCGGCCAGCACTCACCGGCGTTGTGGGCCACCGGCACCACCGGCACCCCGGCGGCGCAGGCGATATCGGCGCCGCTGCGGGCGTAGTTGCCCACCTGCCCGGCAGGTACGCGGGTGCCCTCGGGAAACACCAGCAGGTTATTGCCCTCGGCCAGTCGCTGGCGGCCGCGGGCTTTGACTTTTTTCAGCGCCCGAATCGGGCTGCCGCGGTCGATGGGCACCGGGCGCAGCATCGCCAGACCCCAGCCGAAGAAGGGAATGCGCAGCAGTTCGCGCTTTAACACGGTGCTGGCGGGGCCGAAATGGTACGGCAGATACATGGTTTCCCAGGTGCTCTGGTGCTTGGACAGAATCACGCAGGGTCCGCTGGGAGGCTGCCGGCACTCGACCTGAAAATCGATGCCGCAACAGGCGCGGGCCCACCAGACGGTAAAGCGGTTCCAGAGCATGATGGTGTCGTAGCGGCGGCGGAAGGGCAGCGGCCACAGGGCGATACTGATTACGCCGGCGACACAGCCGGTGAGCATCCACACGGTAACGAACAGGCTGGAGCGCAGCATTTGCACGGTCGCTAACTCTTGGCCGGGACCAGCAGGGAGATATCCGCCACTTCGAGAAACAGCTGCCGCAGCTGGTGCAACAGCGCCAGGCGGTTGGCGCGCAGCGCCGGATCCTCCGCCATGACCATCACTTCGTCGAAAAAGCGGTCCACAGGTTCGCGCAGTTCGGCCAGGCTTTCCAGCGCCTCGGTATAGCGGGCGCCGGCAAACAGTGGCGCAACGCCGGCGGCCTTGTCGGCTACGGCCGCGGCCAGTGTTTTTTCCGCCGCCTCCCGCAACAGCGCCGGGTCCAGTTGCAGCGCCGCGGTATCTGTCTGCTTGGCGAGAATATTGGAGACCCGTTTATTGGCCGCGGCCAGTGCCTGCGCTTCGGCCAGTTGGCGGAAGCGGTCGACGGCGTGCACGCGATTGTCGATATCCAGCGGCGCGCTGAGTCGTTTGGCACTGACTGCCTGGAACACTTCGACCGGCACACTGGCATCTTCGTACCAGGCGCGAAAGCGCTCCAGCATATAGTCCAGCGCCGTGTCCACTGCGGCTGTGGCGTCGCCGATATGGTCGCCGTGCCCGGCGGCAGCACGGCGCAGCAACTGCGCCAGATCCAGATCCAGCCGCTTTTCTACCAATAGGCGCAGCACTGCCAGGCTGGCGCGGCGCAGGGCAAAGGGATCCTTGGAGCCGGTGGGTTTTTGGCCGATGCCGAAAATACCCGCCAGGGTATCGAGGCGGTCGGCCAGCGCCAGCACCGTACCGGTTGTCGTCTGCGGCAGCTGATCGCCGGCAAAGCGCGGCAGATACTGCTCGTGCAGCGCCTGCGCCACCTGCTCTGGTTCACCGTCGTTGAGAGCGTAGTAGTAACCGGCGATACCCTGCATCTTATCGAACTCGCCTACCATATTGCTGACCAGGTCGGATTTGCACAGCCGTGCGGCGCGGGTGGCGAGTTCGGTATCGGCGCCGATCTGTGCCGCGATGGCGCCGGCCAGCAGCGCCACCCGCTCGGTCTTGTCGAACAGCGAGCCGAGCTGGGCCTGGAAGACCACCGGTTTGAGGCGCTCGCGCAGTTGCAGCAGGCTGGTTTTCTTATCGGTTTCGAAAAAGAAGGCCGCGTCGGCCAGGCGCGGGCGAATCACCCGTTCGTTGCCGTCGATAACCTGGGCCGGGTCGCGGCTCTCGATATTGGCAACGGCGATGAAACACGGCAGCAGCTCACCCTGCGCATCCACCAGGTGAAAGTATTTCTGGTGTTCCTTCATGGAGGAGATCAGCGCTTCGGGCGGCACCTGTAGAAAGCGCCGGTCAAAGCGCCCGCGCAGGGCCTGCGGCCACTCTACCAGCGCCGTTACTTCATCCAGCAATGCCTGATCGATAACGGCGCTGCCGCCCGCCGCCGCGGCCTGCGCCTCCACCTGCTGGCGGATCAGCCGTTGCCGCTCGGCAAAATCCGCCACGACATAGCCCGGTGATCGCAATTGCGCAACATAGTCTGCCGGTGTGCCTATTTCCAGGGAGCGATCGCAGTGAAAGCGGTGGCCGCAAGTGAGGCGGCCGGCCTTCAGCCCGAGTATTTCGGTGTCCACCACCTGATCGCCGAACAGCATCAGCAGCCAGTGAACCGGCCGCACGAACTCGGTGCGGTGGGCACCCCAGCGCATGCGCTTTGGAATCGGCAGGGCGGCCAGAGCGCCGGCGACGATGGTGCCGAGCAGCGCCGTCGCCGCTTCTCCGCCGCTGTTGCTGCGGTGCACCAGCTTTTCCACTTTGCCGTCACTGGCAACGGTGAGGTCGCCGATGGCAACGGCGTTTTTCCTGGCAAATGCCTGCGCCGCCCTGGTGGGTGCGCCGTCGCTGTCGAAGGCGACCTTTGCCGGTGGCCCCCATATCAGCAGCTCTTTTTGCGGGGTTTGTTCTGCCAGGTCTTTTACCAGTACTGCCAGGCGCCGCGGCGTGGCGTAACTGTGTATGCCGTTAAAGGCCAGCTCAGCCTTGGTGAGGCCGTCGTCAACGCCCTTGGTAAGGGCTTCGGCCAGCGACTTCAGTGCTTTGGGCGGCAGCTCTTCGGTACCGATCTCAACCAGAAAGTCTTTGCTCACGGTTCGGCGTTCCCCCTGGCGGCTGACGGCTTTTTTCTCCCGGCAGCTGGCGGCTCTTTGTCCCCATCAGCTGAAGGCTCTTTGCCCCCATCAGCTAAAGGCTCTTTTCTTCCAGCAGCTGAAAGCTCCTGCCGCAGGGTCCCGCTCGCCAGCGGGAAACCGAGTTTTTCGCGGGCGTCGAAGTAGGCTTTTGCCACGCTGCGGGCCAGGGTGCGCACGCGCAGAATGAAGCGCTGGCGCTCGGTCACGGAGATGGCGTGGCGCGCATCCAGCAGGTTGAAGGCGTGCGAGGCTTTCATCACCAGTTCATAGGCCGGCAGCGGCAGATTCTGCTCCACCAGCCGCACACTTTCCCGCTCGCATACCTCGAAGGTGTGAAACAGAAAATCCACATCCGCCTGCTCGAAGTTATAGTGTGACATTTCCACTTCGTTTTGGTGGAACACATCGCCGTAACTGACTTTGCCGCCGTCCGGCCCCAGTGTCCAGGTCAGGTCGAAGATGGAGTCCACCCCCTGCAGATACATGGCGATGCGTTCCAGCCCATAGGTGATCTCGCCGGTAACCGGGTAGCACTCCAGGCCGCCGACCTGTTGAAAATAGGTGAACTGGGTGACTTCCATACCGTTGAGCCACACCTCCCAGCCGAGACCCCAGGCGCCGAGGGTGGGGGATTCCCAGTTGTCCTCGACAAAGCGGATATCGTGCACGCCGGGGTCGATGCCCAGCTGTCGCAGCGAGTCGAGATACAGCGTCTGGAAATTGTCCGGCGACGGCTTCAGTACCACCTGGAACTGGTAGTAGTGCTGCAGCCGGTTGGGGTTCTCACCGTAGCGCCCGTCGGTGGGGCGGCGGCAGGGCTGCACATAGGCGCTGTTCCAGGTCTCCGGGCCGATAGCGCGCAAAAACGTGGCCGGGTGGAAGGTGCCTGCACCCACTTCCATATCCAGCGGCTGCAGCACCACACAGCCGTGGCCGGCCCAGTACTGCTGCAAAGCCAGAATCAGTCCCTGGAAGGTACTGGCGTCGGGTCGATCGATCTCAGACACTGCGGTTACTCGCCTCTTTTTACCCACCTGTGGGGTACTCGTGTGCGGGCCGCGGCGCTGCGGCCCGTGAACAAAGGGCGCAATTATAGCCCCTGGTCCAATCCAGCACCAAGGCCGGCTAAGGTGAATTCGCGCATATTTCAGCGCCGCCCGCGCGCTGTGCCGGTAAACGCAGTGGCGGCAATACAGCCGTTTAGTTGCGGGTTGAATTCCGTTAAGCTGCGGGGCGTTTTCGAGTGACCGGCGAAAAATGACGACCATGATGACACTGAAAGGCCTGCTGGCGAAAGGCCTGCTGTATTTTACCGCGCTGCTGCCGCTGCCGCTGAATCGCGCCCTGGGGGCGCTGTTCGGCCGCCTCCATTTCCGCTTGAACACACAGATGAAAAAGGTGACGCAGGAAAATCTGCGCCTGTGCCTGCCGCAGCTCGAGGCGGATGCCAGGCGCGAGCTTGGCCGCCAGAGCCTGATAGAGACCGGCAGGACGCTGACGGAGACCGGCGCGGTATGGCTGAAACCCTACGCCTGGCTGCAGCGACATATCGTCGCGGTCAACGGTGGCGAGGCCTTTCGCGAGGCGGTCGGGTCGGGGCGGGGTGTGGTGCTGCTGGCGCCGCACCTGGGCAACTGGGAAGTATTGGGCCTGCATATGTCCGATTTCGGCCCGGTCACCTCGCTGTACCAGCCGCCGGAGCTGGGCCTGTTGCAGGATCTGATTCGCCGCGGCCGCGAGCAGCGCGGTGCCACGCTGGTGCCCACCGACCGCAGCGGCGTCAGCGCCTTGCTGAAAGCGTTGCGTCGCGGCGAGATCGTCGGCATCCTGCCGGACCAGGTACCGGATCGGGGCAGTGGCGGCGAGTTCGCCGACTTTTTCGGCGTGCCGGCGCTGACCATGACCCTGGCCAACAACCTGATCAAGCGCACCGGCTGTGCCGTGATCGCCGCCTATGCCCGGCGCGTACCGGGCGGTTTCGAACTCAACTACCTGCGCGCCCACGCGGACATTTACAGCGATAACGACCAGACCGCCCTACAGGGCCTCAACCTCAGCGTCGAAGCCTGCGTCAGAGGCGCCCTGAGCCAATACCAATGGGAGTATAAGCGCTTCAAGCGGCAGCCGGAAGGAAAGTCGCAACCTTATAGATTCAGTCACTAGTTACTAGAAACTAGCGACTAGTGACTAGTGACTAGTGACTGAAACCTACCTCCTCCAAAACATTGGTGTGAATAGCACCAGCAGGGTAAAGACCTCGAGCCGGCCCAGTAGCATGGCGAAACACAGTATCCATTTTGCCGTGGCGTTGAGATCGCCGTAGTGGGCCGCCACCCCGCCGAGGCCGGGGCCGAGGTTGTTGATGCAGGCGCCCACCGCCGAGAAGGCGGTGACAAAATCCAGGCCGGTGCCGAGCAGCATCAAAAACATCACCATGAAGGCAATCACATAGACGGAGAAAAAGCCCCATACCGCTTCCACTACCCGGTCGGATACGGATTTGCGGCCCAACTTGATCGGTATGACGGCATTGGGGTGAATCAGCCGCTGGATTTCGCGCAGGCCCTGTTTGCAGATCAGCAGCACGCGGATCACTTTCATACCGCCGCCGGTGGAGCCGGCACAGCCGCCCATGAAGGCGAACAGGAACAGCATAAATGGCAGGAAGGTCGGCCAGTTGCTGAAGTCGGCGGTGCCGAAGCCGGTGGTGGTGAGGATGGATACCAGTTCGAAGCTGCCCTGCAGCGCGCTTTCGGCAAAGCTGTAGGTGCCAGTGGCGGTGAGGTAGGCAGTGGTGACCACCGCGCCGAAGAGAATGCAGGAGGCGTAGAACCTGAACTCCGGGTCGAGCAGGTAGTGGCGCAGGCTGCGCTCCTGCCAGCCGAAAAAATGCAGCGCAAAGTTGATGCCGGATAACACCATGAATACCATGCAGACCAGCATGATGGCGGCGCTGTCGAAGTAGCCGATACTGTCGTCGTGGGTGGAGAAGCCGCCGATGGCAACGGTGGAAAAGGCGTGGCAGATGGCATCGAAGGCGCTCATGCCGGCAAACCAGTAAGCGAATCCACAGGCGATGGTCAGGCTCAGGTAGATAAAGAACAGCGCCTTGGCGGTCTCGGTAATGCGCGGCGTCAGCTTGGTGTCCTTGATCGGGCCCGGCGTTTCCGCCCGGTACAGCTGCATACCGCCGATGCCGAGCATCGGCAGAATGGCCACGGCGATCACGATGATGCCGATACCGCCGAGCCACTGCAGTTGCTGGCGATAGAACAGAATCGATTTCGGCAGCGTATCGAGACCGGTAATCACTGTGGCGCCGGTGGTGGTCAGCCCGGACAGCGATTCGAACGCGGCGTTGACAAATGACAGGCCGGGGCTGTGGGAAAACATAAACGGCAGCGACCCGAACAGGCCCAGCACCGACCAGAACAGGGCGGTAATCAAAAACCCGTCGCGGGTGCGCAGGTCCTGTTTGCTGTTGTAAACCGGCAGCCACAGCAGCAGGCCGGTGGCAAAGGTAATGGCAAAGGAGGTCAGAAAGGCGATATGGGCATTGTCCGCAAACCACAGCGATACCAGGATCGGTGGCAGTTGGGTGAGGCTGAACAGCATCAGCAGAATGCCCAGCACGCGGAAAATTACGGAGAAATGCATGTCAGTCTCTAGTTGCCAGTTACTAGTCGCTAGTGTCTTGTTTTATACGCCGCGGGGTAGCCGTTATTAGAAGCTGCTGTTAGAAGAATGTGAAGCCTACCTGGAACAGCCGTTCGATATCGCGGGTGTGTTTTTTGTCGATCAGGAATACGATGACATGATCGCCGGTTTCCACCACCACGTCGTCGTGGGCGATGATTACCTGGCTGCCCTGGGGGCTCTCGCGCACAATGGCGCCGACATTGGCGCCGTCCGGCAGGTCGATGTCCTCGATCGATTTGCCCACGACCTTCGAGGAGCGGCTGTCGCCGTGGGCGATGACTTCGATGGCTTCGGCCGCGCCGCGCCGCAGTGAGTGCACATTGACCATATCGCCGCGCCGCACATGGGTGAGCAGGCTGCCGATGGTGGTCTGTTGCGGCGAGATGGCGATATCGATCTCGCCGCCCTGCACCAGGTCCACATAGGCGGGGTTGTTGATCAGGCACATCACTTTGCGCGCGCCGAGGCGCTTGGCCAGCATCGACGCCATGACATTGGCCTCGTCGTCGTTGGTCAGGGCCAGGAACACATCGGTGTCTTCGATATTTTCCTCCAGCAGCAGGTCCTGGTCGGAGGCGCTGCCGTGCAAGACGATGGCGTGTTCCAGCTGCTCCGACAGGTACTTGCAGCGCGCCGCGTGGTACTCGATCAGCTTGACCGAGTAGCGCGCCTCCAGCTTGCGCGCCAGGCGCAGGCCGATATTGCCGCCACCGGCGACGATCAGCCGCCGGTAGGGGCTTTCGAGGCGCCGCAGTTCGCTCATCACTGCGCGGATATCGGATTTGGCGGCGATGAAAAAGACCTCGTCGTCGGCCTCGATAAGCGTCGAGCCCTCCGGCGTGATGGGGCGGTCGCGGCGGTAGATGGCGGCTACCCGGGTGTCTACCGAGGGCATGTGCTGGCGCAGGAAACGCAGCTCCTGGCCCACCAGCGGGCCACCGTAGTAAGCCCTTACTGCCACCAGCTGCACCCGGCCTTCGGCAAAGTCCAGCACCTGCAGGGCGCCGGGGTGCTCTATCAGCCTGAAGACGTAATTGGAGACCAGCTGCTCGGGGCTGATCAGCACGTCGATGGGAATCGAATCTTCCCGGAACAGCCGCGGCTGCGCCAGGTAGGCGGTGGAGCGCACGCGGGCGATTTTGGTGGGGGTGCTGAACAGGCTGTGGGCCACCTGGCAGGCGATCATATTGATTTCGTCGTTATTGGTAACCGCCACCAGCAGGTCCGCGTCCTCTATGCCCCCCTGCACCAGCACATCGGGGTGCGAGCCCTCACCGGCCACCACACCGATATCGATGCGGTCGCACAGTTCGCGCAGGCGCGACTCATTGCTGTCGATCACGGTGATATCGTTGGCTTCGCTGGCGAGGTTTTCCGCCAGGGTTCCCCCAACCTGTCCGGCCCCTAGAATAATGATTTTCATGGTCGTGACGGACCTTAACCCATCTGTTTATCGTTGTAGACCAGTTTTTTCAGTCGCGCATAGTAAAAGCCGTCGTGTCCGCCGACCTGCGGCAGCAGCTGCCGTCCAAACGGCTGCGCCAGGCCCCAGGGCGCATCGATTTTGTCTTCACGGGCGTCCGCGGTAGCGGCGATGAACTTCCCGACCACGGCGGTGTTTTCCGCGGGCATAATCGAACAGGTGGCGTAGACCAGGATGCCGCCGGGAGCCAGCAGCGGCCAAAGCGCGCGCAGCAGCTGCAACTGCAGTGCGGCCATGGCGTCGATATCGGTGCGGCCGCGCAACAGCTTGATATCCGGGTGGCGGCGTATGACGCCGGTGGCCGAGCAGGGGGCGTCCAGCAGAATGCGCTCGAACGCCGGCCCCTGCCACCACTGCTGCGGTTCGGCGGCATCGCCGCAGATCAGCTGCGCGCTCAGTTGCAGGCGATCGAGGTTATGCGCCACCCGGGCCAGACGGCCCCGATCCATATCCACGGCCACCAATTGCCCGAGTGCCGGCTGCGACTCGAGGATATGGCCGGTCTTGCCGCCGGGCGCGCAACAGGCGTCCAGCACCCGCTGGCCCGGCTGCAGTTGCAACAGTGGCGCCGCCAACTGCGCCGCTTCGTCCTGCACACTTACCTCGCCGGCATCGAAACCCGGCAGTTCGCCGACGTCTGCCGCCCGGTCCAGGGTGATGCCGGTGGCGCTGAACGGGGTGGGCCTGCCGCTTAGGCCCCGATCTGCCAGGTGCTGCTGCCATTGCGCAGGGCTGGTGCGCCGGGTATTGATGCGCAGTGTCAACGGCGGGTGATCGTTGTTGGCGGCGAATATCGCCGGCGCCTGTTGCGGCCAGGCGCTGCCGATGGCCTCTATCATCCAGGCGGGATGGGCGAGCCGGTATTCCGGATCGCTTTCGAGTATCTCCAGCAGCGCCGCGCGCTCGCGTTGAAAGCGCCGCAATACGCCGTTGACCAGGCGACTGGCCCAGTCTTTTTTGATGTGTCGGGTAACGTTGACGCTGGCACTGATGGCGGCGTGGTCGGGGATGCGGGTATATATCAACTGATACAGGCCGCTGATCAGCACCGCGCGGATATCGCTGTCTTTGGCCTTCAGCGGCTTTGCCAGCAGTCGCCCCAATATGCAGTCGAGCTGCGGGTACCAGCGCGCGCTGCCATAGCAGAGTTCCTGCACCAGCCCGCTGTCTCTGGCCTCAACCTGTTGCAGCGCCTGCGGCAGGACACTGGCCAGGGAACGGCCGCGGCGGATGACCTGTGCCAGGGCGGTGGTGGCGGCGGTGCGCGGGTCCATGGATCAGGTCAGCACCCGGCCCGCAGAGAACAGATCGGCATAGCCGTTCAGCACCTCGGCGGCGGGCAGGGCCTTTTTGCCCGGCAGCTGCAGGCGGCTGAGGCTCAGGGCATGCTCGCCGCAGGCCACCAGAATACCGCCGGCATCGGCCTTGATCAGGGTGCCCGGCGTTTCGCCGTGGGGCAGCTTTACCGGCCTGGCGGCGTGGATGCGCAGGCGCTGGTTGCCGATTTGGGTATGGCAGACGGGAAAGGGGTGAAAGGCGCGAATCTGCCGGTCAAGCTGAGCGGCCGGGCGATGCCAGTCGATAGCTGCCTCCTGTTTGCTGATTTTACCGGCGTAGCACGACAGGCTGTCGTCCTGGGCCTGTCCCACCGCCTCACCGCCGGCCAGTTGCCGCAATGCCTGCAGCAGGGCCGGCACACCCACTTCTACCAGGCGCGCCTCGAGGTTGGCGGCGGTGTCGTCAGCGGCAATCGGGCAGGCGGCTTTGAGCAGCATGGCACCGGTATCGAGCCCGGCATCCATCTGCATGATGGTCACGCCGCTCTCCCGGTCACCGGCCTCCAGCGCGCGCTGAATCGGCGCCGCGCCGCGCCAGCGCGGCAGCAGCGAGGCGTGCACATTGATACAGCCGAGAGGTGGAATGTCCAATACCGCCTGAGGCAGCAGCAGCCCGTAGGCCACCACCACCATAATATCAGCGCCCAAATCCCGCAGTTGCTGCTGTGCTGCGGCCGTCTTCAGTGTCGCCGGCTGGTAAACCGGCAGATTGCTGTCCAGCGCCAGTTGTTTGACCGGGCTCGCCTGCAGCTTTTTACCGCGTCCGGCGGGGCGGTCCGGTTGGGTATAGACTGCGAGCAGGCGGTGGGGGCTGTCCAGCAGGGCGTGGAGGTGGCGGGCGGCGAAGTTGGGGGTGCCGGCGAAGATGATACGCAGTGCGGGGCTCATAGGCTGCTGGGGAGTTGAGGGAAAAGGGAAAAGGGAAAAGGGAAAAGTTTGGCTGAGGTGGTTGGGCTCAGCGCCGGCGCAAATACTTTTCCCTTTTCCCTTGTCACTTTTCCCTGTCTCCTAAGCCCTGATCTTCTGCTGCTTCTCCAGCTTCTTGCGAATCCGCTGGCGCTTGATCTGCGACAGGTAGTCGACAAACAGCTTGCCGTCCAGGTGATCCCTCTCGTGCTGTATGCACACCGCCAGCAGGCCGTCGGGCTCCAGGGTAAAAGGCTTGCCGTCGCGGTCCAGGGCGCGCACGCGGATATGCTGCGGGCGGGTTACCGACTCGTAGTGGCCGGGCACTGACAGGCAGCCCTCATCGTACTCGTGCAGGGTCTGGTCGAGCACTTCGATCTCGGGGTTGATGAACACCAGCGGCTGGTTTTTCTCCTCGGAGATATCGATCACCACAATCTGCTTGTGCACATTCACCTGGGTGGCGGCCAGGCCGATACCGGGGGCCGCGTACATGGTTTCGAACATGTCGTCGACCAGTCGCCGCACGCTGTCGTCTACCTCAACCACTTTTTTAGCCGTGGTACGCAGACGCGGATCGGGAAATTCCAGAATATCTAATATAGCCATGGGGGTCTGAAACTGGTCCTTTGTGACAAACTTCTAGTAAAAAGGTAACAACCGCTGCTAACATTATGATCAATCAGCAATTAAGAGACAGATCTGGGGGCGAAGCCCGACTCTCTCAAGCCCCGTGAACGGAACCAGAGAAGAAAATCCTCGGGCCATTATAACGTCTACCAGCCCGTGGGCCGAATACAACAGGACCGGTTTCTATGAAAAAAACACTACTAGGCCTGCTGACGGCGTCCCTTGTGGCTTTTTCCGCCTGGGCGCAGGAGGCGCTGTTAAAACCCGACCATCCCGACCGCTATACGGTGAGAAAAGGCGATACGCTGTGGGATATTTCCGACAAGTTTCTGCAAAACCCCTGGATGTGGCCGGAAATCTGGCATGTCAATCCACAGATATCCAATCCGCACCTGATCTTTCCCGGCGATACCATCTCCCTGATTTACATTGGCGACCAGCCGCGCCTGACGGTTGAGCGCGGGCCGCGGCCGATGAAGATGAGCCCCGGCGATACCAAACTGTCGCCGTCGATCCATGTGCTGCCGCTGGGCGATGCCATCCCCGCAATTCCGCTGGACGAGATCGACAATTTCCTCTCCCGCAGCCGCATTCTCGATCCGGGCGAGCTGGACCAGGCGCCGCACGTTGTCGCCGCCCAGGGCGGGCGCCTGATCGTCGGTGCCGGCGACACGCTGTACGCGCGCGGTGAATTTGCCGGTGATGTGCCGGTTTACGGGGTGTACCGCGAGGGCGATGTCTATGTCGATCCCGAAACCGAGGAGGTGCTGGGCTACCAGGCGCTGGATATCGGCACCGCCAAGTACCGCGCCCTGGAAAACGATATCGCCACGCTGTCGGTAACCCGCACTAATCAGGAAATACGTATCAGGGACCGCTTATTGCCTCACGAGGAGCGCTCCGTAGAGTCGACCTTCTTCCCCTCGCCCCCCGATGCCGATATCGATGGCCTGATTATGGCGGTCGAGGGCGGCGTCACCCAGGTGGGTAAAATGGACGTGGTGATATTGAATCGCGGCGAGCGCGAGGGCCTGGATACCGGTGATGTGCTGGCGATTTATAAAAAGGGCAAGCAGGTTAGGGACCGGGTGGTGGGCGATACCGTGACCCTGCCCGACGAAAGGGCCGGCCTGCTGATGGTGTTCCGCACTTTTGAGAAGATGAGTTTTGGGCTGGTGCTGGAGTCCGATCAGCCGCTGGCTGTTAACGACAAAGTGCGCAAGCCCTGAACGAAAGGCGCCGCCGTGCTCGATTCGGCGCGGTTATAGGCGCGCCACAGTTTTTCCGTGTCGCCCTCTGACAGGGGCCGGCGTCATTCCAATAAAGCGAAAATGACGCCGGCCCCGATCGGTTATACCTCGATCGTGCTATGATTCGGCCTTCCAATACGCTTCAGGGATGAATGTATGGAAACCACCGCCATCACCGCCGCCATGGCTTTGCTGCGGCTCCCCCAGACCGCCGCCGGTGTCTACTGGCAACTGATCGACAAATTCGGTTGCGCCGCTGCCGCATTGCAGGCACCCGGCGCGCAGCTGCGGCCCTTTCTGAGTGAACAGGCACTGGCACAATTGCGCGACTACCGGCGTCGCGGCAACGACAGCGCCCTGGGTCGCCGCCTGCAGCAGGATCTCGCCATCGTCGAGCAGCTCGGCGTCGCCATTGTCGATCTGCACTCGTCGCTCTACCCCGGGCTGCTGCGGGAAATTCACCGGCCGCCGCCGCTGCTCTATGTCAAAGGCGACCCGGCCTGCCTGTCGCTGCCGCAGATTGCTGTGGTCGGCAGTCGCAAACCCTCTCCCGGCGGTCACCACAATGCCACGCGTTTTTCCCGCGCACTGGCCGAGGCGGGTTTTGCCATTACCAGCGGCATGGCCCTCGGCATAGACGCCGCCGCTCATGCCGGGGCGCTGGCGGCGGCGGGAAAAACCCTGGCCGTGCTCGGTACCGGTATCGATATCGTTTATCCGCGCCGGCATACGGCGCTGGCGCAGTCGATTCTCGATCGGGGTGGCGCCCTGGTCAGCGAACTGCCGCCGGCGACGCCGGCGTGCCCGAGCAATTTTCCGCAGCGCAACCGCCTCATCAGCGGGCTCAGTATGGGGGTGCTGGTGGTGGAGGCGGCGCTGAAAAGCGGATCGCTGATTACTGCCAGACTGGGGCTGCAGCAGAATCGC
This sequence comes from Exilibacterium sp., assembly GCA_028280195.1. Taxonomy (GTDB): domain Bacteria; phylum Pseudomonadota; class Gammaproteobacteria; order Pseudomonadales; family Cellvibrionaceae; genus Exilibacterium. Next base: position 37,500 of record JANQMH010000005.1, read on the forward strand.
GAGGTGTTCGCCATTCCGGGTTCCATTCACAGCCCCGTGAGTCGCGGCTGTCACGCGCTGATTCGCGATGGCGCCACACTGGTCGAGGCGGTGGAGGATATGGTGGAGCCGCTGGGTGGTCTGCTGGCCTTGCAGCGGCAGCTGGCAACAGAGGCAGCGCAGCCCGAGCCCCGGCAAATTCCCGCAGAGCTGCAACAGAACACCGAGCAACTGCTGGCGGCCATGGGCTACGATCCGGTGAGCGTCGATGTTTTAGTCGAACGCACCGGCCTGTGTGCAGGCGATATCAATGCCGGGTTGATAAGCCTGGAATTACAGGGCCTGATCAGCCGCACTGCCTGGGGTTATCAGCGCTCGCCGTAGGGGTTTCGGCGTCTCGGGCTGCAGTCGCTGCGCCGTGAAGCAGATTGGGTATTTCTCTTGAGCACAGCCTGCGCTTGGGGTAACGTTGTTCGCCGTTGATAAAGCCGGTGAGGTAAACACCTACTATGAACAGGCTTTTTGCCGTCATCTTTTCATTGCCAGTCCCATTGCCAGTCGATCGGCGCGGCCGTGCGGGAACGGCGTGATGGACTGGACACGTCACATAAAGATTCAACAGGCCGCGCAGATTGTTTGCGGCGGCGGTGTGATCGCCTACCCCACCGAGGGTGTCTGGGGTCTCGGCTGCGATCCGGCCGACCGCCGTGCGGTCTATCATCTGCTGGCGCTCAAAGGGCGCGACGTGGGTAAAGGCCTGATCCTGGTGGCAGCCGATATTCATCAGCTGCAGCCCTATCTGCGCGGACTGTCGCCCGCCCAGCGCGCAACCCTGGAAGATTCCTGGCCGGGGCCGGTCACCTGGCTGGTGCCCGACAACGGCCGGGCGCCCGCCTGGATTACCGGCGACTTCGATACCCTGGCCGTGCGCGTCACTGATCATCCGCTGGTACAGGGCCTGTGCCGCGCCTTTGGCGGGCCGCTGGTGTCGACATCCGCCAACCCCCAGGGCAAGCCGCCGGCACTCGACAGCCTTAGCGTGCGGCGCTACTTTGGCCGCCGGCTGGATTACATCACCCCGGGCCGTGTGGGCGGGCGCGGGCGGCCGTCACAAATGCGCCATCTCGCCTCCGGGGAAATTACCCGGCCCGGATAGTACAGCGGCGCTGGTGGGCGCGGCGGGCTGAGTTTAGAATACGCGGCGTGAACCGGGAATAAGGAATGCCGCATGAGTGCGCCGGATAAAGCCGAAGTCAAAACCTATTTACTGCAACTGCAGGACGCTATCTGCCGGGCCCTGCAGGCCGAGGACGGGGCGGCGGCCTTTGCCGAAGACAGCTGGGAGCGGCCCGCCGGCGGCGGCGGGCGTTCGCGCGTTATCGCCGAGGGCGCGGTGATTGAAAAAGGCGGCGTCAACTTTTCCCATGTCTTCGGCGATGCGTTGCCGGCCTCGGCAACGGCTCAGCGCCCGCAACTGGCCGGGCGCAGCTTTGAGGCCATGGGGGTGTCGCTGGTGATTCATCCGCACAACCCCTACGTACCCACCAGCCACGCCAATGTGCGTTTTTTTATCGCCGAAAAAGCGGGCGAGGCGCCGGTGTGGTGGTTTGGCGGCGGCTATGACCTGACCCCCTATTACGCCAATCGTGAAGACTGTATCGCCTGGCACAAAACCGCGCAGCGGGCCTGTGCTCCCTTCGGCGACGATATCTATCCGCGCTTTAAAAAATGGTGTGACGATTACTTTTATCTCAAGCACCGGCAGGAGGCGCGCGGTGTCGGCGGGCTGTTTTTCGACGACTTCAATGAACTGGATTTCGACCGCAGTTTTGCCCTGATGCGCGCTGTCGGTGACAGTTATATACCGGCTTACCTGCCTATCGTGGCGCGCCGCAAGGAGACGCCTTACGGTGAGCGCGAGCGCCAGTTTCAGCTCTACCGCCGCGGCCGTTATGTGGAGTTCAATCTGGTCTACGACCGCGGCACGCTGTTTGGCCTGCAGACCGGCGGGCGTACCGAATCGATTCTGATGTCGCTGCCGCCGCTGGTGCGCTGGCAGTACGACTGGCAGCCGCAGCCCGGCAGCGCCGAGGCGCAGCTGACAGAAAAATTTCTGCCGCACCAGGACTGGGTGTAGCGCGGTGGCGGCCGACCCCGATCGCTATGCCGTGTTCGGCAATCCGGTGGTGCACTCCAAGTCGCCGCAGATACACCAGTGGTTTGCCCGGCAGACCGGGCAGGATATCAGCTACAGTAAACAACTGGTGGAGGAGGGGCAGTTCGAATCGGCGGCGGCGCGCTTTTTTCGCAGCGGCGGCAAGGGCTTGAATATCACCATGCCCTTTAAACTCAATGCCTTTACTTTCGCCGATCGGGTAACGCCGCGGGCCGAGCGCGCCGGCGCGGTCAATACCCTGGCGCGACAGGGCGACGGCTCCATACTCGGCGACAATACCGACGGCGCAGGCATGGTTGCCGATATCACCGCCAATCTGGGCTGGCCGCTCGACGCGCGGCGGGTGCTGGTGCTCGGTGCCGGCGGCGCCGTGCGCGGTGTGTTGCAGCCGCTGCTGAGCGAGGGGCCCGGGCGCCTGCTGATTGCCAACCGCACCGTGGCCAAGGCGCTGCAGCTGGCGCGCAATTTCAGGGATCTGGGCCGCATTCAGGTATGCGGCTTTGAAGACCTGGCGGGGCAGCAGTTTGACCTGGTCATCAACGGCACCGCCGCCAGTCTGGCGGGCGATCTGCCGCCCCTGCCCGAGGGGCTGCTCGGCGACGGGGCCTGTTGCTACGATATGATGTATGCGGCCGAGCCGACCGTTTTTCTGCGCTGGGCCAGGGAGCAGGGCGCGCAGGCCTGTGCCGACGGTCTCGGCATGCTGGTGGGCCAGGCGGCGGAGTCATTTTTTCTATGGCGCGGTGTCAGGCCCGATACGGCTGCAGTGATAAAATTGTTGCGCCAGGCATTATGCCGTGGCCAGGTCCCGCCGGTCGGTTAGCTGTGAGGGCAGACTGAACACAAAGGCAGTGCCGCGATCGGGTTCGCTTTTGACTTCGATCGGCGCCTGGTGCAGATCCAGAATGCGTTTGACAATGGCCAGGCCGAGGCCGCTGCCGGAAACCGCTTTTGCAGCGCCGGTGGCGCGGTAGAAGCGGTCGAAGATCTTCGGTATATCGTGAGATTTGATACCGCAGCCGGAGTCGGCAATATGCACGCTGACCTGATTTTCGGTTTGCGCCAGGCTTATCTTCACCCAGCCTCCCTTCGGCGTGTAGCGCAGCGCATTCTCAATCAGGTTTTCCAGCACCCGCTGCATCATGGCGATATCGGCGCAGACGCAGAACTCGCCGCTGGGCGGCGCAACGCTCAACTGAATGCCGCGCCGCGACGCCTGATAGCCGAAGTCCTGCACCAGGTCCTGCAGCAGCTCCAGCAGGTGAAAGCGCTCGATTTTCGGTTCCAGAAAATTGCTCTCGAGGCGCGACAGCTCAAACAGTTCGGCGATCAGTTTGCGCAGGCGTTTGCCGTGCTTGAGCGCTTTTTTCAGGTAGTTGAGCTGTTCAGTCTCGCTGAGTCTGTCGCGCCTTATCAGCACGGTTTCCAGATAACCCTGCACCGAAACCAGCGGCGTGCGCAGATCGTGGGAAATATTGGTAATCAGTTCGCGGCGATTGCGGTCCAGCTGTTTCAGCGCGCTGTACTGCTGGTTGATGCGGTTGGCCATGGCTTTGAAGGCCAGTACCAGCGCACTGATTTCGTCGGCCTGCGCGGCCCTGCTCAGCGGCGGCTCGAAAGGCTGGGAAAAATCGCCCTGCTGGAAAGTTTCCACATAGCGGGTGAGTTTTCTGAGGCGGCGTGTAAGCAGGTAAAAAATAATCACGCCGGCAAAAAAGGCGAATGCCACCGCGGCTGCAATCGCCATGGTGCTGATGGTGAGTACATAGCTGTCCTGCACCGAGGTTGACAGACTGTCGTAGCGTTTGCCGCCCAAGATGGTGTAGAGATAGGCCTGCAGCTGATCGCCTTCCATAATGGCGGTCGCGGAAAAGATTTTTTCCTGCCCCGGATGGCGCGGGTCCTGCCCCATTAGCGGCAGCTCGGCGCTGCCGTCGATAAAGGCCTCGATCGGTGTCAGATCGATGCGCTCGAGCTGCACTGACGCCTCCGGCAGAGCGTGGCCGAGCACCCGGCCGCCGGGGTCGAGTAAATAGATTTCGGTACTGGGGTTTATCACCATGGCGTAGTGCGCCAGTGCTTTCAGCGCAGCGAGATTGGCGCGGCCGTTTTGCATCAGCGCCTGATCGGCGGCGATATGCGCGGCGATATCGAGGTTGAGCCGCTGGGTAAGCTCCTGGTGGTACATATCGGTGGCGTAGCGGCCGATGCTGAAGGCCGTCAGGCCGATGGCGCAGAACAGTACAAACAGCGCAGCTGACAGTTTCGCCGGCAGCGAGTTAAGCCAGTGCATCCTACCACTCCAGTTTGTAGCCGACGCCCCACACGGTGACGATATAGCCGGGGTTTATCTTCGAGCGCAGGCGGTTGATATGTGAATTGACCGTATGCTCATAGCCCTCGTGGCCGTAGCCCCAGACCCGGTCGAGCAGTTCGGAGCGGCGGAACACCTTGTTGGGGTGTCTGGCAAAGTGCAGTAACAGGTCGAATTCCTTGGCGGTCAGCTCGACCGGCTCCCCCGCCTGGGTAACGTTGCGGCTGTTTGTATCGATACTCAGGTCGGCGACATGGATCATGGTGTCGCGGTTGTCGCCGCGATCGGCGCGGCGGCGGTTGTCGAACGCCGCCGCCCGCCGCATCAGCGCTTTGACCCGGGCGATCAGCTCGACCACGCTGAAAGGCTTCGACATATAGTCGTCGGCGCCGATCTCCAGGCCCAGGACCCGGTCCAGCTCAGTGGTTTTGGCGGTCAACATCAGTATCGGCAGGTACTGCTTTTCCGTGCGCAGGCGGCGGCAGATCTCCAGGCCGTCGACACCCGGCAGGCGGATGTCCAGTACCAGCAGGTCCCAGTGCTGCGCCATGGCCCGGGCCAGGCCCCGCTCGCCGTCGCTTTCCTGTACCACCTCGGAATACACATCGCCCAGATGCAGACACAGCAGCTCGGCGATATCTGCCTCATCTTCAATGATCAAAATGCGGGCCTGGGTGTGCGGCTGGTTCATGGGCGCTGGTCAAACCTATTATCGAATAATCTCAATGGAGTGACTGCAGGGTTAAAAGTTCGATTTGCCGCGGCTGCAGGCCGACGCCATATTATTTATCGTCGAGTCGCCGGAGTTATCACGAAAGTATCACGCGCAGATCAAATTATGCGTGATTTGATCGCCGCGGGGTCGATACAGACCGGATTGGCATCAATGGTCAGGCGAGCAGGCTCTGCTCGTAGGCGGCAATGATTTCGCGGGCGCTGTCGAACAGCGGGTCCTCCACGGCGATGGACAGGGTGCCGGCCATGGGCAGCTCGCCCAGGCCCCCCTGCAGGTGCTCGCCCCGAATGACGCAGTCGATGCCCTGCTGGGCAAGCATGCCGCGGACCAGGTGGGCCTCGATATTGTTGGACGGGCTGTAGACGATTTTCATTGCGACTGTGCTTCTATGGCGCGCTTTTCCCGCAGATATTCCCGATAGGTCTGGCTGTGGCGCTGCAGGCATTCCTCGATCTGCGTTTCCGGCAGCAGCTGGCACTTGCGGCGCTGGTCGGCCTGCACGCTTTCATAAATCTGCCGGTTGCTGCAGCCCGCCAGCAGCAGGCAGAGGCTGCAGTACAGTGCGATTCTAGCCATCATTGCAGATCCCGGATTCCTCCCGGTAAGCCAGTATATCGCCGGGCTGGCAGTTTAAGGCGGCGCAAATCTTTTCCAGTGTGGCAAAGCGCACACCCTTCACCTTAGCGGATTTTAGCAGAGACAGGTTTTGCTCGGTAATGCCGATGGCTTCGGCCAATTGTTTCGATTTCATCTTGCGCTGCGCCAGTACGATATCCAGATTGACGACGATTGGCATGGTTTCCCCCAGATAAACCGGCGGTCCTCCGGGGCGGGCCGCAGCCGCTCCGCATAACAGTGCCCGGACAATTGCATAGCGCTGTTAATAATGGCTATACTACAATAATTAATTATCGTAATACAATAATTAATTCTGCTGGTAATTGATTCTGCTAAAAGGATTCTACTAGCAGTTAAGTTTGTTAAAGGTTGATTTATAAGGTTGATTTATAGAAAGGTGATTTATGCAGCGCCTTAAAAACTCTGCGGCCGCGGTTTTCAGCGGCATCGTGTTGGTGGCGGCCAGTCTCCAGGTACAGGCGCTTACCACCTGGGAGTTTCTGCAGCTGTGCGATGACACAGCCGGGGCCTGTGCTGAGCAGCCGGTAGTACAGCTTTACCTGGGTGGCGCCATGGACGCCCTGGCTGTGGTCAATGAGACAGCGTTGCAGAAACGGCCGCTTTACTGCCTGCCGGAGCGACAGCTGTTCGATATGCACAGGATATTCGCCCATATTGCCGAAAACCAACAGCGCTTCCGCCAGCGCAATGTGATGCATGCGATGCTGGATTACTTGCGCCTCCACGGCGGCTGTGGCGGCGCCGGCTGAGGCGGCCTCAGCCGGCCGCCGCCAGATATTCGTCCTTCAGCCTGACATAGTTGGCGGCCGAGTAGGTGAAAAACTCGCGCTCTTTGTCCTTTAGCGGCCGCGCCTGCTTACACGGGCTGCCGACGTAGAGATAGCCGCTCTGCAGCCGCTTGCCGGGCGGCACCAGGGTGCCGGCGCCAATTACCACCTCATCCTCGACTGTGGCGCCGTCCATGATGATGGAACCCACCCCCACCAGTATCCGGTTGCCGACACTGCAGCCGTGCAGTGTTACCGCGTGGCCGACCGTGACATCGTCGCCGATAGACAGCGGCCAGCCGTCGGGATTGAAAGGGCCGGCGTGGGTGATATGCAATACCGAGTTGTCCTGAATGCTGGTGCGACAGCCGATGCGAATGCGGTGCATATCGCCCCTGACCACGGCGCAGGGCCAGATGGAGGAATCGGCGCCGATCTCGACATCGCCGATGACCACGGCGCTGGCATCGACGAAAACGCGCTCGCCGAGTCTGGGGAGGTGGGATTTATGCGGGCGAATCCGGCCTTCTGTGCTCATAAGTCTACTCGATCGGTCTGGCGTGCGGCGCAGGTTAACACACCGTGCGACAGGCACCGGCAACTCCTATACTGGCTAAAACTGCCGCTTGGCGGCGCCTGAATGAACTTTTATACAAACAGCGCCCATATATTGTTAACTCGGTATCGGAAAGCCGGCCTATTATATATGGTTTGCGCTGAAAACTTATCGAAAGGTCAGTCACTTGATGCGTGGTGGTTATTACTGGCGCAGGCATGGCGGGCTTTTCCCAGCGCTCTCTGATAGCGAGGTAAAGGGATATTAATGACGACTATCTCCGTAGTGGACGGCGAGCCGGCGATGCGCGATAGCGCACAGCCACAGCAACTGTTGAAAGTGGTCGACGGTGACAATGCGCAAGCCGCAGGCCCGGCAACCGGCGCAGCCGGCATTGAAAAGCGCATCATCGGCGATGCCCTGCTTACCCGGCAGCTGCGCGAGGCCGTTGCCGGTGTGTCCGCGTTTGACGCCCATACCATCGTCATCGGCGATACCGGCGTCGGCAAAGAGCTGGTTGCCCGCTGCCTGCACCGCTACAGTTGCCGTGCCGAGGCCCCCTTCGTCGCCATCAACTGCGGCGCGGTACCGGAGCACCTGCTGGAAAGCGAGCTGTTCGGCCATGAAAAGGGCGCATTTACCGGCGCACAGAAGCGCCGTACCGGTAAACTCGAGCATGCCAGCGACGGCGTGTTGCTGTTCGATGAGATCGAATCCATGCCGCCGGCCTTCCAGGTAAAGCTGCTGCGGGTGCTGCAGGAAAACACCATCGAGAGGCTCGGCTCCAATGCCAGTATCCCTATTAACCCGCGGGTCATCTGCGCGACCAAGGTGGATCTGAAGGCGCTGGTGGAAGCGGGGAAGTTCCGCGCCGATCTCTACTACCGCCTCAATATCGCCGAAATCGCCGTGCCCGCGCTGAGCCGCAGAATTGCCGATGTACCGCTATTGTTCGAGTATTTCCTCGAGCAGGCCGAGGCCACCTACGGTGTGGCGGTGAGGCGGCCGTCGGCCGCGGAAACCGATGCACTGCGCCGTTACAGCTGGCCCGGCAATATCCGTGAACTGAAGAATACCGCCCACCGCTTCGCCATAGAGTCGACCATCAACGGCGGTGGTATAGACAGCGAGTTTCTGCGCCCGGGTGCCTACCAGGCCGGATCGGCGCAAGGCCGGCAGCCGCGGGAAAAGGCCTCACTTGCGCAAAGCGTTCGCCTCTATGAAAAGCAGCTGATTCGCGAGGCGCTGCAGCGGCATGCCGGCTGTATCCAGAAAGTTCTCCGCGACCTGGATATCAACCGCCGCACGCTGAATGTCAAAATGCAGCAGTACGGCCTCAAGCGGGGGGATTTTCTGCGCAAGGACAATTGAACGGTTGCGGCCGCGACTCGCGCCCCGCTACCCGGTGCCGGTAGCGGGACGGCCGTGGATGTCAACCCGGTCGGGCGTCAAAAATCGTAGCTCAGGCCCGCATAGAAATAAGCGCCGTTGAAACCAAACGGCGCCGAGCGGCGCGAGAAGGTAAACACGCCGTTGCTGTCGACGATGATATTGCCGTCGGCGTCTTCAATCGCGCCGCTGCGCGAGTTGCCGATGGTGTTTTCGTCGGGTTCCACATCGAAGATATTGTTGCCGCCGATATTGATACTGAGACCGTTGCTGAATTCATAGGCCACGTTCAGATCGGTCAGCAACTCGGCGCCGTAAGTCTGTCTGCCACCGTCGGTAACCGTATATTCACCGTAGCGATTCAGCGCCAGGTTGATGCTCAAATTGTCGCGCCGCCAGTTGCCGCTAAGATTGACCCGATCTTTTGGCTGCCATTCCTCGATAATGGAAATATCCTGCTGGCTGAATACCTGGTCGGTGGACAGGGTTTCCAGGCCGCTGCCGGCGGGGGTGAACAGGTCCGTGACTTCGGTGTCGGTAACATTGGCGGCCAGCGTCAGGGTTAAAAAGCCGCCCAACAGTTCGATGTCGAAATAGCTGGCCACCAGGTCGACGCCTTCGGTTTCGGTATCGGCGCCGTTGAGGAAGAACTGTGCGGCGCCGGCATTGGCCGCCACCAGTGCCGCATCCAGTTGCGCCGACAGGCCGGTGCCGAGGCGGTTGCTGATGACGATGCGGTCCTCGATATCGATTGCGTAGAAATCCAGGGTGACACTGAGGCGGTCGAGCGGGGTAAAGACAATACCAAAGCTGAGATTGTCGGATTTCTCTTCCTGCAGCGTCGGAATACCAATATCCCGGGCCAGAGCGCTGTCGTTGCGCGCCGTGACCACCCGCTGCACGATCTGCGGTCCGCCGGGGTCGGCCGGGTTGGTGACAAACTGGGTGCTGACATTGTTGAAAAACAACTGCTGCATGGAAGGCGCGCGAAACCCGGTGCTGGCGCCGCCGCGCAGGCGCACCGTATCGGTCAATTCGAAATTGGCGGCCAGTTTGAAGTTGAGGGTATCGCCGAAGTCGTCGTAGTCGTCGTAACGGGTGGCGGCGCTGACCAGCAGGCGGTCATTGACCAGGTATTCGCCATCCAGATAAAACGAAATCACATCGCGGGTCTCGTCCACGGCGGACTCGGGACCGATACCGGGAAAGCCCTGGATACCGCCGGCGGCATCGTCAATGCCGACGCCGCCGCTCTGACCGGGATAGACGGGTTGGCCGTCAATGGTGTCGTAGTCTCTGAAAGCATATTCCTCGCCGGCGATGATTCGATATTCATCGGTGCGAATTTCCGCACCGGCGGCGATGGCCAGGTCGCCCACGTTCTGGGTAAAGTCCAGATTGATGGTTTCCAGGCTCAACTCCAGACTGTAAGCGTCGGCTTCGCGGGGAATGGTGCGGCGTATTTCCTCGGCGCTGAGGCCGCGGCCGTAGCGCAGCTCGTTGGCGAATGAGGCGTTGATGGAGTCGCGGGTGGTATAGTCGATGCGGTTTTCACCCTCGGTATAGGAAATATCCAGGGTGGAATCGTTGTCGAACTCCACCCGGTAGCCGATATTGTAGGAAAAGTCGTCGATGCGCGAGTCGATTTTGGGCAGAAAGCCGGCGGGAATGGTGGCGTCGCCATCCTGCAGTGGCGTGTTGCCGCGCTGGTTGGCGTTGTGGCGGAAAAACGCCGCCGATTCGTTGTCGCGACTGGAATAGGTGATAAAGCCGTAGACTTCGCCGCGATCCATCTCGAAGGCGCCGTTGAGGGTCAGCGCCACCTGCTCGGACTCCGCATCGCCGATGCGAAAGGTGCGGCGCGGCGCGGTGAGTTCGCGCGGGTCGCCGGCCTCCAGAATGCCGTCGCCGTCGCCGTCGGCGCAGCCGGGGAACTGGCAGGAGCCGTGCAGGCCGGCGCGGTTGGTGGGGTCGCGGTCGCGCACATTCAGCGCCGCGGTGAGAAAACCCGCGCCGCCGAGTGCAAAGCCCTTGGTGAGATCGACATTGGTGGTGGTACCGTCGCCCTCGCTATATTCACCGTAGCTGACGGCGACGCGACCCGCCTCGGGGTCATCTTCGAGGATGATATTGATCACACCGGCAATGGCATCGGAACCGTACTGGGCGGCGGCGCCGTCACGCAGCACCTCGATACGCTTGATCGATGCCGCCGGGATGGCGTTCATATCCGTGCCCGCCGTACCGCGGCCCACCGAGGTGTTGATATGGATCAGGCTGGCCTGGTGGCGGCGCTTGCCGTTGATCAGTACCAGCGTCTGGTCCGGCCCCAGGCCGCGCAGAGTGGCCGGCCGCAAGGCATCGGTGCCGTCGGAAATCGACGAGCTGGAAAAGTTGAAAGACGGCGCTGTCTGCTGCAGCATGCGGCCGACCTCAGTGTGGCCGGTGGCGCGCAGGGCCTCGGAAGTGAGGGTGTCGACGGGAACCGGCAGGTCTTCGGCACTGCGTCCCGCCAGGCGGGTGCCGGTAACCACCACCTCCTCCAGCAGGCTGGTTCCGCGCTCGCTCTGGGCGGCGCTGTGTGCCGCCGGCAGAGCGGTGGCGGCGATCACCAGCACTGATCTCAGGGTGCGGCAGCGGCGGGCCGTGGCGGTGGCATAAAGCGGTTTATTCGTCAGATTCATCAGTGGTTCTCCCGGGAAAATGGCCTGTTTTTTATGCCGGATGGTCGCGCCGATCAGTGAGATCGGCCGGCCGGCGCGACGGTGTGCGACAGCGCCCGTCTCGCAGTTGGCAGCACGTTGCGTACCAGCCGCAGGCAGGGTTATAACTCTTTGTTTTAAAAGAAACTTTTCTATTGGCTGGAAGTGGATAAGCAAAAATTTGCTCGAATAGGCGGCAATGAGCAGTTTTTTTCCAACTGCCCGGCCCGCCTGTCACCGCTGTCTACCCCGGCGGCCCCAATCCGTCGTGCAGCCTGTATCATATTGGTGCCAACTCCCTGACGAGACCATCTGAGACTATGACGAACCCCCTGTTGGAAAGCCACCGGCTGCCGCCGTTCAGCAGTATCACCGCGGCCGATGTGGTGCCCGCCATCGAAGCGCTGCTGGCACAGAACCGCGCCGCAGTCGACGCCCTGCTGCAAGACCTCGGTCACCAGCCCGACTGGGCCGGCCTGGTGGCGCCCCTCGAGGAGGCGGATGACCGCCTCGATCAGGCCTGGTCCCCGGTCAGTCATTTGAATGCGGTGACCAACAGCGACGCCCTGCGCAAGGCCTACAACCACTGCACCGTGGCCATTACCGAATACGCCACCGAGATGGGCCAGCGCGGCGATCTGTTCGATGCCTACCGCCGCCTGGCCGACGGCAGTGCTTACGCCGCCCTGGACCGGGCGCAGCGCAAAACCGTCGACAATGCCCTGCGCGACTTCAGGCTGGCCGGGGTGTCGCTGCCGGCGGCTGAGAAGCGGCGTTTCAGCGATATCAAGGCGCGCCTGTCGGCCCTGTCGAGCCGGTTCGCCAACAATGTGCTCGATGCCACCCAGGCCTGGTACAAGCCGGTGGCGGACGTGGCAGATCTGGCCGGACTGCCGCAAACGGCGCTGGCCGCCGCCGCCGGCAAAGGGCTTGGCGGCTATGTGATCACCCTCGAGGCGCCGGCCTATACTGCGGTGATGACCCACGCCGACGACCGCCGCCTGCGCCGCGAGGTCTATACGGCCTACAACACCCGCGCCTCCGAACTCGGCCGCACTGCCGGCGGCGAGGCCGCGCCGCAGTGGGACAATGCCGCGCTGATCGATGGGACGCTGGCGCTGCGCCACGAACTGGCGCAACTGCTCGGCTTTGCCAACTACGCCGAGTATTCCCTGGCCACGAAAATGGCGCAGTCCACCGCCCAGGTGATGGATTTCCTGCAGCAGCTGGCGGAAAAGTCCCGCCCCTATGCCGAGGCCGAGTACGCTGAACTGCAGGCCTTTGCCCGCCGCTGCGACGCCATCGACAGCCTCGAGGCCTGGGATATCAGCTATTACAGCGAGAAGTTGCGGCAGCAGAAGTACGCTGTCTCGCAGGAGGCGCTGCGCCCGTATTTTCCGCTGGAAAAAGTGCTCGAGGGGCTGTTTGCCATCAGCGGCCAGCTGTTTGATATCGATGTCCGGCCCGAGACCGGCGCCGATACCTGGCACCCCGATGTGCGCTTTTACCGGGTCAGTCGCGACGGTGAGCCGCTGGCTTACTGCTATATGGATCTGTTCGCGCGGGAAAACAAGCGCGGCGGCGCCTGGATGGGCGAGTGTCGCGTGCGCCGCCGCAGTGAGGCCGGTCTGCAGTTGCCGGTAGCCTACCTCACCTGCAACTTCAGCCCGCCGCTGGAGGACAAACCCTCGCTGCTGACTCACGATGAGGTTACCACGCTGTTCCACGAGTTTGGTCACGGCCTGCACCATATGCTGACACAAATCGAGTCGGCTGCGGTGAGTGGTATCAACGGTGTGGCCTGGGACGCGGTGGAGCTGCCGAGCCAGTTTCTCGAGAACTGGTGCTGGCAGAAATCCACCCTGGCGATGATATCCGCCCACTACCAGAGCGGTGAGCCACTGCCCGATGACCTGTTGCAGAGAATGCTGGCCGCCAAGCATTTCCAGGCCGGTATGCAGATGCTGCGCCAGCTGGAGCTGGCGCTGTTTGATTTTCACCTGCACTGCGATTACCGGCCCGAGTCGCCGCAGCCCGTCCAGCAGGTTCTCGACCAGGTGCGGCAGCGGGTGGCGGTGCTGGTACCGCCGGCATTCAACCGTTTTCAGAACGGCTTCAGCCATATCTTTGCCGGTGGTTACGCCGCCGGCTACTATAGCTACAAGTGGGCGGAGGTGCTGTCCAGCGACGCTTTTGGCCTGTTTGAGGAACGCGGCGTGCTCGACGGCGCAAGCGGCCGCCGCTTTCTACACGAGATTCTTGAACAGGGTGGGGCGGAGGATGCAATGCAGTTGTTTGTCAGCTTCCGCGGGCGCCAGCCCCGGCTCGACGCGCTGCTGCGCCACAGTGGTATGGCGCCCTAGCGGCGCCGGGTTCGCGGCACATGGCAGTCGATCGATTGCCTGGCCTTGAGGATAAAAATTATGAGTTTCAGTGAAAAACGCCGCTTCCTGGCCGGGGCTGTATGTCCCCGCTGCGCCGCGCAGGACACCGTTCAGGTCTACAGCGAAAACGGCCAGGATATGCGCGAGTGCGTCGCCTGCGGTTTCAAGGACCGCATGCACTTCACGTCGGATGCGCGCGAACTGGATACGCGGGTCAATCAGACGCAGGAGAAGGTCGAGGGCGAAACCCAGGTGCTGCAGTTTCCCCCCGCGGACAAAGACTAGGACTCCAGCGACGGGTAGCGGCTGTTGAAGCTCAGGGTGATGTCCAGATCCTTTGCCAGGCACGGCCAGCGCGCCAGCTCCTCTGACCAGCCGCGCTCGCGGTGATCCTCGATATAGTCGAGAAAGGCCCGGTCCTGGAACACTTTTTCCCGGTTCATCAGTATCTCCACCGAATACTGCACGACATGGTCCAGCTCGTTGGCAAAGGGCTCGCCGATCAGGTAGTGGACAATGAGATTGGAGCGGGTCATATCCATAGGCGCCAGGGGGATACCGCAGCGGCCGATAAAGCGGTCGTTGACCTCCTCCATCAAACGGTGGGCCAGGTAGGCCTTGTCCATCATTGCGGCCAGCCCGTTGTGTTGCGCAATCAGGTCCGGCGGCTTTAGAAAGTAGTCCTCGGCAATACTCAAAAACGTTCTTGTGTAGGTGTTGATGCCGGCTTCTTCGGTCAGGGTCTCAATGGCGTTGATAAAATCGGGAACGCGCTCGATATAGCTCACCACGAACCGCAACAGCGCATTGACGGCGTCCTCTCCCGGCAGCTCGATAGCACTGTGCAGATGCGGCACGGCAGTGCGCAGCGATTTGGCCAGCTGTCCGCTGCTTCGTTCCTGCGCACTGGCCACTGCGATGGCTTCGCGAATGGTGGTGAGTTGATTGCTCATAACTGTTCTTGATGGCTCACAGCCACTATTACCTTTTGGTTCAAGGCTGTTTTTGCCCGTTGGCTCAAGGCTGTTTTTGCCCGTTGGCTCAAGGCTGTTTCTACCCTTTGGCCCAAGGCTGTTTCCACCCAGTATGCTAAGGTTTTTGATAGATAGCTTACGGCCGTTGGTCAGTAGCTTGTTTTCAGTCACATGATGTTGTTCGATTAAAAGTCGGACGTTGTCAGCCTCCCTGCATGCACGACGGACAGTCTGTTGGGACTCCTCAATGATTTCCTTTTAAACACCCCTCTTTTCAAAGTAAACCATAACCCGGAAAAAACAAAGGCAGGCGTAATAACGTCTTTTTATATTATTTCGGATATCTATAAATAGCCTGGCTTTACACGGCGTGTAAAGGCCCGTCAGGCGGCCCGCACGGGCTCTGACCCGAACCAGAGGCGATATCTGCTGAAGTAAAAAAACAGTCCGCCCATGGTCAGTCCGCGCGCGCCGTTGAAGCATACGAATGCAAACCAAAGGCCGTGGTTCGACCAGTGCTGGGTCAACCACCAGACGGGTATGAAAACCGCAAAACAGGAAAACAGCATGCAGTTTTGCATGGCCGCGGTCTTGCCCGTGCCGATGAAGATACCGTCCAGCACATAACTCCAGACACTGACCAGCGGCAACAGCAGTAACCAAGTGTAGTACAGCCCCAGTGTTGTGGTAATGGTGTCGATATCGCTGAACATGCGGATGAGCGGATGTTCAAAAACGTAAAACAGCAGGGTAAAGCCCGAGGCGATAATCAGCGACCATAGAGTCGCGGATTTGCACACGCCGCTAAAGGCCGCTATGTTTTTCTCTCCCGTGGCCTTGCCGGCCAGCGCCTCAGCAGCGTGTGCGAAACCATCGAGGCCGTATGAGGTGAGCAGCAGCAATTGCATGATGATGGCGTTGGCGGCTAAAAACTCATCGCCCAGCCGGGCTCCGCGGGCGGTAAAAAAAGCAAAGGCAAACAGCAGGCAGGCGGTGCGCACAAACAGCTGCCGATTGATGCGCAACAGTTCCCAGTAGGACGCAGGCTGCAGCAGCGCCCGCAGTGATGGTTTTGCCGGCAGCCGGCGCATATGGCGGTAAGCCAGAAAAAGAGCCAGCGCAAACCCGCAGTAATCGGCGATGGCGGTAGCCGCCGCGGCGCCGTCGCTCTGCCAGCCGAAACCCATGATAAAAATGAAGTCCAGTACGATATTGATGACATTGGTAGTTACCATTATCAGCAGTGGTACTTTGGTATTTTGCCGGCCGATAAACCAGCCGATTAAGGCGAAATTGGCCAGTGCTGCCGGCGCCGAGAACAGGCGAATATGGCAATAGCTGCGGGCCAGCTCGGCGACTTCCGGCGTCGGCCCGATCCAGCTCAGTGCCAGTGGGATTATGGCCAGCTGTGCCGCCAGCAGCAGCACGCCCAGCAGCACTGCCATGACGATACTCAGCAGCAGCAGCTGCACGCAGGCGCGATCGTCGCCGCGGCCCAGGGCGCGGGCCACCAGACTGGTGGTGCCCATGCGCAGGAAGCCGAAACCCCACAGCAAAAAGGTCAGCACGCTCGAGCCGGCAGCCACTGCCGCCAGGAATACGGCGCTGTCGAGATGGCCGAGAATGGCGGTATCGACGATGCCGAGCAGGGGCACGGAGATATTGCTGATGATCATCGGCCAGGCCAGGGCGAACAGAGTGCGGTGCGGGAGTGGTTTTTTCATACAGTCCGGTCTGGTATCGGCGGTCAAAGCAGTTGTCAAAGCTGTGCGTAAAACTATTCGTAAAACAAGGGTTTAACCCTAGGGGATCGAGGTGATACTGGCAACAAATTCATTGACTTTTAAGGTGTGTTGTGGCCAGCTATGCCCCGTTGTTGTAGATGCGACGATTTGCCGCAGTTTGCTGGTTTTATCTCCTGAGCCACAACATTTTGCTGGTATCCCGCTTATTTTTTGAGCAGGTCGCACTAGCCGTATCCAGTGTGAGTGGGTTACTTGTGCTTGTGATTTGTGCGCCCGCTGTATATTAATAACGCAGTACGCGGGCCGCTAATTGCGATGTACGGCCGGCAAAGCGAGAGATATTGGTCATATATTCAAACCGCGGGCTCGCATTAACGGTTTCGTAATAGTATAAAAAGCCACTAGTATAAAAAACATAGTTATCACGGAGACAATGGGCGATGTTGAAAGAAGCAAAACGGCTGTCCGCCTTACTGCTTGGCCCCGCTGTACTGATTTCCATGAGTGGTCAGTCCCTGGCAGAAGAAGTGGAGCGCTGGGGTGTGAACATGACCCAGGGCGTAACGCCGATGAGCCGCGATATTTACGATCTGCATATGCTGATCTTCTGGATTTGCGTGGTGATCGGTGTGCTGGTTTTCGGGGTGATGTTCTACTCCATGATCGTGCACCGCAAGTCCAGGGGCGCGATACCGGCCAATTTTCACGAAAGCACCAAACTGGAGATTCTCTGGACAGCCGTGCCCTTCGTGATTTTGATGGCCATGGCCTGGCCCGCCACCACCACCCTGATCGATATCTACGACACCGACGAGGCCGAAGTGGACATTCTCGTTACCGGTTATCAGTGGAAGTGGAAGTACGAATACGTCAACCAGGAGGTCAGCTTTTTCAGCAACCTCAGTACGCCCAAGGAACAGATCTACAATCAGGCGCCAAAAGGTGTCAACTACCTGCTCGAGGTCGATGAGCCGGTGGTGATCCCGGTGAAGAAAAAAGTACGTTTCCTGATCACCGCCAATGACGTGATCCACGCCTGGTGGGTGCCCGATCTGGCGGTAAAAAAAGACGCCATTCCCGGCTATGTCAACGAAACCTGGGCCTATGTCGAGGAGCCCGGCACCTACCGCGGCCAGTGCGCCGAGCTGTGCGGTAAAGACCACGCCTTCATGCCCATCGTGGTCGAGGCTTTACCCGAAGAGGAGTACCAGCAGTGGCTGGCGGGCAAGCGCGAAGAGGCCGCCATCCTGCGCGAGCTGACCAATCAGACCTTTAGTTTTGACGAACTCTACGCCCGCGGCGAGGATGTTCACAACCGCGTCTGCGCCGCCTGCCACCAGGTCAATGGCGAGGGCGTGCCGCCGACCTTCCCGGCCATCGCCGGCAGTGCCATTGCCACCGGTGCCATGAACGATCACCTGAGTATCATCATCGACGGCAGTGCCACCAATCCGGCCATGCGCGCCTTCGGCGACGAGTTGAGTGAAGTGGATATTGCCGCAGTAGTCACCTACCAGCGCAATGCGTTCAACAATAATATGGGTGACAGTGTTCAACCCATCGACATCTTAAAGTACAAGCAAGGTCAGTAAGGAGGTAAACGATGGCACACGGTCCCGCAACAGGCTTAAGCCGGTGGTTGTTTACCACCAACCACAAAGATATCGGCACCCTCTACCTGTGGTTCAGTTTTGCCATGTTCATGCTCGGTGGGGTATTTGCCCTGGTAGTACGCGCCGAATTGTTTGAGCCCGGCCTGCAGATCGTCGACCCGGAATTCTTCAACCAGATGACCACCATGCACGGCCTGATAATGGTGTTCGGTGCGGTGATGCCGGCTTTCGTCGGCCTCGCCAACTGGATGGTGCCGATGATGATCGGCGCCCCGGATATGGCTTTGCCGCGCATGAACAACTGGAGCTTCTGGATTCTGCCCTTTGCTTTCGCCATGCTCGTCTCCACCCTGTTCATGGAGGGCGGCGGCCCCAATTTCGGCTGGACCTTCTACGCGCCGCTGTCGACTACCTATGCGCCGCCGAGCGTTACCTTCTTTATCTTCGCCATACATATCATGGGCGCCAGCTCCATCATGGGGGCAATCAATATCATCGCCACCATTCTGAACATGCGCGCGCCGGGTATGACGCTGATGAAGATGCCGCTGTTCGTGTGGACCTGGCTGATCACCGCCTACCTGCTGATCGCGGTGATGCCGGTGCTGGCCGGGGTGGTCACCATGATGCTGATGGATATCCACTTTGGCACCAGCTTCTTCGATGCCGCCGGTGGCGGTGACCCGGTGCTGTTCCAGCATATATTCTGGTTCTTTGGCCATCCCGAAGTCTATATCATGATTCTGCCGGCCTTCGGCATCGTCAGCGCCATCATCCCGACGTTTGCGCGCAAACCCCTGTTCGGTTATGCCTCCATGGTGTACGCCACGGCGTCGATCGCCTTTCTCAGCTTCATCGTCTGGGCGCACCATATGTTTACCGTGGGCATGCCGCTGGCCGGTGAGCTTTTCTTCATGTACGCCACCATGCTGATTGCGGTGCCCACCGGGGTGAAGGTGTTCAACTGGGTCACTACCATGTTCAAGGGCGCCATGACCTTCGAGACGCCGATGCTGTTTTCCATCGCCTTTGTGATTCTGTTTACCATCGGCGGCTTTTCCGGCCTGATGCTGGCCATTGCGCCGGCGGACTTCCAGTATCACGACACCTACTTTGTCGTAGCGCACTTCCACTATGTGCTGGTGCCGGGGGCAATCTTCTCCATCACCGCGGCGGTGTATTACTGGCTGCCGAAGTGGTGCGGGAATATGTACAACGAGACCATGGGCAAAACCCATTTCTGGATGGCTTTCGTGGGGCTCAATCTCACTTTCTTCCCCATGCACTTCGTCGGTCTGGCCGGCATGCCGCGGCGTATTCCGGATTATGCGCTGCAGTTTGCCGATTTCAATATGATCGCCAGCTGCGGTGCCTTCCTGTTCGGCGCGGCGCAGGTGATGTTCCTGTTCAATGTGATCGCCACCATTCGCGGCGGCAAGAAAGCCACGGCGGAGGTCTGGGAAAACCCCGAAGGCCTGGAGTGGACGGTCGCGTCGCCGGCGCCCTACCACACCTTCAGTGTACCGCCTACGGTGAAGTGAGCCGGAGGCGCTAAACGGAGACAATTGCCATGAAGCAGATTTCGTCAGCCAACCCCGTCACGCTGTTGAGCCTGAAACTGGTCGCAGTGGCGGTGAGTATGTTTGCCTTTGCCATCTGGGTAATGCCGCCACTCTACGATCTGTTTTGCGAAGTTACCGGCCTCAACGGCAAGACCGGCGGCAAGTACGAAGCGGTGGAAGTCAAGGTCGATACCAGCCGCGAGATTACCGTACAGTTCGTGGTGACCAAGAACGAGAGCATGCCCTGGGGCTTCAAGCCCAGAGTCGGCAGCATCAAAGTGCATCCGGGCGAAGAGGTGGAAATGAGCTACATCGCCACCAACCTGACCGGCAACGGCATGGTGGCCCAGGCGATACCGAGTGTGGTGCCGTTCAAGGCCGCACAGTACTTCCACAAAACCGAGTGCTTCTGTTTTAACCAGCAACCGCTGCAGCCCGGCGCCAGCGCCGATCTGCCGCTGCGCTTCATCGTCGACCAGGACGTGCCGAAGCAGGTAAAAACAATCACCCTGTCCTATACGCTGTTCGATGTTACCGAGCAGAAACGCGATCTGCTGGCGAGTGCAGCGCCGTAAGCAATGACATAACTAAAATGAAGTGGGGAATTAGAGATGGCAAGTGAGGGCACTTACTACGTACCGGAGCAGAGCAAACTGCCGATTTTTGCTTCGCTCGGTTTGTTTTTGACCGTATTTGGCGCCGCTAACTGGATCAACGGTAATGACACCGGACCGGTACTGTTTACCTGCGGTTCCATCTTGTTTGCCTACGTGCTGTGGGTCTGGTTCTCCACGGTGATCAGCGAAAACATGGCCGGCCTCAACAGTGCGCAGCTGAAGCGCTCCTATGTCTGGGGAATGGGCTGGTTTATTTTCTCCGAGGTGATGTTTTTTGCCGCTTTCTTCGGTGCGCTCTGGTATGTGCGCAATCTGGCCCTGCCCTGGCTCGGTGGCGAGGGTGCCGGCGCTGCAACCAACGAATTTTTGTGGAAGGGCTTCGAACATACCTGGCCGCTGATGGTCACCCCGGATATGGCCGTCAACGGAGAGGCCGCCAGAGTCACCGGCCCGGAGCAGAATATGAGCTTCTCGACGGCCGGCTCCCTCTGGACCTGGCTGCCGTTTTGGAACACGGTGGTGCTGCTCACCTCGAGTGTGACTGTCCACTTTGCCCATACCGCGTTAAAGAGTGCCAAGCGCAGCGCTTTCAACTTCTGGCTGGGCCTGACTGTAGGGCTGGGTTTTCTGTTCCTGGGTCTGCAGGCGTGGGAATACGTACACGCCTATAACGCTCTGGGCCTGACCCTGGATTCCGGTATTTACGGCACCACGTTTTTCATGCTCACCGGTTTCCACGGCGCCCACGTGACCCTGGGTACGATCATGTTGCTGATCATGTTTTTGCGCTCGGTGATGAAAGGCCACTTCAAACACGACGACTGTTTTGGTTTTGAGTCCGCCAGCTGGTACTGGCACTTTGTCGATGTCGTCTGGGTGGGCCTGTTTATTTTCGTCTATATCCTGGGTTGAGGGGCGCCGGCGCGGGAATGATTCCCGGGGGAGTGGTTCACTGTTCGACCTGTGACTTTTGCTCCGCCCGGGGGCCGTCCCAAGGCGCGCGGCTTCCCAGCTGGCCGGTGTAGAGGCCGTAGAAAATACTGATCAGCAGCAGGCTCGCCAGCGTTATACGAATACCCAGGGCATAGAGTGTGCGTTTAGACTGGTTGCCTGTGTCTTTGAGTAGAAACACCAGCGCGCTGCTCAAACTGGCCAGCACTGCCAGGAACAGCACAACGATAATTACTTTCAGCCACATAAACCTGTTGGCTCCCACGAGATTCAGATGTCATTAGTGTTGTTATGATGCCTTCCGGCCAAACCCAGTTCAGCGTTGACTTCAATTGGAAAATCAGTCTCGCGGCCGCTATCTTCGTACCGGTGCTGCTCGGCCTGGGCTACTGGCAACTCGAGCGCGCAGAGCATAAGCGCCAGCTGCTGGCCGAGTTTGATCAGCATCTCAAGCTGGCCCCGGTGGATATCGATACCCAGGATCTTCATGCGCTTAAAAGCCATCAGGCGGTTACTCTAACAGGCAGCTTCAATCAACAGCAATGGTTTCTTTTGGACAATCGCGTGCGCCGCGGCCGGGCCGGCTTTGAAGTACTGGCGCCTTTCTACACCCTGGAGGGCAACTGGATTCTGGTAAACCGCGGCTGGGTGGAGGCCAAGCCGCTGAGAACGGATCTGCCGGAGGTCGCCATGCCCAGGGGCGAAGTTACACTCCGGGGCCGCCTGCGACTGGCGCAGGAGGATTTCGTGCTCACCGACGACATTGCCGAGGGCGACGGCTGGCCGCGGGTAGTGCAGACCGAAAACATCGCGGCTCTCAACCCGTTGCTGGACAATTTTGCCCACCACCTGGGGCACTTCAGCGTGCGGCTCGATGCCGATGATCCCGCCGCCCTCGAGGCCGGCTGGCCGCTGGTCAATACATCGCCGCACAAGCACACCGGCTACGCGGTGCAGTGGTTTGCCATGGCGGCGACTCTGGTAGTATTGACGATCTTTGCCAATACCAATCTATGGACACTCCTCACCAGCCGGCGAAAGAACGCCGGCGGCGAAACCGAGGGCTGATACGCATATGTCTTCCGAGGTCAAACAACCGCTGTCCGAACCTTCTCCAGGCGCCGCCCGGTTGCGGCCCGCCCGCTGGCAGGGCTGGCTGATCATCGGTCTGCTGGCGGGCGGGATGGCGCTGGCCTATCTGGTGTTTCCGCGCAGCGCCGAGGATCGCCAGCAGTTGCTGTCGCTGTTGGGTACCAACAACAAAGGCGACCTGGTCTTGCCGCCGCGCCAGTTGCAGGATATCGCCATCACCCGCGCCGCCGGCGAGATATGGCTGTTTGCCGAGCAGAAGCCGCGCTGGCGCCTGTTGCTGCCGGTGGCCGGCGACTGCAGCGGTGACTGCCGCCAGCTGTTGTACCTGGCGCGCCAGGTACACAGGCGCCTGGCGGAAAAAGCGCCCCGCGTGGAGCGCCTGCTGCTGAATACCGGGCCGCCGTTCAGTGGGGCCTTTGCCGGGGTATTGCAACAGGAATATCCCGGTATCAAGCCCCTGGCAGCCGATCAGGCGGCACTGAATCGCCTGCTGCAGGGCGCTGAAGCCGCGTCCGGGACACGCCTCTATATCGTCGATCCGGCCGGCTTTGTGATGATGTCCTACGGGCTCGAGCACCCGGGCGGGGATATCCTCAAAGACCTCAAGCGCCTGTTGAAGTTTTCCAAGGAAAGCCAGTGAGCCCCACCGACAAGCCGCTGCCCGGATATCGCTTTGCACTGCTGGCCACCGCCGTCGCGGCGCTGGTAGTGGTATTGGGCGCCTTTACACGACTGGTCGATGCCGGACTCGGCTGCCCCGACTGGCCGACCTGCTACGGCCATCTGTGGATACCCAACAGCGAGTCGGAGATTGCCACGGCCAATCGCAACTTCGCCGATACGCCAGTGGAAACCGATAAAACCTGGCCCGAGCAGCTGCACCGGGTGTTTGCGTCGACCCTGGGCCTGCTGTGCCTGGCGCTGGCCTTGCTGGCGGTAAGGAATCTGTACCGGCGTGAATCGCCGCCGCCGGCCGGGGCCTGGATATCCATGGCGGTGCTGTTGCTGTTTCTGGTTGTCGCCACCGTCATTCGCGTCGTCGCGGGCGATCGCGTTGACCCCTATCTCTGGCCGTTGCTGGCGCTGTATTTTTTCAATATCGGCAGGGTCGCGTGGCAGTATCCGCAATTGCAGCCGCAGCCACTGAAGCTGTCGTTTTTTATCGCCGGTCTGGTGGTGCTGCAGGGCCTTTTCGGCATGTGGACCGTGACACTGAAGTTGTGGCCGCAGGTAGTGACGGCGCACCTGCTGGGCGGCTTTACCACCCTGTGCCTGTTGTGGCTGCTTTACCAGCGGCTGAGCGGCTTTCGCTGGACCCTTGGCGCCGCTCTGGCTGCGCGCCTGCGAGGGCTGCGCGGGCTGGCGCTGGCGGGGCTGGTGGTGGTATTCCTGCAGATTGCGCTGGGCGGCTGGACCAGCGCCAACTATGCCGCGCTGGCCTGTATCGATCTGCCCACCTGTCACGGCGCCTGGTGGCCGCAGGCGGATTTTGCCCAGGGCTTCGATCTGCGCCAGCAGGTCGGCCCCAATTACCTCGGCGGCCTGCTGGATAACGAAGCGAGGGTGGCCATCCACCTGAGCCATCGCCTCGGCGCGCTGGTCGTGTGCGCGTTTCTGGGCCTGTTGATCTGGCGGCTGTGGCGCCTGCGGGACCTGCAGATCCGGCGCATGGCGGCGATCATAGGCGCGGTGCTGTTCATTCAAGTACTATTGGGCCTCAGCAATATCCTATTTGCGTTGCCCCTGGCGGTGGCCGTTGCCCATAACGGCGGCGGCGCCATATTGTTGATAACGCTGGTGACGCTCAACCACCGGATTTTTACCGCCCGGGTTGAGCCGGTGCAACAGGAGATACAGGCTGATGGCCAAGATCGATTCCGACTCGCTGCCGGTTGAACCCGCCAGCTGGCGCGACTACTACCAACTGTGCAAGCCGGGCGTGGTGGCGCTGATGATTCTCACCTCGGTGATCGGCATGCTGCTGGCCACGCCGGGCGCCGTGCCGCTGGATATCCTGCTGATCGGCAACCTGGGCATCGCCCTTTGTGCCGGCTCCGCAGCGGCGGTCAATCACCTTGTCGACCGCCATGTCGACCAGAAAATGGCGCGGACGTTTAACCGGCCGGTGGCCAAGGGGCGGGTCGAGCCGCTGCAGGCGGCGTTTTTCGCGCTGGTGATCGGCGCGCTGGGAATGGCGCTGCTGATCCTGTTTGTCAATCACCTGACTGCCTGGCTGACGCTGGCCTCACTGCTGGGCTATGCCGTGATCTACACCCTGTTTCTGAAGCGCGCCACGCCGCAGAATATCGTTATCGGCGGCATTGCCGGGGCCGCGCCGCCACTGCTTGGCTGGACCGCGGTTACCGGTGAGATCCACGGCCACGGGCTGCTGCTGGTATTGATCATCTTCGCCTGGACGCCCCCGCACTTCTGGGCGCTGGCAGTGCACCGCAAAGACGAATACGCCAATGCCGATATACCGATGTTGCCGGTCACCCACGGCGTGCAGTACACCAAGGTGCATATCCTGCTCTATACCCTGATACTGATAGCGGTGTCGCTGCTGCCCTTCGCCACCGGCATGCTCAACTGGCTCTACCTGCTGGGGGCTGTGGTGTTGGGGCTCGGCTTCCTGTACTGGGCGGTGGTGCTGCTGGTGGGCAGGCAGGCCAATGCCGGTATGGATACTTTTCGCTATTCGATCGTCTATTTAATGGCCTTGTTTGTTATTATGCTCTTGGATCACTACCTGCTTCCCGTTACCCAACCCTTCAGCCTGGGGTAAGAGATATGAGCAACCCGAGTGTGGCCGCAAGTGCTGCGAGCCCGGACGGTATTGACGCCGATCGCCGTCGTGGTATTCGTATTACCGTAGGCGTCATAGTGGCTTTCATCGTCACGGTGCTGGCCCTGTTTACCAACAAGGTCACCTCACCGCGGGTGTTGTCGGATACCGAGCTGAAGATCAACGGCGCCTTTAAGTTTGATAAGCCGCGGATTTTCAAGGATTTCCAGCTTACCGATCACAGCGGCAAACCGTTTTCGCTGGACAATCTGCAGGACAGGTGGACGCTGATGTTTTTCGGTTTCACCTACTGCCCCGATATCTGCCCCACCACCATGGCCACCATCAATGACCTGATGGCTACGCTCGACAGTGATATTCGCGACAATACCCAGGTGGTACTGGTATCGGTGGACCCGGCGCGGGACACGGTGGAAAAGCTCTCCCAGTACGTGCCCTATTTCAACCCGGATTTCATCGGTGTTACCGGTGAGTTCCTGCAGATCAAGCGCCTGGCGACCCAGCTCAATATCGCCTTCAACAAAGTCACTCTCGGCGACAGCTATACCGTTGACCACAGTGCCAATGTGGTGTTGATCAATCCAAAGGGGCATTACCACGGCTTTTTCAAATCGCCGGTGGATACTGCGCGTATGAAGTTAACCTATCAGTCCATGGTGACGAGTTTTTAAGCGCCGTCGGGCCTGCCAGCGGCGCGGAGCCATCGGCCGCTGCTCCGGTCTCGGAGCGGAATAAACACAGGAATGGAAAATTGCGAAATTCAACACTTTCACGCGTATTTTTGCTGGTCTTATCCGTATCGCTGCTCGCCGCCTGCTCACCGCAGAGCGACCAGCAGCCCCTCGACAGGGAAGCGGTACTGCAGTCGCAAATCAAGAACCTGAAAACGCCGGCTGCAAACACGCTTTCCAGTGGCCAGCCGACCGAGGAGCAGTTGCGCATATTGGCCCAGGCAGGGGTCAAGCATATCGTCAATTTGCGCACAGCCTCGGAGCAGGACTGGGATGAGGCGGCTTTCGTCAAGTCATTGGGTATGGAATATCACTCAATTCCCGTCGCCAGGACCGGCGGCATTACCAGCGCAAATGCGCAGTCGCTGTCGCAATTGCTCGAGCGCATAGATCAGCCGGCACTGGTGCACTGCGGCAGCGGCAATCGCGTGGGAGCGCTGATGGCCGTATCGGCTGCCCAGTCCCGCGGCCTCGATATCGACGCCGCCGTTGCAGAGGGGCAGCGCTGGGGCCTGACGGGGCTGGAATCTACCGTCAGGGAAGTACTGACGACAGACTGAGATTTTTAATCTCCCCGGGCTTGCCCGGTAGCCCTGTTGACATTGCGGCTATTGAGCCAGGCGCCGGTCGAACAGTGGTGGTTGCTGCGTCATAGTCGATTTGTGCGCTTCGATCTCCCGCAGAATATCGGCAACGATATGCGGGTATTGCGCCGCGATATCGTGGTTTTCGCCGGGGTCCCTGCCGAGATGAAATAGCAGCGGGTTGTCGTGCTCGACCCGTTCCGGCAGCTGGCCGTAGGCACCCTGAGTCACCAAATGCAGCTTGTAGGGGCCCTTGCGGTAGGCGCGCAGCTCCCCCGAAAAGTAATAGGCCAGGCTTGTGCGGGCGCTGGGGGCCGCGCTCGACAAGGTTGCTGCCAGATTGATGCCGTCGGTCTCAGCTGGCGGCGATACGCCGGCAAACGCCAGTAGCGTAGTAAAAATATCCAGCGTCGAGCCGATATCGTGAATCACCGCCGGCTTGACCTGCCCCGGCCACCAGAAGATTGCGGGTACGCGCATCCCGCCTTCAAAGGTTGTGGATTTTCCGTTTCGCAACAGGCCTGCGGAGCCGCCGTGGGTTTTCATACTCAGCCAGGGTCCGTTATCACTGGTAAACACCACCAGGGTATTGTCCGCCAGGTTTAACTGCCTGATCGTGGATAGGATAGTGCCAACGCTGTGGTCGAGTTCTTCGACCACATCGCCGTAGAGGCCGGCGCGGCTTTTACCCACAAACGCTTCGCTTCTGAAAAGCGGTACATGGGGCATGGCATAGGGCACATACAGAAAGAAAGGCCGATCTGTGTTATCGCGGATAAATCCGATCGCTTCCCGGGTAGTATTGCCGGTGAGGTGCTCCTGTGCTGCCGGGCGCTCCAGGACCGTGTCGGTAAAGCCCTCCGCTTCGCGGATGCTGCGTATCAGCGGCACATCCCAGTAGTCGTTGCGGGGGGAAAAATACTGTGCCTGCCGCTGCGCCAGAGCCGCCGCCAGTTCGGCGGATTTACCCTGAGTTATCTTCTCCAGCAGCTCGGTAAAATCGGGCGCCTGGGTCCAGTCCATATCGTTCGAGTAAGGCAGGCCATACCAGTAGTCAAAACCGTGCCGTGTGGGGTAGGCATCCGGCGCATCGCCGAGGTGCCATTTGCCGATTATGCCGGTGGCGTAGCCCGCACTTTGCAGCGCTTCGGCCAGCGTGATCTGCCCGGCCGGAATGCCAAACGGATCATTGGGGAACATCACCGGAATACGCTTGCCGTAAAGCCCGCTGCGCAGTGGATACTGGCCGGTAAGCAGCGCGCCGCGACTCGGCGAGCACACCGCGGAAACGGTATAAAAATCGGTCCAGCGCTGCCCCTCGGCGGCCAGTGAATCGAGGTTGGGTGTGCGGATTGAAGGATGGCCGTAACTGCCCAGGTCGCCGTAGCCGAGGTCATCGGCAAAGAAAACGATGATATTGGGTTTTTGCGGGGCTGTCGTCGCTTTTCCGGAGTCCTTTGCCGGCAATGTCTGCTTTGCACAGGCACCTAGCATGGCAACAAAAAATACAATAACAAAACGCATCGCATACCCCCCCAAAACTCATAGCAATATGGTCGTAACAACCGTCAATATAACATGCTTGATTAATAAGTAGTTTCATTATGCCAAATTGTCTGATGGAATTCTGGTAGTCCCTGTCGTTTGCACACTTGAGCAGGTCCCTGCAGAATTGACGATATTAGGTATAGCGGGGGCATTTTTGCAATAAGCCTGACTGCCCATGCTTCGGCGCGGGACAGACCAGTCGCTCAGGCCTTCAATGGTACAGAGGCCGGTTTTGTAGCATGCCAAGGGGCGAATATTGTAAACGGGTCGTAAAAGTTGTGCGGCAGATAGGCTATGCTATCTCCTCAGGCTTAGCAGGGCAGAGAGAGGTCGGCACCTGTGGCCTTCGGCATGGTGGCGCCTGTAGAGATCCGTAAGACAATCAGTTTGAAGCCATTGAGTTGAGTTGTTGATCTAGGCAAAGTTAATCCTCATAAGCCTGTCTGGGCAGGAGTTAGTTGTGAACAAAGAGATAAGGAACCGGTGTTACCGGGCATGGAAAGCGCACAAAGGCTTGGTATTGTTTATAGCCTTAATGCTTGTTTTTCGCAGCGCGATTGCCGACTGGAATGAAGTGCCCACCGGTTCGATGAAACCTACGATCCTGGAAGGCGACTGTATCCTGGTGAATAAAATGGCCTATGATATTCGCATTCCGTTTACTCATGTTTCACTGTTTAAGTTATCCGATCCGCTTAGGGGGGATATTGTCATATTCGATTCTAAAGTGTCGGACAAACGGCTTGTTAAGAGAGTGATCGGGATACCCGGTGATATTGTGGCAATGCGGGACAACGTACTGCGGATCAATGGTACGGAGCTGCAGTATCAGGATGTCGCTGCAGGTAACCAGGCTGTAGAGAGATGGGAAAACCTGTTTGATGTAAGTTATTTTATAAGAGTTCAGCGCGGCGATAACCCTCTGTCCAGTTTTGCATCGGTGAAAGTACCGCCGAACCACTACCTGGTACTGGGCGATAACAGAAATAACAGCGCGGACTCCAGAGCGATCGGTTTTGTGCCGCGGGCGGAGATAGTTGGCAGGTCTCGCACTGTGGTGCTGTCATTCAACTACGAAAACTTCTATATCCCGCGCGCGGATAGATTTTTTCATCGGCTTTGACCGTATTGTTCAGCAGAGTCGAGGCATAGGGCCCGAGCTGTGAAGTATTATTTTCTTTTCCTTGGGCTGGCGCTGCTGACAACGGCGCTTGCCTTATTATTTTCCCGGTTGTGGTTTATTCGCACCGCCCGGCGCGTAAAAGGGCATGTGATAGGTGAGGTCATCCGCGACTTCGATACCGGCAGTGAGGGTGGGAAGTCGAAGCATCTAAAAATTCACTATGTGGACAATCGAGGCAATAAGGCTGTTTATATTGCTGACAATTCACTGTTGACGTCGATTTTTAGTGCCGGTGAAGTGGTCGAGCTGTTCTGTAATAAAACCGGTAAGAGCCGGATTCTGATTAATCATGTGGTAGCCATATACAGCCCGTCTTTCGTTATTGCCTTGCTCGGGTTGGTGGCATTATATTTGTATTGGGATATCGGACCATAGCATCAGTTTTTGTGATATGCCTCTACCGATATGCGATGATGGCGAGAACACGGTTTAACTATACTGGTGAGGATATGGCAACAGAAAACGATAGCAGGGGAGCGGCGGTGAGGTTCCCGCCGCCCGTGGTTTTTTTACTGGTGATCTTTGCCGCCTGTGGTACGCACTATGTGCTGCCAATTCCTGTCGCGGATCTGGCATTGTTGCCTTATATCGGTGCCGCAGTCGTGATTTTGGGCCTCGGGATGGTTTTTTTGGCCAGTCGATATTTCGCTCGAGCGGCAACCAGTATTGAGCCGTGGAAGCCCACCACGACAATTATATCTCACGGGATGTACCGCTATTCCCGCAACCCGATTTATGTTGCCTTCTGCCTGATACAGATCGGCATCGGCCTGATGCTGAACAGTGTCTGGGTCGCTGCCAGCTTTGTCGTCTCGGCTGCCCTGGTCTACTACCTGGCGATCAGAAAAGAGGAGGCCTATCTGCAGGCGAAGTTTGGCGCCGATTATATCGACTATAGAAACCGGGTAAGGCGCTGGCTGTAACCGCTCGGCGCGGTGGGTAGTGCGGCCCGTATTCGCTGTTGCGCCCTGCGGCGCCGATAGGAAGGAGTTTCAGATGATTCGCCCGGTTGGCAGCCTTGATGCTGAAGCTATTGCCAGTATTTATAATTATTATATCCTCAATACCATCGTTACCTTTGAAGAGCAGGCTATTACCGCGGGTGATATTCGTAGCCGTATTGACGAGGTCGGCGCTGCGGGGCTGCCCTGGCTGGTGGCCGAGGACGACGGCAGGCTGGTCGGCTATGCCTATGCCAGCCAATGGAAAGGCCGGCGCTGCTACCGCTATTCGGTCGAAGTAACGGTTTATCTTTGTCACGCCATGGTCTCCCGCGGCTGGGGAACCAGGCTTTACCGTGCGCTTTTTGCGGAATTGAAGAAGGGCTCTGTCCACGTGGTCATTGGCGGGGTCTCGCTGCCGAACCCCGCCAGTGTCGGTCTGCACGAAAAGCTCGGTATGGAAAAAGTGGCGCATTTCAGGGAAGTGGGTTTCAAATTCGACCAATGGGTGGATGTGGGCTATTGGCAGAAGCAGCTCAATGACATAAAGTAACTTTAGCGGCGGAGCAGGTAACACCATGGCGATTTCGATATCACAGCTGAAGCGTATGGACACCATAGAAAAGGTCGTCATTCATTCTGTCGATCTGAGTCTGTACCTGGTTTCAATTCTGGTTGATCAAAAGGAACACTATATTACCGATGCAAAAGGCAGGTTGCTCAGATCCCACAATATTCTGGAGCTGCAGGCGCTGTTCGAACGTTTACCGGTTGAGAGTATGGTTCTGCGCCAGCAAAGTGCTTACGATGAGATGGTCGGGCAGCCGGTTAAAACCGCAGCGAACACCATGGAAGTGCCGCTTGGCAATAACCGCCTGGGTGGTGCCGGCCCCAACGATGGTCAACTTCACTGAAAGTCAGCGGGTAACTGGCGCGCGCGTGGCGCATTTGCAGATAGCAGCCGGAATACCGGCAGCGGGAGAGCGGCAATGACATGTATAAAAATGACATATATAAAAATACTGCTGCTGGGTTTGTTATTGAGCCTCGGCGGTTGTGCTTCCTACACCACCCCCGGGGGCAGTGTACGGCTGACTGAGCTGGCCGATGCGGATATCAATGAGCTGATGGCAAGGCAGCCGCAGGCATCCTTTCCCGCGAATTTGTCCATAGCGCGGGTGCAGGCCTCTGGATACCAGTCCTACAGGCTGGAAAGTTTTGGCAGCGGGCGCTACAGCGTCGTGACCACCCGCGAGGTGGAGTCTGAACAGGACTTTGCACGGCTGTCACAAATGCCCCAGGTCGAAGGTCTGGCGCCGTTAAACCGCATTCTTCTGCCGGACAACCTGGATTCCATCAAGGCTCTGAGAGAAGCGTCCGCGCGACTCAGGGCCGATATATTGTTGATTTATACCTTTGACACCTCGTTCCATGCCGGGGAGCAGAAGTTTGCCCCACTCAATGTCATCTCGCTCGGTTTTCTGAAAAACAAGGAGGTTGCGGTAACCACTACCGCGTCCGCCGCCTTCTTTGATGTGCGCACGGAGTATCTTTTCGGTCTGTCCGAAGCCACCGCCAGGGAGAGTAAGAGGGCGAGCGTGTGGAGTACCTCGGATGCGGTAGACGACTTGAGGGTGGCAACGGAAAAGCAGGCTTTTCAAAAGATAATTCCGCAAATCGAGAAAACCTGGAGTGATATTGTCGGCAGCTATGCCGGCAGGCGCTCGGCGCAATACGGCGCGCAGTAGTCCCGCTAGCGGTGCGGCAACTGTAGCCATGGAAAATATTTACAAGCCGCCGGACGCCAATCTGGAGAAGGACAGGTATGCACTGCTGGTAAAGACGCTGTTTAAACAGCAGAGCATGCTCGCCGGTCTGCTGTCGGCGTTTTCCGGCAGCCTGTCGACACTGCTGGCACTGTCCTTTGCCGGCGGTTTCGTGCCGCTCTACGTATTTGTTGTTCCCGGCTTTGTCGCCGGTATCCTGGTGCGACTGTTGGGGCGCCCGGTTACCGTGCTCTACAGGGCTTTGCCAAGCCTGTTGGCCGGGCTTATTGTCTTTATCTGGCTGAGTTTGGGCAGTTTGCAGATACTGGATGGCCTCATCAGCCTGCTGAATGTGCTGTTCTGTGCGGCTGTGTCAAGGCGTGGTCTCGACTATGAAGAACGGCAGGCGCTATACCGTTATCGCCAGGGGCTGATCAAGCTATAGCCACGCGGGTCAGTTGAGCATCAGCAGCAAACTGAGGATGGCGACAAAGTACACCAGCAGAAGCCCGTAGACAGGCCACCAGCCCCGTTCGCGATCGGCAATTTGGCCGGCAGTCAATGTCAGTTTATCCAGGTCCGGCGGATACTGGTCCGGCGCCGCGGGCTTTAGCATACTGACCGTGAGGGCGACGCCCGCTGCCGCGGCAAATCCGAACAGGTTCCACCACATCCAGTGGATGTTTTCGAAGCCGGTCCAGAGCACGATATTGGTCGATACCCCGGCGACGATGCCGCAAATCGCCGCGGCGGCATAGACTCTGCGGGCAGTTATTGCCAGCAGAAATGTGGCGAGAACCGGCCCGTAGAAGGCCGAGCCAATCTTATTGATACCTTCGATTACCGTGTCTGAGATATCGCCCACCACAAACGCAAAACCGGTAATTAAACAGCCCCAGGCCACGGTGATGACTTTGCTCAGGTAAAACAATGTCGAGCGGTCTCTGAGTCTCGGCTCGACAAAGTCGCGCACAGTGACCGCTGACAGTGAGTTCAGCGCCGAATCCAGGCTCGACATGGTTGCCGACAGCAATGCGGCGAAAAGCAGCCCGCGCAGGCCGGCGGGCAGTTCGGTGACGATGAAGTAGGGTACCAGGTAGTCGGGTCTGTGCGCCGGTACGCTGCTCTGCAATTGCGGTGAATGTTGATAGGCGGCATACATCGCCACGCCGAGCAGCACATACAACAGCGTCAGCGGGAAGCGGCTCAGGCCATTCAACAGCAGGGCCTGTTTGGCCTCGGTGGCGGAGGCCGCCGACAGCCCGCGCTGGGCCTGGCTTTGATCGGTGCCGTAGTAGGAGATATAGAGAAAAAAGCCGCCGATGAGAAATGCCCAGAAGGGAACCTGTGCCGCGTCGCCGAGCCCTGTTGTCATTTCGATTGGGCGGGTTCTTTCGGCCGGCATGGCGTTGAATATTTCGCCGAAGCCGCCGGCCAGCTCCGCTGCGTACAGCACGCAGGCCAGCAGCCCGAGAACCAGCACCAGCATTTGAATGACATCCGAGTAAACCACGGCGCGGATGCCGCCGGCGGCATCGTAGATAATGGTGGCAACGCCGAGCAGCAGGATGGTCGCATACAGCGGCAAACCGGAGCACACCGAAAGAACGATCGCCGCCGCATACAGCGCAATACCGGTACCGAGCCCGCGACTGATCAGAAACACCAGGCTGACTGTCAGCCTGACGCCGGCGCTGAAGCGCCTCTCCAGGTATTCGTAGATACTGACCAGCTGCAGCTGTCTGAAAAACGGAATTAAAAACACCATGATGACAATGGTGGCCAGCGGCACCGCCAGCTCATACTGCAACCAGCTGAGTCCGCCATTCTGTTTCAGCGCGACGAAGGCGGGTATGGAAATGAAGCTGATGGCCGAGGTCTGGGTCGCCATGGTGGAAATGCCCACCATCCACCATTTGAATTTGCGCTCGCCCACATAGTACGCTTCGATATCGCGCTGATTGCGGCCCAGATAAAAACCGAGCGCAATCATGGCCAGCATATACATGCCGATAATCAGCCAGTCGATACTCGACATCGCTCTCCCCGCAAGCAGTTTTTTCTGGCTACGCCGCTTGTTTGCGCAACAGTGTCAGCAGGAACAAAGCGCCGGCGCTGAGTACCACGGAGGGGCCCGCCGGCGTATCCCAGTAAAACGAGGCGAGCAAGCCGGCGGCCACGGCGACACAGCCCAGCAGGCTGGCGCCGGCAGCCATCTGCTCGGGGGTTCGGGTCAGGCGGCGGCTGGCGGCGGCCGGAATAATCAGCAGCGCAGTGATCAGCAGCACGCCGACGACTTTCATGGCAATGGCGATGACCAGCGCCATCAGCAGCATCAGCGCGGTGCGCACCAGCGTTACCGGCACACCTTCAACCCGGGCCAGTTCCTCGTGTACTGTAATCGCCAGCAGCGGGCGCCACAATAGCCCCAGGGCCAGCAGCACCAGCGCGCTGACAGTGAAAATGGTCACCACGTCGGTGAGATTGGTGGCCAGCAGGTCGCCGAATAAATAGGCCGTCAGGTCGATGCGGGTATCGTCGAACAGGCTGACGCAGACCAGGCCCAGGGCCAGCGTGGAGTGCGAGAGAATTCCCAGCAGCGTATCGGTGGCAATAAAGCGGTTTTGCTGCAGCAGCACCAGGATCAAAGCCAGCAGCAGGCAGCCGAGGGTGACCGCGACGCCGGTGTTGATCGACAGCAGCAGCCCGAAGGCCACGCCCATCAGCGCGGAGTGGGCCAGGGTATCGCCGAAATAGGCCATGCGCCGCCACACTGCAAAAGAGCCCAGCGGGCCGGCTACCAGCGCCACGCCGATGCCGGCCAGCAGGGCGTGCAGCAGGAAGTCAGGCACGGTGGTGCTCGCCCCCGCCATCCGGCATCACATCGCCGTGGAGATCGTGAGAGTGGTCGTGGTGGTGAGTATACAGAGCGATACCCGGTTGCGCAGACTTGCCGAAAAGCTCCAGGTAGGCCGGGTGGCTGGCGACACTCTGCGGATGGCCCTGGCAGCAGACATGCTGATTTAGGCATACCACGGTGTCCGTGGCAGCCATTACCAGGTGCAGGTCGTGGGAAATCATCAGCACACCGCACTGCAACTGGTCGCGCAGCTTGGAGATGGTCTGGTAGAAATCCGCCTGCCCGCCGACATCTACGCCCTGTACCGGTTCGTCCAGTACCAGCAGCTGGGGGCGGCGCAACAGTGCCCTGGCCAGCAGAACCCGCTGGGTCTCACCGCCGGAAAGGCTGTGCATGGGGTTTTCCAGCAGATCTTCGACGCCGGTGCGGCGCAGTGCGGCCCGCATGGCGTTGATATCGGTCGAGGCCAGGGACAAAAAACGCCTTACCGTCAGCGGCAGGCTCGGATCGATATGCATGCGCTGCGGCATGTAGCCGATACGCAGGCCGGCGCGGCGCCAGACCTCGCCGCTGCCGGGCCGGACCAGGCCCAGCACCACCCGCACCAGGGTAGTTTTGCCGGCGCCGTTGGGGCCGATCAGCGTGACTATTTCTCCCTGCCGCAGTTGCAGGTCGACGTTGTGCAGCAGCTTGCGCCCTCCGCGCTCGAGGCAGACGCCGCTGGCGCGGAGTAAGGGTTCAGGCATTCACCGTTTCCTGCAGGAGGGGCAGCGGCCGATGATCTCCACCGACTGGTCGTCAATATCAAAGCCGGCGCTGGCAGCGGTTTTGGCGATTGCCGGTGCCAGATATTTAGCGGGGCACTCAGTGGCGATGCCACAGTCCGAACAAATCAAAAAGTAGCTGTGATGCTGGTTTTCCGGCTCGGGACAGCCGATATAAGCATTGAGTGAATTGATGCGGTGAATCAGCTTGTGTTCGAGCAGAAACTCCAGCGCCCGATACACGGTGGGCGGCGCTATGCGCCGGGTGGTGGCGGCAGCCAGCATATCCATGATGGCGTAGGCGCCGAGTGGTTTATGGCTTTGCCAGATCAGCGTCAGTACCTGCTGGCGCAGCGGTGTCAGCCGCACTGATCGTTCCCTGCAGATTCTACCGGCGGCGAGGATGGCGGCGTCGATACAACTCTGGTGGTCGTGGCTCTGGCAGGCCAGAGGGGGCTGTTGAGGCATATGGGGCTCCGTTTCAAGTTATGTTATTGTATAACACTTTTTTTATGGCGATAGCGCCTGTATACCTTTCCATGAGTCGACTGATAAGCTGTTTGATCGCATTGATCGCTGTTGTTTCCCCCGGCCCGGCAACTGCGGCCGACGCTGTAACTGAGTTCAAGGTGCTGGCCTCGATCCAGCCGCTGGCGGTGCTTGCCCGGGATCTGCTCGGCGACAGCGGCAGGGTGGAGACCCTGCTGCCGCCCGGCGCCTCTCCCCACCACTTTGCCCTGCGGGTCTCCGATATGCGGCGCTTGCGCGGCGCCCACCTGGTCGTCTGGGTGGGGCCGGAGCTGGAGCGCTTTTTGAGCAAACCCATGGCGGACATAGCCCCCGGCAAAAGCCTGTCACTGGCGGATCTGGATGCCCTGCAGTGGCCGGTTGCCGGTATGGGCAGCCATTACGGCAGCGGTCGCGACCCCCATATCTGGCTTAACCCGCGCAACGGCATGGTGATGGTCAAGGCCATGGCGGCACAGTTTACCCGATTGCGGCCCGCTGCCGCCGCTGATATTGCACAGCGTGCGGAAAGGCTGCTGCGACAGCTGTCACAGTTGCACAGCGATGTCGGCCGGCGGCTGATGGCGCTCGAGGACAAACGTTTTTTAGTTTACCACGACGGCTACGGCCATTTTGTGCAGGCCTACGGCCTGCAGCAGGCGGGATTTGTCACCGACCTCGTCGACCGGCGGCCGGGGGCCGGGCACTTGCATCAGCTGCAGCAAAGCGTCGCCGGAGCCGGTTGTCTGCTGGTGGACTCCGCTCACCTCGGTACCCAGGCCCGCAGGCTGTCGGCGCGCTTGCAGCTGCCGTTAATCGAGCTGGAACCCTATGGTCGAGACAGCGACACTTACGTACAGCTGATCGGGCGCCTGGTCGATGCCTTTCACACCTGTCTCAACGTTGTGGATACGGCGGATCAGACTTGAGTGTGGGGAGGAGGGATAAAAAAACCCTGCACTGGACAAGTAAGGGAGGAGAGATTAACCAGTGCAGGGAAGAGCGATGAAACCTTGCAGATCAGTTCTGCAGTGAATCTTCAACCATGGCGGCGATGCGCTGCTCCAGCTGTAAATTCACTTTCAATTGAGCCTGTTCAGTCTTTTGGTCTAACTCCTTAACGTTCTGTTTGGTTGCCTTGACGTCGTGTAGTTGAGCAGCCCAGCTGAGACTGGTGCCTGTTTCGGCCACGATGGTAGTCATGCTGGGAACATCCATGGCGTAGTTGACACCCACTTTCTCGGCTGTTGCCATCTGAGCAACCAGGGCGAGAGTGAACAGAAAACCAAGCTTTTTCATAATGCGGCCCTCCGTTTAGGGTAGCTGATGTCGGTTTATCGGCCTTGGCACCGGTAAACCTGTTGTTTGTACATATGCTTAATACGATCCGTTTGTTTGCAGCTTTCTTTAGCCGTTGGTCTTTAGCGTTTAGCCCATTTAGCCATGGCTGTCAGCTGCTCCCTGATCGTGTTACGTATAGTAACAACGCTGAGAAGGTTACACCAGTTTTTTTTCAATAATATTGCAAAAAAGTGTTAAGTTTCGGTCATTTAGAGGCTGTTTCTTAAATTAATGCTCAAATATGTGATTGCTGTCACGGGGTAACATTTAGGTAACAATCGAAATTTCCGCTATAACCCCTCGGAATTTTGGATATATAGTCGAAACTAAAATGGTTATAAAGTATCTCTGCCCGGCCGGCGCTCCAAAATGCCGATATGCCCGGCAGCGGAGGTGATTTGGTGTATGCTTGCGGATTTGATTCAGCCAGGACGCCCGCAGGCCCCATGACCCAGAAAAATCCCCCACTCGTGCTCGTTGACGGCTCTTCCTATCTGTATCGCGCATTTCATGCGCTGCCGCCGCTGACCAATTCCAAAGGCGCCCCCACCGGGGCGGTGAAAGGCGTTATCAATATGGTGCGGCGCCTGCGCAAAGACTATCCGCACAGCCACGCCGCGGTTGTCTTCGATGCCAAGGGCAAGACTTTTCGCGATGCCATGTACGCCGACTACAAGGCCAATCGCCCGCCGATGCCGGACGATCTGCGCAGCCAGGTACAACCCATCCACGATATTATCCGCGCCATGGGACTGCCGCTGTTGATTGTCGACGGGGTAGAGGCCGACGACGTCATCGGGACCCTTGCCCATATGGCCACCGAACAGGGGCTGGATGTGGTGGTTTCCACCGGCGACAAGGATATGGCGCAGCTGGTCAACCGGCATGTCACCCTGGTCAATACCATGAATGACACCACCCTGGATATTACCGGTGTCAACGACAAGTTCGGCATACCGCCGGAACTGATTATCGACTTCCTGGCGCTGATGGGTGACAAAGTCGACAATATCCCCGGTGTTCCCGGTGTCGGCGAAAAGACCGCCCTGGCATTGCTGCAGAATCTGGGCGGCCTGGATGCGATCTACGCCAATCTGGAAAAAATACCCGAGCTGGGTTTTCGCGGCGCCAAGTCGATGCCGGCCAAGCTCGAACAGCACCGCGAACAGGCCTATCTTTCCTACCGCCTGGCGACCATAAAAACGGATGTCGAACTGCAAACGGGTCCGGCGCAGCTGCTGCAGACCCCGGCGCAGAACGATGAATTGCTGGCGCTGTTCAGGGAGCTGGAGTTCAAGACCTGGATAGAGGAACTCGAGGCGGGGGACGGTGGCGCGCCTGCGCAGCCGGCAGCCGCGGCGCTGGAGGTCGACTATGAGACGCTGCTGAGCGAAGCGGCGCTGGACGCCTGGCTGGATAAGCTGCGTGCGGCGGAGGTATTTGCCTTTGACACCGAAACCACCAGTCTCGACTATATGCGCGCCGAGCTGGTAGGCGTTTCGTTTGCCGTGGAGCCGGGTCGCGCCGCCTATGTGCCCTGCGGTCACGACTATGCGGATGCGCCGCCACAACTGAGCCGCGAGCAATTGCTCGACAAGCTCAGGCCGCTGCTGGAGGATGCGGACTGCGCCAAGGTCGGCCAGAACCTCAAATACGACCGCAGTGTGCTGGCCAACTACGGGGTCGACCTGCGCGGTATCGCCTTCGATACCATGCTCGAATCCTATGTGCTGGACAGCACCGCCACGCGCCACGATATGGACAGCCTGGCGTTGAAATACCTCGACCACGAGACTATCCACTACCAGGATATCGCCGGCAAGGGCGCCAAGCAGCTGACCTTCAATCAGATAACGCTGGAGCAGGCGGCGCCCTATGCCGCTGAAGATGCCGATATCACGCTGCGCCTGCACCGCGCCTTATGGCCGCAGCTGGCGGCGATTGAACCTTTGAAGCAAGTATTCACTGACATTGAGATCCCACTGCTGCCGGTGCTGTCGCGGATCGAGCGCCAGGGCGCCCTGGTCGACAGCGCCCTGCTCGACCAGCAGAGCGGGCAGCTGGCCGCGCGCCTGGCCGAGCTGGAGGGGGAGGCCTACGACTTCGCCGGCGAGGAGTTCAATCTCGGCTCGCCCAAGCAGCTCGGTGCGATTCTGTTTGAGAAGTTGCAGCTGCCGGTTATCAAAAAAACCCCGAAAGGGGCGCCGTCCACGGCGGAGGAGGTGCTGCAGGAGCTGGCGCTGGACTACCCGCTGCCGAAGCTGCTGCTGGAATACCGGGTGCTGTCGAAACTGAAATCCACCTATACCGATAAACTGCCGCTGATGGTCAACCCCGATACCGGCCGCATCCACACCTCTTATCACCAGGCGGTAGCCGCTACCGGGCGCCTGTCATCCGCCGACCCCAACCTGCAGAACATTCCTATCCGCACCGAAGAGGGGCGCCGTATCCGCCAGGCCTTTGTGGCGCCGTCCGGCTACAAAATTGTGGCGGCGGATTATTCCCAGATCGAGCTGCGCATCATGGCCCATCTGTCGCGCGACCGGGGCCTGCTGGACGCCTTTGCCAGGGGCCTGGATGTACACCGGGCAACCGCGGCGGAAGTCTTCGGTATCGCGCTGGAAGAGGTCAGCCCGGAGCAGCGCCGCAGCGCCAAGGCCATCAACTTCGGGCTGATCTACGGTATGTCCGCCTTCGGCCTCGGCCGCCAGCTGCACCTGGGACGCAAGCAGGCGCAGGAGTATATCGACCGCTATTTTGAGCGCTACCCCGGTGTGCAGGCCTATATGGACGATATCCGGGCGTCGGCAGCGCGGCAGGGTTTCGTCGAAACGCTGAGGGGCCGGCGCCTGCACCTGCCGGAAATCAATTCGCGCAACGCCATGCGCCGCCAGGCGGCCGAGCGCACGGCGATCAATGCGCCGATGCAGGGTACTGCCGCCGACATTATCAAAACCGCCATGATATCCATCGATCAGTGGCTCGGCAGCAGCGAAGAAGTAGACGCGCGTATGATCATGCAGGTCCACGACGAACTGGTACTGGAAGTGGCCGAGTCCCAGGTGCCGTCGGTCAGTGAGGAATTGTGCCGGCGCATGGCAGCCGCCGCCAGCCTGGACATTCCCCTGCTGGTGGAGGTGGGCGCAGGTGATAACTGGGACCAGGCCCATTGAGCAGGCCCGGATTCATCGAATAAGCCCAGGCCCAGGGAATAAGCTCATGCCCGGTCAATAAGCAAAGCGAGTGGCCAAAGGTCGCAGAGCCGCGACATCCTGGCGGGCGTCTAATAAAGCGGCGAACTAACCGGAGAATTTTTTAAAAGTATCTGGAACTTTATGCGGGGCAGCCCGGTCTGAGCTAGTAACATGTCTTGCTCTCCCTTGAAAATGGCGTAAATCGCCTCGCTTAGCTTCCCCAAGCATCAGCAAAGCGGCCCTAATCGATATTGGTTAGGGCTTTTTTTTGCCGCTATTTGCCGGCTAACGGCATTGACTGCGCCAATTTCAATAAGCAAGGAACCCACCGGCAACTATGCCGTCTAATCAAACAGTTATATGCCAGATAGTTGTAGTTGAGGCTAACTGACCGGTGCTTTGCCCCAAGGGTACCGGCCTTTGACCCGGTAGTTCCCCCAAGACTGCCGGGTTTTTTTATGCCCGCCGGATTTGCGGGCGCCTTCAATCAGCTTTGCAGCCAGGCCGCCAGCCGGCGTTGCAGCGTATCGATACCGGATTTCTTCAGGGCTGAAAACGTCTGTACGCTCACCAGATCCCCGACACCCGCCTCGCGCAAATGCCGCCGCACGGCCTGCAGTGTGTTGTCGGCCGGTCCGCGCTTGAGCTTGTCCGCCTTGGTCAGCAGTACATGCACCGGCATTTCCACCTCCACCGCCCAGTTGATCATGGTGGTATCGAATTCCTGCAGCGGGTGGCGAATATCCATCAGCAGCACCAGCCCGC
Source organism: Exilibacterium sp. (assembly GCA_028280195.1). Classification (GTDB taxonomy): domain Bacteria; phylum Pseudomonadota; class Gammaproteobacteria; order Pseudomonadales; family Cellvibrionaceae; genus Exilibacterium. The sequence continues at coordinate 78,689 of JANQMH010000005.1, forward strand.
GCAGGCAGCGGCGTTGCTGTAGGTATTGCGACAGGTGCCGCTGCCAGCGCCGCTTGGTCTCCAGCGGCACCTTGGCATAGCCGTAGCCCGGCAGGTCCACCAGGCGCTGACTGTCGGACAGGGCAAAAAAATTGATCAACTGGGTGCGGCCCGGCGTTTTGCTGGTGCGCGCCAGCTTGGCGTTATTGGTCAGGGCATTAATGGCGCTGGATTTACCGGCATTGGAGCGACCGGCGAAGGCCACTTCGGCGCCCTGCGCGGGCGGGCACTGTGCCAGGCCGGGCGCGCTCTGGGTAAAGCGCGCTTTATTGAAATTAACCGCAGTATCGGCTACAGAATAATTGTCGCTGGCCATTGTCGTCCCGATGCATGCCCGTGCTTGAATTGGGGTTTTTCGCCGAACGCTATAGTGTTGGGCAAAAATAGTGTGTTATCAGATCGTTAGTATATAATGGCGCGGCTTTTAAGACCGTGCCTGTCTGCCAAAGCGCAGGCAGCCGGCCAGGTACTAGGCACACGAGGCAATAGTCAGGCAGTAACAGTCAGGCAATAAGCGCCCGCCGCGATGCGGATGCACAAGCTATCAGGTGATTACGGATTAGCCAATGAAAAAAACCTTGAAACACGCGTTGATAAGTTTAGGTGTGGTTTTGCTGGCGCAGGGCGCTGCAGCCGGTGGAGATGCCGCGGCCGGCGAGGCCAAGTCCGCCACCTGTGTCGCCTGCCATGGCCCCGACGGCAACAGCCCGGCGCCGAGCTTTCCGAAAATAGCCAACCTGGGTGAAAAATATCTCTACAAGCAATTGCGCGACATCCAGTCGGGCAGGCGCAATATTGTCGAGATGACCGGCCTGCTGGACAATTCCTCGGATCAGGATCTGCAGGACATGGCGGCCTTCTTCGATTCACAGCCCATGCAGCTGTCCGGCGCCAGGGATATCAAAGTGCGCCTGGGCTCCGGCCTGGAGACCGATGCGCTGGCGCTGGGCGAGCGTATCTACCGCGCCGGTAATATCGAGACCGGTGTGCCGGCCTGCAGCGGCTGCCACTCGCCCACCGGCAAGGGCAATGCCCCGGCCGGCTATCCGCGCCTCGGCGGGCAGTACGCCGAGTACACTGAAAAGCAGCTGCGCGCCTTTCGCGGTGGCGAGCGCACCAACGACGGCGACCAGCAGACCATGCGGCAGATTGCCGAGCATATGACAGACGCGGAAATCATTGCCGTGGCCAACTATATTGCCGGTCTGAATTGAAACTTTAAGGGCTGCCCGGGGGTCATTGACTAGCGATTGTCAGCAACTCACATTTTGCGGTGAATCTATTTTTGGAGTGAATCTATGCGTAGCCTGGTGTTATTGCTCGGTTTGATGGTTTCCCTGCTCGCCTGTGCCGATGGCCAGACGCCCGCCTCCAAGTATCGCGAGGGTGAGCACTACGTGGCGCTGAGCCAGCCGGTGCGCACCGGCAATCCCGATAAGATCGAGGTGACCGAGGTGTTCTGGTACGGCTGCGGGCACTGCTATACCTTCGAGCCGCTGATCAGAAAATGGAAGGCCAATCTCAGCGACGATGTCGAGTTTGTCGCCTCGCCGGCAATGTGGAACCGCAATATGGAAACTCACGCGCGGGCTTTCTACACCGCCAAGGCGCTGGGCGTACTGCCGAAATTGCACGAACCGCTGTTCAAGGCCCTCAATATCGAGAAAAAGCGCCTGCTCGATGCCGATGAGATCTCCGAGCTGTTTGTTGCCCACGGGGTCGACGCCGACCAGTTTGCCAAAACCTTCGATTCCTTCGGCGTCAGCAGCCAGGTGAAACAGGCTGCGGCGCGGGCGCGGGGCTACCAGATTACCGGCACGCCGGAACTGGTGGTCGACGGTACCTACCGGGTCAGTGCCCGCAAGGCCGGCAGTCAGGCGGAAATGCTCAGAGTTGTCGATTATCTGATCACCAAGCGGCGCGCCGAGCGCAGCTGAACCCCCGGTAGCGGCCCCGCGACGCCCAGCCCGCCGGTCAGCGGCGGGCGGTATTGATTATTGGCGGCAATAGCGTTTATCTATACTTGCCGATAACAATAATGTGAGCGAAGCCAATGGCCGGTACCCCCAGTAATTCCTCCCCAAGCCCCTGGCGCGACAAATACCTGCGCGCACTTGAACAACAGGAACGCTACGAACAGCAGGCCAGCCAGCAGCGGGAGCTGCTGACCCGGGCGCTGTTGCGTATCAGCGTCACCGCCGACGGTCTCGATACCGAGTTGGACGGCATATTGAACGGCCTGCGCAATGCGCTGCGCCACCAGGTGCCGATGGCGCAGTTGCAGCGCTATTTGCTGGTAGTGGACGACGGCGTCAAGGCCTTCGAGCAGCAGCGCCGCGAGCGTGCCGCCGAGGTGCTCAAGGCGCTGGCCGATCTCAGCAAGCAGCTGCTCGACCTGGCGGCACTGCCGCCGGAGTTAAAGCGCGAACTCCGGCAGTATCAGGGCGGTTTGAAATCCCGCCTGCAGCATATGCAGGCCTTACCCTCCGCCTTGCTGCAGCTGACCCAGCTGCAGGCCGGCGCACTGGCGGCGCGCGCCGGCACCGGGCAGCCGCAAACTGCGCCGCAAAAAGCCGGCTTGTGGCAGCGCCTGCGCGGCGCGGCGGCGCAGCCAGAGGATATGATGAATCCGCCACCGGCCCCGGAGGCGGCTGAAGCCGAAGCGGTGTTACAGCCGCAGGCCGTGCCCGCGTCCGAACCGGAAGTGTCCCAGGCTGAAGCCGTGCCCCCGGCGGTGGATACAGAGTCCGCCGGCGCTGCCGGGATCGACAGTGATGGGCGGGTGATCGATGCCGAGTACCGGCAGCTCGACTCCCCCGCCGGCGCGACTGTTGCCGCCGATGCCGATCCGCCCAGTGCGACTGCTGCCGCCGATGCCGATCCGCCCAGCGCGGTATTTGAGCGGCCTGTGCACGAACCGGCCTTTTCGCGCATCTCCGACAAAGTGACCGCCGTACTGACGCAATTGCTCGACCAGGTTCAGGCGGTGCCCTGTGTCGAACCCAAAGTCGCCAATGCTAGACAGCGTATCGCCCGCGGCCTCAACTGGTACGAGCTGGTACCCACCCTCGAAGATGTGCGCGATCTGGTGATGCAGGGCTTTCTCGAGGCCAACAATACCTTTGAAGCGTACCTGCAGGGGCTCGAGGGCGAGCTGCAGGCAGTCTGTGAAGCGCTGGGGATTGCCGCTGACACCGAGCAGCGCGCCCGCGGGGCGGCGCGGATGCTGCAGGACGATGTCAGCGGCCAGGTGATCATACTGCAGAAGTCGCTGGTCGAAAGCGGTGATATGGCAGTGTTGAAAGCCCAGGTTAACGCCCATATCAATTCGATACAGGCGGCGCTGGACCGCTTCCAGGGGGATGCCGGCAGCGCCGCGCAGCAGCCGCTGTCGGAGCAGTTGAAATCGCTGGTGGCCCGGGTCGAGAGCGCCGAGGCGCGGGCGCGGCAGCAGCAGCGGGAGTTCGAGGAGCAGCGCCACCGGGCGCTGCACGACCCGCTGACAGAACTGCCCAACCGCGAGGCCTACAACCAGCGCGCCCACCTGGAATACCAGCGCTGGCACCGCTACCGCAACCCGCTCAGCCTGGCGGTGTGCGACATCGATTACTTTAAAAAAATCAACGATAATTTCGGCCACCAAGCCGGCGACCGGGTGCTGAAAGTGCTGGGTCGGGCACTGGTGAAACGCCTGCGCGAAGTGGATTTCATCGCCCGCTACGGCGGTGAGGAATTTGTCATTCTGCTGCCCGAAACCGCGCTCGACGAAGCCTGCCAGGTGCTGGATAAAATCCGCGCGGCTATCGCCCAGACGCCGTTTCACTTCAAAGAGCAGCCGGTACAGGTCAGTCTGTCGATCGGGCTCACCGAGTTTCGCGACGGCGACAGTGTCGAGCAGGTGTTTGCGCGGGCCGACAAGAATCTCTATCGCGCCAAGGATGAAGGCCGCAACCGCTGTCTGGCCGACGCGGCGCAGGCTGGCAGCTGAGGGCTTCCGGGCGCGGGGCTCAGGTGCCGGAGCCGGCTGGCAGGCACTGCCTGATGCGCGCCAGTAACAGGCCTTCGTCCAGTGGCTTGGTAATCATATCGGTCATGCCTGAAGCCATGATGGCCTCGCGCTCACCGCGGATGGCGTGGGCGGTGAGGGCGATAATGGGCAGGTCGTGAAACTGTTGCAATTGGCGGATGCGCACGGCCGCCTGTTTACCGTCCATACCCGGCAGTGAAATATCCATCAACACCAGGTCAAACGGCTGGCGCAACAGCTGTTCAATACCCTCTTCAGCGCTGGCCGCGCAGGTCACCCGGTAGCCCTCGTCCTCCAGAATCCAGGTTACCAGCTGGCGGTTGTCCGGGTTGTCCTCAATGGCGAGGATATTGGCAGTCATATACGCTTATCGGCTCTGCATGGGCTCGGTTCTACATCGGTGTTTCGAGATCGGTTCTACCACTGATTTCACATTGGTTCCAGAACGGCTTTGCATTTGGCATTGTACTCGACACAGCTGGCAGCATAGCAGCATCGGCCGGCTCCGGGGGTATTGTTTGACAGGAAAAAATCCGGTACAAAGTGCAATTCGCGACGCTAACCCAATTTCAATAACGGTTTCAATACGATTTCAGCCTCACCGTTGATACCGCGTCTGCCATGCCAGCCAGTATCGGCCGTCGGGAAACTGCAAAGCGGTGCACCTGGGGCCTGTTGACAGGCCCCAGCAACCTGTTAGGAACAGGATGGATTCTGATGGCAGTGCAGGACTTCAATTCACCCGCGACCAGTATCGACCTGGAGCTGCTGCGGCTGCTCGCCAGGCAGGGCGTGCTGGGGCCGGTGCCGGTGCTGATCTCCATGAGTGTAGTGGCGGGCTTTGTTTCCGACCAGCTCTCACCCTGGTACTGGGGCGGCTGGCTGAGCTGGGTGGCGCTGGTATTGGTCGGCCGCTCGCTGATACTGGCGCGCCTGCCGCATATGGAGCATATCAGCGAAAAGCTGCGCCTGCGCATCGCCGTCGCCCTGAGCGCAGTCAACGGTTTGTCACACGCCATGGCGTTGCTGTTCTTCCCGCTGATAACCGATCTGCAGCAGGCGGTGGTGTCGATGATACTCATGGGTATCAGCTCGATATCAGTGGTCACCACTGCCGGCTATATGCCCATCTCCATCGCTTATATCGCCCCGACGCTGCTGCCCATGTCGCTGCTGTGGGCTTTCAATCCCAATGTTGAAGGTTGGATCGGTGTCTCCATTGCCGGCATGACCATGTTTTTCTGCCCGGTGCTGGTGGTGCTGGCGGGCAGCAGCTTCAAAATGTTTCGCGAGTCGTTCGAGATTCGCCAGCGCCAGGTGGCCATGAACCAGCGCCTGCAGGATGCACTCGATCAGGCCGAGGCGGCCAGCCGGGCAAAAACCCGCTTTTTGGCCTCAGCCAGCCACGACCTGCGCCAGCCCATCCATGCCCTGTCGCTGTTTTGCGGTGCGCTGGCGAAGCGGCCGCTGGATGAGAAGAGTCGCGATATTGCCGAACATATGAATATCTCGCTGCAGGCACTGGCCTCGCAGCTGGATTCCCTGCTAGATATCTCCAAACTGGATGCCGGCGTGGTGCAGGTCAATAAACAGGTATTCAATCTGCGCCTGCTGGCCGAGCGGCTGCAGGAGGAGTTCATGGCCTCGGCGCGCAGCAAGGGCCTGAGCGTATGGCTCGACTGCCCGGTAGACGCCCATGTGCAGACCGACGAGGTATTGTTCGAACGCATTGTGCGCAACCTGCTGTCAAATGCCATCAAGTACACCGATGCCGGCAAAGTGCAACTGGCTCTGGATATCGAGGCTGAGAATGCCGTGCTTACCGTCGCCGATACCGGCCGCGGTATTCCCGAAGCCGAACAGGTACGGGTATTCGAAGAGTTTTATCAGTTGCAGAACCCCGAGCGCGACCGCAGCAAGGGCCTGGGGCTGGGGCTGGCAATCGTGCGGCGCCTGGTGGATCTGCTCGATATGCAGTTCGATATGGAATCCTCCGACGGCAGCGGTACCGTAGTCAGCCTGACCATGCCGGTTGTAGACTATGTACCCCGACAGGAACCCGTGCGGATCAGCCCGGCGCTGTGCTGGGAGAATCTCTGCGCGCTGGTGGTGGACGACGAAGTGGAAGTGGGGCTGGGAATGAAAGCGCTGCTGGAGAGTATGCGCTGCCGCGTGCTGCTCGCCGACAGTACCGCCAGTGCCCTGGCGGCGATCGAATGCGTGCGCCCCGATATCGTGCTGGCCGATTTGCGCCTGCGCGGCAGCGACAACGGTATTGTCACCGTGCGCGAAGTGCGCAAGGCGTTTCCGCAAATACCCGCTATCCTCATCAGCGGGGACACTGCCCCAGACCGACTGCGCGAGGCGGAGGAGGCGGGCATCGAACTGCTGCACAAACCCATACTGGTGGGCGAGCTGGAACAGGCCATAGTCCAGGCCTGCGAACTGGTCGAGCAAGAGGGTGTGCTGGCGGGCAGGATGCCTCATTAAAACGATAAGTAAACAGGGGTAAGAGACATGCCGGCGCGCAGCAGCACCTGGATATCCACGGGCTTTGAACAGTTGCGCCACCGCTGCCGCGGCGGCGAGGCGCGTTTCGATATCGTGATTATCGGCAGCGGCTACGGTGCTGCCGTGGCCGCCGCCGAACTGGCCGGCTGTGGTGAGCGCGGCAAAGCACTGAGCGTGTGTGTGCTGGAGCGCGGCGAGGAGTACCTGCCCGGCATGTTTCCGTCGCGCATGGCCGATCTGCCGGGGCATATTCGCGCCAGTACGGGTGGCAGCGCCGCTCCCCAGGGCCAGCGCCACGGCCTGTTTGACTTTCGTCTCGGCGCCGATGTCAATGCCCTGGTGGCCAATGGCCTCGGTGGCGGCTCGCTGATCAACGCCGGTGTCATGGCCACGCCGCGGGCTGCGGTTTTCGAACGCGGCTGGCCCGAGGCGATCAAAAACGATGACCAGTTGCTCGACTATTACCGGCGCGCCGGGCAACTGCTGGGGGCGGCGGACAGCGGCGGCGACAATACTGTCGAGCGGCACAGCGCCCAGCAGCGCCAGCCCCTGCACAAGTACAGCGCGCTGAAACAACTCGCCGGCGGCGATGCTGAAGCAACATTTCGGGCCGCGCCGATTACCGTCGCCATGCGCGACGGATACAACAGTGCCGGCGTGGCGCTGAAAGCCTGCAGTTTCTGTGGCGACTGCGCTACCGGCTGTAATCACGGTGCCAAGGATTCCCTCGACACCAACCTGCTGGTCACAGCCAAACGCCGCGGCGCGCAGATATTCACCGGCGCCACGGTGCTGCGCATCGAAAAGGGCGATGGTGACTGGTTGGTTCACACCACGGCCACCTCTGACAAACTGCGCCAGTCCCAGCCGCAGCCGCTGCCGGTTCGCGCCGCCCGCGTGGTGCTGGCTGCCGGCACTTTCGGTTCTACGGAAATACTGATGCGCTCATCGTCACCGTCGCTGCGCTTTTCAAAGCGGCTGGGCCAGGGCTTTTCCACCAACGGCGATATGATCGCTGCCGGTTATGATCATCGCACAAACGTCAATGCAGTTGCCCGCGAGGACCGCGCACCGGCCCAGCGGCGGGTGGGGCCGACCATTACCGCCATGGTGGATTACCCAAACCAGAGCGGCGGCCTGCTGCTGGAGGAAATGGCGGTACCGGCGGCCATGCGCCGCTTTTTCGAGGAAATCGTCACCACTGCCAACACGCTGCAGCAGCTGGCCCATATCGATAGCGGCGAGCATGAAAGCGGGCCTGCCGATGCCGATCCCTATGCCGTCAGCCAGCAAGCCATAGACCGCAGTGCCATCTATGCCGTCATGGGTGACGACGGCGCCGAAGGCGCGCTGGAGCTGGTAGCCGGCGGCGGGCGCGACAACGATGGCGACGGCGCCATCTGTGTGCGCTGGCCCGATATCGGCCGCCAGGCCTTGTTTGACCGGCAGATTGAGCTGCTGCAACAGCGCGCCGCGGCCTCGGGGCTGGGCGGCACCATTATCCCCAATCCGCTGTGGCGCCTGCTGCCCAAATCCATGACATTCCTGTTTGGCGAGCAGGTGGGGCCGGTGCTGACCGTACACCCGCTCGGCGGCTGTGCCATGGCCGACAATCGCGAGCGGGGTGTAGTCGATCATCTGGGCCGGGTCTACAATGCCGCCGCCACCTGTGCCGAGGACCGCTTTCACGAGGGGCTGGTGGTGTTGGACGGCTCGGTCGTTCCCACCGCCCTCGGCGCCAATCCGGCGCTTACCATCGCCGCCCTTGCACTGCGCGCGGTGGAAGCGCTGCGCGATCAGGTGTGGCAACTGCAGCAGCCCGGCGGCGGCGACCGGGCCTGCGCGCGGGAATCGCGACCGGTGTTCACGGCTGTTGACGGGGCCGCCGGCAGCGAGCCACAGCAGGAGCCATACCAGGACACAAAGATACAGATCACCGAGCGGGTCAGCGGCCGCGCGGCGCTGACCGCCAGCAACGGCGCGCTGTTGCCCTGCGTTGTCGACATTACCCTCAGCTTCGACCCGCATTCGGCACTGGCGCTGGCGCGGGGGCCTGAGCGCAGGCTGAACGTCGATCGACAGCGGGGCGGGGAGGCCGCCAGCCGCCTGCGTATTTTTCATCGGGACGACTGGCAGCAGCTGAAAAACCGCGGCGCCGACGAGGCCTCGTTCAATCGTGCGGCGCTGATGGTAGCGCCGGTGTCCGGCACCCTGACACTCTGCCATCGCGCTGCAACGGCTGCCTCGCAACGCCAGCGGCGGGCGCTGTGGGCCTGGCTGTTTAACCGCGGTATGCGCGACAGCTGGCAGGCGCTGGTGGACTACCTCAAAGTCGGGCGCCATTTGCGCAGCGGCGGTTCGAGTTCCGTGGCGACGCGCCTGCGGCGCAAGATCCACGAGATGCGCGCGCTGGCCTCGCGTGCCGGCGAGGTGCGCCTGCTGCAGTACGATCTGCAGGTGCTGCAGCCGCCGCAGGGCTGGCCGCAGGCGCTGGGCGGGTTTTCCGCACAGGCCGGGGAGATGGCCATCCGCGCCGAAAAGCGTATTACCTACGGCCGCAGAAGCAATCCCCTGCAACAGCTGGAAAACCTGTGGCTACTGGATTTCCCCGCCTTGCAGCCGCCGCGCCGGCAAATCGGGCGGCGCCCGCCGCAGCTGAAATACGATGCCACATTTATGGCCCGTCACCATCAGCCGCTGCTGCGCATCGCCGCGCAGCGCGACCAGACGGCGGCGCTGGCCGACGTGGCATCGTTTCTGGCGTATTTTGCCCGCCTGCTGATCGGTATACACGCCTGGACCTTCCGCAAACCGGATACCCCGCCGCTGCGCCAGCCGAGCCGCCTGCCCGCCGACATTCCGGGGCTGCCGCCGCCGCAGATAACCGAGCTGGAGCTGGGCCGCAGTGATAACGGCATTCCCATCCGCATTCGTCTCAGCCGCTATCCGCGCCGCGCCAGCCGCCACCCGCCACTGCTGCTGCTGCACGGCTACAGCGCCAGCGGCACCACCTTCACCCATGCCGCGCTGAGACCCGGCGCCGCGCGCTACTTCTGGCGCCAGCAGCGCGATGTCTGGGTGCTGGATATGCGCACCAGCAGCGGTATGCTGACCGCCTGGCTGCCGTGGACATTCGAGCAGGTGGGGCGCGCCGATATTCCCGTGGCCGTGGACTATATCTTTCGCCACACCGGCCGGCGCTGCGATGTGATTGCCCACTGCATGGGCGCGGCCATGTTCAGTATCGCGGTGCTGTCACCGCCGCGTTGTGGTGAGCCCTACTACCGGCAGCGCCTGGCGCTGCCGCAGCGCATCAACAAAGTGGTGCTGTCCCAGGTCGGCCCCAGTGTGGTGTTTACCCCCGCCAATATCTATCGCGCCTATACCCTCAACTACCTGCGCCATTTGCTGCCCGGAATATTCTACTCCTTCCGCGCCGCCGCCGATGAGAGCCTGCCGATGCAGCTGCTGGATCGCCTGCTCGCGGCTTTGCCCTATCCGCCGGAGGAATTCGACCTGGAGAACCCGCCCTGGTTCTGGCAGCGCAGGCCCTTTGTCAGCACGCGCCACCGCGTCGACGGGCTCTACGGCCGCTGTTTCAATCTGCAGAATATGCCCGCCGGCGTGCTGGCGCATATCGATGATATTTTCGGGCCCATGAACATGGAGACCCTGGGCCAGGTCATCCATTTCGCCCTGCGGGAAAAAATCACCAACCGGGCCGGGCGCAATGAGTTCGTGACCCGGGAAAATCTGCAGAAGTACTGGCGCTTTGCCACGCTGAGTGTGCACGGTGAAGAAAATGGCCTGGCCGACACCGCCACGCTGACGCGGATGCGCCAGACCTTTGCCGCCGCCGGCCTGCCGCTGCACACGGAAATGCTGGCCGGTTTTGGCCATCAGGATGCGCTGATCGGCGCCGGCGCCGAGAAGAACTTCGACAAAATCCGCCGCTTTCTCGAAGCGCCGGAGACCGACTTCAGCGCCCCCGCCGCCGATGTGCCGGCGCCGCTGACCTGTGAGTTGCCGTATTCGGGTCCGATTATCAGCGCCGCTTTCGAGCGCGGCGGCAGCGACTATATCTCCGTCGGTATGGGTACCAGCCCCGAGTTGGGTAACCCGGAGTTGATTGCCTTTGTGGCGGTAAACGCCGGCGAGGCGGGCCTGCGGCCGGTGTTCGGCGGCGGCCTGGGTCCGCAGGCCCCGGGCCTGTGCCTGAAACTGGCCCGCGGTGCGGCTGACAACTGGTATAAAGTTGCCCTGCCGGTAACGGCCGAGGGCCGTGCCGCCGATGGTTACCTGGTGTTTTTTGTCTACGACCGCGATATCGAACCCAGCGAACTGACCTATGATGAGGAGCAACTGCCGGACAATTTGCTCGACCTGATCAAACCGCCAGCTGAGACCGATAGCGATAACCACCTGAGCGGCTGCACACCGCTGTCAAACTACCTGGCGCAAATCTTCGCCAGCGGGCGCCTGTCCTGGGCGCTGGACGCCGCACTGCAACAGTCGCCGGCGCTGTTGCGCGCGGCACTGGTCGAGATTCCCGCAGCGGTGACAGATATGCAGGACTGCAGTTTTGTTTTCGGCAGCTGCCAGTACCCGGCCGGCATGCTGGATGAAGGGGTTGCCTTTGCCAGTTACCGCCGCCTGTCGCAGCGCCTCGACCGCGCCGCCGCCGGCACCAAGCCCGGGCTGGCACTGCTGATGGGGGACCAGATATATGCCGACCCCACCGCCGGGCTGTTCGATCCCACCGACAAAGACGACCGCTATATACGCAGTTACCACAAATGGCTGCGCAACCACCACGTCAAAATGGTATTGCGGCGGCTGCCCAGCTGCATGATGCTGGACGATCACGAAATCAAAAACGACTGGGACAGCGGCGAAGCCGGTGATCACGCCGACTTTGCCGTCGATGGCTGCGCCGCCTATTTAAACTTTCAGCGCCATATCCACCAGCCGGCGGCGGCGCCCTGCGGCGATGCCGAGCTGCCGCTGTGGTACCAGTTCAGCCATGCCGGGCTGCCGTTTTTTATGGCCGATACACGCACCGAGCGGCAGCGGCGCACGGCGGACAATATCGACCGCGCGCGTATCTTCAGTGAAGCCCAGTACGAGCACCTGACCCGCTGGCTGCTGCAGTGGCAGGCGCGGGCGCCGTCGAAGCCGAAGTTTATCGTCAGCCCCTCCATGCTGCTGCCGCGGCGCCTGCACAGCGCTGCCGCCCTCGCCCATGCGCTGCGCTCCGATGCCTGGGACGGCTACCCCTATTCGCTGCAGCGCCTGCTGGCCTTTATCTGCGACCGGGAGATCGACAACCTGGTGTTCCTGTCCGGCGACGAGCACCTGTCGAGCGTGGCGCAGATAACACTCAGCGAGCGCCGCAGCGGCCGCCAGGTGCGGCTGCACTCCGTCCACAGCTCCGGCTTTTATATCCCCATGCCCTTCGTCAACACGCGGCCGGCCGATCTCGCCGGCTGTGAGAGCTTCGATTTCGTACCGCCCGGGGGACGCGGCGAGTATCGCTGCCAGGTCGACACCCGCTTCGTGCCGGGGGCGGGTTTCGCGCAGATGCAGGTTGCCAGGCGCGACGATCAGTACCAGCTGAGCTGTGAATTTGACCGCGCCACCGGAACTCAAACGTTTACGCTAACTCTCACTAATAAAGTGGACACAGAGAGTTGCCTATGAATCAGTACAACGATGAGCCGGCGCCATCGACTTTGCCGGCCGGGGTGCTCTATGGCGCGGCCGCAGTCGCGCTGGCGCTGTTGATCGCGATCGGCTTTTATCTGTTTTCGGATCGCACCGCCGAAACCGTGGAGGCCCCCGCGGCGCCCGCCGTGGCCAGCCCCGCAGCCGATCCGCAAGCGGCCGCGGTTGAACCGGCACCGCCCGAGCCCACCGTTGCCGAGCCCACGTTTGCCGAACAGGCCGAAGCAGAGCCGGAGCCGGAAGTGGTCTTGCCGCCACTGAACAACAGCGATGCCGAGGTGCGTGAGGTGATGGCCTCAGTAGCCGCCGATCTGCCGCAGTGGCTGGTGCCCGATGAGCTGATTCGCAAGTTTGTGCTGGCGGTGAACAATACCAGTGGCGGCGAACTGGCCCGCAAATATCCACCCATTGTGCCGCCCCGGCAGGCTTTTGTGGCCACTCGGGTCGCCCCCCAGCGCTATACCCTGCCGCGCGCCAGCTACCGGCGCTACGACCCCTACACGCGGCTGCTGGCGGCTATCGATATGCAGATGGTTGCGCGCCTGTACCGCCAGTACTACCCGCTGCTGCAGGAGGCACATCAGGAACTGGGGCAAAGCAAAAACAGTTTTCATGCCACGCTGCTGAAAGCCATCGACCATCTGCTCACGGCGCCGGTGATTGAAGATGAACTGCCCCTGGTCCGAACCAGCGTGCTGTATAAATACGCCGACGCCGATCTGGAGAAACTGCCCGATACCCACAAACTGCTGCTGCGCATGGGCCCGGACAATACCCGCCAGCTGAAAACGGCCCTGGGTGAATTAAAGGCGGCGCTGGCGCAGTGAATGGATATGCGGCTTGTTAAAAGCCCGCGCGACCGGTAAAGTAAGATTTCCCAATCTGACAAGGATGTCGAAAAATGAACCAGGAAGCATTCCCCTCAGCAGCGATAGTCAAAACCACCGTTTGTGTAGTGACGCTCAGTCTCGGTCTGGCGCAGGTGCCGGCGGCCGCCGAGACAGCCGCTGAAATGTACCGCTGGGTAGACGCCGACGGCAAGCTGCATATCAGTGATACCAAGCCGCAGCATGGCGATTACCAGCGCGTGGAGCAGCGGCGTTTGCCCGCGGCCAACAGTATGCAGAAACCGGTGGTCATGCCGCATACCGGCAAAAAAACCGCATCGAAGCGCAACAGGAATCCGCCCGCGCGGGTGAAGAAAAAACGCCTGAATTGCAGCAAGTATGAAAGAAGGCTCGCCGCGGTGCAGCAGCGGCTCAGGTCCGGCTATCGCGAACCGGCGGGCAATAAACTGCGGGCGCAGCGGCGGGAATATCGTGACTTGTTGATCAACTGCAGAAGAAACCAGTAGCACAGTTTCGCCTGCGCCCGGCTCCAATGCCCTGATTCGATCAGGGCATTGGAAACTGATGGGCAGGTGTATCCATCAGGCTTTTTTACTCAGCTGCCGCGTATATATAGTCCCTGTAGAGTGAAGCGATGTGCTGTACGGTGGTGTCGACGCTGCCGTCACCCAGAGTCGTATCGTCAATGTGAGATACCGGCGTGACACAGGCCGTGGTACTGGTGACAAACGCGCCGTCAGCCCACTTGGCTTCCTCTAAGGTGAAAGGCCTCTGTTCAACCCGGATACCGGCGTTTTCCATCAGTTCGATAAGGGTCTGCCGCACAATGCCGTTTAAAATGGCATGGCTTGCCGGGTGGGTCACTACCGTGCCGGCATTGCTTATCCACGCATTGGTCGACGAGCCTTCGGTGACCTCGCCTTCATCGGTCACAAACCAGGCTTCGAAAGCACCGGCTTCCCGCGCCTGCTGCTTGGCGAGGATATTGGGCAGCAGGGAAATGGATTTGATATCACAGCGGCGCCAGCGGATTTCAGGTGTTGTAATGACCTTTTTCCCCTGGCTTGCGCCGGCCAATACCGGCTGGTAATCCAGCGGGCGCGACGTAATGACGACAGCGGGGGTCAGCGTATCCGGAAAGGCGTGATTGCGCGGCGCGACACCCCTGGTGACCTGGATATAGACGATGCCCCAGTCGACCTGGTTGCGCTGTGCCGTCTCCAGTAACAGTTCGCGTATATCTAAATCCGGTGCGGGGATTTTCAGCTCTGCCAGTGAGCGATGCAGGCGGCGGACATGGGGGTCGCCGTCGAGCAGCCGGCCGTTGGCGACAGTGCAGACCTCGTAGGCGCCGTCGGCAAACTGATAGCCGCGATCCTCGATATTGACCTGTGCGGCCTGCATGTCGACGAACTGACCGTTGACATAAGCTGTTTTACCCATGGCATGTCCTCTTTTTCACTCGCCAGCGCCGGCGCGTTGGCGATGACTACTCAATATTGACCGCGGATTGGCCGCGCTAGGCCAGCAGTACGGTGGCGCCGGTGGTGGCCCGGCTCTCCAGCGCGGCGTGGGCGGCAGCGGCCTCGCGCAGCGCAAAGGTCTGGTTGACAGTGACTTTTATACTGCCCGAACTGACCGCGTCAAAAAGCTCGCCGGCAGCCCGTGCCAGTGCCTGCGGCCCGGCGATATAGTTGAACAGTACCGGGCGGGTCAGATAGAGCGAGCCTTTCTGTGCCAGCAGCAGCGGACTGAACGGCGCCACCGGCCCCGAGGCCTGGCCAAAGGTGACCATGGTGCCGCGGTGCTGCAGGCAGTCGAGGGATTTGAGAAAGGTTTGCTCGCCAACCGAGTCGTAAACCACCGGCAGCTTGCGCCCGTCGGTAATCCTGTCGACGGCGTCAACAAAGTCTTCCCGCTGGTAAAGAACCGCATGATGGCAGCCGTGCCGGCGGGCGATTTCCGCTTTTTCTTCAGTGGATACCGTACCGATGACCGTGGCGCCGAGGGCGGCTGCCCACTGGCACAGTATCAGCCCGGTGCCCCCGGCGGCGGCGTGCACCAGAATCGTCTCGCCCGCCTCGACGCGATATACCTGCCGCAACAGCATTTGGGCCGTCATGCCTTTGAGCATAATGGCTGCGGCCTGCTGGAAGGAAATGGCCTCCGGCAGCCGCACCACGCTGGCCGCATCGATCAGGCGCTGCTCGCTGTAGCTGCCCATGGGGCCGGCATAGGCAATGCGATCGCCGACCTGCCACTGCTCCACACCCTCGCCCACGGCGACAACCGTGCCGGCACCTTCGACCCCCGGAATCAACGGCAGCGGCTGTTGATAGAGCCCCGTGCGGTGATAAACGTCTATATAGTTGAGGCCCGAGGCCGCCTGCTGAATGCGGATTTCGCCGGGGCCCGGGTCGCCGACCTCGACACTTTGCCACTGCAGCACTTCCGGACCGCCGAAGTTTTCGATTCTGATTGCTGAGGTCATATTGATTCTCTCCAACTGCCGTACCGGTGATAATCTGCGCAACTGGTGTGAACATACCATAGTTGCTGCTTCGGGCCTGAACTGGCCGGATAGCTACCGCCGCCCCCGCTCGTGCGGGCCGGGCGGAGGGCAGTAGCCGCCGCTACTCAACGATATTGAGAGTCTCGACCATACGTCTGGCTGTCACGATCGGGATATCTTCCACCGATTTTAGAAACAGTAAGTCAGCCTTATAATGGCTTCCTGGTGTTTATTGAAGCGCTCCAGCTTCTTGTAAGAGAGCGCCCACTCGATTTCTTCAAGCTGTACCGCTGAGGCCACAAGGTCGAATTTGCCCTTGCGCCAATCCTGATAAATTCTATCCGGGGGGCTTTTGTGATCAGTGCACTGGCCAAAATCCCCGTATCAAGAACGACCTGCACGCCCGGCCTCTATCGCTTCACCGATATTGGCCATAAGGGCCTCCTGATCCAGCCCTGCATTACGTTCTTTAACGGCTTGCACGGTTTCGACGAAGATTTTATCGAGCACAGCCTCTTCAACAAACTTTGACAGACCGCGCTTTTTCGCACCCTTTTGGCCAAGAAAGGCCCCCATTCTCTGGTCGGTTTTGTCATCAAAAATAAGGCTCCACCGAGTCATTTTTGATCTCCCTTATGTTTAAGCATATAAACATATATGTTTATCGTACAAAGTTTAACCGTATCGCGTCAATGAATGCATATTCCGGCCAAATTGAACACCTATCCGGCCGTTGCGGCAAAGGAAAATACGCAATAGCTGACATTATCCGTTTTAGGGTGTTTTTGGTGAGCGCTACGCCGGAGGCAAAGATAACACGATAGGTGTTAGGTAGTGTAGGTTTTACAATAGGTCCAAATAGGACGCTAATATAAAGATAGATTTTGGTTAAAGAAAAATTTACCGGTTCCAATTTGTACTAAAATCCAACTCTCTAAACATCTGAAAATTATTAATGCAGCGGATATTAAAACTTTTACAGACATCAGGAATTTTCCTGTTTGCCCCTTGTTTTGATGGTTTCGATATTTCTGTTGTCACTATGCTACGATTATCCAAATCTTTCAGCGCATATGACATAAGAAAAGGGTCTCGACCAATTTTGATGATCTCATCATCTGTTGGATTAGCAACGTAACCACCATAAGTAATACGGGCAACAAGATCCTGCTCTACCTCCTCATTGAAAAGCAAAGCGTTTTTTACTTCAGCTTGTTCAGACCAAGTTGCCAGCTCATCTTTTTGACCATCCTTGTCTTTTGTATCAGAAAATTCTTCATATACTTCAACGGGAACTTTAAGATTGCCTTTTTCACCATGATGAACAAGCCATTCCCAAAATTCTGGCACACGATCGAGTGGATAGTAGTCTCTTTTAGCATCAATTAGAGTGTTGGCATCAAGAAGATAGAGCAATTAGTCCTCCCTTAAGCAACTTGGCCTGTTTCAAACAGGCGATGTACTTTGAGAGGTTTTACATCTAACAATATTCCGGTTTTTGTTGTGCTTAATGCACCGGAGTAATTTAGGCGCTGAGCTAATTCCACCAATGCTCCAAGCCTGAACTTTTGAATCACGTAATAGTTTGGGCCACCTTTTTGATCACTAGCTTTTGCCTTCTCTTTCTCACGCTGAACCTGCCATTGCTGCCGGTAAAAATCGCGCAAATATTCCCACTGTTTTTTATTTATACTGCCTTTCCTGTAAAGCCGATAAGCAGTATGAGAACTACTGATTTTTTTTGAAAAGGCATATTGACTAATCTGCTCGGGCAAATCGTCGGCTGAAGTCTTGCTAACATCAAAAGCTGCAAATTCTTCTTCTGGTAATAAAAATTCGCTTGCTATATCGTTGCAAAATTTTTCGATTTTCTTTTCAGCATTACTACCACTGACACCTGTTTGGCCGAGCAAAATGTGAACAATTTCATGGAGTAGAGTAAATGACCATGCTGATCTTGCATCTCTGTCATTAATGACAACAAATGGTGCAACATCATCTGATAGTGCAAAGCCTCTGAATGCTTTGACGTCAATATTTGTATGGTGGGAGCCAAGATTGCCTTTCAATAAGACAAAAAAACCTGCCTCTTCGGCCTTTTGCCGTAGCAGTTTGAAAGCATCACCGTAACTAGATTGAGCACGAAATTCATCTAGTTTAACGTTTAAAACCGTTCTGAGAGCCGCTATTACTTGATCCAGATTTTGATCAGCCGCAACACTACCGACAAAAGGTAATTTAATATCTTCGTCTTCCTCAATCAGTGTTTCACGGACCAAACTTTGGCGGGCTTTAATATCACGAATCAAGGTATCGACGTAAGCATTGTCTTCACTTTCAAATTGGTCAGGTAGTGTACGAAAATCTTCTCCCCGGTCACCGATACGGGGCGGCTTATTGAGATAAAAGGTCAAAAGCGGTCGGCGGTAGGCTTTTGACATTTTAAGCAACATCGCTCTGGATGGCTCTGTCGTTCCGTCTTCGTAGGCAGCCAGTTTTTCCTGCGCATTGGCTTTTATACTATCCCTGATTTGAAGCTTATAGGCAGCATTCTCGGGACTAAGCCCGGCTTTCTCACGGGCCCAAGACAATATTTCATGGTTAATTTTAGGCATTTGGGCTTAGTCCGCACTATTTTTAGTGATTTTACTTACCGTAACACCTTTTGTCTGATCTCCCAACCGCAGAGCCACTGCGGCTTTGCCGGGAGTCAGAGGGATTTGACTGTCAAAAGTCCTTAATGGCGCACCCGGAGAGATTCGAACTCCCGACCAAGTGGTTCGAAGCCACCTACTCTATCCAGCTGAGCTACGGGTGCGAAATGGCCCGCCCCAGAGGATTCGAACCTCTGACCTCAGCCTCCGGAGGGCTGCGCTCTATCCAGCTGAGCTAGGGGCGGGTGACAAAAGTGACCCGCAATCATACGCATTTCCACTGGTTGAGTCCATCCGCCGGGTTGTTGCTGTCGTTTGTCGATTCAGCGTCTATGCTTATAAGCTGAGCCGGGCGCTTCGCTGCCGTTGCCGTCAGGGGCGGGCGGTTTGCGCCAGCCATGAGTGCGGGTGGGTGGTATTACCACGCCTCCGCGCGCGCTGTTTCCTTGGCTGTCAAAGCTCGTACGGCTTGACTGACACTGGTGGAGCGCCCGGCTCGCCACGCGGGCAACTTTCAACCGCCGTTAAAATGTCGTTATAATGCGGCGCCGGAAGGCAAGGCCACCGGTTTGATGTTGCCCAGTAGAGAGGATTCCACCGTGAGTCAATTGAAAAGACCTGTCAGTCTGTTATGTGCCGCCCTCGCCGGTCTGCTGATTTCCACCGCCGCCACTACCGCCGACCTCACCGAGGCCATGAGAGAGCGGCTGAAGCCCGCCGGCGAGCTGTGTATGGCGGGTGAGGACTGTGCCGGTGCCCCGGTCGTGGTGGCCGCCTCCGGGCCCCGCTCCGGCGAAGAGGTCTATACCAGCAAATGCGCCACCTGCCATGCCACCGGCCTCTCGGGAGCGCCGAAGATAGGCGCCCCCGCGGACTGGACGGCGCGCCTGGACCAGGGCCTGGAAGTGCTCTACACCCATGCCATCGAGGGCATCAACGCCATGCCGGCCAAAGGGCTGTGTATGGACTGTTCTGACGAAGAAATAAAAGCCTCCGTAGATTATATGCTCGACAACAGCAAATAATTGCTAGTCACTAGTGACTAGTCACTGGCCATTATTGACTGAATTCAGTCGAACATATTCAGCAGGCCGCTGAGGGTCTCCTTGCCCTTCTGCTGGTTCTGCTCCGGCGATTGCTGGCCGAACCCCTCCCATTCCACATCCTCCTCCGGCAGCTCTTCCAGGAAGCGGCTGGGGGTGGTGTCGATAACTTCGCCGAACTGCTTGCGTTTGCCCGCCAGGGTCAGGGCCAGGCTGCGCTGGGCGCGGGTGATGCCGACATAGGTAAGGCGGCGCTCCTCTTCGATATTGCCTTCTTCGACGCTGGTGCGGTGGGGCAGCAGGCCCTCTTCCATGCCCACAATAAATACATGGGGAAACTCCAGCCCTTTGCAGGCGTGCAGGGTCATCAGCTGTACCTGGTCGGAGAGGTCCTCCTCCTCCTGCCGTTCCAGCAGGTCGCGCAGTACCAGTTTGGCGATGACGGACTGCAGTTGTGTCTCGTCGGCACCGTCCTCGGCGTCCGATTTGTCCAGCATCTTCTTTATCGAGTCCACCAGGTACCAGACGTTTTCCATGCGCCGCTCCGCCACCTTGGCGTTGCTGGCATTCTGGTGCAGCCAGCCCTCGTAATCGATATCGTCGAGCATCTCGCGGACGGCCTGTAACGCACAGCCGCGCTGCGCCTGCTCGCCGACAGCGCCGAGCCAGCGGGTGAAGCGCTGCAGCCGCTGCAGGCCCTTGCCGGGCATGTGGCTCTCGATACCCACTTCGCCGCAGGCCTCGAACAGGCTGATCTGGCGCTCGCTGGCGTAGCGGCCCAGGGCCTCCAGCGTGCTGGTGCCGATCTGCCGGCGCGGCGTGTTGACGATGCGCAGGAAGGCATTGTCATCATCGCTGTTCACCACCAGGCGCAGGTAGGCCATGATGTCCTTGATCTCGGTGCGGGCAAAAAACGAGGTGCCGCCGCTGATATTGTAGGGGATCTGGTGCTGCTGCAGCTTCAGCTCCAGCAGGCGCGACTGGTGGTTGCCGCGGTAGAGCACGGCAAAGTCGCGAAACTTGATCTGGCGCTTGAGCCGCTGGGTCAGAATCTCGGTGGCGACGCGCTCGGCCTCGGCATCTTCATTGGCACAGCGTATCGCCCGAATGGGCTCACCGATGCCCATTTCACTCCACAGGGTTTTCTCGAACTCGTGGGGGTTGTGGGCGATGAGGTGGTTGGCGGTTTTCAGTACCCGCTGGGTGGAGCGATAGTTCTGCTCCAGCTTGATGACGTTGAGATTGGGAAAATCCTGCCGCAGCAGCGACAGATTCTCCGGGCGGGCGCCGCGCCAGGCGTAAATCGACTGGTCGTCATCGCCGACCACGGTCAGTGCCCCGCGCGCGCCGATCAATTGCTTGACCAGCAGGTACTGGCTGGAGTTAGTGTCCTGATACTCGTCCACCAGCAGGTAGCGGATCTTGCGCTGCCAGCGCTCCAGTACCTCCGGAGCGTTCAGAAACAGTTGCACCGGGGTCAGAATCAGATCGTCGAAATCCACGGCGTTATAGGCCTTGAGCGCCTGGTTGTAGCGCTGATAAATCATCGCCAGTGCCTCCTCGCCGCGGCTCTGTGCCCTGCTGGCGGCGCCGTCGGGGGTGGTGAGGTCGTTTTTCCAGGCGGATATCTGCTGCTGCGCACGGTCCAGTTGGTCGCCGTCGAGGTCGCCGTCCTTCAGCATCAGTTCTTTCAGCAGGCTGCGGGCATCCTCGGCGTCGAAAATCGAAAAGCCCGGTTTGAAGCCGAGCTGTTGGTATTCGCGGCGGATGATATTCACGCCCAGGTTGTGGAAGGTCGATACGGTCAGCCCCCTGGCGCCCTGGCGCTGCACCAGCGCGGCCACCCGCTCCTTCATTTCGCGGGAGGCCTTGTTGGTAAAGGTGACGGCGGCGATATGGCGCGCCGGCAGGCCGCACTGTTCGATCAGATAGGCGATTTTGCGGGTAATGACACTGGTTTTACCGCTGCCGGCGCCGGCCAGCACCAGACAGGGGCCGTCGATATAGCGCACCGCCTGGCGCTGTCGTGGGTTGAGTTGAGTCACGTCTTAGTCGGTTACCGTTGCCGGGCGCTGCGCGGCGGGTTAGCTGGCCGGGCATTGTAGCAATCCGGTTTCCGGATTCAATGGCCGGCGGCGGAAATTGCCCAATCCGTCGCTGCCGCGGCGGCACCCCGCCAGGCGGGCGTGCAGCGGCGGTGAAATTTTCACATAACTGCTAATTTATTGGATTTAAAAGCGGTTCAGTGCTAAATGTATGACGTAATAACGGAACCGGTGCCAATACCGCTAGCTACCGTATGGTTATGCCGTTGGCGTCAAGTGTTTCCCCCGCAAGCGTGACAGGATGTCTGACACCTTGAGTCATGCAGTGGTCTGTCATGGATACACCGATAAAAATACTATTTGTCGACCGCGAACAGGCAGAATACCTGCTGGTCGGCGACCTGTTGCGGCAGGTGCGTCACACCCGCTATGAGCTGACCTGGTGTGACGGGCTCGAATACGCTATGGACGAACTGATGACCAATCGCTACGACGTGGTGCTGCTCGACTATCACTGGGGCGCCGGCAACAGCCGCGATTTACTCGAGGGCGCGCGGGCCATGGCCTGCAAGACACCCATACTGGTGATGACCGATGAAATGGAGGCGGAGCTGGACCGGGAGATTATCCGCAGCGGGGCCTCCGACTATTTGATCAAGGGCAGCATCGACTCACAGCTGCTGGAGCGCACGGTGCGCTATGCCATTGAGCGCAAGGCGGCGGAGCTGAAGCTGGCGAGGCTGGCCCACTACGACATTCTCACCAATGTTCCCAACCGCATTCTGTTCCGCGACCGGCTGGAACACGCGCTGCAACTTGCCGAGCGCGGCAAGCAGGCGTTTACCCTGATGTATATGGACCTCGACGGTTTCAAGCTGGTCAACGACAGCTATGGCCACCAGGTGGGCGATGCGCTGATTCGCGCCTGTGCCCAGCGGCTCAGCACCTGTATGCGCAAGAGCGACTCCGTGGCCCGCATCGGCGGCGACGAATTTACCATTCTGCTGGAGGCCACCGCGTCGACCGCCAGTATTGTCAACATAGCCAGGAAAGTGCTGCGCGAGGTTACCCGCGCCTACCATCTCAACGGCCATCAGATCACCATTGGCTGCAGTCTCGGTATCGCCGTCTATCCCGATGCCGGCCGCGACGCCGACACCCTGCAGCGCCATGCCGACATGGCCATGTATCAGGCCAAACAGGAGCAGGGCAGTACCTACCGCTTTTTCACCGAAGTGATGAACGAGCAGGCGCGCCGCCAGCTGTTGCTGGAGGACGAATTGCGGCAGGCGCTGAGCGGCGGCGAATTCGCCCTGCACTACCAGCCGCGCATGGATCTCGGCAGCGGCCGTATGGTCGCGCTGGAGGCGCTGATTCGCTGGCATCACCCGCAGCGCGGCCTGCTGCGGCCGGTGGATTTTCTCGCCACCGCCGAAGACTCGGGGCTGATCGTGGATATCGGCTATTGGGTGATCCGCCGCGCCTGCGAGGACCTGAAGCGCCTGCAGTCGCGCAGTGCGGCGGCGCTGACCATGGCCGTCAATCTGTCGCTGCGGCAGTTTACCGACAGCGACCTGGTGGCCCGGATCGCAGCCATTCTCGATCAGACTGGTGTCGACAGTCACCAGTTGGAGTTCGAACTCACCGAAACCACAGTGATGGCCAATCTGGATCTGGTCAGCCTGTGCATCCGCACGCTGTCGCAAATGGGGGTGCGTTTTTCCCTGGATGACTTCGGCACCGGGGTTTCATCCTTTATCCACCTGCAGCGCATTCCGCTGTCGTCGCTGAAAGTCGACCGCCAGTTTATCGACAATCTCACCACCAACGCCAATGACCGCAAACTGGTGCGCTCGATGATCGCCTTCGCCCACAGCATGGAAAAAAAAGTGGTCGCCGTCGGCGTCGAAAACCAGGCGCAACTGCCGCTGCTGCGCCAGTACCGCTGCGATCAGGTGCAGGGCTTTCACCTGTGTGAGCCGATGGCGTTTGATCAGCTGGATGCGGTGGTGGGGGAGGTTGTCAGTCGCTAGAGACTAGTCTCTAGTGACTCGAGTCCTTCCGATCCAGTGCCCGGTAGCTGATGGCCTCGGCCAGGTGTGCGGTTTGCAGTTGTTCGGCGCCGGCCAGGTCGGCGATGGTGCGGCTTATTTTGAGTATGCGGTGATAGGCGCGCGCCGACAGGCCCAGTTCGCGTATGGCCCGCTCGAGCAGTCGCTGCTGCTCGGCGTTCAATACACAGACTTTTTCCAACTCGGGATTGCTCAGGTAGCGGTTGGTTTTTTGCTGCCGGCGGAGCTGTTGCGCGCGGCAATCGATAACCCGCTGCCTGACCACTGCGCTGCTGTCGCCGCCGGCAGGCGCCTGTAACTCGTCGCGCCGCAGTGCCTGCACCGCCACGTGCATATCGATGCGGTCCAGCAGCGGGCCGGAGAGCTTGTCGCGATAGCGGCGCAATTGGTCCGGTGTGCAGCGGCAGCGGTTGTCGTCGGCGCCCCGGTGCCCGCAGGGGCAGGGGTTCATCGCCGCAAGCAGTTGAAATTCGGCGGGAAAGCGCGTTTGTGCGCGGGCGCGGGCGATACAGATCTCACCGCTTTCCAGCGGCTCGCGCAACACTTCCAGCACATGGCGCTGAAACTCCGGCAGCTCATCGAGAAACAGCACACCTTTGTGGGCCAGGGAAATCAACCCGGGCCGCGGCTGGCCGCCGCCGCCCACCAGCGCCGCCGCCGAGGCGGTGTGGT
Organism: Exilibacterium sp.; assembly: GCA_028280195.1. GTDB lineage: Bacteria > Pseudomonadota > Gammaproteobacteria > Pseudomonadales > Cellvibrionaceae > Exilibacterium. Next base: position 102,836 of record JANQMH010000005.1, read on the forward strand.
GGGGCGTTTGAAAAGGGCGCCGGCGCCACTGCGCGGCCACATCGGCGCCGGCGGCGGAGTGCACCGCCGCCACCGCCAGTGCCTCGCTGTTATCCAGCGGCGGCATTATGCCGGGCAGGCGGCTGGCGAGCATGGTTTTACCGGTGCCCGGCGGGCCGTAAAACAACAGGTTGTGGCCGCCGGCAGCGGCAATTTCCAGCGCTCGTTTGGCACCGCTCTGGCCCTTGACGTCGGCCAGATCGGATACATCGGCCTGTGTGGCAGCGGCATTCGCTTTGGCGCGGCGCAGGTTTTTGCGCTGTTGCAAGTGAGCGCAGACGCGCAGCAGGCTGCGGCCGGCAAACACCCGGGTGGCGTCGCACAGCGCTGCTTCGGCGGCGTTGGCCTGCGGTACGATCAACTGCCTGGCGCAACTGCCGCAGGCGATGGCCGCCGGCAGGCAACCTCGGATCGGGCGCAAATCGCCGGACAGCGCCAGCTCGCCGAGAAACTCGTAGTCATTTAACGACTGCAGCGGTAGCTGCTCTGAAGCGGCGAGAATGCCCAGCGCAATCGCCAGATCGTAGCGCCCGCCCTCCTTGGGGAGATCGGCCGGTGCCAGGTTGATCACAATGCGGCGCGCCGGAAACTCGAAGTGACTGTTGAGCAGCGCACAGCGCACCCGGTCCTTACTCTCTTTAACGGCGGTTTCCGGCAGCCCGACAATGGAGAGGCCGGGCAGGCCGTTGGAAAGATGTGCTTCAACGGTAACCAGTGGGGCATCGACGCCGAGTTGGGCGCGGCTGTAGACAATGGCAAGTGACATAAGCATTCCTTAGCTCGATAACGATTAGTCCTTTAACACTTCGGGCGCAAAGCCCTGCCGGAATTGTAATCCACAGCCTGCAGTTTTGCAGCAGCTTTATATCGCCTGTGATGGTATCGCCCGGTGGCTGTGCCTGCCTGTAGTTAGTATGAGAAGCAGTATGAGAAGCAGTATGAGAGTTATGAAACAGCTGCTATTGTTCCGGAGAGTCATTCTGCACCGCTGTGACCGCCGTGCCGGTTTGCTGCAGGGCCGCCAGTTCTTTTTCCAGCCGTTCGATTTTTTCCCGCGTGCGCTGCAGCACTGCCGCCTGCGCGTCAAACTCCTCCCGGGTGACCAGGTTCAGGCGCCCGAGGGCCGCTTGCAGCAGCGCCTGCAGCTCGCTTTGGGGCAGGGCTGCCCCACGCTGACTCAAAGCCTGCCCCAGATCCTGGGCGAGGTTTTTAAAAAGCTGTTTGGACAGTGGTGGCAACATAGTCAATTCCCGTTTCAATTGACGCGATCACATTTTTGGGCAGTTGATTTTAACCCATTTGGCCCCGGGTGTATGCCGCGGCGCTTTTCTGCACCAAGTTTGCGCCCCGCGTATTGCCGGCCTGTGATAGGTGCCCGATTGTGGGGCATGGCGTGTGACATCGGCCTCGTTGTCATTCCTGTCAAATCCCTGGTTTTCACTCTAAGCCCTTGTTTTTAAAAGGCCAGTGAGAATTGGCCCACTCTATGCTACGTGACATCTACCTCCCGGCCCAGTGAAAAGATCGCGGGGTTTTGCAGGCGGCGTGAGTCGGGGGCTAAAGAAAACTTACCAGGAGGAAGAACATGAACAAAATAACGCAATTGGCGGCGGGTATCGCGCTAGTCACCGGGGCTGCTGTGGCGCAGGCCGTCGAAGTCAGTGCCAATGTCACCATGGCTACCGACTATGTGTTCCGCGGTATTTCCCAGACCAATGAAAAAGGCGCGATCCAGGGCGGTTTCGATGTCGATTTCGGCAATGGCTTTTATGTCGGGACCTGGGCTTCCAACGTCGACTTCGATGGATTCGAAGCCACTACCGAAACAGATTTTTACGTCGGCTACGCTTTTGACCTCTCCGAGGATGTCAACCTCGATCTGTCTTACGTGTACTTTATGTATCCCGGTGATGAATCGGCACTCAACTATCAGGAGTTTGTTGTAGGTCTCGGCGTTTACGACTTCAGTTTCAGTTTTATTTACTCTGACGAATATGTCGGCGATGGCGGTCCCGACGCTTATATCATCAGTGCCGATTACTCCTATTCTCTCGCTGAGTCGACCAGTATCGATTTTCATATTGGTATGACTGACGCCGATGACGATAGGTTCTTTTTCAATGAAGACGATAGCTATATCGATTATTCACTCGGTGTCACCCATGGCATAGGCGGTGTCGACCTGGGGTTGACCTGGTACGGTACCGATCTCGATAACAGCGATCTGGCCGATGATCGCATCGTGTTCTCTATTACCAAAAGCCTCTAAATTGCTCACAAAGCCCCGCGCTATAGCGCGGGCCTTTACCACAAATTTAAGGAGCACATCATGAAACTCATAACGGCGGTGATAAAGCCATTCAAACTGGATGCTGTGCGCGAGTCTTTGTCGGAAATAGGTGTACAGGGTATCACTGTTACCGAGGTAAAAGGCTTTGGTCGTCAAAAAGGCCATACCGAACTCTACCGCGGTGCGGAATATGTTGTGGACTTTTTACCGAAAACAAAGATAGAAGTCGCAATCAGTGAGGCGCAGGTCGACAGCGTTGTCGAAGCCATCAGTAAGGCAGCTCACAGCGGCAAAATCGGCGATGGAAAAATCTTTGTCTCCACCATGGAGCAGGTCATTCGCATCCGCACCGGCGAGACAGGCGAGGACGCATTGTAAAAAAGTCGGCCGATAAAAATTTTTAATTTGCTTGGAGAACTGCTATGGAAAATCAAATTTTCGAATTGCAGTACGCCATAGATACGTTTTATTTTCTGATCTGTGGCGCACTGGTTATGTGGATGGCGGCGGGATTCGCCATGCTCGAAAGCGGCCTGGTCCGCGCCAAGAACACCACGGAGATCCTTACCAAGAATGTCGCCCTGTTCGCCGTAGCCTGTACCATGTATCTGATCTGCGGCTACCATTTTATGTATGACGGCGGCTACTTTCTGTCCGGCGTGACCACCGTGGCCGGGATGGACGATGCGGCCGTCGCCCAGGTACTGGCGGATTCCGCCGAGGCCGGTTTTGACGGCGACTCGGTTTACGCCGGCGCCTCCGACTTTTTCTTCCAGGTGGTGTTTGTCGCCACGGCCATGTCCATCGTCTCCGGCGCGGTGGCCGAGCGCATGAAACTGTGGGCCTTTCTGGCTTTCGCGGTGGCGATGACCGGTGTTATCTACCCGGTTGAAGGCGGCTGGACCTGGGGGGGCAAGGATGTGCCCCTCATTGGCGCGCTGAACTACAGCGACTATGCCGGCTCCGGCATCGTGCATATGGCCGGCGCCGCCGCCGCGCTGGCGGGCGTGCTGCTGCTGGGCGCGCGCAAGGGCAAATACGGCCCCAACGGCGAGGTAAATGCCATCCCCGGCGCCAATCTGCCGCTGGCGACGCTGGGCACCTTCATCCTGTGGATGGGCTGGTTCGGCTTCAACGGTGGTTCCACGCTGAAGCTGGGCGGTGTCGCGGTTGCCAATGAAGTGGCCAATGTATTCTTGAATACCAATGCCGCCGCCGCCGGGGGCCTGATTGCCGCGCTGGCGGTGGCGCGCATGGTTTTTGGTAAGGCCGATCTGACCATGGCCCTGAACGGCGCTCTGGCCGGCCTGGTGGCGATTACCGCCGAGCCCGCCGACCCCTCTCCGCTGACGGCTACGCTGATCGGTGCGGTGGGCGGTGTTATCGTGGTCTTCAGCATCCTGATGCTGGACAAACTCAAAGTCGACGACCCGGTAGGTGCCATCTCCGTGCACGGCGTAGTCGGCTTTTTCGGTGTGATGGTGGTGCCGTTATCCGACGCCGAGGCGACCATCGGCGGTCAGCTGGTGGGCGCTCTGGTAATCTTTACCTGGGTGTTTGTCACCAGCCTGATAGTGTGGGCGCTGCTCAAAGCTGCCATGGGCATACGTGTCACCGAGGAGGAGGAGTTCGACGGTGTCGATCTGGCCGAGTGCGGTATGGAGGCGTATCCGGAATTTACCACCAAATAACCCCTTAATCTGCGCTCTGCAGCGCCGCCCCCTCAGGGTTCTGCCCTGAGGGGGTTTTTCGTTTCAGGGTTTGAGCCAGGTCAAGCCGGCCGTGGTGATTTTCACGGTCTTTGCGTGTATCGTATGCGCTTGAACGGGCGCCGGGCGGCGCCACTGCAGGTAACCGCGAAGGAAAACTCTGATGAAATTAATCACGGCTGTAATCAAACCCTTCAAGCTCGACGATGTGCGCACCGCCCTGTCGGAGGTGGGTGTGCAGGGTATGACCGTTACCGAAGTCAAGGGCTTTGGCCGCCAGAAGGGCCACACCGAACTCTATCGCGGCGCCGAATACGTGGTGGACTTCCTGCCCAAAGTCAAGTTGGAACTCGCTGTGGATGACGCCATGGTGGAACAGGCCGTGGAGGCCATCACCAAGTCGGCGCAGACCGGCAAAATCGGCGACGGCAAAATCTTCATTACCGCCATGGAGGAGATCATCCGCATCCGCACCGGCGAGACCGGCAGCGACGCGGTTTAGCTTACTGCCGGCACGGTTTTTTCAGGCCGCCGCGGGTGCTTTTCAAGTCGCCGCAGGCGCTTTTCAGGCCACCGCAGGCACTCGTCAGAACGGCCCAATCTCCTGCTCGAGAATATCCTTTAACAGCGGACTTGCGGCGGCGCGCTCAAAGGCGGCGTCGATGGCCGCGGCGCGCTGCCGGGCCAGCTGGCGGTAACTGGGGTGGGTGAAAATATAGAACTCGCCCCCATCCAGGGCTTCCATCACGCGCTTGCCGAGCAGCTCCACATCGATGCCGTTTTGCACTGCCTCGCGGGCGCCGTCGGCGATTTTCTGCTGCTGTTTGGAGGGCGCCTTGTCGACGGCATAGCGCGCCTGGCGATTGCGGTGGGACTGATGGATGCGGGTTTTTACAAACCCCGGGCACAGTACCGCCACTTTGACACCGTGCTCCTCCAGCTCCGTTGACCAGCCTTCGGACAGGGCCACCACCGCGTTTTTGGTAGCGCTGTAGGCCGCCATATACGGCACGCCACCGATACCGGCCATAGAGGCGACATTGAGCAGCCAGCCGCCTTCGCCGTGCTGTTTTATCAACGGAACAAAAGTCTGCGCACCGTAGACCACACCCATCAGATTGACATCGATGGCCCAGCGCCAGCTGGCGCTGTCATAGCTTTCAATTGCCCCCGCCGCGCCGCCGACTCCGGCGTTGTTGACCAGCATATGCACCTTGCCAAAGCGCTCCAGGGTTTGCCTGGCGACTTTCTGCCAGTGCTCCTCCAGGGCCACATCCAGCTCCACTGTGAGCGTGGCAATGTTCTCCGCCGCCATCCTGTCCCGGGCGGCGGCCAGGTTCTGGGTGTCGATATCCGCCAGCACCACGTTCATACCGCGCCGGCCCAGGACAAGGCCTATTTCCAGGCCGATACCTTCGGCGCCGCCGCTGATTACGACGGTTTTACCCTGCAATTCAATCATCTCGTACCTCTTCGTAACTCTTCGTACTTCTTCATACCTCTGCCATTTTGTGACCCTGCTACTGATTTCCAGCTGCAGCAGCGATCGTACCATGCCCGGGCGGCGACCGCTTAAACCGGTGTGCAGCTTAATAACCTGCAGTTGGCTTCGCCGCTGAAGTAAGAGCAAATTAACCTAAAAATTCCGGGTCCGGAGACTGGCGAAGAAATATCACTGCGCTATAAATATTCTCGCCTGGCGCGAAAACTAGACAGCACGAAGCGCACCGCCCGGCAGCCGGGGGACTTGTGATATCGATGGAATTTGTTACACCGGTGGCACTGTTGGTTCTATCAGACCCGGGCCCGGTTTTAGAGATAGGTAGGTGGTCGCATGGCGAATATGAATCCTTCAGAAGGCAGCCATACCAGCAGGGCTGGCGCAGAGTTTTACAACGGTAAACCGGACGCTGCCGAGGACCGCAGCGTATCCTCGCGCGAGCGCGAGCGCGATCAGCTGCAGAGCGAGGTGGAAAAGTTTCTCAGCGAGGGTGGCAAAATTGATCAGGTGGAGCCGCGCGTTACCGCGGACCCGCCGAAGAAGCCCAGTAACAACTACGGTAGCCGGCCGATTTAACCGCTGCCTGCAATAGCGGCAGGCGCCGTTGGCCGGCGCCGGTTTGCGGGCCGGGCGCCGGCTCTGACCCGCCCCCGGCGACGGGACCTGTCGCCCATCGGCGGGCAGTGCTTGTCTCGCGCAAACAGGCCGTTTATCCTTTTACTCCCCCATTCACCCGTGGACGTCTGCGCGGGGCCTGCGAACACCCGCGCGAGGGAGTAGTCCGGCATATGTCCAGAGAGCAGATGATCACCATCGACGGCAACCAGGCAGTGGCCGCCGTCGCCCACCGGCTCAGCGAAGTCGTTGCCATTTATCCCATTACCCCCTCCTCGCCGATGGGCGAATACGCCGATGCCTGGTCGGCCGAGGGGCGGGCCAACCTCTGGGGCGGTGTGCCCCAGGTGGTGGAAATGCAGAGCGAGGCCGGGGCCGCAGGCGCCGTACACGGTGCCCTGCAGCGCGGTGCCCTGAGCACCACCTTCACGGCCTCCCAGGGCCTGTTGCTGATGATTCCCAATATGTACAAGATCGCCGGCGAGCTGACGCCGGCGGTGTTCCATGTCGCCGCCCGCTCGGTGGCCAGTCATGCGCTGTCGATCTTCTGCGACCACAGCGATGTGATGGCCTGCCGCGGCACCGGTTTTGCGATCATGGCCGCCAATTCGGTACAGGAGGCCCAGGACCTGGCGCTGATCGCCCACGCCGCAACTCTGGAGTCGCGGGTGCCGGTGCTGCATTTTTTCGACGGCTTTCGCACGTCCCACGAAGTGGCGAAGATCGCACCCCTGGCCGACGAGGTACTGCGCCAGCTGATCGGCGACGGGCTAGTGCGCGAGCACCGCCACCGCGGCCTGTCCCCGGACCACCCGGTGATGCGCGGCACGGCGCAGAACCCGGACGTTTTTTTCCAGGCCCGCGAAGCGGTCAATGTCCACTATCAGCGCATGCCGGCGATTGTCGCCGCGACCATGCAGCGCTTTGCGGCGGCTACCGGGCGTCGCTACCGCCTGTTCGACTACTGCGGCGGCGCCGATGCCGAACGGGTAATCGTGCTGATGGGCTCCGGGGCGGAGGCGGCCGAGGAGACCGTCGAGCATTTGGCCGCTGAGGGCCAGGCTGTCGGCGTGCTCAAGGTGAGGCTGTTCCGGCCCTTCTGCGGCAGCCACCTGATTGAGGCCCTGCCTGCTTCGGTGCGGCGCATTGCGGTGCTCGATCGCTGCAAGGAACCGGGTGCCGGCGGCGAGCCGCTGTACAAGGATGTGATCACCGCCTTCGCCGAACACCTCGCCGGCGGCGGCGCCAAGTTCGCGCAGATGCCGGCCATTGTCGGCGGGCGCTACGGGCTCTCCTCCAAGGAGTTTACCCCGGGGATGATCCGCGCGGTGTTCGACGAACTGGAAAAGCCGGCACCGAAAAACGATTTTACCGTCGGTATCGACGACGATCTGACCCATACCAGCCTCGACTGGGACAGCGGCTTTCAGACCGCTGCCGATGGCGCCGCCCGCCACGCGGTTTTTTTCGGCCTCGGCAGTGACGGCACTGTCAGTGCCAACCGCAACAGCATCAAGATTATCGGCGCGGAAACCGACTTGTATGCCCAGGGCCATTTCGTCTTCGATTCGAAAAAGGCCGGCGCGGTGACCGAGTCCCACCTGCGCTTCGGAGCGCGGCCGATCAAGGCGACCTACCTGATCGGCGACGGCCAGGCGGAGTTTGTCGGCTGCCACCAGGCGGCCTTTGCCGAGCGCTACGAAATGCTGGCCAAGGCCGGGCACGGGGCGATCTTCCTGATGAATACGCCGCTGCCTGCCGCGCGGGTCTGGGAGTCGCTGACCCGGGAGATGCAGCAGCAGATTATCGACAAACGACTGCAATTCTGGGTAATCGATGCCTACCGGGTAGCGCGTGACTGCGGGCTCGGCCGGCGTATCAACACGATTATGCAGACCTGCTATTTTGCGCTCACCGATCTGCTGCCCACGGCGGCCGCCATCGACAGGATCAAGGCCTCGATTAGCGACAGCTACCGCGCCAAAGGCGGCAGCATCCTGGAGGCAAATTTTGCCGCCATCGATGCGGCGCTCGACCATCTCTGCCAGGTGGATGTGCCGGCGGCGGCAAGCAGCGAACACCGGCGCCTGCCGCCGGTGCCGGCCGATGCCGGCGACTTCGTGGTCAATGTTACCGGCGAGATGATCGCCGGGCGCGGCGACCGCATTCCGGTCAGCCAGCTGCCGGTGGATGGCAGCTGGCCGCCGGGCACCGCGGCGCACGAGAAGCGCCGTCTGGCGCTGGAAATACCGGTGCTGGAACCGGATCTTTGCATCGAGTGCGGCAAGTGTGTGTTCGTCTGCCCCCACAGCGTCATTCGCAGCAAGGTATTCAGGCCGGAAGATCTCAGCGATGCGCCGCAGGGCTTTCGCTGGCTGCCGGCCAAGGGCAAGGAGTTTGACAGCGGCACTGCGCTGACCTACCAGGTATCACCCGAGGACTGCACCGGCTGCAACCTCTGCGTCGAGGTCTGTCCGGCGCGCGACAAGAGCAACCTCAGCCGCAAGGCGCTGAATATGCACCCCATCGATACGGTGCTGGAGCGCGAGCGCGGTTACTGGGACTACTTCCTGACACTGCCGGATCACGACCGCCGCCAGGTGCGCTGGACCACCATCAAGGGGGCCATGCTGGGCCAGCCGCTGTTCGAGTTTTCCGGCGCCTGTGTCGGCTGTGGCGAGACCCCCTATATCCGCCTTGCCACCCAGCTGTTCGGCGACCGCATGATTATCGCCAACGCCACCGGCTGCTCGTCGATCTACGGCGGTAATTTGCCCACCTCGCCCTACACCACCGATGCCGAAGGCCGCGGCCCTGCCTGGTGCAACTCGCTGTTTGAGGACAACGCCGAGTTCGGCCTCGGCATCCGCCTGGCGCTGGACGAGCAGCGCCGCCAGGCCGGGGTGCTGCTGGAGAATCTGCGCGGTGAACTGGACGCTGAACTGGTCGATGCGGTCCTCAGTGCGCCGCAGGCCGACGAGGCCGAGCTGTACGAGCAGCGCCAGCGGGTGGCGGCGCTCAAGGCCGATCTCGAGCAGCGCGGCGGCGAGGCGGCGCAGAACCTGCTGAGCGTGGCCGACGCCCTGACCCGCAAAAGCGTGTGGCTGATCGGCGGTGACGGCTGGGCCTACGATATCGGCTTTGGCGGCCTCGACCATGTGCTGGCCTCGGGCCGCAATGTCAATGTGCTGGTGCTGGACACCGAGGTTTACTCCAATACCGGCGGCCAGATGTCCAAGGCCACGCCGCTGGGGGCGGCCGCCAAGTTTGCCGCCGGCGGCAAGCGGGTGGTAAAGAAAGACCTGGCGATGATCGCCATGGCCTACGAGGATGTGTATGTCGCCCACGTCGCCTTCGGCGCCAAGGATATCCAGACCCTGCGCGCATTCCGCGAGGCCGAGGCCTACGACGGCGCGTCGCTGATTATCGCCTACAGCCCCTGCATTGCCCACGGCGTGGACCTGCATCGCAATCTGCAGCAACAGGAACTGGCGGTGGCCAGCGGCCACTGGCCGCTGTTCCGCTTCGATCCGCGGCGCGCGGCGGCGGGGCAGAATCCGCTGCAACTGGATTCGAAAAAGCCGAGTATTCCCTACCGCGAGTTTGCCGAATCGGAAATGCGTTTCGGCCTCATTACCCGCATGCATACCGAAACGGCGGATGCCCTGCTGGCCAAGGCCCAGCAGGACGTGGACGACCGCTACCGCCACTACGAACAGCTGGCATCGCTGGACTATTCACTATGACTATCGACCTGCGTACCCGCTACCTGGGCCTGGAGCTGAAAAATCCCTTCGTGCCCTCGTCGTCGCCGCTGTCGAAACAGCTCGATACGGCAAAACAGCTGGAGGACAGCGGCGCCGCAGCGCTGGTGATGTATTCCCTGTTCGAGGAAGAGCTGGAGCGGGAGGAGGCGCTGGCCCAGCAGCTGCAGCACCATCAGGATATCGGCCACGGCGAGGCCTCCAGCTACCTGCCGCTGCACGGCGAGTACCCGAGCTATCGCGACGACTACCTGGAGCAGTTGCAGCGCCTGAAACAGGCGCTCGACATTCCCGTCATCGCCAGCCTCAACGGCACCAGTGCCGGCGGCTGGGTGCGGCACGCCGAGTCCCTGCAGCAGGCCGGTGCCGATGCACTGGAACTGAATGTCTATTATGTCGCGGCGGATATCGACGAGCACAGCGATGCCGTCGAGCGCCGGGTGCTGGATATTCTCGTCGCCCTGCGCGGCCGCCTGAGCATTCCCATCGGCGTCAAGCTGTCGCCGAGCTTCTCCGCCGTCGGCAACCTGGTGCGGCGCCTGGCTGAGGCCGGCGCCGACGGTGTGGCCCTGTTCAATCGCTTCTACCAGCCCGATATCGATATCGAGCAACTGCAAGTGGTGCAGCGGCTGCAGCTGTCCAGTTCGGCGGAGGCACTGCTGGCGATGCGCTGGATCGCCATTCTCCACGGGCGTGTGGATCTGTCTCTGGCCGCCACCGGCGGTGTGCACACGGCAGAAGATGTCATCAAGCTGCTGCTCTGCGGTGCCGACGCCACTTATTTGTGCAGTGCGCTGCTGGCCGGCGGCCCGCAGCGGCTCGAGGAGATCCACAGCGATGTGTGCGCCTGGCTGGAACAGCGCGAATACCAGTCGGTGCAGCAGCTCAAAGGCAGCCTCAGCCAGCAACACTGCGCCGATCCGGTCGCCTTCGAACGCGGCAACTATATCGAGTTGCTGGGCAACTATCAGGCACCGGCCTCGGTCTGGCGTTAGATCACCGGAATACCCACATCCCGAGGGTGTGGGTATGAATCAGTAACCGGCTTGAGGCTTTATCAGGGAATCGCAACGGCCAATATAGTATCCGTATTAATCAACAATATCGCATTTGCTTCAATTGGGGAGATAGCGGCCCTTTTGAGGTAGAGATTACAGATTATCACTACTTATCAACGGCACTTTAGCCCAGCGTCAGCTGTAAAAGGTAGATATGAGCATAGAGTCAAGACAACGAAAAATTGCTCGATGCAAAAAAAATCTAGAAACGACGAATACGCTCCAGGTAGGAACCCCGCCTAATGCGGCACTGGTAGTCTTGCGGTGTGGTGCTGACCAGTTTTTTAAATTCGCGTTGAAAGTGTGCTTGATCACTGAAACCCAGGTCGCAGGCCAGATCGGAAAATACCACTCGATTGTGGTAGCTGAGATCGCGGATGGCGAACTGACAACGTACGATACGACTGAAGGCTTTCGGTGACATACCTACATCGCTCTTAAACCGACGAAGCAGGGTGCGTCGTGTATACCCTGTACAAGACTCCAGTTCCCTGACCTGAATATTGCCCTTGCTCTGACAGATGAGTTGCATGGTATGAGCGATCAGCGGCGATGCCTTGTGCGTGCCTTTGCTGCGATAAAACCGTTGAAACAAGCTGGCCTGCTCAGACAGGGAGGGCTGGTTGACGATGTATTCCAACAGCGCAGGGGCGTCAGGCAGCAACTCATGCAGGCTGATCTCTTTATCCACCAAGGCATCCGCATTGATATTGAGAAACGCCGGCGTTACACCAAGCGCAAACCTGATACCGAAATAGCGATGGCGGTGGGTTAAATGCGCACTGCGCGCTTCCAGGGTAGTGCCGCACACCTTGGCATGGGGGTTGGTTTGATCGCAGTCGAACACAATATCCACGCAGCCATCGGGGATGGCCAAGGTCAGACCATGCGTCTGATCCGCTTCAAAGCTGTAAAAGTGGGAAATTGAGGGGTCTTCTGAGGCCACCAGGTTATAGTGCGCCGCAGCACCCAGCACGAACCAGGGCTGCTTGGCGTGAATGCTCAGCGCTTTGTCATGTTTGAAAACCCTATGCGTGGAAATAGTCACAGGCCTTCTCTGATGTCCCAAAAGTTCAATACGCCCATTGCCTTCCCCAGTATTATTACCCGTTAGCACCTTTTATCACAATAACCAATGTCTGAGCAGCGAATCAGGGTAATGCTATGTCTGAAAGTACGAAGATTGATTTTATCTACCTGTCTGAGCAGGACATGATTAAAGCCGGTGTTACTGATATGCCCAGTTGTGTGGACACCATGGAGGAGATGTTTGTACTGCTCCACAAGGGGGACTACCGCATGGCCGGGCCGAACAGCGATTCCCATGGTGCCATGATCACCTTCCCGGAGGAATCACCCTTTTCGACCATGCCCAAACCAACGGCTGATCGCCGGCTGATGGCGATGCCTGCCTACCTGGGCGGCGACTATCAGACTTGCGGCGTGAAGTGGTATGGCTCCAATATTGCCAATCGCGAAAAAGGCCTGCCGCGTTCCATTCTGATGTTTATTCTCAATGATGTCGACACCGGTGCACCACTGGCTTATATGTCCGCTAACCTGCTTTCCGCATACCGCACCGGCGCCATTCCCGGTGTGGGAGCGCGTTACCTGGCCCGCAAAGATTCCAAAGTTATCGGACTGCTCGGTCCGGGTGTGATGGGCAAAACCTCCGTTGCATCTTTTATGGCGGCATGCCCGGACCTCGACACCATCAAAATCAAGGGCCGTGGCCAGGAGAGTCTGCAGCGCTTTTTGAGCTGGGTGAAAACAGAGTACCCGCAGCTTGTGAATATTCAGGTGGTTGATTCCATCGAGGCCGTGGTACGCGATTCTGACATAGTGACCTATTGTAATTCAGGTGAAGTTGGCGACCCTTCTACCTATCCGATTGTCAAACGTGAGTGGGTAAAGCCCGGTGCCTATTTGACGATGCCGGCAAGCTGCAGCCTGGATGACGGTATGAGCGGCAAAGATGTGCGCAAGGTAATGGATAGCATCGGTTTGTACGAAGCCTGGTACGAAGAAGTACCTAAGCCAGCCCACAATTGCATACCGCTGGTTGGCATGCGGTTTATGGATATGATTGCCGACGGTTTAATGGCCAAAGATGAACTCGAAGATTTAGGCGCTATTGTCGCCGGCGACACCCCTGCTCGCCAGAATAACGAGGAAATTATTATTTTGTCTGTGGGTGGCATGCCCGTTGAAGACGTGGCTTGGGCCACCAAAATCTATCGCAACGCGGTTGAAAAAGGTATAGGCATTACGTTGAACCTATGGGATGAGCCGGTTCTGCGTTAACACCTTAGGCTTACTCCCACAGGAAAGATTCCCATGACCAAAATCACCAAAGTTAAAACCGGCTCCAAGTTTGAAGAGATAGCCAGCTACTCCCGTGTTGTTGCCGTGGACAACTGGATTATGGTCTCCAATACTGCTGGCCGTAATCCAGACAGCAACGAAATTCCTGAAGATGTGATTGAACAGACTGACCAGGTTTTCAAAAACATCGAGCGTGCCCTTGAAGCGGTTGGCAGTTGCCTGGCCGATGTGGTGAGGTCTAACGTGTTTATCCAAAACCCGGATGATATACACAGGGTCATGGAACACATTGGCACCAAGTTTCGCGGTATTAACCCGGCTACTACCGCCACTTGCCCGCCATTGGGCTCTACCGCTTACAAAGTCGAGCTGGAGGTAACGGCTTATCGCGGCGCCTCCGAGGCTGAGTCGGAAGACATTGTCATCCCCCAGTAGTATCGAATTGTTATGACTAAAGCGCTAGAGCCCGTTATCACTCAGGATAAGCTGCCTTCTACTACTCGCGTGGTGATTATCGGTGGTGGTATTGTCGGTGCCTGCGCGGCACTGACATTAGCGGAACGCAATATACCAGTGGTTTTACTCGAAAAAGGCCATATTGCTGGCGAACAATCGTCGCGCAACCTGGGGTGGATTCGAAAAACCAGCCGCCACGCGCATGATGTACCCATGGCGCAGGCAGCCGATCGCCTGTGGGCCAAAATGCCGGAGCGTATTGGCCGTGATCTCGGCTACAAGCAGTGCGGTATTATGTTTTTGTCGCCAACCGAGGAATCGCTCTGCGTTCATGAAGATTGGCTGAAATCGGTAGACGACCTTTCTCTCGATTCGCGCCTGCTAAGTACGAGCGAAATTGACCAACAGGTACCTGGTGGTAAGGGTAAGTGGGCCGGCGGTGTTTACACACCTTCCGATGGTATTGCCGAACCGGCAATAGCGACCAGCGCCATTGCCAATGCGGCTATTAAAAAAGGCGCGGTGATGGTACAGCATTGTGCGGTTCGCACGCTTTCCAGATCAGCGGGAAAGGTTTCCGGTGTGGTTACGGAAAAAGGTGAAATTCAATGCGATCAAGCATTGCTGGCAGGCGGCGCCTGGTCGCGACGCTTCCTTGGCAACCTGGGTGTGTCATTGCCAACCTTGCCTCTTATTTTATCTGTGTTGCGTACTAAGCCGATGGATGGCCCAACGGATATCGCTGTTGGCGGTCCGGACTTCTCTTTTAGAAAACACAAAGACGGCGGCTTTATCATTACCCAGCGCGGCGGTTTGGATGCACCTATCATCTTAGATCATTTGCTGATCGGTTCGCGTTATATGAACCAACTGGGTGCCAACCGACGACAGTTGCGCGTTAAACTGGGTAAACCTTTTTTGGATGACCTTAAACTTCCTCGTCGCTGGCACGCCGGGAGCCGGTCGCCGTTCGAGCGCATACGCACCATGGACCCCAAGGTTAACCCGGTGTTGAATCAGGAAGCGATAACCAACCTTTGCAATGCATGGCCCATATTTGAACAGGCGGAAATCGAGGAAGCCTGGGCCGGTTGGATGGATATCACGCCCGACTCCATGCCGGTGATCGATCGGATAGAAGCCGTTCCCGGTCTCGCCATCGCCACCGGCTTTTCCGGCCACGGCTTTGGCACTGGCCCGGCCGCAGGACAACTGGCAGCGGATATTGTGTCCGAAGAGCCTTCAATTATCGATCCAGACCCGTACCGGTTTGATCGGCTGTAAAACTTGTTGATTCTAGAACGCTTTTTTTAACTATTTTGTTATGAGTCTTTTTCTACTTCCTTTCCGTGCCACACTCTTAGAATGTAAATTTTTCTGTTCAGAAGGTACCGAACGGTGTAATCGCCTACGTATAAGTCGCGGATCATTTCTGGGTCAGGTGCCTTTGAAACAGACAAACCCATTTGTGGAAATACTTTAAGCTTAGATATGCCTGCTTGAATGTTCTTTGCAATTCGGTTTGCAGCCCTCGGGTTGTGTTCTGCTATGAACTCTCGTAACCGCTTTAAATCATGGACGGCCTCTGGCGTATAAGTTATCCTCATACCTTAGGTGGTGCCTTCTCGCTTTCCGTTCCCCAACTGTTGAGCCAAGCCGACACTTGCTCTTCATCAACGCCTTTGCCACTCCGGATTGATTCAAGGGCCTCCAATGTATCGCTCCAGCGCTCGTCCTCCATGGCTTGGCGGGCCAAGAACTCTTTAACCGCTTGATTTATAAGATAATTTTTGCTTCTGTCCAGCTTTTTAGCAAGGTTTTGAAGGGGTGCTTCTATCTCAGCATTGAGGCGAATACTAGTAATACTCATTTGTGGCTCCAGCAATGTATTCGGATGTATTACAACATATTACTCTTGCCGGCCTATATGTCAAATTCATAACACTCTGCGAAGGGGCGAAGTGTGTAGCACTTCATCCCGCTTGCGCAGTGTGTTCGAGCGCAACCTATCCTTGTTTGTTAAGTACTTTTTGCCGCCGAGGCTTCGCCACAATTTGATCCCCATCTTCATAGATAGCGATACCTGGATCGCATGTTTCTACTTGATCAATAATATACCCATTCTCTTCTAAGATGGCTTTTATCGCCCTTATTTTTTGGGCTGGCTCCTTTGCCCTCGGGTGAATAGATGATTAGCTAATGGTTGACGCACTTTCTATTTTCTGACAAAGACTTCCTTCCCTTCGTTGAACACTCGCGACTACGTACGGTTACTGCGAAAACATAACACCGCAATAATGAGTTGGAGCACGCAGTACGGGGGTCCAGCCTCGGCAATTTTGAGCGTTGCTTTTCTTCAAGCAATGCTTGAAATTGTTCGAGTTTCACGATTTGTTAGGGCTAGTCACTACTGCTGCCCACCAATATCCATCGTTTCCCACTTAAATGAATATCATAAGCAAAATCCCAAAATACAGGATAAGAGGGTTGTCCCTTTTTGAACTCAAACTCTACAACCATATCCGCCTTTTCAAGATTGATTTTTGAAAATACATTATTCATTAACTCGGCAACCTCATGTTTCTTTGATTCAAGGTCTATGGGGCCAGAGCCAGTATCACCTTCATATAGAATCTTATCTACTATTTCCCTCTTGGCTTCCTTTGCTGACGAAGGAAAAACCCCCGAAACTTTGCAGTTTTCAGAAACCAATTTGCTCAGTGCTTGTTCCAAGGATTCGTCAGCATTAGCGGGGCCGTACAGGTTAAGCCAGACCTCATAGTTTATACCGTACAGAAGCTGCTCAATTCTTTTGAATTCTTCCGGCCTATTGTCTCGAACGATTTTCATAGAGCCCTAACGCCGTCATTTGCGATCGTGGTATAGGCGCGAGGCAAGATGGCTTTGTTAAAGCGCATCTTAGCATGGCTCTTCGTATTCTATATGACTTAATCTTTCTGGAAATCTGGTAGGTGAAAGCAAATCTACCTCTCCATCTGGTGTACGCATTGGTTTTGTAAAATCCAGGTAATGAAAAAAGAATACCCAACGTTTATTCTCGTCATCCAAAGGTTGCTCATCGTAAGCGACCTGCCAATTTTCTATTGGTTGTCCTTTAACTTCTTGTGTCACCTCTCCCCACTTGTATTCATATGAATTTGAATAAATATTAACTTCAATTAGGTGACAAGGGTCTTTCGCAACTATTGGATATATACCGATAATTTCCATTTTTTTTGGGTCCCTCTGGCTGGCTTTGTTAGCAATTTTAGTTATTGTGAACTCACTCAAAGGGCGGGAAATTACCATGTAACGCCTCAAACACCAGCTTGATGTAGTTGGCGGCCTTTTTGGTACAAACAGGCGACAGCTTTGCCGAGTCCGCGTGGTTGGACTTGTTAACTGTAGTGTCGCACCTCGGTTAATAATACATATGAATGCATATTACCTTGAGGTATGCGATAGACACCTTCCGCACCTAAACACTTGCAAGCCATTGCTGCAATTTCCCAGGCCATATTTTCGTCACATTTCACTGAGGGCTTATTAAATACCTCATAACCAGTGACATCAAAGAGCTTTTTAACGACAGAGCTGTGCCTTCTAATCGGCTCTGGCAACCTGTGATTTGACCAAAACCAAACCAAGCTGTCTTTTTCAGGAATATGAGAAGCAACTGGTAAAATTGAGGCCTCTACAACAGGCCTCTCTTTATCGAAGAACATCAACGATTGCTTTTCATACTCAACGACAAAGTTATCGTGGCCTCCAAAACCAAATTCGTTTACTAGAGCCTGGTACTTTTGATCAAGCTCATCGCATGCGTCTTCCAAGTACTTGTCGAACTCTTCGTCATTCATAGTTTTGTGTGGTTAACGCTGAGCCAATTTGCAGGCAGAAATAGCGGCCGCCTTTTAGCCGACACTCTTGGCTGCCAAATTGCGACACTTGTTTTATGTTAAATCCACTCCTGATCTTTGCTTTGTACTGTTAGATCACTTTCAGTACTGCCAGTATGAGCCGTAGCTTTAGGCTCAAACATCATTACATGCGCTTCTTCTTTTGCTTCCGGTTTGTGCTCAATACCTCTCGGAACGATATAGCACTCCCCTTCATTCAAGTTAATACTCCGCTCTTTCAAATGGATAGTAATACTGCCTTTAATAACCTGGAAGAACTCGTCTTCGTTCTCGTGAGTATGCCATACCATCTCTCCTTTAAACTTAGCTAGTTTCACATATTGTCCATTTAGCTCCCCAACAATTTTAGGAGACCAATAATGGTCGAATAGTCGAAATTTATCTGCCAAATTAACTTTTTCCAAGTTACTCTCCTAACTTGAATACTGTAGAGGTGGAACGCAGAGTGGACTGGTAATGTAAAGCATTG
Source organism: Exilibacterium sp. (assembly GCA_028280195.1). GTDB lineage: Bacteria > Pseudomonadota > Gammaproteobacteria > Pseudomonadales > Cellvibrionaceae > Exilibacterium. Next base: position 120,982 of record JANQMH010000005.1, read on the forward strand.
CTGCTTTTCAAGCAATGCTTTACATTATCCGGGTTGCATATATGGTTATGGATTTTTGCACCACTCAAACTCCATTTGCTTAGCTGTTTTTTCTGCCAGTTCTAAACTAGCTAGCCTTGACACTAAATACAAACTCATATCTATACCAGCGGAAATGCCGCCTGATGTAATGAATTTGCCTTCATCTACCCAGCGCTGAGAGTAAACTACTGTTAGATCTGGATAGGAACTCTTTAGATCATCGATATCTTCCCAGTGAGTAGTAACTTTAAGGTTTGACAATAACCCGGCTGCAGCGAGTATAAACACGCCAGTGCAGACAGAGGCGACTATTTGTGCGTTTTTCTCAACACTGGCAATCCAGTCAATAACAGCAGGCTTTTTTAACTCCTCGGTGTGAATGCCACCAACTACAATTAAAATATCGATTTTGGGATGATCGTGAAAGTCATAATGAGGATTAACACTGTAGCCACCTCTGGCAATAACAGGAACCCTTTCTTCGCTACTAAGAAGATGTTAAAAGAATTTACAGAGCCAGCCAGCCAGCTGTTGAAAAAACTTCAAAGGGTCCTGAAAAATCTAAGACTTCAGCATTTTCGTAAATATAGATTCCTACATTCAATGCACGATTCTCCAGGATTCATAACACTCAAATCAGGAGTTGAGCTACAAGCGAAGTCCGGTGCAGCCTTGGCTTTACAAACCGGATTTACTTATTAGGCATCTACAGCTTTTTGCACCAGAGTTCCGCCTCTTCTCTGGTCGAAGCAGGCGCCCGTAGATCGTCTTTTAAAGCACATTTAAGCGAAATCGCCTTACGATTTCCAGCTTGTGCTGCACGAGTAATCCATTGCGAAGCGGTAAACTTATTGCCGACAGGTTTCCAAAGCTCGACAAGTCTTTGGTTTTCTTTATCGTGTACAGTCTTGCAGTCTTTACCCTTTATATCAGTTTTTATCAGTGGGTTAACCAGTTTCCCATCACATATCTTATATGGTCTTTTGGGTTCTGGGGCATTTTTTATTAGTAGCTCCGCAAGTTGCATCATCGCGTTAGCGTCATCTCGTTCAGCCATAGCTTTTAAAGCCAAACCTTTCTTTATAAGAGATTTGTCATCGGCATAAGCATCATGGTTAACTGCGATAATTAGAATAAATATTGAAACCAAAAATATTTTCATACTTGCTCCTTTTGCCTAACACCCGCATTTATGGCTGGTTTGGAGAGCAGCGGAAAACCAGTCCGGCAAGATGCGCCTGTTAGGCGCGGCCCTACGGCTCACTTCCACCCTTCCATAGTATCTGTTTGCCAATCCCATACTGATTTTCACTTGTTGGTTGCACCCAATAAGGCGTGACAGTAGTATGCGGGCTGTCCGATGATGACAACGTTAATTCAATTCTCTCGTCAAAACAGTTTGCGAGAACTATATATATGGACCGCGTGAATAGTACACACGAATTAATTCTGCATCAATGTATAAAAAAGCGTATCCAATAGAGATATGTTTTTTCCGTTCGTATACTGCAGCTCCGAAGGCGCATATCCCTGCGTAACGGTACTATAACTAGGCCCGCCCTCCTTCTTTCTACCCCTTCCCGGTGTCCGCTACTTCTTCTGTTTATTCATGCAGTATATTTGGAGGTTGTCAAATATATTTCTCCCTTTATACTAAGCTGTTGCTATCTTCCAAGCGGTAGAAAAATAGGTGGCGCCATCAATGATTTAGGTTTTAGTCCAGGGAGATATAGGGCCCTATTCTTTCGCATAACAGGAAAAACTTGCTTTGCATCGGACAGAATTGGATAGCGTCGATAAAGCCTCTTCCGATCAGATACTGAGACCGCGCACTCAATGCTGCAATCAGCAAAGCGAGCGTACGCCATATACAAAGGTTATGTTTCTCTAATTACCCCTAAGGGCAATAACCGAAAATGTATAAGAGGTTGAATATGAAAAAAATCCAGGATAAGGATACTAGGTACTTTATCGATATAGAGCTTAAAACACAGAAAGTAGTGAGTAACGGATACGATCAAAAACAGAATTTGGATGAAGGGCGGCAAACTAATCCTAAGCTTCATCGGTTGTTTTTAACCAAAGGTCAATATAATAAGTTCGTCGAAAGATGCGGTTTAAATAATTAAACTATGCCGAAATCACAACAAGGCTAATCAAAATCGCCAGTGCAAAAGCGCACTCTCTGAGCCTCGCTGTCGCTCGGCCTTTATTGGCGGCTATTCCGCTGCTTCGAGGCTCCATAGCCGCCCTCGCTACCGGTGTTATATGTCTCAAGAGAGATTTACATATGGGTTTTAGCAAGCAAGAAAAAGAGGCTCTTTTAGCAGTCAAAGGCGTCGGTCCAACTGTAGTCAAGCGGTTTGAAGAAATTGGCATTAGCTCTTTCCAAGAACTAAAAGGATATCGTGCCGACGATATAGCCGAAATGGTAGCAAGTATGCTCAATACCACATGCTGGAAAAATAGCCCACAGGCAAAAGGCGCAATTAATGCTGCTATCGAACGAGCAAAACAACCAATATGACGGCAGCCATGCAAGCACATATAACAAACTGCAGCAGTGGCGTCGCTGCGCGGCTCGGACCTCCACCGCTGTCGCGGCCCTCCGGCCCGTGTGCAAGGCGTTAAATGCATCGTGAGCTTATAGAAAGCTCACGCAGCATACAAAAATGCCGTATTCGTCTTTTACTTGTGGTTCGGGGCGCTAACTGTTCCAATGGCTGCTCCCTTGGAATTTCCAGCTCAGGATAGCGTGAAGAGTGCTATTCTAATGCTGGCTCCCGCACTTGTAGCAGGCCTATAGTTTTCACCGGAGATGCTTAAGTCAGGCATAAAATCTGACATTGTAGTATTTATAATCGTGCCGGTTATTTTATTTTTTGAGGTTCACAGAGCGTGGCGTTAGCTTCACCTTGAATCAATTTTGGAGGCGAAATGCAATTTAATTGTCCGCTTAGTACCCAGAAGGCTGATCGACTAATCAGTGTTATCGACTTAAAGGCCAATTGCAAAGCAGTGGATATTGGCTGTGGAGAAGGTGCTTTTCTCACTCGTATGCAACGAGTATCGAGTGCGGACTGCCTTGGCATAGACATAAGCTCATCATGCATCGCGATTGCGAATGAGTCAACACGGCAACAAAGAGCGGGAAATAGGCTCCAATTTTTACTGGCGAATATACAAGAAGTGGAATTAGAAAGAAGTTATTTTGACCTTGCCGTTTGCATGGGCTCCACTCATGCCTTTGGCATAGCTGAAACAGCTTATCCAAACGCTTTGAGTCGAATGAAGGATTTGGTAAAACCAAATGGGCTGATTTTAATTGGCGAAGGTTATTGGAAAAGAATTCCAGAGCAGGCATATTTGGAGTTCATAGGTGAGCCAGTAGGCATATATAATACTCATGAGGAAAATATCCAAGTGGCTGAATCTCATGGTTTGATTCCGCTTTACGCTTTAGTGAGTAATCAGGATGAGTGGGACGATTTTGAATGGAAGCATCTAACTAAGGCAGAGCGTCTAGCCATATCGGAGCCAGATATAGAGGAACATAAAAAAATGCTTGAACGCACTCGAACGTGGAATAAGTACTATAGAAAATTTGGCCGGTCTACAATGGGATTTGGTTTCTATCTATATAGGAAGCCAGAATAACCTAAAAAGCACTCGTGCATGTGACGAAAATTTTTATGGCTGGTAGTGTGACCCTTTTAGTTTTGCTTGAGGTGTAAGGTTTCCCTGTCATACAGAGGAAGATCTAGGGGTATAGCGACAAAGGGTAAAATTTTAAATCGTGAGAACGGCATAGAAAAATCAGTAAGTTTAAAGGTGGGAGATATTTTTCATGCTTTATTGGGGACTGAACATGTTGCTCATCCAATCTGCGAGCAGGGAAGTTGTTGAGGAAAAAATATTCTCTCTTAGACTGCCGGATTAATGGTCTTAACAGGTGGCAAAATGCTGTTCGCTGTCACTTACTGGGACCTGGCTAGAAGCGCTATCCATTAAAATCACGACAAAGCATCCCAGTCACTATCAATGGGGCTGGTGACATTATGTATTTTTGCAGTTGAGGCTAGAGAGTTGAGCTGCTTCCTCGCAAGTTCTTTTTGATTCGAGGGGGGCGCTATTGTCGCCAAAAGTTTACCATTGGAAGTCACTGTAATTTGCTCGCCAGATCTGCCAATCTCTAGATACTTCAATAAGTTAGCTCTGAAGTCGCTGATGTTGACCGTTTTCATTTTGATACCCGTAAGGATCTGTACAAAATTGTTGTACAGTTGTATATGCAAAGCGTAGCAGGTTCAAGCATGCAGAATGATTTTCCGCTGTGCTCCAAACTGTCCGGTGTTGTAAGTGTTAGTCTGTATCGAAGAGTACTATCGGAAGATGCTTGGAGTAGTGATTAAAATCTTTGTCTGTTGTATAGACTTTGAATTTAGTTCTCATTGCGACAGCGCAAATTAGAAAATCGATATGGGAACCCTGGATTCCTTTTTATCGGCAAGAGTTTGAATACTCTGCAGCAGCTTCATAATCGGAATCCAATACAGGCTCGTTTGGGAAGTATCTTAGCTTTTGACGCAATTTTTCATAGCTGTTTTTATCTGAGTAGCCGGACAATAGCTCTTGTCTAATGAAGCCAATGACTTTCACCCGATTATCATCAATGAGTTGGGTTAGCTGCTCGGCTGCAAAGGTCTCTTGAGAAGTACTGCGCCGCAGGGCTAGGGACCAAATGCAAGTGTCTACAAGCACGCCACTCATTTTCGTCCTTTCTTGTAGTCATAGTCTGCGTCTTGGGGCAAATTACCGAACAGCGATGTGATCTCACGTTGCTTCCGGCGTTGCACAAATTCAGTAAGTGCTTGATTTACAGTGTTTTTTTGGTGGGTAGACCACTGATTCGCAAGGCTTCATCAAGCAGATTGGTGTCAATTGATAGGTTTGTAGCCATATTTACACCTCTGTTCACACATGGGCGCACACATTTTGACATACAAAGCTGGCAGGTACAGCAGGAGCGCGGAATGGCTCCCCCGCTTTTTCAATGGACACCCCCTGGTGACGCAGCCAAAGATGCGACACCGGAGCTAAATTGCAAATATGCCGGACCGTATTCGAGCTATCACAAATCAAGACGTCGAGCGGCTTTCTATCACAGTGACCGCCTGCGGTATTTCACTCAGACAGGCCACCTCGGCGCTGGGAGCAAAAGCGGTCTCTTCCCAGGCGCGGCCCGCCGGGTTGAACCAGATGGTGTGAATACCCAGTGCCGCCGCGCCGCTGATATCATCCTCAATACTGTCGCCGATATGGATGCATTCGTCCGCTTCGACGCCCGTGTGTCGAAGTGCGGCGCGAAACGGCACCGGCGAAGGCTTGCCGACGCCGAGTTGCTCGGCGGTATAGTGAAAGTCGAAGTAGCGGTCGATGCCGAGACGCCGGGAGCAGGCGTTGCCGTTGCTGAGAATGCCGAGCCGGTGGTTTTTGCCGAGCGTTTCGATCACGGTAAAGGCGTGATCGAAAAAGTCGATACGGTGGCGATAGTCCATAAACACCTCAAACGCTTCGGCACTTTTTTGCTGTGCCCGCTGCCGGTCGTAACCGCAGCCGCGCAGGATGTGCTCGAGTGAGGCGCGCCGCATCCTGCTGATCTGGTGTTTGAACTCCGGGTGCTGCTGCCAGTAGGCGACGCGCGCCTCGAACAAGGCCTCCAGGGTATAGGCCCGGGTGACTTCCGGGCAGTGCTGCGCGAGCCAGTCGTAGACCGCCTGTTCCGCCTGTCGCAGCAGCTTGTCGGTCTCCCACAGCGTATTGTCCAGGTCGAAGGTGATCAGTCGGATGGCGGTCATGGCGGTGGGATTGTCCTGTCTGCAGGTGCCGGCCAAATGCCTGCACCAAAAAGGTAAGTTGGCGCCGGCGACCGCACCATATTGATCCGTTTTGGCGGTGCCGGCGCTTAGTCTGGTAACCATAAACAACTCCCCGTCACCCGTCTATAGCCGTATTGCCCCGCGCCAGCGGCGATTGGGCCCGGCAAAAGCGGATTTGGCACTGCACTTGCTTTTCAAGCTGATGGAGGAGCTTGATAGTGCACTGCCATTATCGGCCTCACTGACAATTTGCAAATAGACAACTAGGGTTCCGGTTACTGCTGCGGTAACGCCTGGTCCGAGAGTTGTCGACCTTCACGCAAGGTTACACGGCGGGATAAAAGCCCGGGAGACTTGGAAATGGCCGAACGCCATTGACTCCTCCGCCCGACAATAACCGTGTACCCCCGGAGGTCGCCGATGAAGCCCCGCATTGTATTCAGTCTGATAGTCGTTTTCCTGTCGTTGATGCCAGCGCTCGCCCCGGCTGCGCAGCGCAGCGAATTTCGCGTCTGCTGGTCGATCTATGTCGGCTGGATGCCCTGGGGGCTCGGCCAGCAGCGCGGCATCGTCAAGAAGTGGGCGGACAAGTACGGTATTGAAATCGAGGTCGTACAGATTAACGACTATATCGAATCCATCAATCAGTACACCGCCGGCAAGTACGACGGCTGCACCATGACCAATATGGACGCGCTGACCATACCCGCTGCGGGCGGTGTCGACAGCACGGCACTGATTGTCGGCGACTTCTCCAACGGCAACGATGCCGTGGTGCTGAAAAACCAATCCCGCCTCAGTGATATCAAAGGCCAGCGCGTCAACCTGGTGGAACTCAGTGTCTCTCACTATCTGCTGGCGCGGGCGCTGGAGTCGGTGTCGCTGACGGAAAGAGATATCAAAGTCGTAAACACCTCCGATGCCGACCTGGTTGCCGCCTACGCCAGCGATACGGTTACCGCGGCGGTGACCTGGAATCCGCTGCTGGCGGAAATTGCCGCCATGCCCGGCAGTCACAAAGTCTTCGACTCGGCCGATATCCCCGGTGAAATTATCGACCTGATGGTGGTCAATAGCGATGTTCTCGACGCCAATCCTGAATTCGGCAAGGCGCTGACCGGTGCCTGGTATGAAATCATGGCCCTGATCAGCGCCGGGGATGAGCGCGGCCGCGCCGCGCGCGCCGCCATGGGCGCCGCCTCCGGCACCGACCTGGCCGGCTTTGAAAGCCAGTTGGCCTCTACCCGTATGTTCTACCGGGCGGCTGCGGCGCTGGATTTCGTCAACAGCGCGCGCCTGCGCCAGACCATGAAGTATGTCGCCGACTTTTCTTTTCAGCACGGTCTGCTGGGTGACGGGGCGGCCGACTCCCGCTTTATCGGTATCGAGACGCCGAGTGGCGTTTACGGTGACAGCGACAATATCAAACTGCGTTTCAATCCGCTGTTTATGCGGATGGCCGCCGAGGGCGCGCTGTAGTGGGGGTCAATCTTTAGGGGACGGCTCTGCATGGCCGCACTCGCAACAGCCGCTGCAATACAAGCCATAGCGATGAAAAAACTGATTAACTATACGCCATCAGCCTGGGCTCGAGTCTGTCTGGGGCTGCTGCCGTTTGCGGTTTTACTGGCCGCCTATATCGTCGCCTCGGATATCAGGCTGGCGCAGAACCCCAGCGACAAACTGCTGCCCAGTATCGGCAGCATGCTGGCGGCGGTGGATCGCATGGCCCTGCAGCCGAGCAGGCGCAGCGGCGAGTACCTGCTGTGGGTCGATACTGCCAGCAGCCTGTCGCGCCTGGCTTTGGGTGTCGGTATCAGCGCCGCCATTGCCCTGGTAGTGGGTGTGCTGAACGGTGCTGTGCCGCTGCTGCGGGCTAATTTGTCGCCCCTGGTGCGCGCCATATCGCTGGTGCCGCCAATGGCCATCCTGCCGATTTTATTTATCGTCATGGGCCTTGGCGAAGGCGCAAAAGTCAGCTTGATTGTCATCGGCATTACCCCGTTTCTGATACGCGATCTGCAGAGCCGCACGCTGGAGATTCCCGCCGAGCAGAAAATCAAGGCCCAGACCCTGGGTGCCAGCAGCTGGCAGTTGATTGTGCGCATACTGCTGCCGCAGCTGCTGCCGCGCTTGATCGGCAGCGTGCGCCTGTCGCTGGGCTCGGCCTGGCTGTTTTTGATTGCCGCCGAGGCCATCGCCTCGACCGAGGGGCTGGGTTATCGGATTTTTCTGGTGCGCCGCTATCTGGCGATGGATGTGATTTTACCCTATGTCTTGTGGATTACCTGGCTGGCTTTCGTGATCGACTGGATGCTGGACCGATGCAGTCGCCGCCTTTACCCCTGGTTTTATCGATGAGTCTGTCTATGAGCTTTATCGAAATCAAAAATTTGTGGCAGCGCTTCGGCGAGCAGGTGGTTTTCGAGCAGCTCAACGCGCGGGTCGAGCGCGGCGAGTTCGTTACCATCGTCGGCGCTTCCGGTTGCGGTAAAACCAGCTTTCTGAATGTTTTACTGGGCACCCAGCGACCCTCGCGAGGGCGGGTACTGGTGGCGGGACAGCCGCTGAGGGATGAGCCCGATGCCGAACGCGGCGTGGTATTCCAGCGCTATTCGGTATTCCCCCATTTGACGGTGGTACAAAATGTGCTGATCGCCCGGGAATTCGAAGGCAGCCCCTTGCTCGGGCGGCTGTTTGGCGCCAGGCGCCGGCGGGCACTGGCGGAGGTTGCCGAACTGCTGCAGGCGGTGGGCCTGGCCGAGGCGGCGAATAAGTACCCCTGCGAACTTTCCGGTGGCATGCAGCAGCGCCTCGCCATTGCCAAGGCGCTGATAAAGAAGCCAAAGATCCTGTTGCTGGATGAACCGTTTGGCGCGCTGGACCCGGGTATCCGCGCCGATATGCATGCGCTGTTATCGGCGCTGTGGCGCGAGCACAGGCTGACGATCTTTATGGTTACCCACGATTTGAAAGAGGCCTTTCAGCTCGGCAGCCGCCTGTGGGTATTCGATAAGATACGCCGCGATCGGCACAGCCCCGAGGCTTACGGGGCGCATATCACCTACGATATTCCGATTGATAGAAACAGCAACGCACTGCGCCGCGGCGCGCAGCAAACCGCCGTTGCCCAGAGGAGGAAGTATGAAGCAGTCCCCACCGCCGCCGGCCGATAAGGCGCTCTATCGCTACGATATGCCGGGCGGCAAACACTGGTCGCTGCGGCTGCGCCGCGGCATGTCACTGGCGCTGACGGACCTGGAGGGCGGCGCCAATGTCGGCATGCTGTTTTTCAATCCGGAGAATCTGCTCGAGCGCTATAACGCCCCGGACACACTGAAATGCCAGCACACCTTTAAACTGACGCGCGGCAATTGCCTGTATTCGGATATGGGACGTATTTTCAGTTCCATTGTCGAGGACAGCCTCGGCTGGCACGAGACGCTGTGCGGCAACAGCACCGCCGAGCAGGTACGGGAAAAATGGGGCGGCAGCAGCTATCAGAGCGATTTAAACGACTGGCTGCTGAATGGCCGCGACAGCTTTTTAATCGAGATGGCCAAGTACGGTCTGGGCCGGCGCGACCTGGCCGCCAATATCAATTTTTTTTCCAGGGTCGAAGCCGATGCCGGCGGCCGTCTGGGCTTTGTCGGCGATCACTCCCGCGCCGGCGATCGCGTCTGCCTGCGCTTTGAGATGGATACGCTGGTCATCGCCCACACTTGCCCCCACCCGCTTAATGCGGCTGCCCGCTATCCGCGCCGGCCGGTGCGTTTTGAGCTGCGGCGGGCGCCCGCGGTCGGCGATGACGACTACTGCCGTAATCTGCGCCCGGAAAACCGCCGCGGCTTTGAAAACAACCGTTTATATCATTTGGGGCTGGGCTGATGATTAAAACCAGTGAACGCCAACCACAGCAGGCGCAATTCTCACAGTTAGTCGGCGCGGGTGATTATTTTTTCCGGGTATTGCCGCGCGGGCATACGCTGCGGATCGTCGATACGCAAGGCAATCAAGCCGCCGATACCCTGTTTTACGCCGCCGCCAATCCCGCCGAGCGCTATAGCGCCTGCGATACCATCAGCCGCAACGGCAACCTCTATCTGAGTGCCGGCTCGACCCTGGTGTCCAGTGAACAGCGGCCGATGCTCAGTATCGTCGCCGATACCTGCGGGCGCCACGATACCATCGGCGGCGCCTGCGCCAGCGAGAGCAATACCGTGCGCTACGCCCTCGACACGCGCTGTATGCACGCCTGTCGCGACAGCTGGATGCTGGCGATCAGCGACAACCCCGACTACGGGCTGGACAAACGCGACATCACTCACAATATCAATTTCTTCATGAATGTGCCGGTAACACCCGAGGGCGGGCTGACATTTGCCGACGGTATTTCCGCGCCGGGCAAGTACGTGGAGTTGACCGCGCATATGGATGTGACGGTGCTGATATCCAATTGCCCGCAGCTGAACAACCCCTGCAATGGCTATGACCCGACGCCGATCGAGGTACTGGTCTGGGATGCGTAAACCGGTCGCCGATGACCGCTTCAGTGGACGGCCACTGATGTTGCAACCACGCGGGACGGCCCGCGGCTAGCCGTTTTTTAACTATGTTCAAAAAAGTTCTGATTGCCAACCGCGGCGCCATCGCGGTGCGTATTATCCGCACCCTGCAGCAGCTGGGTATTGGCTCGGTCGCGGTGTATGCCAGCGCCGATGCCGACTCCCTGCATGTCGAGCTGGCCGACGAAGCCTGGTGTCTGGGCGCGGGCGCGGCCGCCGCAACCTATCTCGATCAGCAGCGCCTGTTGCAGATTGCGGCCGCCGCGGGTGCCGATGCGGTGCATCCCGGCTACGGCTTTGTCAGTGAGAACGCCGATTTTGTCGAGCGCTGTGAACGCCGCGGCCTGGCTTTTATCGGCCCAACGGCGCAGCAGATACGCACCTTCGGCCTCAAGCACCGGGCCCGGGAACTGGCGCAACGCCTGCAGCTACCGCTGCTGCCGGGCTCGGCGCTGTTGCACAGTGTCGATGACGCCGCAGCCGCGGCCGCCGCCATCGGTTATCCGGTGATTTTGAAGAGCACCGCCGGTGGCGGCGGTATCGGTATGCAGTTGTGTCGCGGCGCGGCGCAGTTGCGCGAAGCCTTTGACAGTGTGCGCCGTCTCAGCGCCAATAATTTTGCCGACGACGGCGTGTTTGTGGAAAAGTATATCGAGTTCGCCCGCCATCTCGAGGTGCAGATATTCGGCGACGGCGACGGCCGGGTGATCGCCGTCGGCGAGCGCGACTGCTCGACCCAGCGCCGCCACCAGAAAGTCATCGAAGAGGCGCCGGCGCCGGACATCCCGCCTGCAGTGCGCCGCGCCCTGCACCAGGTGGCGGTGCGCCTCGGCGCTGCCATCAATTACCGCAGCGCCGGTACGGTGGAGTTTATCTACGACCGCGACACACAGCAGTTCTGGTTTCTCGAGGTCAATACCCGCCTGCAGGTAGAGCACGGCGTTACCGAGCAGGTTTACGCCATCGACCTGGTGGCCTGGATGATCGCCCTGGCTGCCGGCGAGCTGCAGCCTTTGGCGTCTCTGCAGGCCGCGCTGGAGCCGCGCGGCCACGCTATCCAGGTCAGGCTCTACGCCGAAGATCCCAATAAGGATTTCCAACCCAGTGCCGGGCTGCTGACCGAAGTCGAGCTGCCCGCCGCTGCGCAGCGCCGCCTGCGGGTCGACAGCTGGATACGCGCCGGCGTGGAACTGGCGCCGCTGTTCGATCCGATGCTGGCCAAGCTGATCGGCTGGGGACAATCGCGCGCGGCCGCGCTGACCTGCCTGCGACAGGGTCTGGATGCCACGCGCATCGCCGGTATCGAAACCAATCGCGATTATCTGGCGGCGATTCTGGCCAGTCGCGAGTTTGGCCGCGGCGCGGTGCATACGCGCTTTTTGCGTACCTTCCGCTATCGGCCCGAGACAGTGGACATTCTCGCCGGAGGCACCCAGACCACGGTGCAGGACTATCCGGGGCGCTGCGGTTACTGGGATGTGGGCGTACCGCCGTCCGGCCCGTTTGACAGCTATGCCTTTCGCCTGGCCAACCGCCTGCTGGGCAATGACGACAGCGCCGCCGGGCTGGAGATGGCGCTCGACGGCCCGAGCCTGCGTTTTAACTGCGCCACCCGTATCGTCTTTATCGGCGCCGACGTCGAAGCCCGGCTCGATCGGCAGCCGCTGGCGGCGGGCGCCGTTACCGCCGTCGGCGCCGGCCAGGTGCTGCGCTTCGGCCGGCTGGACGGTGCCGGTGCGCGCGCGTATCTGGCGCTGGCGGGGGGTATCCGCTGTCCGCTGTACCTGGGTTCGCGTGCCACCTTCATCCTCGGGCGTTTTGGCGGCCACGGCGGCCGCGCCCTGCGTGCCGGCGACGTGCTGCACCTGGCGCCGGCCGCCGAGACGGCCGGCCGGGCTGCCGAATACGACAGCCTGCCGCCGGCGCTGTACCCGCGTTTAAGCCACCGCTGGCAGCTGCGGGTGATCTACGGCCCGCACGGGGCGCCGGATTTTTTTACCGCGGCGGATATACAGACCTTTTTCGCCAGCGACTGGGAAGTGCACTACAATTCCAGCCGCACCGGCGTGCGCCTGCTCGGCCCGCGACCGCAGTGGGCGCGCAGTGACGGCGGCGAGGCGGGGCTGCACCCTTCCAATATCCACGATAACGCCTACGCCATAGGTACGGTGGACTTTACCGGCGATATGCCGGTGATTCTCGGGCCCGACGGCCCCTCGCTGGGCGGCTTTGTGTGTCCGGCCACGGTGATCAGCGCCGATCTGTGGATGCTGGGGCAGTTGCAGGCGGGAGATAAACTGCGCTTTGTGCCGGTTTCGATCGAGACCGCTGTGGCACTGGAGCGGGCGCAGCGACAGAGTGTGGCGACGCTCGCACCGGTGCCGGTGGAGGTGGCGCCGGCGGCGCTGCGATCGCCGGTATTGAAGCGCCTCAGCGCCGCCGAAAACGGCGTCGAGGTGTGCTACCGTCCCGCCGGCGATAAATACCTGTTGCTGGAATACGGGCCGCCGCGCCTGGATCTGGCGCTGCGCTTTCGCGTGCACGCCATCATGCTGTGGCTGCAGCGCCGGCAAATCGACGGGGTATTGGAACTGACGCCGGGAATCCGCTCGCTGCAGGTGCACTACGACAGCCTCGAGTTAGCGTTGCCTCGACTGCTGGAAATACTGCAGTGCGGCGAGAAGCAGCTGCGATCGCTCGAGACCATGGAGCTGCCGGCGCGCATTGTCCACCTGCCGCTGAGCTGGGACGACGATACCTGCCGGCAGGCGGTGGAGAAGTACACGCAGTCGGTGCGCAAGGGGGCGCCCTGGTGCCCGGACAATATCGAGTTTATCCGCCGTATCAACGGCCTCGACAGTGTCGAGGCGGTGAAGGACATCGTCTTCGGCGCCCGCTACGTGGTCATGGGGCTGGGCGATGTCTATCTGGGCGCGCCGGTGGCCACACCGCTGGACCCGCGCCAGCGGCTGGTGACCACCAAGTACAATCCGGCGCGCACCTGGACGGCGGAAAACGCCGTCGGCATCGGCGGCTCCTATCTGTGCATTTACGGTATGGAGGGCCCGGGCGGTTATCAGCTGCTGGGCCGCACACTGCAGATGTGGAACCGCTATCGCAGCACGGCGGAATTTCAGCGCCCCTGGCTGTTGCGCGCTTTCGACCAGATACAGTTTTACCCGGTCAGTGCCGCGGAACTGGCGCGCATTCGCGAGGATTTTCCCAAGGGCCGCTATCCCCTGCGCATCGAACAGACTCACTTCAGCCTGCCGCGTTACCGGGAATTCCTGGCTGCCGAGCGGGTTTCCATCGAGCGCTTCAATCGCCGCCGCCGCGCCGCCTTTGACGCCGAGCTGCAGCGCTGGCGCGAGCGCGGCCAGTTGCACTATCAGCCCGATGGCGCTGCGGCAGCGGTGGCCGCGCGCGACTGCGCCGCGCCGCTGGCACCGGGTTGTATCGGCGTCGACAGCCATGGTGCCGGCCGCCTCTGGCAGTGGCGGGTCGATGCCGGCGACCGCGTTGCCGCCGGCCAGGGCCTGGCGCTGCTGGAGTGCATGAAGATGGAGCTGGAGCTGACCGCGCCGGCCGCGGGGCGGGTCGAAAGTCTGCTGCTGCAGCCCGGTGATCCGGTCAGCCCGGGCCAGCGGCTGCTGGTACTGGCAGAAGAGCCGGCGCCGGAGGAGGCGCTATGAAAAATGCAGCCCTGCGGGATCTGAGTATCGACGGCCTGACCGATGCCTACCGGCGCGGTGATTTCACACCGCGGCAGTTGCTCGAACAACTCCTGCGCGACTGTGCCGGCAGCGATAATCCGGTGTGGATTCAGCGGCTGTCGGCGGCGCAGCTGGAACCCTATCTGGCAGCGCTGGAGGGGCGCGGTCCCGATCAGCTGCCGCTCTACGGCGTGCCGTTTGCGATCAAGGACAATATCGACCTGGCGGGTATTGCCACTACTGCTGCCTGTCCGGATTTCGCCTATACCCCGGCCGAGTCTGCCGCCGCGGTGCAGCGCCTGGTGGCCGCCGGCGCCATTCCCCTCGGCAAAACCAACCTCGACCAGTTTGCCACCGGCCTGGTGGGGGTGCGTTCGCCGCAGCCCTGGGGCCCCTGCCGCAATGCCATTGACGAGCGCTACATTGCCGGCGGCTCCAGCTCCGGCTCGGCGGTGGCGGTGGCCCGGGGCTGGGTCAGTTTCGCCCTCGGCACCGACACTGCCGGTTCGGGGCGGGTGCCGGCGGCGCTGAACAATATCGTCGGCCTGAAGCCCAGCTGCGGGTTGATCAGCACCACCGGCGTGGTGCCCGCCTGTCGCAGTCTCGATACGGTCAGTATCTTTGCCTTGAGCTGCGAGGATGCCAACCGGGTATTCGACCAGGCGGTTGCCTTTGATGCCGCCGACCCCTATTCGCGGCCCAACACCTATGCCAATGGCAGGCGTTACTTCGGGCGCTGGCGAGGCGGTTTCGACTTCGCCGTGCCGCAGCCCGGGCAATTGCGCTTTTTTGGCGACGCCAGCGCCCGGCGGCAGTTCGAACTGGCGCTGGCGGCGCTGCAGCAGATCGGCGGGCGCAGGGTAGAAGTCGACTTTGCGCCTTTTCTCGAGGCCGCGCGTTTATTGTATGAAGGTCCCTGTGTGGCCGAGCGCTATCTGGCCACACAGACGCTGCTGGAGCGCAAGCCCGAGGCCCTGCTGCCGGTGTTGCGGAGCATTATCGGCGCCGGTCGCGATTACTCCGCCGCCGATGCCTACCGCGCCGCCTATCGCCTGCGCGCCTGCGCCCAGCGCGCCGCCGCCATTCTCGCGCGGGTGGATATTGCGGTCACGCCAACCGTGGGCCGCGCCTATACCGTCGAGGCAGTACTGGCCGACCCGATCGAACTCAACAGCAACCTGGGTTACTACACCAACTTTGTCAATCTGCTGGACTGCGCCGCGGTGGCCTTGCCCACCGGTAAACTGGACAGCGGTATCGGTTTCGGGGTGACACTGTTGCAGCGGGCCTTCAGTGACAAGCGCCTGCTGTCTCTCGCCGCGCGGCTGCAACAGCATCTGCGCCTGCCGCCGGGAGCAGCCGGTGCGGCCTATCGCGAGTATGGTGACAGCGGTTCTTTGTCCTGTTCTCTACCCTATGCCTGTGTCGAGGTGGTAGTCTGCGGTGCCCATATGCGCGATCTGCCGCTCAACTGGCAATTGCGCGAGCGCGGTGGCGAGTTCGTCCGCACCGCCCGCACCCTGGCTGAATACCGCCTGTATGCACTGCCCGGCGGTCCGCCGGCGCGCCCGGGCCTGGTACGCGAGCCCGGGCGGGGGGCTGCCATCGAGGTCGAGATATGGCGCTTGCCGGCGGATACCTTCGGCAGCTTTGTGAACGAAATCCCCGCGCCGCTGGGCATTGGCAAAATACAACTGGCGGACGGCGGCAGTCACAGCGGCTTTATCTGCGAACCCTGCGGCCTCGAAGGGGCGAAAGACATCACCGGGTTTGGCGGTTGGCGGAAATATCTCGGATCATCTAGTTGCTAGTTGCGGCACGGTGCCGGCAATATCACTTCTTTTTTCCGGCTCGCGGGTGGGCCCGGTCGTAGACCTTGGCCAGGTGCTGAAAGTCCAGGTGGGTGTATATCTGGGTGGTGGCAATGTTGGCGTGGCCCAGCAGTTCCTGTACCGCGCGCAGGTCGCCGCTGGATTCGAGCATATGGCTGGCAAAGGAGTGGCGCAGCATATGCGGGTGCACCGGCAGATCCATGCCCTGGCGCCGGCTCAGCTGCTGCAGCCGCTGCTGCACGCTGCGCGCCTTCAGGCGGCTGCCGCGGCGGCTGACAAACAGCGCGGTTTCCCCGTCCGCGGCAAGTTGGGGCCGGATTTTGAGCCAGTCTTGCAGGGCCTGCAGGGCCATTCTGCCGATCGGCAGCTGGCGGGTCTTGTTGCCCTTGCCCAGCGCCCGCAGGCTGGCTGCCCGCAGGTCTATGGCGTTTAGATCCAGGCCCACCAGTTCGGCCAGGCGCAGGCCGCAGGAATAAATCAGTTCGACAATGGCGCGGTCGCGACAGTCGATGGGGCCGCCTTCCGGTAAACTGACGAACTGATTGACCTGGTCCACGTCCAGGGTCGCGGGCAGCTTTGTCGGGCTTTTCGGTGCCTGCAGGCCGGCGGCGGGATTCATGCCGAGCCGGCCGTGGCGCAGGCAGTAGTCGAAAAAGCTGCGCAGGCTCGACAACCAGCGCCGCAGGCTTTTGCCGCCGAGACCCGCGCGGTGCAGTGCGGTGAGGTTCTGGCGCAGATGGAAGGGCTGGATGCGGGCGATATCGTCTACACCCTGGGCGGCGCAAAAGTGGCGAAACTTGTCGATATCGCGCAGATAGGCCTCGGCTGTGCGCGGTGACAGGCGGCGTTCGCTGAGCAGATAGCGGCGGAAGGCCCGGCTTTCAGCCTGTAGTGGCAGCAGTGTCTCGGCCACGCCCGGGTGCGCCGCTCAGCGCCGCGACAGGTGGCGCGGCAGCATACGGTTGAGCACTTCGCCGATATAGCTCAGAAACAGCGTGCCCATGCTGGAGCGGTAGTACTTGGGGTCGCGGTTGCCGATCGCCAGCAGGCCGAAGGCGTTGCCGTGAATCAGCGGCACCAGGGCGGTGGAGCCCACGGCGCCGGCATCAGTGCCAAACAGAAACTGTCGCTCCGCCAGGCCCAGGCTGCCGCACATGGCGCGATTGGCCTTCAACACCCTGCCGATGCGGGCGCGGGCCTCGGCAATACTGACCACCCGCGCCGCGGTGGCGGGGATGCGGTCCGGGTTGCCGTAGAGCAGCAGGCAGGTGAAGTGAATTTTGAACTCGTGGTCGAAGCTGTACAGCAGCGCGTCCACCAGATCGCCCAGGTCCTGGGCCTCCAGCAGCGCCAGCATCAGGCGTTTGGTCTTTTCGAATAACTTGTCATTGTCGCGTGCGTTATCGAGCAGTTTGCTGAGGCGGTGGCGCATGTCCATGTTGCGTTCGCGCAGCACCGATACCTGCCGTTCCACCAGGGAAATGGCGCCGCCGCTCTCGTGCGGCAGGCGCAGGTCGGCCAGCAGCCCCGGGTTTTTGACAAAGTAGTCGGGATGCCGGCGCAGGAACTCTGTCACCTGCTCTTCGCTCAATACTGTGTCGCGGTCAATAACGCTGTGATCAGTCATCAGATCTTGATTTGCCCGTGAAAAACCGTAGTCGCCGGCCCCGTCATTACCACTGGCCGCCCTTCGCCCGGCCACTCGATTGACAGGCCGCCGCCCGGCAGATTGACCTTTACCCGCGAGTCTAGCAGGTCCTGCACGCGACCCGCCACCACAGCGGCACAGGCCCCGGTGCCGCAGGCGAGGGTCTCGCCGGCACCGCGCTCGTACACCCGCAGGTTGATCTCGTCGCGCCCGACAATCTGCATGAAGCCGGCGTTGACGCGCTGCGGGAAGCGCGGGTGACCTTCTACCAGCGGGCCCAGGTGAGCCACATCGGCAGCCTGCACATCGCTTACCACAGTGACCGCATGGGGGTTGCCCATCGATACCGCGCCGACATCGAGCCGGGTCTGATCGGCCAGTGTCAGGGTGTAGTGCGCCGCGCGCTGGCCGCTGTCAAAGGGCAGGTCGGCCGGCGCCAGGCCGGGTATGCCCATATCCACACTGACACTGCCGTCGGCGTGCACTTGCAGATCCATAATAGCACCGCTGGTCTGCACGCGAATGCGGTTTTTACCGGTCAATTTGCGCTCGCGCACAAATTTGGCAAAACAGCGGGCGCCATTGCCGCAGTTTTCCACCTCGGAGCCGTCGCTGTTAAAGATCCGGTAGCCAAAATCCACCTCGGGGTTTTCCGGCACCTCGACCACCAGTACCTGATCGCAGCCGATACCGAAACGCCGGTCGGCGAGCCGGCGGACTTTTTCCGCGGTGAGCTTGATGCGCTGGCTGATGGCGTCGATCATCACGAAGTCGTTGCCGAGGCCGTGCATTTTGCTGAAACGTAGGCGCACTAGTCCTCCTGCAGCAGGTGTTCGCCGCGCACCAGGTCTTCGAACTGCTCGCGCGCGCGCGCCAGGTGAACGCGGTCGCCGTCGACCAGGATCTCAGCGGCGCGGCCGCGGCTGTTGTAGTTGGAACTCATGACAAAGCCGTAGGCGCCGGCCGACATAATGGCCACGCAGTCGCCGGCCTGCAGGCACAGGCGGCGCTGCTTGGCGAGAAAATCGGCGCTTTCACACACCGGGCCGACCAGGTCCCAGGTTTCGGCCTCACCGGCGCGTGTTGCCAGCGGCCACACGTCCTGCCAGGCCTGATACAGTGCCGGGCGGATATTGTCGTTCATGGCGGCATCGACAATGGCGAAATTGCGCTGCGGGCCGGGCTTCAGGTAAGTCACGCGGGTCAGCAGCACACCGGTATTGGCGGCGATGGAGCGGCCGGGTTCGAAGATCAGCTCCAGCCTGCGGTTGCCGAGGCGGGCCTTTACCGCCTGCATATAGGCGGCGGGGCTGGGCGGTTGTTCATCCTCATAGGTAACCCCCAGACCGCCGCCCAAATCCAGGTGCCGCAGTTCGATGCCATCCCCGGCGAGGCGGTCTACTAACAGCAGAATACGGTCCAGAGCATCCAGAAACGGTGCCAGGCTGGTCAGCTGTGAACCGATATGGCAGTCGACACCAATGATCTCCACGCCGGGCAATTGCTGCGCGCGCCGGTAAACGCTGTGGGCCTGATCGATGTCGATGCCGAATTTGTTTTCCCGCAGACCGGTGGAGATATAGGGATGGGTGTTGGCGTCCACGTCCGGGTTGACACGCAGCGAGACCGGGGCGCTGCAGCCCTGGCCGGCGGCCACCTGCGCCAGTGTCTCCAACTCGGCGGCGGACTCGACATTGAAGCAGTGCACGCCTGCGCGCAGGGCCTCGGCCATTTCCCCGGCACTTTTGCCCACGCCGGAAAAAACCACTCTGGCGGGATCGGCGCCGGCCATCAGTACCCGCCTGAGTTCGCCGCCGGAAACGATATCGAAGCCCGCGCCGAGCCCGGCCAGCACCTGCAGCAGCGCCAGGTTGGAATTGGCCTTGACCGCGTAGCAGATCATGCCCGGGTGATCGCCCAGCCCCTCGGCATAGGCCCGGTAGTGGCGGCTGAGGGCGGCGCGGCTGTAGACGTAAGCGGGTGTACCCCAATCCTGCGCTATCTGCCGTAGCGGCGTATCCTCGACGTAAAGCTCGCCGTTGCGGTAGTTGAAGTCTTGCATGCGGTTCTCGTTATCGTTGCTATCAGTATCAGCTGGCAGTATCAGCTGGGTATTCATCAGTGGCTGGTGTTGGCAGGGGGGTAGTCGGGCTCCGCAGTGCCGGCGTCAGGTGCCGGCGCTGGAAGACTCCTCCTTCTCTTCCTCGTTGGGCTGCGGCAGATACAGCGGGCCTTTCTGACCGCAGCCGACCAGCCCCAGCAGTAACAGGGAGGTCAACAGCAAGAGGGCGATCTTTGCCGGTAGAAGCGGACGACTCATGGTATTTGTACCCCTGGCGGGCCGGTGGTCAAAGCAGGCAAGTATACCGGCTGGCGCGAGTGTCAGGCAATTGTCGTCAAAGGGCGCAGCGGCGGTTCGCACCGCGCCGCGCTCAGTGCGCCTGCAGTGACAGGTTCAGTTGCGCTTCCAGATCGGCTTTGATGCGCAGGTAGTGGCTGATCTGCAGGGCGCCCTCCGGCGCCAGCTGCCGGCGGCACTGTGACAGGTCCAGGTCGGTGATATAGCAGGGGTAGCGCTCGGCATTGCGCCGGTGCGAGAGAATGTACTGGGCCACCGCGTCGAACAGGTTCTCGCCGAAGTCCAGTTCGGTAAACTCCTGCTCGTCACAGTAGATGCTGTAGCAGATTTCACCGACATAGTTGATATCGGCGATCACCTGAATATTGAAAAAGTGCAGTTTGTTGATATTGGTATCGACACTGCGCCGCTCGCAGTGGGTAATCCCTTTGGGGCCGGGCATCAGCTCGTAAAAATCGATCGGGTAGATGCCGAAGCCCTCCTGCAGCAGATCCGACTCCACGCTCTGGCGGTCGATGACCGCGCGGATAAAGCGGTGCAGCGGCCGCAGCAGGGTCTGGTGGTCGAGAAAGGGCGCGCGCATGCGCAGCATCGAGCCGCGTTCGTCGACGACATAGATGTCCGCCTCGAACTCCGACAGCTGCCAGTAGAATATCTGGATGGCGGTGTCGTTGGCGATATCGGCGATCACACTGATGGGGTGGCCGCGCAGGGCATAGCGGTCGACCATCAGCGGGCTGTAGCTGGCCTGGGCCTGGCCGAGGTGTTCCAGCAGGCCCTCATTGTCGTGCAGGTGACTGATATGGGGCTGGTTGTCGCGAAACTGCAGGCTGTAATAGTCGCCCGACATTTCAAACAGGTAGCGGGTGCAGGGCGGCCTGGTGCCGCTGAAGAAACACGCTGCCACATCGCGAAACAGCTCTTCGACCCGCTGGCTGATGGCGACTGCGCGGTTGGCATTGAGGCAGCGGATGCTCAACTGTGGCAGCGGCCGATTGGCATCCGGCGGCGTCAGGCGCAGGTAGTGCAGCAGGCAGTTGAGCAGGGCGTGACCGCCGAAGTGCTGGGTGCTGACTTCGTTCCAGGAGTTCAGCGTCAGCAGGTCGATGCTGCATACCAGGCTTTCGCGCAGGCCGCTGAAGCCGAGCGGGTCGACATGGTCGCTGAGGCGGTGGATGCCCTGCTGATGCAGGTGGTGGTGCGGATCGGTGCCGACATTGATCAGCAGCAGCAGTGACAGCGCCTGCGCCTGTTGCTGGAAACTTTCGTGCGGCACCGGCCGCAGCGGCAGCGGCAGCCAGCGCTGCACCGCCGCCAGGGTCTGTTTCAGGGTGACCGAGGACAGGGCATTCATCGACGAGGACACTTCACAGCGGCTCTGTTGGGTCAGTACACCGTTGCAGTGGCACCAGGTGATCAGTTCCACCAGGTCGCGGCTCTGTTTGACGATGCGCGCCGGTCGCGAGGGAGTGTCGGACGGCGCCTGGGCGTAGGCGGTCCACACCTTGCTCATTCTGAAGCTGCCGCTGACCTCACGCTGTTCCTCGATGATGGTGACGAAGGGCTCGCTCAGATCCTCGGAAATATGCGGGTTGATCCACTCGATTTTACCGGCCTTGCGCTCGAAAGCGGCGTGCAGCTTGCGGCCGAGGATATTCAGCTCTTCGGCGCTGATGGCGGCGTTGATATGGGTCTGGCGGGCGAAATCCACCAGAAAGCGGTAGCTGTTGGTAAACTCGTTGACCAGCAGCTGGCGCTCGTCGATCACCTGCTGCGCCTTCCAGTGGGGCCGCGCGTCGAGCAGGTAGAGCTGTTCCTTGTCCCAGCCCCACTCTTCGACCAGATTCTCCAGCAGCAGTCGCTGCCAGGACTTGCTGCGGCCGGTGGGCGGCTTGGTCAGCGGCTTGTTGACCTTGAAATAGAAGCAGCGGCGCAGCAGCTCCAGGCGCTTGTGTTCGCCGCGAGACAGCAGGTAGTCCTGCAGGCGCCGGTATACCATCACGTAGGGGTCGAGTTCGTTGACATCGGTGCTGCCGTCGTAGAGCAGTTGTTTGAAGGCCAGCGACAGCGGCGAGATATTCGGATACTCGGCGGCGTAGCACTCCAGCAGCATCAGCTTCAATACCGATTTATAGGGTGACTCGATACCTTTATAGAGTTGCCATACCCCGGCGCCGATAAACTCGCCGCCGGGAATGGTGGCCATGCCGCCGAAGTCGAGCACATCGCCGGCGCGGACAAAGCGCTTGCTCAGCAGGATATCGGTATAGTCGCCGTAGTCGCGTTCGCGGCCGCTGGGGGTGAGCCACCACAGCGGTACGCGGCCGGCGATCAGCAGGGCGGTGCGATAGAACTCATCGAGCAGTAGGTAGTGCTGGGCGCTGCCGCTGCCCTCGCTGTCGAGACTGGCGAGCTGGCCGTGCTTGAAGCGCTCGCAGTCCATCAGAAAGAAATGGGCTTCCAGGCCCAGCTCTGCCGCCCAGCGGCTCAAATGACTGCACTTGTGATCGAGATCGGACAGTGCCTGGGCCGCCAGTCCCGGCTGGTGGCAGACCCAGATATCCAGGTCGCTGCTTTCACTGTGGGCGACAGTGCCGACGCTGCCCATAATGAACAGGGCGAATATCTGGCTCTCGGCGTGCGGATCGCGCGGCGGGTGAAAGCTGCGCGCCAGGGTCTGGGCGCGGCGCAAATCCTCTTTCGACAGGGTATAACCGCAGACGCCACAGGGTGTCTGGTGGGAGACATAGCCGGGCAGCATGGGGTGGTTGGTGTGAAACAGCAGCGGCAGCAGGTCGAGAAAAATCTGCTGGCGCTCGGCCAGGGCCGAACGGGTGCGCTGAATACGTTCCTGGTTAAGCTGCAAAAAGCGCTGTTTGACAAGGCTCAGATGCTTGCGGTCGAGGCCTTCGTCGATGGATTCTGTAGAAATTTTTTGCAGCTGCATAGTCAAATTATACATCCGGGCGTGAGCCGCGCTTGAAACCGATAATTATCAATTTGTGCAATTGCCAAATTTTTAAGTATGAGCCCGGGTTTTTCCGCCGTCAATTTTTTGCCGCAAACAAGTTCCTGGCACGATCGGGGTCCGACCCCGCACCGTGCCGCTCGACGCTGGACCTCGTCAAGGTGCTATTGCCTGCCGATGGCGTCGAGGCGCTGCTTTGCCCGCGCTACCGCCGCTCTGACCTGGTCCGGGGCGGTGCCGCCGATATGGTTGCGGGCCGCCACCGAGCCCTCCAGGGTCAGCACATCGAATACGTCCTGTTCGATGATAGTGGAGAAACTTTGCAGTTCCTCGAGGCTCATCTGCGGCAGGTCCTTGTTTTTCTCTATCCCGTAAGCAACTGATTTGCCGACAATTTCATGGGCGTCGCGAAAGGCCACGCCGCGGCCCACCAGGTAGTCGGCCAGGTCGGTGGCGGTGGAGAAGCCACGTCTGGCGGCAGCGTACATATTGGCTTTTTTCGCAGTTATCGACGGTACCATATCGGCAAAGGCGCGCAGGCTGTCGCGCAGCGTATCGATGGTGTCGAACAGCGGTTCCTTGTCCTCCTGGTTGTCCTTGTTGTAGGCCAGGGGCTGTGACTTCATCAGTGTCAGCAGGCTGATCAGGTGGCCGTTGACGCGACCGGTTTTGCCCCTTACCAGCTCCGGCACATCGGGGTTTTTCTTTTGCGGCATTATCGAGGAGCCGGTGCAGAAACGGTCCGGCAGGTCGATAAAGTCAAACTGCGCCGAGGTCCACAGCACCAGCTCCTCACTGGCGCGTGACAGGTGCGTCATGACCAGCGCTGCACAGGCGCAGAATTCGATGGCGAAGTCGCGGTCGCTGACCGAATCGAGGGAGTTTTCCGTCACCGTGTCAAAACCCAGCAGCTCGGCGCTGTAGTTGCGATCGATGGGATAGCTGGTGCCCGCCAGCGCCGCCGCCCCCAGTGGCATCTGGTTGACCCGCCGGCGGCAGTCGGCCAGGCGCCCGGCATCGCGGTAGAGCATTTCGAACCAGGCCAGTAGGTGGTGGCCGAAGGTCACCGGCTGCGCGGTCTGCAGATGGGTGAAGCCCGGCATGATAGTGGCGGCCTCGCGCTCGGCCAGGCCCAGCAGCCCCTGCATCAGGCGCCGCAGCTCGGCGGCGATTGCGTCCATTTCATCGCGCAGATAGAGCCTGATATCGGTGGCTACCTGGTCGTTGCGCGAGCGGCCGGTGTGCAGTTTCTTACCGGTGGTGCCAATGCGCTCGGTAAGGGCCGCTTCGATATTCATATGCACGTCTTCGAGGCTTACCGACCAGTCGAAACGGCCGGCCTCGATATCGCGACCGATAGCCTCCAGGCCGCTGACGATTTGCCCGCGCTCGGCGTCGCTGAGCACACCGCTGCGGGCGAGCATGGTGGCGTGAGCGATGGAGCCTTTGATATCGTGGTGATAGAGGCGCTGGTCAAAGCCCACCGAGGCAGTAAAGCGCTCGACGAAGGCGTCTGTGGCCTCGGAAAAGCGCCCGCCCCAGGGTTTCGAGGACGGGGTGTCCTGACTCGGTTTATCCTGACTCATGGGTAGTTGTCCGCAGTATTGGCTAAGATTGTCTAAAGAAATAACTAAAATAGTCGCTTGCAACAGTAATCGCTTGAAATACCGGCGATCGGAAAAATAGTGATCAGAAATATAGTTAGCCGTGCCGAACAGAAGTAGAATCATGCGGGTCCGGCGCCGGCAGCGCATTATAGCCCAGCCTCGGTGGATGTTCGATCTCGGGCTACAATGTTTAGCAGCTGTTGCATAACTCCCGGCCGTAGTGAGGCGAGTGATAAATAGCGCCGCCGCAGTAGGTCGAGAGTTATGCAACAGCTGCTAGACGGTTTAATCTGGCGGCGCAATCTAACCGGGCTTTAAGCTCGCAGGCGGTTGCGATGCACACCGCACACAGATCAGAAAGGAGTTGCCGCTATTTCCCCGACCGCCACCCGCAAACAGGCGCCGCAGAGCACACCACCCGGGGATTTTCTGCCCGATCTGTGCACCTTGCAGGCGGTGTTTGCCCTGGTGCTGGTAGGTGAGCTGCTGGCTTTTGCGCTGGTGCTGGCCGATGCCGGGCTGCGGCAGTTCGACTGGGTGCAGCTGGGTACAGTGTCTTTTCTGGTGCAGTGGATCGTGCTCAGCAGTGCCGCGCTGCTGTGCCCGCTGCGGCCGCTGCTGCGCCGGCACTCGCCGCTGCTTGCCGGCAGCCTCAGCTATGGTCTGGTATTGCTGGTCACGCTGGTGTTTACCGCCGTCGGCCAGTGGCTGCTGCCCGGCGCCGGGGCGGATTGGTGGTCGCTGTTGGATGCGCTGCTGCTGGCGGCCATTTTTGCCGGCATCGTATTGCGCTATTTCTATATCCAGCAGCAGTTGCACAACCGCCAGCGCTCCGAGCTGGATGCGCGCATACAGGCCCTGCAGTCGCGCATCAGGCCGCATTTTCTGTTTAACAGTATGAACAGTATTGCCAGTTTGATCGAGACCGACCCGCAAACGGCGGAAAAGGTGGTAGAGGATTTATCCGACCTGTTTCGCGCCAGTCTGGCCGAACCCGCCCTGGTGCCCGTTGCCCATGAACTGCAACTCTGCCGACAATATGTCTGTATTGAGCAACTGCGCCTGGGTCCGCGCCTGTCACTGGATTGGCAGATCGGCGACTATCCGGCGCAGGCGCGTATCCCCAGTTTGCTGTTGCAGCCGTTGTTGGAAAACGCCATCTATCATGGCATCCAGCCCATACCCGAGGGGGGGTGTATCGCGGTGTACTTGTCGGTGCTGGACAATCGGCTTAACCTCGAAGTGCGCAACCCGCTGCCGGCAACGACAACACCTCCCCGGGATAAACCGGGCAACCGCGTGGCGCTGGAGAATATCCGCCACCGGCTGGCATTGCACTTTGGCCCGTCGGCAAGCTGCGTGGCCGAGCAACGCGGTAGGCATTTCGTTACCGCTATCAGTTACCCGCTCGGCTAATGCGGCGTTTGCAGGGCGCTTAATGTGAGTTTGTTCTGAGGTTGTCGAAAAAACTTGAGGTACACTTAGGCGATGGATGTTCTGATTGTTGACGACGAGCCGCTGGCGCGGGACAGGCTCACGCGCATGGTGGAAAAAATCGACCACTGCCGAGTGGTGGCACAGGTGGATACAGCTGCCGGGGCCCTGCACGCGGTGCGCCAACACGACCCGGATGTGGTGCTGCTGGATGTGCGCATGCCGGGCGCTGACGGGCTCAGCGCGGCCAGTGGCATCGCCGAACTGGAGGACCCCCCGGCGATTATATTCTGCACGGCCTATGACGAGTACGCAGTGGATGCGTTCGGTACCGAGGCGGTCGGCTATCTGCTGAAGCCGGTCAAGCAGTCGCAACTGGAGGCGGCCCTCGGCAAGACGCAGAAACTCAACAAGGTGCAATTGGCGGCGCTGTCGGAGCGCCAGCCGGTGCGGCAGCAGAGATCCCACATCAGCGCCAAAACCCGCCGCGGCGTGGAGCTGATTCCGCTGCACGATGTGCGCTTCTTCATTGCCGATCACAAGTATGTCACGGTGCATCATGTCGGTGGCGAAACCCTGATTGACGATACCCTCAAAGATCTCGAGGGCGAGTTTGGCAACCAGTTCGTGCGCGTGCACCGCAATGCGCTGGTGGCGGTTCGCCATATAGAAGGCATGGAGAGGGCCAGCCAGGGCCACTACCAGATTCGCCTCAGAGACATCGAGGAAAAGCCCATTGTCAGCCGCCGCCACGTCGCCAAACTGCGCGAACTCATGACACAAATCTAGTCTGGCTCCAACTCTGTTATCATTGCTCCCTGTGGGATTATTGAGGAACCGGAGTCACATGTCGAAGCCCCTGCGCATCGCCACTCGCAAGAGTGCTCTGGCACTCTGGCAGGCGGAGTACGTGAAAACTGAATTGCTGCGGCATCACCGCGATCTGGCGGTGGAACTGGTGCCGCTGGTCAGTCGCGGCGACAAGCTGCTGGATGTGCCGCTGGCCAAGGTCGGCGGCAAGGGCCTGTTCGTGAAGGAACTGGAACAGGCGCTGCTGCAGGGGGGCGCCGATATCGCCGTGCACTCCATGAAAGACGTGCCGATGATGTTCCCGCCCGGCCTCGATCTGGCGGTGATCTGTGAACGTGAAGATCCACGCGACGCCTTTGTCAGCGGGCGCTTTGACAGTATTGACGCGCTGCCCGCCGGCAGTGTGGTGGGTACGTCCAGTCTGCGGCGCCAGTGCCAGCTGTTGCAGCAGCGGTCGGATCTGCAGGTGAAATTTCTGCGCGGCAATGTCAACACCCGCCTGCGCAAGCTCGACGAAGGCGACTACGACGCCATTATTCTGGCCGCCGCGGGTTTGATCCGGCTGGGCTTTGCCGAGCGCATTCGCGCCTTTATCGCCCCGGAAGTCAGTCTGCCCGCCGCTGGTCAGGGCGCGGTGGGTATCGAGTGCCGCACTGACGACACCGCCACCCGGGAACTGCTGCAGCCGCTGCACCACCGCCGCTCCGCCGAGCAGGTGCTGGCCGAACGCGCCATGAACCGCAGACTCGAGGGCGGCTGTCAGGTGCCGATCGGCTGTTTTGCACGGCATCGGGGTGAAGACTTGTGGCTGCGCGGGTTGGTGGGCAGCCCGGCCGGCGATCGCATTCTCAGCGATGAAGTGCGCGGCCCGGCGAGTCGGGCCGAGGCCCTGGGCGTGAGTCTGGCCGAACGCTTGCTGGCGGCCGGCGCCGGCGATATCCTGGCGGCCGTTTACCGCGACGGCGGGCAATGACGCCGGTATCCGCGGCCGGCAGCGGTGCCCTCGGCGGGCTGCGGGTCTGTATTACCCGGCCGCAGGCACAACAGCGCAGCTGGCGCCGGGCGCTGGAGGCGGCGGGTGCGGCCACCCTGTCGCTGCCGCTGCTGTCGATAGAGCCGCTGCGTGACAGCGCGGCGCTAAACCGGCTCAAAGCGCTGATAATGGATCTGGACCACTACCAGATCGGTATTTTCGTCAGCCGCAATGCGGTGCAGCAGGCCCTCTACTGGATCGATCAGTACTGGCCGCAGGCGCCGCTCGGCATCGACTATTTTGCCGTCGGCGAAGCCACCGCGCGGGCTCTGCTCGAAGACGGCGTCGTCGCCCACAGCGCCCAGCAGGCGATGAACAGTGAGGCGCTGCTGGCGCTGCCGGCGCTGCAGCGGGTCGCCGGCAGCAAGGTGGTAATTTTTCGCGGCCTCGGCGGTCGCACCCTGCTGGCGGAAAAGTTGCGGGCGCGGGGCGCGCAGGTGAGCTATTGTGAACTCTATCGGCGCTGCCTGCCGGAGGCGGCGGCGGCACAGCTGTCGCACTCCGACCTGGGCGCTGCGGCCGGGGATATGATCAGTGTGCACAGCGGTGAGACGCTGCTCAACCTCGACCGCGTGATTACCGCGACCGGCCGCCCGCAGTTGCGCCGGCTGCCGCTGCTGGTGCCGGGGCAGCGGGTGGCGGCGCTGGGTAGAGAGAAGGGTTTTGCCGAACTGATCAGTGCCGAGAATGCCACCGATGCGGCGATGCTGAGTGCACTGGCGGCCTGGCAGGCGCAGCGCGCCAATGTCGATTAAGCAGCAGCGATAATAAGGAAACGATATGGCGGAGCAATCGCCCGATTCAAGCGAGCCGCAGGCGCCGGCAGAATCGGCTGCCGAGCCTGCAGCCGCGCAGACAGCGCCCGCGGCGGCCGAGTTGGACAAGCCCGCGGTCGAGCCGGATAAGCCCGCGGTCGAGCCGGACAAATCTGCGGCCGAGCCGGACAGGGCTGCGGCCGAACGAAAGCCCGCGGCCGAACCGGAAAAGCCCGCAGGCGAAGCAAAAAAGCCGGCCGCCGGGCAGACCCAGCCAGCGGCCGCGGCGCTGCGGCCGGCGCCGCGCAGAGTCGGGCTTTGGGCAGCGCTGATACTCGCCCTGCTAGTGCTCGGTGGCCTGACCGCGGCCGGTCTGTGGAGCTGGCAGTGGCTGCAGGGGCAGCAGCAGCGGGAGCAGGCGCAGATTGCCGCGCTGAGCGAACAGATTCAGCAGCAACGGCAGCAATTGCAGGCCCTGCGCCAGCAACTGCAACAAGCCGAGTCGTCGCAGCAACAGCAGGCGGCGACTCAGCAGCGCTCACTGGCGACGCTGCGCCAGCGCCTGGACAGCCAGAATAAACGCCTGCTGTCGATGGCTTCGACCGACCGCGACGACTGGCGCCTGGCCGAGGCCGAATACCTGCTGCAGCTGGCCAACCAGCGTTTGCTGATCGAGGCTGACAGCGGCACCGCCGAGGGCCTGCTGGCGGCGGCCGACAAGATCCTGATGGAATTGCAGGATGTGGATCTGTTTGTCGTGCGCGAGGGCATCAACCGCGATCTCACCGCGCTGAAGCTTTCGCCCAAAATTGATCGCGAGGGCGTTTACCTGCGCCTGGCCGCGCTCGCCGCGCAGGTACAGGGTCTGGCTGTTCTCCCGAGCCAGTCCTTTGTGCAGGTCGAGCCCGCCGTGCCGGTGGCGCCGGCAAGCGATGCCATCGCCGAGCCGGTGAGCCGGCTGCTGGGTTTCAAGCAATACCTGCGCGCCAGGCTGGATCGCCTGGCAGACTATATTCGCATCAGCCGCCACGATGAAACGGTCAGGCCGCTGCTGCCACCCGACAGTCAGAGCTATGTGCAGCAGAACCTGCGCTTTATGCTCGAGCGCGCCCAGCTCGCCCTGATGCGGCAACAGCAGGTGGTGTATCAGGGCAGTATTCAACAGGCGCGCGACTGGCTACTGGACTATTACAGTCTCACCGGCACGCCTGCCGGGCTCAACGCCACCGCCTCGCGCTTCGACGCGGAACTCGAGCAGCTGCAGTTGCTCAATGTGGTGGAGTCGGTGCCGGACATTTCCCAGTCGCTGGAACAGTTGCAGGCCTACATCGAGAAATTGCACAAATTGAAATCCGCACCGCCAGCTGCGCCGGCAGCGCAGGAGGCCGGCAAATGAGGCGGACTTTTTTTTACGCCTGCCTGGCGCTGCTGGGTGGCGCGCTGTTGTTTTACCTGATCGACCGGCGCAGCGGTTATGTATTGATTTCCTTCGGCAACACCAGCGTCGAAATGACCTTGTGGCTGGCGCTGTTGATTCTGCTCGGCGTTTTTCTGGCACTGTGGCTGGGCCTAGGAATTATCAGAAACAGCACCGCGGTAGTGGCGGCGGGCGCCAATCGCGTGCTTTACGGACATGTGCGCAGCATCCACAAGCGCACCGCGCGCGGCCTGATCGATTTCATGGAGGGCAACTGGAAGCAGGCCAAGCGCCACCTGCTGCGCTCGGCGGTAAAAGCGGACACGCCGCTGATCAATTACCTGGCGGCAGCCCGCAGTGCGTTTGAGCTGGGAGAGGAGCAGGAGGCACTGGCGCTGCTGCACAAAGCCGAACAGTCGACGCCGCGCAGCGAACTGGCAGTGGCCCTGACGCAGGCGCGCATGCAGTTGTTAAGCAAGCGCTACGAGCAGTGTGTGGCCACCCTGGAGCGCGCCAAAAAAATCTCGCCAAAACATCCGGTGGTGCTGGAGCTGCTGAAGCAGTCTTATCTGCGCCTGCGCGACTGGCAGGCTCTGCAGAAGATGCTGCCGGACCTGCGCCGGCAGAAGACTTACACGGCTGCGGATATCGAAACCATTGAGCGGGAAATATATCTCGTCCTGGTGAAAGACAGCGGTGAGCAGGCCCGGCGCATGGCGGAGGATCAGCGCCTCAAACACCTGCAGGAGGCCTGGCAGAGCGTGCCTGCGCATATGCGCAAACAGGCCGATATGGTGGCCACCTACACATTGCAACTGCAGAGCAACAATGCCGATGCACAGGCCGAAGCACTGTTGCGCCGCACCCTGATCAAACGCTGGGACGAAACGCTGGTGCGTTTCTACGGCCTGGTAAAAGGTGAGGACATTCAGAAGCAGTTGCTGACCGCCGAATCCTGGTTGCAGGAGAGCCCCGGCAGCGCCGCGCTGATGCTGACCCTGGGGCGCTTGTGCCTGCGCAATGAGCTGTGGGGTAAGGCGCGGGACTATTTCGAGAGCAGTCTGCGACTGCAGCAAAACCCCGAGACCTTTGCCGAACTGGCGCGACTGCTGGCACATCTCGGCGAGCACAAACGCAGCACCGAATACTATCAGCGGGGGCTGTTGTTGATGACAGACGGCTTGCCGGCGCTGCCGATGCCGCAGCGCAAAGGCAATGACATGCCGGCGGTGGCGCCGGCCTCTTAGCCTGGGTCTCCGCCACCGGCTGCCCGGCGCGGCGGCAATGTGCGGCTAGAGGAAGCGGCTAGGGAAAGCGGCTAGGGAAAGCGGCTAAAGTATGCCGAGTTCGTCCCAGAGCTGATCGATGCGTTCCTTCACCGACTCGTCCATCTGAATCGGCGTGCCCCACTCCCTGTTGCTTTCGCCCGGCCATTTATTGGTGGCGTCGAGTCCCATTTTCGAGCCCAGGCCGGAAACCGGCGAGGCGAAATCCAGGTAGTCGATCGGTGTGTTTTCCACCAGCACTGTATCGCGGGCCGGATCCATGCGCGTGGTGATGGCCCAGATCACATCCTTCCAGTCGCGGGCGTTAATATCGTCGTCGGTAACGATAACGAATTTGGTGTACATAAACTGCCGCAGAAAAGACCATACACCCATCATCACGCGCTTGGCATGACCCGGGTATTGTTTTTTCATGGTGACCACCGCCAGGCGATAGGAGCAGCCTTCCGGTGGTAAATAGAAATCGACAATTTCCGGAAACTGTTTCTGCAGTATCGGTACAAACACTTCATTCAGCGCAACGCCCAGCACTGCCGGCTCGTCCGGCGGGCGCCCGGTATAGGTGCTGTGATAAATCGGCTGCTTGCGGTGAGTGATCTTGTCGACGGTAAATACCGGAAAGCGGTCGACTTCGTTGTAGTAGCCGGTATGGTCGCCGAACGGGCCCTCATCCGCCATGTCGTCCGCGGCGATATGGCCCTCCAGCACAAATTCGGCGCTGGCGGGTACCTGCAGTGTATTGCCCAGGCAGTTGGCCACCTCGGTTTTGCCGCCGCGCAGCAGGCCGGCGAAGCCGTACTCGGACAGTGTATCGGGAACCGGCGTCACCGCGCCCAGAATCGTCGCCGGGTCGGCGCCCAGTGCCACGGCTACCGGGAAGGGTTCGTCGGGGCGCGCCTGGCGCCAGTCGCGCAGGTCCAGAGCGCCGCCGCGGTGACTGAGCCAGCGCATGATCAGGCGGTTTTTACCGATCAGCTGCATGCGGTAGATACCCAGATTCTGGCGCTCTTTGTGCGGGCCCCGAGTCACTACCAGGGGCCAGGTAACCAGCGGGCCGGCATCCCCGGGCCAGCAGGTTTGTATCGGCAGGCGGCGCAGGTCGACCTCATCGCCGCTCAACACCACCTGCTGGCACAGCGGGCTGCCGATCAGCTTCGGCCCCATATTCAAAACCTGTTTGAACAGCGGCAGTTTGTTCCAGGCGTCTTTGAAGCCTTTGGGCGGCTCCGGTTCTTTCAGCATGGCCAGCAGTTTGCCGACTTCGCGCAGTGCTTCCACCGAGCTTTCACCCATGCCCAGTGCCACCCGCTCGGGGGTGCCGAAAAGATTACCGAGCACGGGAATGTCGAAGCCGACCGGGTTTTCAAACAGCAGCGCCGGTCCCCCGGCGCGCAGTGTGCGATCGCAGATCTCGGTCATCTCCAGCCTGGGACTGACCGCTGCGGCAATGCGTTTGAGTTGGCCGCGCTGCTCCAGCAGCGCTATGAAATCGCGCAGATCTCTATATTTCATATTGGCGACTAGTCACTGACAACTAGCAACTCATTTCCTTTTCATCGACAGGAAGAATTCATCGTTGGATTTGAAATCCTTCAGCTTGTCGACCAGAAATTCCGTCGCCGCAACATCCTCCATATCGTGCAGCAGTTTGCGCAGTATCCACACCCGCTGCATCTCGTCTTCCTTCATCAGCAGATCTTCGCGGCGGGTACCGGAGCGGCGGATGTTGATAGCCGGATAGACGCGCTTTTCAGCGATTTTGCGGTCCAGGTGCAGCTCCAGATTGCCGGTGCCTTTAAACTCCTCGTAGATCACTTCGTCCATTTTGGAGCCGGTATCGATCAAGGCGGTGGCGACGATGGAGAGGCTGCCGCCCTCTTCAATATTGCGCGCGGCGCCGAAAAAACGCTTGGGTCTCTCCAGGGCGTGGGCGTCCACACCACCGGTCAGCACCTTGCCGGAAGAGGGCACGATGGTATTGTAGGCCCGCGCCAGCCGGGTGATGGAATCGAGCAGGATAACGACGTCTTTTTTGTGCTCTACCAGGCGTTTGGCTTTTTCGATCACCATTTCCGCCACCTGCACATGCCGCGAGGGAGGCTCGTCAAAGGTCGAGGCGACCACCTCGCCCCTGACTGAGCGCTGCATCTCCGTCACCTCTTCCGGGCGCTCGTCGATCAGCAACACGATCATATGGCACTCGGGGTTGTTGCGAATAATCGACTGGGCGATATTCTGCATCATAATGGTCTTGCCAGCTTTGGGCGGGGCCACGATCAGACCGCGCTGGCCTTTGCCGATGGGCGAAACCAGATCGATGATACGGCCGGTGAGATCTTCGGTGGAACCGTTGCCGGCCTCCAGCACTAACCGGTCATCGGGAAACAGCGGTGTGAGGTTCTCGAACAGAATCTTGTTGCGCGAGTTTTCCGGCTTGTCGAAATTGATTTCGTTGACTTTCAGCAGGGCAAAATAGCGCTCGCCTTCTTTTGGCGGGCGAATTTTGCCGGCGATGGTATCGCCGGTGCGCAGATTGAAGCGACGGATCTGGCTGGGTGAAACATAGATGTCATCGGGGCCGGCGAGATAAGAGCTGTCCGCCGAGCGCAAAAAACCGAAGCCGTCCTGCAGTATTTCCAATACACCGTCGCCGTAAATGTCTTCACCGCTCTTGGCGTGGCGTTTCAGGATGTTGAAGATAACGTCTTGCTTGCGTGAACGGGCGAGGTTTTCCAGGCCCATATCTTTGGCAATTTCAATCAGTTCTTCAATGGGCTTGGTTTTTAGATCGGTTAAATTCATAGGATTGCTTAAGTGTTATCGGTAACTTGGGAATGGTTGGACGTCGCTCGGCGGATGGCCGAAGTTTTACAGTGCTTTTTGAGTTCTTTACGCCAGTGCTGTCGTGGATTGAATACGGGGTTTCATTTCAAACAATTTGCTATCGTCGTGGCCGATTTATGTTCGTTAGCACACAAACGACTTTGTCAACCGGCTATTGGTATCAATCGACCTATGGGTTTCGACCAGCTATCGGCGATGTAAATATATTAGATAATGATCCAGGAGCAGTATATGTTTTTGGGCGCTTTTTCCTGGTGACTGCCTTTAAGCATAGTCGTAAATTCCAAATAGTCACTGGTGGTGAAAGCATCTATTTTTAATATATTGTTAACTTTTACTCTGTTGCCAACGGTATGTGTCGCCAACAGTATGTCGCCAGCGATTTTTGACAGCTCTTCGGTATCAGACGCTTTCCGAGCTGTCACCTGACTGGCTTTTCACTTGGCCACTTAGCGGTTTCCGCTCAACCGCTGTTTTTTCCAGTAAACTGCTCTCGATATCGCCGATATCCCGTCTCGACACCCCAGTGCCGGTTATGGCGCCGGTAGCCGGTTAACTCCGTAACCAGTTGATTAGTTCTGCCTGAATAGTAATGTTGCCTGACTTGTATCAGCAAACACAATCCCGTGATTGGACTCTTTTGAGCGCTTTCAGTAATTAGAACACTTTCAAGAAGGCAGGACAAATGATGGTTTTAAACAGTATAGCGGCAAACCACCGCCAGTGCAAAGACCACCCAAAACCGGGTTATTTGGGGGCCTGGGCGGCCGTGATACAGGCTGTTACAGGCTGCCGTCGATAAACTCCACCAGTTGCGCTTTCGACAGGGCACCTACCTTCATGGCTTCCATATTGCCGCCTTTGAACATCATCAGGGTGGGAATACCGCGAATATTGAACTTCGCCGGCGTTTCCTTATTGCTGTCGACATCCATTTTGCAGATTTTCATCTTACCGGCGTACTCGCCTGAGAGTTCATCCAAAACCGGGGCAATCATCTTGCATGGCCCGCACCATTCCGCCCAAAAATCAACCAATACGGGTACTTCCGCTTTGAGAACGTCTTCCTCAAAGCTGGTATCGGATACGTGGACAATTGCATCACTCATAGTTTCGAATCTCCGCTAGTCAGTGGGTGAGCCGCCCGGGAGGGACTAAAAAAGTTGAACGCTCCGCCACCGGCGGGGAGGCGGAGCACTGCGCATGATAAGGATTGGCAGCGCCTACGACAAGTCTTATATGATATAAGCATAGAGTACTGTGGCTACATAGTTCGATATTATATACGCGCCACCCATCCGGGGCGGCTATTCCCCCGGAGCGTAGTCGCTGAGCCGCTGCAGCAGCAATGATTGCGCCGCCGGGTGGTCATTGCCGCCACGCAGGTGGTATTCCCCGGCGGCATCCAGCTCCCAGCACTGGGCACCGCCCGCCAGGTAGGCCTCCAGGTCTTCCAGTACACGGTGCGCCAGCGACGGCTTCTCGACCGGAAAACAGGTCTCCACCCGGCGGTTGAGGTTGCGCTCCATCAGATCGGCGCTGGCGCAATAGGTTGAGGGTTTGGCGTTCTCAAAGTAATAGGTGCGGGTGTGCTCGAGAAATCGCCCGATCACCGAAAACACCCGAATATTGTCTGAAACGCCGGCGATGCCCGGCCTGAGGCAGCACATACCGCGGATGATCAGATCGATTTTGACGCCAGCCTGGGAGGCGCGGTACAGCGCGTGAATGACCCGCGGTTCGGTCAGGCCGTTGGCTTTCAGAATAATGCGCGCCGCGCCACCCTCCTCGGCAACTTTGGTTTCGCCTTCTATCAGTTTCAGCAGTTGCCTTTTCAGGGTAAAAGGGGCGTGCAAGATCTTTTTCATCCGCTCGGTTTTACCCATGCCGGTCAACTGGTGGAAAACCTTGTGCACGTCCTTGGTGAGGCTCGGGTCCGAGGACAGCAGCGAGTAGTCAGTGTAGAGGCGGGCATTGCCGCTGTGGTAGTTGCCGGTGCCAAGGTGGACGTAGCGCTTCAGCTGGCCCTGTTCACGCCTGACGACAAGTATCATTTTGGCGTGGGTTTTATAGCCTACCACACCGTAGACCACTACCGCGCCCGCCTCCTGCAGGCGGCTGGCCAGCTCCAGATTTTCCTCCTCGTCAAAGCGGGCGCGCAGCTCCACCACGACCGTGACTTCCTTGCCGTTGCGGGCCGCCTCGATCAGCGCATCGACGATCTGCGGGCGGCTGCCGGTGCGGTACAGGGTCTGTTTGATGGCCAGCACATCCGGGTCTTTGGCCGCCTGGCGCAACAGCTCTGCCACCGGTGTAAACGATTCGAACGGGTGCAGCAGCAGATAATCGCGCAGCGCCAGGGCCTTGAAGATATTGTCCTTGCGACTCAGGCCCTTGGGCATGCCCGGCGTGAAAGGCGGGTAGAGCAGGTCCGGCCGGTTGACCATATCCGGCAGGTGCATCAGCCGCTTGAGATTGACCGGCCCATCGACCCGGTAGAGTTCGTTTTCTGTCAGCCCCACCTCCTGCAGCAGGAAGTCGGTCATCTCCTTGGGGCAGTTGTCGGCCACCTCCATGCGCACGGCAGTGCCAAAGCGGCGCGAGTGCAGTTCACCGCGCAGAGCCCTGGCGAGATCTTCAACACCCTCGGTATCGACGTCCAGATCGGCATTGCGGGTGATACGGAATTGATAGCAGCCTTTTACCGTCATACCGGTAAACAGCTTGTCGGCGTGGGCGTGGATGGCCGAGGACAGGAAGGCGAAATTGTCCCCCGCTTCGCACAGCTCGTCGGGAATGCGGATCAGGCGCGGCAGCGAGCGCGGCGCCGGCACGATGGCCAGGCCGGTTTCCCGCCCGAAGGCGTCTTTGCCTTCCAGTGAAACGATGAAGTTGAGGCTTTTGTTGACCAGCCGCGGAAACGGATGCGCGGGGTCGAGGCCGATGGGGCTGATCACCGGAATCACTTCCTCATCGACGTATTTTTCCACCCACTCGGCCTGCTCGGGGGTCCACTGCCGGCGGCGCAGAAAGCGGATATTCTCCCTGGCCAGAGCCGGTATCAGCACCTCATTGAGGGTGGCGTACTGCTGCTGGACTTCATCGAGGCATATCTGCGCGATTTTCTCCAGCACCTCGGTGGGCTGCATGCCGTCGGGTCCGGTTGCCTCGCGCTGCAACTGGATGCGCTGCTTCAATCCGGCGACGCGGATTTCGAAGAATTCGTCCAGGTTGGAGCTGAAAATCAGCAGGAATTTGAGGCGCTCCAGCAGCGGGTGGTTTTCGTCCAGAGCCTGGGCCAGCACCCGCTGATTGAACTGCAGGTGGCTCAACTCGCGGTTGATATAGTAGTCGGGGTTGTCCAGTGTGAGGCACTGATTGCCGAGTGCCTGACTGCTTAAAGTAAGATCGTTGGGCATCGTTGGTCCGGTATCGTTGCTGTTATTTATCCAGGTTTGACGAATAAAACCCG
Source organism: Exilibacterium sp. (assembly GCA_028280195.1). Taxonomy (GTDB): domain Bacteria; phylum Pseudomonadota; class Gammaproteobacteria; order Pseudomonadales; family Cellvibrionaceae; genus Exilibacterium. The sequence continues at coordinate 158,625 of JANQMH010000005.1, forward strand.
ATAAATGGACTATAAGTACAGGTGTCCGGGCAGGTTATTACAGTCATATGTCGCCACTGTGACCAGCCGGCAGGGCGCCGGCATCGCTCCCGGGTTGGCGCGGTCACTGGAACTTGTCGTCACCTGTGCCGTCAAAACCGGGCATTTTAGTGGGATATTAACGTCCTGACCCTGGCTGAGTAAAAAGAAGAATATTATGGCGGTAAAAAAACTCCTTGTATTGCTAATTGTGCTGCTGGCGGTGGCGGCGTTCTTTGTTTTTGACGGGCAGCAGTACTTGTCGCTGGCGCAGTTCAGGGGCTGGGTCGCCTCAGAGCCCCTGTTGACCGCGGGGTTATATTTCCTGATCTACGTGGTGGTCACCGGCTTGTCACTGCCGGGTGCGGCGATCATGACCCTGATTGGCGGCGCCGTTTTCGGCCTCTGGTGGGGGCTGTTGCTGGTATCCTTTGCCAGTAGTGTCGGCGCCACCCTGGCATTTATGGTATCGCGCACACTGTTGCGCGACTGGGTGCAGGGCAAGTTCGGCGCTTATCTGCAGACTATCAACCGCGGCGTGGAAAAGGACGGCGCCTTCTACCTGTTCAGCCTGCGCCTGATTCCCATCATCCCGTTTTTCGTGATCAATCTGGTATTTGGCCTGACGCCGATTCGCACCTGGACTTTTTACTGGGTAAGCCAGGTCGGTATGCTGGCGGGTACTTTTGTCTATGTGAATGCCGGTGCTGAGCTGGGTGCTGTGGAGGAGTTGAGCGCTAGCGGTATTCTCACCCCGGGTATTATCGGTGCTTTTTTGCTGTTGGCGGCCTTTCCCTTTCTGGCGCGGGCGCTGGTGGCGAGGGTTCGTCACCACCAGCTTTACAAGGACTATCCCAAACCCAGGACCTTTGACAATAATATGGTGGTCATTGGCGCCGGCAGCGCCGGCCTGGTCAGCGCGCTGATTGCCGCCACGGTGAAAGCCAAGGTCGTGCTGGTAGAAAAACACCGCATGGGCGGCGACTGCCTGAATACCGGCTGCGTGCCCAGCAAGGCCCTGATTCGCTCCGCCAAAATCAACCACTATATCGAGCGCGCCGGCCAGTTCGGTATCAAGGCCGGCAGCGCGGAGGTGGATTTTGCCGCAGTGATGGAGCGGGTGCAGCGGGTTATCAAGCAAATCGAGCCCCACGATTCGGTCGAGCGATATACCGATATGGGGGTGGAATGTGTAGCCGGCGAAGCCAGAGTATTGTCCCCCTACGCGGTGCAGGTGGGCGAGCGGGTGATAACCACCCGCAATATCGTACTGGCCAGTGGCGCCCGGCCATTTGTGCCGCCCATACCGGGTATCGAGGAGACCGGCTACCTGACCTCCGATACGCTGTGGCAGCTGCGGCAGCGGCCTGAGCGCCTGCTGGTCATGGGCGCCGGGCCGATTGGCTGCGAACTGGCGCAGTCCTTCGGCCGCCTGGGCAGCAAGGTAACGGTGGTGGACATGGCCGCTCGCATTATGCCGCGTGAGGACGAAGATGTATCCGCCTGTGTCGCCAAAGCCTTTGCGCGCGAGGGTATCGAGGTGCTGGTAGGGCACAAATCGGTGGCCTTCCGTCGTCGCGGCGAGCGCCGGATTGCCGAATTCGATTGCGCCGGCGAGCGTGTCGAAATCGCCTTCGACCAGTTGCTGGTGGCGGTCGGCCGCAAGGCCAATGTCGAGCAGATGGGCCTCGAGGAACTGGGCATCGTCACCACAGCGCAGGGGACGCTCGAGGTGGATGAGTACCTGCGCACCCGCTATCCCAATATTTATGCCTGCGGCGATGTTACCGGGCCCTACCAGTTTACCCATATGGCCAGCCATCAGGCCTGGTTTGCGGCGGTAAATGCGCTGTTCGGACGCTTCAAGAAATTCAAAGTGGATTACAGCGTCGTGCCCTGGGCGACCTTTACCGATCCCGAAGTGGGGCGTGTAGGCCTGAACGAGACCGATGCCAGGCAGCAGGGTATTGACTACGAGGTCACCGTCTACGGTATCGACGACCTCGACCGCGCCATTGCCGATGACGAGGCGCGCGGCTTTGTCAAAGTGCTGACCCGCCCCGGCAGTGATAAAATCCTCGGCGCGACCATAGTGGGATATCATGCCGGTGAATTGATTGTCGAATTTATTACCGCCATGAAGCACGGCATCGGATTGAACAAAATTCTCGCCACCATACATATTTACCCGACACTGTCGGAGGCCAATAAGTATGCTGCGGGGGTTTGGAAAAAGGCCCGTGCGCCGCGGGGGGTGTTGGCGTGGGTGGAGAGGTATCATAGCTGGCAGAGGTGAGGGAAAAGGGAAAAGGGAAAAGGGAAAAGGGAAAAGGGAAAAGGGAAAAGGGAAAAGGGAAAAGGGAAAAGTATTATGGTGGTGGGTG
>JANQMH010000006.1 GCA_028280195.1 Exilibacterium sp.
GAACTCAGACGTGAAACGGCTCAGCGCCGATGGTAGTGTGGGGTCTCCCCATGTGAGAGTAGGTCATCGTCAGGCTTTTATGCCAAACCCCGAGGGTCACTGACCTTCGGGGTTTTTTATTGGGGAGACCCGCTGTTTATGGGTGGGGCCGCTCCGCGGTCCAGCCACCCAGCGAAGCTGGGCGGCGTTACGCACACACATGGCTGTCGCCATGACCGCCGTGTGCTCCACCCCCCTGCGAGAGTAGGTCATCGTCAGGCTTTTATGCCAAACCCCGAGGGTCAGGGACCTTCGGGGTTTTTTATTGGGGAGACCCCCCGCCGAATACCCTGCTCAGAGATATAGCCGCTTATCCATTTGCGCGGCGTAATATCAAAATATATATTCCGCGCTTCTATAAACGGCATATTCTTCAGCTGCAGTTCACTGTTGCTCTTTTCTTCCAGCGCTATGTTCATTTGAGTTCTGCTTGATTGCTTATAGCTTTCGCAGCACACATAGAAGGGCACTCCGGCATCGAAAGCTGCCATCGCCAGCAAATGGGTTCCGGTTTTATTGACAACACTGCCGTCAGCCAGAAGCGTATCGGCCCCTACCAGTACAATATCGCTGCGGCGGATAAACAGGCTTATCTGGGCTTCGGTTATATACTGGGTAGGGATTTTCAGTGCAGATAGCTGGCGTGCCAACAGTTCACCTTCATTGCCGGGGCGTGACTCGGTAATAACGGCTTTTACCGACTTTGAATGCAGGTTTTGAAAGATGGCTGCGATGGTGGAACTAAAGCTGTGCGTAAAAATGGTATCTCCCCGCCCGACCAGACTGCCGGCTTTCTCGGCAGTCTGAAAAATCGCCCGCTTGGACTGTTCAATCAGATACTGCGCCCGCTGTTCGGCGCTCTCTGCAACATCCGCGGCAGGCCCGGCGTTTTGCATTGATTCAATGAACTCCCGCAACAGATTTTCTATTGGCGCCATGCTGGGGCGAGCTGCCTGCAGTGCGGCGACAAAATTTACCAGTGCTTCTAGAAGCGCATCGCCATCGCTTTTTTCGATGTCGTGCAGGCGTCGCGCATATTCGGCGACAAGCTGCAGGCAGCGATGTGCCAGCTGACTGGCGCCATGTCGCTGGTCCTGTTTTATTTCCCGCAGTCCTGCTCGGGCAAATGCTTGCGGTTTCATTCGAGTTAAAACCCTGGTATTTCCCACCTAGCGGCCATTATACCTGTGATAAGCCGCGGCAAAACTGACCATGATCAGGCCACTGGCACATATCTGCTGGCGGCCTTCGGCTATGTCAAAAAATCCGGCAATCCATGTACCGCAACCAGGCGTATAAATCCCCTGTTACCATGCCGTTGACTTGGGGAAGTGAAAACAGATGGGCGTTTTGCGCGTTATTCTCGGCGATCAACTAAGCCGCGATATATCCAGCCTTGCCGATTGCGACAAAAAAGCCGACGTTCTTTTGATGTGCGAAGTCTGGAATGAGGCGACCTACGTCAAACACCACAAGAAGAAAATTGCCTTCCTGTTTGCAGCCATGCGCCATTTTGCCCGCGAGATGGCTCGCGCGGGCTATAACCTCGATTATATAAAGCTGGAGGACAACGGTAATAGCGGCTCTTTCGCCGGCGAAGTCGAGCGCGCCGTCAATCGCCATCGCCCGGAAAAAGTCGTGGTAACCTTTCCCGGCGAATACCGGGTTCTGGACGATATGCAGACCTGGGCACAGCGTTTCGGAATTGCGGTTGAGATCCGCGAGGATACGCGTTTTCTATGTTCACTCCAGGCATTTGAAAGATGGGCGGATAACCGTAAACAGTTGCGTATGGAGTTTTTCTACCGGGAAATGCGCAAAACCCATAATATCCTGATGAATGGCCGTGAGCCCGAGGGCGGTCGCTGGAATTACGACGCCGAAAATCGCTCGCCGGCCGACGGCGGTCTGCGCATCCCGGCACCGTATCACTGCAAACCGGATGCCACTACCAGGGCCGTACTGGCTCTGGTGGCTTCAACGTTTGCCGATCACTTCGGCGATCTCGAGCCGTTCGGCTATGCGGTAACCCGGACCGGGGCGCTCGAAGCTCTGGCACTTTTCATCAGCGACCGCCTGCCCGACTTCGGTACCTACCAGGATGCCATGCTGCAGGGGCAGCCCTGGATGTACCACTCTCATATCGGCCTGTATCTGAACAGTGGCCTGCTGCATCCACTGGAGTGTGTCAAGGCGGCCGAGCGCGCCTACCAGGCGGGAGAGGCGCCACTGAATGCCGTTGAAGGCTTTATTCGCCAGATTATCGGCTGGCGGGAATACGTGCGCGGTATTTATTGGTTGAAAATGCCGGAATACGCCGGGCAGAATTTTTTGCAGGCGCGAACACCACTGCCAGATTTCTACTGGAGCGGTGACACGGCGATGAACTGCCTGCGCCAGTGTATCGGCGACACCAGGCAGCACGCCTATGCCCATCACATTCAGAGGCTGATGGTGCTTGGCAACTTTGCCCTGCTTTGCGGCCTGGATCCGGTAGCCGTTAATGAATGGTATCTGATTGTTTATGCCGACGCTTATGAATGGGTGGAAATGCCGAATGTATCCGGTATGGTTCTCTATGCCGATGGCGGCTATCTGGCCAGCAAACCCTATGCCGCCAGCGGCGCTTACATCAATAAGATGTCGAATTACTGCCAGTCCTGCCAGTACAATGTCAGGGAGAAAAACGGTCCCCGGGCCTGTCCCTTTAACTACCTGTACTGGGGCTTTTTATTGCGCAATAAGGACAGATTTGCCGGTAACCCGCGCATGGGCATGATGTATAAAACCCTGAGCCGTATGAGTGAAGATAAAATTGCGGCGATTGAACAGGACTGCAGGGACTTTATGGAAAAATCGCTGTAAACAGTTGCCCGGGGCGGCAATAACCGGTCAGCTATCGGCTCAGTGAAAATCTCTGGATTTGCTATTGAAGCGCCCGAGCTGACTGCTGATATCGAACAGGCGATAGGCGATGACGTGAATGACGCCGCCACTCCTGTCCTGCTCCATCAGGCCGTAGATTTTCAGAATCCTGGCCTTGACCAGTTCCTCCATTTGCCGCAATGCGTTTTGCAGCCAGACGATAATATTGATTGAGCCGGTCTCGTCTTCCAGCGTAAGAAACGTGACGCCGGCAGAGGTTTTCGGCCGCTGGCGGTTGACGACGACCCCGGCGACATAAAGCTCTGTGCCCGATGTTATGCCAGCCAGTTGCTCGGCTGCGACACAGTCGCCGAGCACCCCTTGATCCCGCAGCAGCGCCATAGGGTGATCGCCGAGGCTGAAACCGAGGCTGGCATGGTCTTCGAACAAGTCTTCAGTGCGGCTCGGTTGCCTGATTTGATATTCCTCCCCCACCTGCCCGCTGAACAGGCCCGAGTAAAACGCCAGGCCCGATGTCTGCCAGCGCTGCTGGAAGCGGTGACCGCCAAGGCTGGCCAGCGCGTTGGCGGAGGCCAGCGTCTCGAGCGCCTCGCGCTCGATGCCGGCAATACTGAACAACGCTTCCATACTGCCGTAGCCCCGCGGCGGGCGCTGCCGGCAGATCTGTTCCGCCACCGTTTGTGACAGCCCTTTGACGCTGCGAAACCCCAGGCGCAGCGCCCCTTCGCGGTCGGTTGCGGCTGCAGGCTCCAGTTTGGCATCCCAGTCGCTCTGGTTGATATCCACCGGCAGCACCGTAACACCGTGTCGCCTGGCGTCCTGAATCAACTGCCAGGGGCGGTAAAACCCCATCGGCTGGCTGTTGAGCAGTGCGCACAGAAACGCGGTGGGGTAGTAGTGCTTGAGCCAGGCAGAGGTATAGGCCAGCAAGGCAAAGCTGGCCGCGTGAGACTCGGGAAAGCCGTATTCGCCAAACCCCTCGATCTGCCGGCAGATTCTCTCGACATACTCTTCGCTAAGGCCTTTGCCCAGCAGGTTGGTGGTCAGTTTCTGCCGCAGCCTGTGCATATGGCCCTCGCGTTTCCAACTGGCCATGGAGCGGCGCAGTTCCTCGGCTTCATCGGGGGTAAAATCGGCACCTTTGATGGCCAGAGCAATCACCTGTTCCTGAAAAATGGGCACGCCGTAGGTTCTGTCCAAAACGGGTTCGAGTTCTTTCAGCGGCACGTCCTTGTCTTCCTCGCCGTGTTTGCGGCGCAGATAGGGGTGCACCATGTCGCCGTGAATGGGCCCGGGCCTGACGATGGCGATCTGTACCACCAGGTCGTAATATTTCTCCGGCCGCAGGCGCGGCAGCATATTCATCTGCGCGCGGGATTCCACCTGAAACAGGCCGACTGTATCGGCCCTTTGCAACATGCGGTAAATCTGCGGATCTTCTTTTTCGATATCGGACATGGTGAAAGGCCGCTGCCTGAGGTCGCTGATATAAGCAAAACACTTGCGCAGTGCCGTCAGCATGCCCAGGGCCAGCACATCGACCTTCATCAGGCCGAGCGCCTCCAGATCCTCCTTGTCCCACTGAATCACGGTGCGGTCGGCCATGGCGGCATTTTCGATCGGCACCAGGTCGATCAGCGGCGGCTCGGAGATCACAAAACCGCCCACGTGCTGCGACAGGTGACGCGGAAAGCCGACCAGTTGTGTCAGCAACTGCTTGAAGCACTGCAGCAGGTGGTTGTCGGCCGACAGTTCAGGTGTGATCACCTCGTCGATCCAGTCCTTGCCGCGGTAGCGCCAGCCGTAATTGGCGATCAAGTTTTCCAGCTGCAGCATATTGATGCCCAGCGCCTTGGCCAGGTCGCGCAGTGCGCTCTTGGCGCGGTAGGTGATAACGGTGGCGGCAATGGCGCAGTGATCTCTGCCGTATTTGCGATAAATATACTGAATGACCTCTTCGCGGCGGGCATTTTCGAAATCCACATCGATATCGGGCGGTTCATTGCGGCGCCTGGAAATAAACCGTTCAAACAGCAGGCTCACTTCGGTTGGATCGACTTCGGTAATGTGCAGGCAGTAACACACCACCGAGTTGGCCGCCGAACCGCGCCCCTGGCAGAGAATCTCCATGTGCCTGGCCTGCCTGACAATGTCGTAGATAGTCAAAAAATAGTACTCGTAGTTCAGCTCGGCGATAATGCCCAGTTCCTTTTCAATGGTGCTCACTACCGTATCCGGAATACCCTTGGGGTAGCGTTGCCGCGCTCCCGCATAGGTTACCTTGCGCAGATAATCGCGCGCGGAAATATGCGCGGGTACACACGCTTTCGGGTATTGGTAACGGATGTCGTCCAGCTTGAAATGGCAGCGCCCGGCAATGGCCAGGCTTTCACGGATATAAGCCGGCTTGTAGATCTTGTTGATATTGCGCAACGGCCGCAGATAGTTTTCGGCATTGGGCAATAAGTGCTGCTTGATTTCTGTTACCGCCTGATTCAGGCGGATGCCGGTAAGCGCATCCTGCAGCATCTTGCGGCTGCGATCATGCATGTGTGTATAGCTGCTGCAGACGACAGGCAGCCGGTATTGTGCGGCGGTGGATTCAACCAGCTGCAGATGAGCTTCATCGGACTCGCTCAGCAGTAATTCCAGCAACAGCCACAGGCGCTGGCGGAAGTGCGCCAACAGCGCGGGCAGATAGGGCGCTGCCGGTTGTGCCGGTCGCCACAACAGCAGCCCGCGATGGATATGCTCGATCAGGCTTTGCGGTTGAAAGCTGTATTCGCCTTTCTGCGCTGTCTTGCGGCAGGCGGAAATCAACCGGCACAGTTCGCTGTAGGCCTGTTTATCGGTTGCCAGCACCACGAAGCAGTCGTCCTGGTAGCGGAATTCACTGCCGATAATCAGTTTGAAGGCCGGGTTCCCGGACGCCTGCAACTGCTGCCAGGCTTTTACCACACCGGCTACCGAGCACTCATCGGTAATGGCCAGGCCGCCGTAACCCAGCTCAATGGCCCGCTCTACCAGCTCCTGCGGGTGCGAGGCGCCGCGCAAAAAGCTGTAATTGGAAATGCAGTGCAGTTCGGCAAAGCCCGCAGGCCTGGCAGTCGCGCCGCCGTTCTGATCAGGCGAACCAGCCATGTATATACCAGAGCCCTGAAGGTTGGCGAAACACCCACTGCGTCGACAGCGTGGTGTGGCTGGCGATGTAGTAGTCCCTGTGCGCGCCATTGCGGTCCCACCAGCCGGTGTTGAGCCGCAGCGGTCCGCGGCTGATGGTGTATTGATCGATATCGGTAGGCAGTGGCTGCGGCGCAAGCCACAGTGGTGTGTTGCGGCCGGCCGGCGGCCGGTGTTTTTGTACAGCTGCCTGCGAGGCATACACAGTCTGGTATTCGGGCCTGGGGTCGGTACTGATCTGTAAGAAATGTATCCTGCCCATACCCAGGCGCGCGCCGAGGCGGTTGAGCAGCTGGCTTTTTTTCTCACCACTTTCCTGCGACACACTTTTGAACAGCTGCCGCTCCTGCCTGTCGAGGGCCTCGAACACCGAAGCGCGCAGCTGCATGGCGATAATGGGGGCCTCCAGTTGCAGGCGGTTGACGGTATTGCTCAGCATGTACTGCCAGGACTCCGGCCGGTTGTCGATGGCGGCGAGGCGAACATCGACATTGGTGGGTGGGCGCCGGCGGTGCAGCAGTGTCAGTTGCAGTGCCTGTGCCGCCAGGCAGCGCTGCTGCAGGAAGTGGCAGAATTCGCCGATGCCCTTGGCCAGAAAAAAGCGCAGTGGTTCCAGGCTGTCGAAATCCTGCTCCAGATCCAGCTGCCAGCGAAATTGCTCGGGCGCTTGAAACGGCGGCGGCAGCCAGGTTTGACGGCCGCTGATCCGGTCGACATAAAGCGCCAGTCCGGTATCCACACGGTAGCTGAGATCGCCATGCGGCAGGCGCGCCAGATCTTCCACGCTGGCCAGCCCCAGCTTGGCCAGGCGCAGCTCGGTTTTGGCGTCGATGCCCAGCGCCGTTACCGGAATATCGCCCAGACAGCGCTCGAACTGCCGCTGGTCGCAACACTGCGACCGCCCCGCCCGTGCCAGCAGGCGCGCCGCCTTGGGGTTTGGGGCGGCGGCAATCACGGCGCTGTAGCCGCGCTGCTGAAATACCTGCTGCAGGGTGCTCTGCGCCTGAAGCGCCCGGCCCAACAGTTTTGCCATGGAGGCGATTTCGAGGTAGATACCGCAGGGCGGGTCCTCGGCAACCCAGGCACAGTGGCGCGCGGCAATGGCAGCGGCCCGCTGCAGCGCGCGGCGCTGCCGGCGGGCATCTAGGACACTGGCGCGCAACTGCGGGCACAGGCAGAAAGCGGTGCTCAGGGACATATCGATATCCACGCCACAGGTCCTGGCGGCCGGGTTGATGGCGTCGATCTGCTGGCCCTGGGCCCGGGTCAGCGCCATGGGCTGGCTGCTGTGGAAGTCCGCCAGCCAGGTCTCCCCATACAGGTGCGGCAGGTGTATATACAGCCAATTCATCACCGTGCGCCCGTGTTTTCGCCGCGCGCGGCGGCAGCGCCGTGCGGATAGCGGAATCCTGCGCTGCGTTGCAGGCGCAGCGCAATGGGGGCCGCGGGCCAGCCCTGGCGCTGTTTGAGGATATCAACCGCAAGCATATCGGACGTCAATGGCGCCAGTTGCAGTCGCAGGGCGCAGGGCGTCTGCTGAGACTGTGGCTGTTTGAACAGCAGCTGGTGTTTAAACAGAAAGCAGGGCACCTGGTTTTGTGCGGCACAGATCTGCATACGCCGCACCTGTGTTGCGCTGGCCTGCTGTGGCCAGCCGAGCACCGCGCTGGCGGCGCCGCTTTTCAGGCCCTCCTCGATAGCCCACAGGATCTCTGTATTCTGCCGCGGGGAGACCACCAGTATCTGCCGGATATCCACTCCGGCTGCCGCCAGGGCGCCGGCGTTGAGGCGCAGGGGCGGGGCCACCCAGATGATCCACATCGCCTTGCGGCTGAGTTCCGCCAGACACGGCAGCAGCAGGCTCAGTTCGCCGACACCGTGCCGGGGGTAGAGTATTTCGGTAACGCCATCGGCCGGCCAGCCGGCCCCCGGCAGGTGCTGATTCAGTGCGGCAAAGCCCGTGTCCAGAGCCGGGGGGTGACTGCTGTGGTGCCGTTGCCAGATCTGGCCGCGGTTGAAAAGTTTTTCGAGCATGATGGGATACGCGGTGCCAACTGAACTTGCTGTGCCATTCGGGTTATTTTGATTGAATAATAATACTGTACATATTTACAGTATTCCAGTACATTGGGCGCCTCATAGGGAGATGGGAATTACACCGGCAAGGGATTGCCTTCAAACGGCCCGCGCCGAGTGGCACTTCAATCCCTCCAGTACCGCCTCCCTGGCTGCCGTCTGGCACAGCAGATCGGGGCGGCAACTGCGACGGCAGGCACACCCTGAGCCCCGGCAGCACTCGGGACTTGCTTAAGCTGCCGTATATTTGTTTAGATGCCGCCTTTGAGCCCGGCTTTGTCCGGCCCGGGCGGGATTGATAGCTGCGATGCAGGCGGTGACTGGCACGGTGACTGGCATATAGATGCGCGACGGGATTCTAACCATTGACCTGGCGGCCATCCGGCGCAACTGGAGCGCGGTTGGCCGCCGGCTGAAGTCCGCTACCGAGTGCGCGGCGGTGATTAAGGCGAGTGCCTATGGCCTCGGCAGCGAGCGCGTGGCGCCGAGCCTGTACCGGGCGGGTTGCCGGCGCTTTTTTGTCGCCACGGTCGATGAGGGCCTGAGCGCGCGCGCTTACCTGCCTGCAGATGCCACTGTCTATGTACTGGCGGGTATGGCTCCGGGCCGCGAAGCCGACTGTATCGAGCGGCAGCTGATCCCCGTGCTGGTTTCTGCCGAGCAGCTGCAGCGCTGGCGGCAGGCGCGCAGGCAGGCCGCCAGCGCGGCGCCCTGTGCGATCAAGGTGGATACCGGCATGACCCGCTTGGGGCTGGATATGGAGGAGTTCGAACACCTGTGTGCCGAGCCGCAGCTGCTGCTGGACTGCAACCCGGTATTGTTCATCAGCCACCTGGCCTGTGCCGACGACGTCGACCACCCGCTCAACCGCCGGCAGCTGAGTGCCTTTCGACAGGCAGCGCAACAGATGCGCCGCCTGTGCCCGCAGATCCGCCTGAGCCTGGCCAATTCCTCCGGTATCTGCCTGGGTGAGCCGTGGCATTTCGATCTGGTGCGGCCCGGCGGCGCCCTCTACGGGGTCAACCCGCAACCGGGTGCCGATACCATCGTCGAACCCGTGCTCGACCTGAAACTGCCCATTGTGCAGGTGCGCGAAGTGTCGCGGCCGGGTGCCACGGTGGGCTATGCCGCCACTTATCGTATCGACAGGCCAGTGCGGCTGGCGGTAGCGCTGGGCGGTTATGCCGACGGTATTCACCGCATTGCCGGGGCCACCGGTTTCGGTGTGCTGGCGGGAGTGAAAGTGCCGGTGGTAGGCCGTATCTCCATGGATTCGACCATCTTCGATATCAGCGCGGTACCGGCCGCGCAACTGCCACCCCCGGGCGGCGGTCATATTCAGGTACTGGGCCCGTCGATCGATATCGATCAGGCCAGTGCCGCCGCCGGGGCTCTGGGCTATGAGATACTGACCAGCCTCGGCGACCGCTATCACCGCCGCTATGTCGGGGAATAACAACCGGGGTATCTATGGAAATCAAAGCACTGCTGCAACTGCTGGCTGACGGCGACTTTCACTCCGGCGAGGAACTGGGTGAGCTGCTCGGTGTCAGCCGCACGGCGGTCTGGAAGCATCTGAAAAAACTCGAGCCGCTGGGTTTGTCGCTGCAATCGGTAAAGGGTAAAGGCTATCGCCTCGAGGGCGGCCTGGAGCTGCTCGATAGCGCGCGCATCGGCGCCGGGCTGAATGCCGCCGCGCGCGATCTGCACAGCGAACTGGACATCCAACCGGTCATCGACTCCACTAACACCCGCGCCCTGGCCCGTGCGGCCGCCGCCGATGCCAGCGGCTATGTCTGCCTGGCCGAGCAGCAGACCGCCGGCAAGGGCCGCCGCGGGCGCCGCTGGGTCAGTCCCTTCGGCAAAAACATTTATCTCTCGGTAGTATGGGGCTTCGGCGGCGGTGCGGCGGTACTGGAGGGCCTGAGTCTGGCGGTGAGCGTGGCGGTGGTGCGCGCGTTGCGCGCTGCCGCCGGTGAGCGCGCCGGGCTCGACGACATCCGCCTGAAATGGCCCAACGACGTGCTCTGGCGCGATCGCAAGCTGGCCGGCATTCTGCTGGAGATGACCGGCGATGTCAGCAGCTACTGCCAGGTGGTAACCGGTATCGGCATCAATGTGGCCATGCCGGCACAGGCCGGCGCTGCCATTGACCAGGCCTGGGTCGATATGGAGACCATTGCCGGGCGCTGCTCGCGCAATCAACTGGTGGCACAGCTGCTGAACCAGCTGTTGCCGCTGTTGCGCGACTACCACACCAGCGGCTTTGCCAGCCTGCGCCGGGAGTGGGAATTGCTCGATGCCTACCGCGACTGCGAGGTGGAACTGCAGACCGGCACCCAGTTGCTGGCGGGCCTGGCCCGGGGAGTGGACGACAGCGGCGCACTGCGGCTCGAAATCGATGGCAGCGAGCAGACTTTCAGCGGCGGCGAAGTGTCTCTGAGGCGGCTGCCGTGAGTACTGCCGCGGTGCTGGACATGGATATGGGCAATACCCGTATCAAATGGCGGCTCGGCAACGCTGCCAGCGCCGGCAGCTGCCGCTACGGGGATGACTGGCAGGCGCTGATAGCGCCCGGACAGCGGGCGCTGGCGCGAGTGCGTATCGCCAGCGTCGCCGGTGCCGAGCGCACTGACCAGGTGCGGGCCTACTGCCGCCGCCGCTGGCAGCTCGAACCCGAGCTGGCCGCCTGTGCGCGGCGCTGCCTGGGTGTCGTGCACGGCTACCGGCAGCCCCACACCATGGGCGTGGACCGCTGGCTGGCGCTGCTGGCAGGCTATCACCGGCGGCGGCGGGCCTGCCTGATTGTGGACTGCGGCAGCGCTGTGACTATCGACATCGTCGATAATGACGGTTTGCACCGGGGCGGCTATATTGTGCCGGGTATGCATTTGATGCGCCGCGCGTTGTTCCGGGACACCGATGCGGTGAAGGTGGTCGACAGTGACTTAACGCTGCAGGTCGATCCCGGCGACAATACTGCCGATGCGGTAAACCGCGGTGCGCTGCTGATGGTGGTGGGTTTCGTGGCAGAGGTTCACCGGCGCCAACTGGCACAGCTGGGCGGGCTGCTGGATGTGCTGGTCAGCGGTGGCGATGGTGCCGGCGTCAGCGCATTGCTGCCGCTGGACAATGCCCTCTGCCCCGACCTGGTGCTGGACGGCCTGGCGCTGGCGCTGCCCTGACTTTGGCCGGCCGCGCGATGACTCGATACAGGGAGAGCTTATGCGTTGGATATTCCTGAGTTTGCTGTTGATCAACGGCGTGGTTTTTCTGTGGCCGGCGTCTTCCGATTCGGATCTCGCCCCCGCGCCCGCGCCCGTCGCAGAGCCTGAGGGCGTGGAGCGGCTCACGCTGCTCGGTGAACTCGAGCAGCAGGCGCTGGCGCGCATGCTGGAGCAGAAGGGGCGCCTGCGTATGGTGGAGGTCGACCAGGGCGCCGGCACCGAGCCGCTGTGCACCCTGGTGGGGCCCTTTGAAAAGCTGCTGCGGGCCGAATTCTTTGTCGAGCGCGTTGCGGCTCTGGATATCGTCGCTGAAATCCAGGAAGTGGAAATCCCCGGAGAGACCGGGTACTGGGTCTATCTGGCACCGGAAATCTCGCGCAAGGAGGCACTGCGGCGCCTGCACGAGCTACAGGCGAAGGGGATCGACAGCTATGTGATACCAAAAGGGGAGCTGGCCAACGGCATTTCATTCGGTATGTTCAGCCGCCGGGATCTGGCACAAAAGCGCCTGCGGGAGATGGCCGAGCGGGGCTACGGCGCCGAAATCAAGGAGGTGGCGCGCACTTACAAGGAGATCTGGTCACTATTGCAGCCCGACCAGGCCGCCAAAATCAGCCGCGAGCTGTGGTTTAAGGTGGCGGCTGACAATCCCGGAATCGAACGCCGACAAAATTTCTGTCCAACTGTTGCTTCCGCCGACAAGTTTCAATAGAATCCCGCCTCCAATTATTGCCGGCTATTTGACTTGACAGTGGTTTGGGGGTAATTGGGGTCTCGGTCATTTATGGCAAATGACCGTGCCAGTGAAGGCAAGTGTAAAGAAGTAAGATGGCGAGTAAAGATGTTGTGACAGCGCTGCTGGCGTAGCTCAGTTGGGTGAAACCAGACCGTTTGCCCGGCGGGCAAACGCAGCTTGTTGAACGCCCGGACAGGATGTCCGGGCCGGTGGTCATTTTGGCAAATGGCCGCGCCATGGATGGCGGGGAAAAATGTTGTGACAGCGCTGCTGGCGTAGCTCAGTTGGTAGAGCAGCTGACTTGTAATCAGCCGGTCGGGGGTTCGAC
>JANQMH010000037.1 GCA_028280195.1 Exilibacterium sp.
TGGGCGCCTGCGGGCACTGCGGCGCCTCGACAACCGCCCCCTGGGTGCGCTGTTGTTCAACGACCCGGGCATGCGCCGCGGCGCCATCGAGGTCGCCAGGATTCTGCCCCGCCACCAGTTGCTGCCGCCGCCGCTGCAGCGGCAACTGCCGGTGTGGGGACGGCGCTCAGTATTCTACCTGGACGACAAGCCGCTGCTGGTAAACGAAATATTTCTCGACACATTCCCGGTCACCAGCGACTAGCGACTAGCGACTAGCGACTAGCGACTAGCGACTAGCGACTAGCGACTAGCGACTAGCGACTAGCGACTAGTATGATAATGCCCCAGCTACCCCGGCCAAGCCACCGATTTGACGACCGATTATGACCGCCAAACCCAGCCCGCAACCCACTTCGGCAAAAACCGCCCGCCGCCCTCCAACCAGGCGCCGCAAGCCGCCACTCGGGCGTATAGTCCTGTACTGGCGGCTGCTGCGCTTCGACCGACCCATCGGCACGCTGCTGTTGCTGTGGCCGACGCTGTGGGCGCTGTGGCTGGCGGCCGAGGGGCCGCCGACCTGGCAGCTGCTGGGAATTTTCGTCGCCGGCGTGGTGCTGATGCGCGCCGCCGGCTGCGCCATCAACGACTATGCCGACCGCGATATCGACGGCCGGGTGAAGCGCACCCGCAATCGCCCGCTGGCCAGCGGCCAGGTTTCGGCCCGGGAGGCGCTGGTGCTGTTTGTGGTACTGAGCCTGATCGCCTTCGGGCTAGTGCTGATGACCAATCCGCTGACAGTTCTGCTGTCGTTCGGCGGCGTCGCCCTGGCATTCTGCTACCCGTTTATGAAGCGCTATACCCACCTGCCGCAGGTGGTGCTGGGAGCGGCCTTCTCCTGGGGGATTCCCATGGCCTTTGCCGCCACCACCGGCGCCATCGGCGCCGACGTCTGGCTGCTGTATACGGCGGCGGTGCTGTGGACCATGGTCTACGATACCTTTTACGCCATGGTCGACCGCGACGACGACATTGAGTTGGGGGTCAAATCCACCGCCATCCTGTTCGGCGAGCAGGATCGCCTGATCACTGCCTGCCTGCAAATACTGGTGGTGATGGCACTGTTGATGGCGGGCGGCAAATTTGCCGCCGGCAGCCTCTACTACGCCGGCGTGGCCGCTGCGGCCGGGCTGTTCGTGTATCAGCAATACCTGATTCGACACCGCCAGAGGGACGCCTGTTTTCGGGCATTTTTAAACAATAACTATGTGGGTTTAAGCATATTTGCCGGCATTGTCGCCGATTATGTAACGAAAAGCCTTTAATATCGCAACAACGGGTTGTAGTGGCCATCATCGACCCACAACCCGTACTGCGCCATGTCATAAACTTGAAACATTACCTATATTTAATGCTCCTGTAGTTACTTTATATGTAGTTACTTTTATAGTTAATTGCCTGTCACAAGCCAACCGTCCCGCGAAGCCCCTCCCTGGCTTGTGCGGCAATGCTCGGTGATTCCAAAGCCTGACCAGGGCCCATGGGCATATGCAAACTCATAGGGATCATATACTGTTTGCGCTGTGGCGAGCCGACAACATAAATCTGGATAAACATGGCCCCCGAGGCGATGGGCACGCATTGAGTCACCGCCTCGAGTGAAGTCTGGTGGAGTACAGGTAAGATGCCCGATAAGACGATTTTGATTGTCGACGATGAAGCGCCGATAAGAGACATGTTGCGCGTCGCCCTGGAAATGGCGGAATACAACTGTCTCGAAGCAGAGGATGCCCAGCAGGCCCACAGCCTGATCATCGACGAGAAGCCGGATCTGATCCTGCTGGACTGGATGCTGCCCGGCACCAGTGGCATCGAACTGGCCCGGCGACTGAAGCGCGAGGATGTGACCTCGGAAATCCCCATCATCATGCTGACCGCCAAGGGCGAGGAGGACAACAAGATCCAGGGGCTGGAAGTGGGCGCCGATGACTATATCACCAAACCGTTTTCCCCCAGGGAGCTGGTGGCGCGCCTCAAGGCGGTGCTGCGCCGCACCGACAATACCACCGACAACTCGCCTATTGTGGTCGACAGTCTGTGCCTGGACCCCACCAGCCACCGCGTCACCATCGACGACCAGCCGGTACAGATGGGCCCCACCGAGTACCGCCTGCTGGAGTTCTTTCTCACTCACCAGGAGCGTGTCTACAGCCGCAGCCAGCTGCTGGACCACGTCTGGGGCGGCAATGTCTATGTCGAGGAGCGCACTGTGGATGTGCATATCCGCCGCCTGCGCAAGGCGCTGACCCACGAGGGCCACGACCGCTATATTCAGACGGTGCGCGGCGCCGGCTACCGGTTTTCCACCAAGGTGTCCATACGCGCCTGAGCGGCGGCCCGGCGCCCGCTTTACAACCGGGATGTTAACGCCGCAGATATATAGTCCCGCACAAATGCTATTATTATTGACTGGGTGCGCGTTAAGCCGCAGTCTGACAACCTGGCGCCGCGCTTTGAGAGACGCGCTTTGAGGGGTAGTTACAGCATTGCTTACGGGATATTCCGCCGAAATTCGGCGCATCACTATTTACGCCGCCATCTGTCTGGTGTCGGGCCTGGTCAGCGGCCAGCTGGCCTGGACGCTGGCGCTCGGCGGCGGCCTCTATATCGCCTGGACCTTCTGGCAGATCCGGCGCCTCGACCGCTGGCTCAGCGCCGGCCGCAAGCGATCGCAGGCGCCACCGGAGGCCAGCGGCGTCTGGGGTGATATTCTCGACAACATCTATCGCCAGCAACAGCGCCACCGCAAGGAAAAGCGCCGCCTGCAGCAAGTCATAGCACGCATGCAGGAAACCACCGCCGCTTTCGCCGACGGCGTGGTGGTGGTCGATGCGCGCGGCAATATCGAGTGGTGGAACAAGTCTGCCGAACTGTTGCTGGGGCTGCAGCAACAGGACGCCGGGCACCCGCTGGTCAACTATATCCGCAACCCGCGATTTATCGGTTACTTTGAATCCGGCGACTACCGCCTGCCGGTGGATCTGCCCGCGGCGGGGGAAAACGACAAGCGCCTGCAGTGCCAGATCAACAGTTTCGGCCAGGGCGAGCGGCTGCTGGTGGTGCGTGATGTCACCCGCCTCTACCGCCTCGAGGCCATGCGCAAGGACTTCGTCGCCAATGTCTCTCACGAACTGCGCACGCCGCTGACGGTCATTCGCGGTTATCTGGAGACCCTCGGCGACAATGAGGATCTGTCACCGGTATGGCAGAAGGCGCTGACCCAGATGCAGCAGCAGAGTGAGCGCATGACCGCCTTGATCAACGACCTGATCACCCTGTCGACGCTGGAGACCGACGATCCCGAACGCGACCAGCGCTGCATCGCCATCGAGCCGCTGCTGTTGATGATCAAGGCCGATGCCGATGCCTTCAGCGGCGAAAGAGATCACCGCCTGACCCTCAACTGTGAGTCCAATTCCTATCTGCACGGCAGTGAAAAGGAATTGCGCAGCGCGTTTTCCAACCTGGTGTTCAATGCCATCAAATACTCGCCCCCCGGCAGCAGTATCAATATCGATTTCTGGACCGACGACAACGGCGCGCACTTTTCTGTCACCGACGAGGGAGTAGGTATCGACCCGATCCATATCCCGCGCCTGACCGAGCGTTTTTACCGCGTCGACAGCAGCCGCTCGAATGCCTCCGGCGGCACCGGTCTGGGGCTGGCCATCGTCAAGCACGCGCTGGTGCGCCACGATGCACAGCTGCAGATCGAGAGTCAGCCGGGGCAGGGCAGCGTCTTTTTCTGCCGCTTTCCACCGGGGCGCGTGGTGCGCAACAGCGCCGATAATGTAACTCCTCTGCACAGCCGCACCGGTTGATTCCCCACACCGTGCCCGGATTACAGCAGGCGGCCATGAAAGCCGAATTTATTGCCTCGATAAGCGCTGTATCGCCACAGCAATGGAATGCCTTGTGGCAGACCGACTACCCGTTTACCCGGCACGCGTTCCTGACCGCCCTGGAACACAGTGGCAGCACCGGCGCCGATACCGGCTGGCGGCCCTGCCACCTGCTGCTGTGGCAAAAGCAACGGCTGCTAGCGGCGCTGCCACTGTTTGAGAAAAGCCATTCCTACGGCGAATACGTTTTCGACTGGGCCTGGGCCGACGCCTACCAGCGCAGCGGCCTGCGCTACTACCCCAAGCTGGTCACCGCCATTCCTTTTACGCCGGCCACCGGCCCGCGGCTGGGCATCCTCCCCGGGGCGGATCGGGAGCGGGTCCATGCGCATCTGTTCGACGCCCTGCGCCAGCACGCCGAGCAGCTGCGCGCCTCCTCCTGGCACTGCCTGTTTCCCGAAGCGCAGCTGTCAACGCAGTTGCAGCAATACCAGTTCAGCCGCCGGCTCGGCTGCCAGTTTCACTGGTTCAATCGCGGCTACCAGAGCTTTGACGATTTTCTGTCGAGCTTCAATTCCCGCAAGCGCAAAAGCCTCAAGCGCGAGCGCCGCCGGGTGCGCGAGCAGAATATCGAGCTGGAAGTGCGCCTCGGCGGCGAACTCAGCGAGCAGGAGTGGCGCCATTTTTACGAGTTCTACCACCTGACCTATTTCAAACGCAGCGGCCGCCAGGGGTACCTGGGCCCGGAGTTTTTCCCCGCTCTCGCCGCCAGCATGCCGGAGAGCATGGTGATGGTGATGGCGAGATATCACGGCGAACTGGTGGCGGCGGCATTGAATTTCCGCGACAGCGATACACTCTACGGGCGCTATTGGGGCTGTCGCGCGGAATTCGATACGCTGCATTTCGAGGCCTGTTACTACCAGGGCATCGACTATGCCATTGCCCAGGGCCTGCAGCGCTTCGACCCGGGCGCCCAGGGCGAGCATAAAATCCAGCGCGGCTTCACCCCGGTTCCCACCTGGTCCAATCACTGGATTGCCGATGAACGCTTTCGCGCCGCCATCGAGGACTTTCTGCGGCGCGAGACCAGTTCGGTAGAGCAGTATATGGCCTCTGCGTGCGAGTATCTGCCGTTTAAGCAGGCCGGGAGTTAGTTGTCCCGGTCGGCGCCGGGTGGTAAGTAATGGCTTGAGCAGAGCAGTGCTAATCGATCCGGCCTCAAACGGGCTTGTCGGGTGCGCTTCGAGACCCGCCGTAAACCCATCCGTGGGGGCTTCACGCCAGCATCCCTGCTGTCGAGAGTCTCGAAGCGCACCCGACAAGCCCGTTTGAGGCCTACCATTGTAGTTCTATCGACAGTGCCCGCCCGATGGGAGCAGATATCGGGTCCACCGCGACCGGGACAATCCGGCGTTATCACCCTGCGCTCGATAGGCACTCACCGCATGCTTTTATCCCCGCCGCCATAAAACTATAATAACATAATTAAATAACAATTCTCATGAAGGAGTCTCCATGGCTGCCTATATGATTGTGATTGCCAAAATCGCCGATCGGGATCGCTTTCTCGAGGGTTACGGCAAGGCTGCCGCGGCACTGGTGGCGCAAATGGGTGGACGCTATGTCCTGCGCGCCCCGGGCGCGACCCTGCTGGAGGGCGATTTCGGCGAGGGGGCGTCCGCGGTGATCTCCGAGTGGCCCGATAAAGCGGCGGCCCTGGAATTCTGGCAGTCACCGGCCTATGCCGAGGTGAAAAAGCTGCGCGCGGGCCTCGCCGATTGCCAGGTACTGCTGATCGAAGCACCGCCACTGGGCACAGCCCAAGAGGCGGGGTGAGACTGTGCGAGACTATGGGCCGAATGGCGCTGACTTACGCAAAGCGGTGCTAATGAATCGGTCCGCCGCTGGGTAGGGCTTGCAGAAACACGTCGTCAACCTCCGCAAGCGGGCCCAAGCCCGAAATCACAGATTTCGGGCGTTCCGCGGGGCGAAGCGGTGCCTCGCTTTTTCCCGCTACACCCTTGTAGACTTCTCACCAGCATCCCTGCTGGCGAGAGTTTCTGCAAGCCCTACCCAGCGGCGGACCTACTTCCAGCGTTGTTAACAGATATTGTTGAAACCGCGGTGGTAGGCCCTAACCCGGTCAGGGTCTGGGGTTCGAGACTCTCGCCAGCAGGGATGCTGGCGTGAAGCCCCCACGGATGGGTTTACGGCGG
>JANQMH010000038.1 GCA_028280195.1 Exilibacterium sp.
CCGAAACGGTGCTGTTCGTCGATAACTACCAGGCCCAGATCGGCGAAAGCCACACCCTCCTGAAACAGGGCGTGGGTGCCGATAATCACCCTGGCGGCCCCCGATGCTATACGCTCGGCCTGTTCGCGCCGCTGTGCGGCCCTCTGCCGCCCGCTCAGCCAGGCGGTATCGATACCCAGGGGCTGCAGCCACTCGCAGAAACTGCGGCGGTGCTGTTCGGCCAGTATTTCCGTGGGCGCCATCACCGCCGCCTGGTAGCCGTTGGCAACCGCCTGCAGCGCCGCCAGGGCCGCCACTACTGTCTTGCCGGAGCCCACATCGCCCTGTACCAGCCGCAGCATCGGTACCGGGCGACTGATATCGGCGCAGATTTCGCCGACAACACGCCGCTGGGCTGCGGTCAGCTGAAAACCCAGCTGTTGCAGAAACTGCTCGCTCAGTTGCCCCCGGGCCGGCAGCGGCGGTGCTCCCTCGGCCTGTATTTCCTGTCTTACCCGCCACAGGCTCAGCTGGTGGGCCAGCAGTTCTTCAAAGGCGAGACGCTGCTGGTATGGGTGAGTACCTTCGAGCAGATCGGCGACCGGGGCATCTGCCGGCGGCTGGTGCAGATAGCGCAGCGCCTCTTCCAGGGGGGCCTGGTTGAGCCGGCGCCGCAGGTCGGGCGGCAACAACTCGCGCAGATTGTGCGGACTGAGCAGCGCCAGCACTTGCCGGGTCAGGGCTCGCAGGCGCTGCTGGGTGATGCCTTCGGTGACCGGATATACCGGCGTCAGGTGCTGCGCCAGCGGCAGCGGCCGGGCCTGTTCGAGCAGGTCGTATTCCGGGTGGTAGAGTTCCAGGCCGGAGGCGCCGCGGCGCGTTTCGCCGAAGCAGCGCAGTTGCACACCGGCCTGCAGGCGCTGCTTCTGGGCGCCGCTGAAGTGATAGAAACGCAGCGTCACCGTGCCGCTGCCGTCCTGCAGGCGGCACATCAGGCTGCGGCGGCGCCCGTAGACCACGTCCACCGCTTTTATCTCGCCCTCTATGACCACATTGCTATGGGGCTGCAATGCGCCGATCGGGGTTATGCGGGTGCGGTCCATATAGCGCAGCGGCAGGTGAAACAGCAGGTCCTGGAGGCTGGCAATGCCCAGTTTGGCCAGTTTTGCCGCCAGCTGCGTGCCGACTCCCTTGAGCGCGGTAACGTCTATGCGATCCAGGGTCGGTGCGTTGGCTGGGTGGCTGGCGGGCATGACAGTGCCGGGTTGCGGGCCTGGGCCTCAGGTGCTTTCGCCGAGCTGGCACTGGTTGATGGCAGTGCGCAGCACGTCGATGGCCTTGTGCCGCGGAAAGCTGGCGCGCCAGGCCAGGGCGACCGTGCGCGAGGGACTGGGGTCGGCAAACGGGCGGGTGACCAGCAGGTTGGGTGCATAGCGGGCGGCGCCGGCCGCCGAAATCGGCAGCACGGTGATACCCAGCCCGGAGGCCACCATATGGCGCAGTGTTTCCAGCGAGCTGCCTTCGGCCGCGGTGCGGATGCCGACGGTGACGCCGTCCAGGGACGGTTGCAGGTTCGGGCAGGCCTCCAGTACCTGGTCGCGGAAGCAGTGACCCTCGCCCAGCAGCAGTACATTGTGCTCGTTGAGGTCGTCGGGGCGCACATTTGCCTGCCGGGCCAGAGGGTGGTCGTGGGTCATCAGGACCACGAAGGGCTCGTCGTAGAGCGGCTGGGTGACGACATCGGCCTCGGTAAACGGCAGGGCGATGATAATGGCGTCCAACTCGCCTTTGCGCAGCCGTTTGCGCAGTGTTGCGGTATAACCCTCTTCGACAAACAGCGCCATATTGCGTGCCATCGACTGCAGTTCGGGAATAAAATGGGGGAACAGGTAGGGGCCGATGGTGAAGATGGCACCCACCTTCAGCGGGCTGCTGAGCTGGTCCTTGCCAGCGCTGGCAAGGTCTTTGATGATGGAGGTCTGTTCCAGCACCAGCTGCGCCTGGTTGACGATTTTTTCACCCAGCGGTGTCGGTTGTACCCGGGTCTTGGAGCGCTCGAACAGGGCCACACCGAGTTCGTCCTCGAGTTTTTTTACCGCGATACTGAGCGTCGGTTGCGACACGAAACAGCGCTCGGCAGCACGGCCAAAGTGCTGCTCCTGGGCGAGAGTAACGATATAGCGCAATTCGGTAAGCGTCATAATGACTGGGCCTTCCAGGTGGCGGGATTGGCAGCGGCGCGAGTTTCCCGCAGTTGGCATCTATCTCCTTACGGTTATCGAATTCTGCAAGTTAGCAAGGAGTGGCGGTATATTTCAATCTTTTAATTTGCACTGGCGTTGCCCGCCGCTATTTTCAAGTGCCACTGCTGTACTTGTGGCGCTGCTCAGCGGCGAATATTACGGAGATATTTCAGTTTGGTTAAACAAAATTTATTGATAGTCGGCTGCGGCGATCTGGGCGGGCGACTGGCGCTGCGCCTCGATACATCGGCTTACACGATTTACGGCCTGTGTCGCAGCCACAGGGCGCTGCCGGCGCCAATACAGGCGCTGCGCGGCGACATCAGCGATACAGGGGTGGCGGCGGAGCTGCTCGAGCGCCGCACCTACGATGTCATTGTGGTGACGCTGACACCGGATCAGCGCGACGACGAAGGTTATCGGCGCGCCTATGTGGCGCCCATGCAGGCACTGGTGGGCGGGCTGGAGCGCCGGGCGCAGCGGCCGCGGCTGCTGATCTTTGTATCGAGTACCAGTGTCTACGGCCACAACGCGGGTGAATGGGTGGATGAAAGCTCGGCCACCGAGCCCCGCGCCTTCAACGGCCGGCGCCTGCTGCAGGCCGAGCAGCTGTTGCTCGACACCGAACTGGGTGGCTGTGTGGTGCGCTTTTCGGGCATCTACGGCCGGGCTCGCCCCTATTTGATTCAGCAGGTCAGGGACGGTGTCGGCACACCGAAGCAGCCGGCTCACTACAGCAACCGTATTCACGCCGACGATTGCGCCGGGGTTCTCGCCCATCTGATCGAAATCAGCCGCCGGGGGCAGGCGCTGGCGCCACTGTACCTGGCCAGCGACTGCGAGCCGGCGCCGCTATGGGAAGTCAAGCAGTGGCTGGCGGCCCAGCTGCAGCTGCCCGAGGGGCACCTGCAGGCCGGTACCGCTGCGCAGCGGGCAGAGGGTGCGCCCGCCCGCGCCGCCACCGGCAAGCGCTGCAGCAACAAGCGCCTGCTGGCCAGCGGCTACCGGTTTTTGCATCCCAGTTACCGCAGCGGCTACCGCCTCAAATCACCATGATGGCGTCCGCTTCGATCTGCGCGCCCTTGGGCAGCTCCTTTACCCCGATGGCGGCGCGGGCCGGATAGGGTTCGGTGAAATGCTCCGACATAATATCGTTGACCACGGCAAAGTTGCCGAGATCGGTGAGGAAAATATTCAGTTTCACCACATGTTCGAGGCTGCCGTTGGCTGCCTCGCAAACTGCGCGCAGGTTCTTGAACATCTGCTGTGCCTGCGCAGTGAAATCGCCGTCCACCAGTTGCATGGTTTCCGGGTCGAGGGGAATCTGGCCAGACAGGTAGATCGTATTGTTGACCTTGACTGCCTGGGAATAGGGGCCGATCGCGGCCGGCGCTTTGTCGGTGTGAATGATGGCCTTATTGGTCATTGGCTGAGTCTCTAGTCGCTAGTTTCTAGTCGCCAGTAGTTTACTCGCTACCCGCCTCTGGATACAGCAACTAGTAACTAGTTACTAGCAACTAGTTCTTACTCCGATTGATGCGGATTACCGAGTGCATACTGCGAATGCGGCGCATGATGCTGGCCAGGTGGATGCGGTTGGTAACGCCGATGCACAGGTTGATGACGCTGTTGTGAGCATCGCGCTCGTCGACATTGATCTGCTCGATATTGGCGCCCAGCTCGGTGATGCGGGTGGCGAGGCTGGCAATGATGCCGCGCTCGGATTCCACTTCGACGCGCACGTCTACCAGAAATTCACCGGTGACCGTAGGGGCCCAGTTGACCTGGCTGATTTTTTCCGGGTTGCTGCGCAGATCGCCGACATTGCGGCAGGTGTCCTGATGCACCACCAGGCCCTTGCCGGCGCTGACATGACCGATAATCGGGTCGCCGGGTATCGGGCGGCAACAGCGCGCAAAGCTGATCATCAGGCCCTCGGCGGAGTCGATCATCAGCGGTGAGTAAATATTGGTCGACTGGCCGCTGTCCTCCTGGTCTTCGGGTTTCAACAGTTTTGCTACGGCATGGGCAATGCGATTGCCGAGACCGATGTCCTCCAGCAGGTTCTCCAGTGATGTGACATGGGTCTCGCGCAGCAGGTCTGCAGTCTGCTCCTCGCTGAGTTTATCGAGGCTGGTGCCGCTGCCGCTCAGGGCGCGGTTGAGCATGCGCCGCCCCAGCTCAATCGATTCGTGGTGGCGCTGGTTTTTCAGAAAGTGGCGGATGGCGCTGCGGGCTTTGCCGGAGGTGACGAAGTCGAGCCAGTTAGGGTTGGGCTGGGCGCCGGGGGCGGTGATGATGGTGACTTTCTGACCACTCTGCAGCGGCTGCGACAACGGCGCCAGGCGTTCGTTGATGCGGCAGGCGACGCAGCTGTTGCCGACATCGGTGTGCACGGCGTAGGCGAAATCCACCGGGGTGGCGCCGGAGGGCAGTTCGACGATATTGCCCTTGGGGGTGAAGACGTAGACCTCGTCCGGGAACAGATCGATCTTGACGTTTTCGATAAACTCCAGCGAGTTGCCGGCGCGCTGCTGGATTTCCAGCAGGCCCTGCACCCACTGGCGTGCGCGGGTATGGCTGGCGACCGAGGCGGCGCTGCTGTCGGACTTGTAGAGCCAGTGTGCGGCAATGCCGTTGTTGGCCATCTCGTCCATTTCCTTGGTGCGGATCTGCACTTCGATCGGCACGCCGTGCATGCCCAGCAGCACGGTGTGCAGCGACTGGTAGCCGTTGGCCTTGGGAATGGCGATATAGTCCTTGAATTCGTTGACAATGGGCTTGTAGAGGTTGTGAATGGCGCCCAGTACGCGGTAGCAGGTGTCGACGTTGTGAACAATGATGCGGAAGGCATAGACGTCCATGATTTCCTTGAACGACTTTTTCTTCATGCGCATTTTTTGATAAATACTGAACAGGTGTTTTTCACGGCCGATGATCAGCGCGGTGATACCCTCGCGTTCGAGCCGCAGTTCGAGCGCCTGTTGAATTTTTTCTACCAGCTCCTTGCGGTTGCCGCGCGCTGTCTTCAGTGCCGCCTGCAGGCGCTGGGTACGCAGCGGGTACATGGCGGAAAAGCCGCGGTCCTCGAATTCCACCCGCATATCGTTCATACCCAGGCGATTGGCGATCGGGGCGTAGATCTCCAGCGTCTCTTTGGCAATGCGGCGCTTCTTTTCCGCAGCCAGCGCGCCGAGGGTGCGCATATTGTGCAGCCGGTCGGCCAGCTTCACCAGAATGACGCGGATATCGCGGGCCATGGCCAGGGCCATCTTCTGGAAGTTTTCCGCCTGCTTTTCCGCCTGGGATTCAAACTCGATCTGGGTCAGCTTGCTGACCCCGTCCACCAGCTCTGCCACCGTGTCGCCGAATTGATCGGTCAGCGCCTGCTTGCTGATGCCGGTGTCCTCGATCACGTCGTGCAGCATGGCCGCCGCCAGGCTCTGGTGATCCATATGCATATTTGCCAGCACGTTGGCCACCGCCAGCGGGTGGGTGATATAGGGCTCCCCACTGCGGCGGGTCTGCCCGTAGTGGGCCTGGTCGGCATAGTAGTAGGCCCGCCGCACCACATTGATCTGCGGGGGTTCGAGATAGGAGGAAAGCCGGTGGCTGAGCGCGTCGATGGTTTGCAACAGGTTCCTCCGTCGGTGTGGCTACTGTTCGGGCTGGGGTTCCGGCAGGCTGATCTCTTCCTGGTCCTCGTCGACCTGGGTCAGAATGCTGGTATCGATCAGACCCTGCTCGATCTCGCGCAGGGCGATCACGGTGGGCTTGTCGTTCTCTTCGGCCACCATCGGCTCGCGGCCGCCAACGGCAATCTGGCGGGCGCGTTTGCTGCCCACGATCACGAGTTCGAAACGGTTGTCCACATGATCCAGACAGTCTTCAACGGTAATACGCGCCATAGGGGGCTCCACATTTGGTGAGTAGACAGGCGGCAAGCGAGCGGGCGTACCCGAATTATGCGCCAGATTTAAAAAGTCGGCCAGTGTACGCAAATTGAACAGCTAGGACAATAGCTCGATCAGCAATTGTTGGTGCCTGTGGCGCTGCTTGTCCAGGGTCAGCGCCTGGGCCGCGATCACAGCCTTGAACTGTGCCAGGGCGGTGTCGAAGTGGTCGTTGATGATCAGGTAGTCGGCTTCGACGTAGTGGGACATTTCATCGATTGCCTGGCGCATGCGCCGCTCGATGATATCGGCCTTGTCCTGGCCGCGCCCGGTCAGCCGCTGGTGCAGGGTCTGGCGCGACGGCGGCAGGATGAATACGCCCACCGCCGCGGGTATCTGCCGGCGCACCTGCTGTGCGCCCTGCCAGTCGATTTCCAGGATCACGTCCAGCCCCTGTGCCAGGGTCTGCTCAACCCAGGTTTTCGAGGTGCCGTAGCAGTTGCCGTAAACCTCGGCCTGCTCCAGGAACAGACCCTGCTCCAACATCCGCATGAACTGCTCGCGGCCGACAAAGTGATAATTGCTGCCGTCGACCTCGCCGGGGCGCATGGCGCGAGTGGTGTGGGAAACAGAGACCTGAACCTTGGGCATGGTTTCCACCAGCGCCTTGACCAGGCTGGTTTTGCCGGCGCCGGAGGGGGCGGATACGGTAAACAGAGTGCCGCGGCTGCTCATATAACGGTACCTAGTACGACCTGTGTTTTGCAGTCAATGGAGTGGTTTATTCGATATTCTGGATTTGTTCGCGCATTTGCTCAATCAATACTTTGAGTTCCACCGCGGCCTGTGTGGTCTCGCCGACCAGCGATTTCGAGGACAGGGTATTGGCCTCGCGATTGAGTTCCTGCATCAGAAAGTCCAGCCGCCGGCCAATGGCGCCGCTCTGGGCGAGCGTGCGCCGGACCTCCGCCAGGTGGGTGTCTAAGCGGTCGAGTTCCTCAGCCACATCGGCTTTCTGCGCCAGATAGACCATTTCCTGTTCCAGCCGGTCGCGATCCAGCTCGGCCTTGAGCGCCCGCAGCCTGGCCTCGAGCTTATCCTGCTGCGCCTGCAGGATGTCGGGCATACGCCCGCGCACCAGTGCCACCTGCTCGGCGATGGCGTCGAGGCGTTGCCGGATGAACTGGCTCAGTTCCCCGCCCTCGCGCCGGCGGTTGCCGACCAGCTGCTCGATGCAGCTCTCAAACAGCGCCAGCGCGGCGTTTTCGACGGTTTGCGGATCGGTTTCCCGGCCGCTGATGATCCCCGGCCAGCGCAGTATTTCCAGGGCGCTGACCGGTGCCGGATCAGTCAGCAGGTCATTGATCTGGTGTGCCGCGTTGCTGACCTGGTGGGCCAGCGGGAGGTTGATGGCGAGTTCCTGCTCCGGGGCTTCCTGGTGCTGTATATTCAGCGAGGCCTCCAGCTTGCCGCGCTGCAGTTGCCGCCGCACGCAATCGCGCAGCTGCGGCTCCAGCGCCCGCAGGGTCTCTGGCAGGCGAAACTGCGGTTCCAGGTAGCGATGGTTG
Source organism: Exilibacterium sp. (assembly GCA_028280195.1). Taxonomy (GTDB): domain Bacteria; phylum Pseudomonadota; class Gammaproteobacteria; order Pseudomonadales; family Cellvibrionaceae; genus Exilibacterium. The sequence continues at coordinate 7,684 of JANQMH010000038.1, forward strand.
ACGCTGCGCATTTCCCATACCAGGGTGCCCCAGGGGTGTTTGGCTTCCAGTCGGGCGAACCCGGTCATACTGCGCGGCATACTGCTGATCCTGTTTTAATTATTGGTCGCTGGTTGTGTTTATCGACTTGCCGGCGGACCTTACCTGTCGCCGGGGGCTGCCGGCCGACTTTGCTTATCGATGAGCCCTGCCTGTCGATGCAATAAAGTATGGCGTTAGCGGCCGATCTGGCAAATGCATTTGCCGCCAATAATGGTATCACAGCTTTTCCGGCGTCAGCGCCGACATATTCCCCCCACGGCTTGGGGTATAATCAGCCGCCCTTTTGTTCTACCCGACAGGAATCACTATGCAACGACCCAGCGGCCGCGCCAACGATCAACTGCGAGATATACGTATCACCCGCCACTACACCAAGCACGCGGAGGGGTCGGTGCTGGTGGAGTTCGGTGATACCAGGGTGATCTGTACGGCCAGCGTGGATAACAGTGTACCGCGCTTCCTGCGCGGCGAGGGCCGCGGCTGGGTGACGGCAGAATACGGGATGTTGCCGCGCTCCACCGGCTCGCGCATGAGCCGCGAGGCGGCCCGCGGCAAGCAGGGGGGGCGCACAGTGGAGATTCAGCGCCTGATCGGACGCTCCCTGCGCGCCGCGGTGGATCTCGAGGCGCTGGGGGAGAACACCGTCACTATCGACTGCGATGTCATCCAGGCGGACGGCGGTACCCGCACTGCCGCCATCAGCGGCGCCTGTGTCGCGCTGGCGGATGCGATTGCGGTGATGAAGCGTGACAAGCTGGTCAAAGCCGACCCCCTGCTGGGCCTGGTTGCCTCGGTATCAGTGGGCATTTATCAGGGAGAGCCGGTGCTGGATCTGGACTACCTGGAAGACTCCAACGCCGAGACCGATATGAATATTGTCATGGCGCAGAACGGCGGCATTGTCGAAATTCAGGGCACGGCCGAGGCCGACCCCTTCAGCGAAGCCGAGTTCGCCACCATGTTTGCGCTGGCGAAGCAGGGCGTCAGCCGTTTGATCGAACTGCAGCGCGAGGCCTTGGGGATAGGTTGACAGCATACAGCTCACCGAGGTGTCATCTGATCAGCCGCAAGCTGTATGCTGCCAGCCGTAGACTTTTACAACTCTATATCGTAGTCGATGATGACCGGAAGATGGCTGGAGAAAACCTGGTTTTTGTAGATGGCGCCATGCTCGACACGGTTGCGCAAGGCCGTTGAAATCACCTGGTAGTCGATGCGCCAGCCGTCTCCCTTGCCGACCTCGTTGCTGGGCCACCAAGTGTATTCGTCGCCGTCCTTGACCACGCGGCGGAAGGCATCGCTGTAACCCAGTTGGGTAAACAACTGGTCCATCCACTTTTGTTCGTGTGGCAGGCTGCCTGAAGTCTGGCGGTATTCCGGCCAGTTTTGTACATCCTGGCGGCCGTGGGCCGTGGCCCAGTTGCCGCAGAAGATGTACTCGCGGCGCTTGCGGGTGATTTTATGCAAATGCGCCTGAAAGTCGTCGAAAAAGCGGTCTTTGATCTCCTGAGCCTGTTGCGGCTGCGCCTGCTCGTAGGCGCTGGGCGCCAGCAGTGAACCGACACTGAGTCTGTCGAAGTCAGCCTGCAGGTAACGGCCGTCCATATCGACATTGCTGGAGAAGCCCATGCCGTAGATCAGCGCCTTCGGTTGATAGCGGCTGTAGATGGCGACACCGTTGTGGTGCGGCTTGCCGGAGTCAAAAAAGTAAGCATTGTAGCCCGACGGGTGAAACACCGCGTCGTCGAGTTCATACTCCAAGGCGCGCAAGTCCTGGAGGCAGATAATGTCCGCGTCCTGATTGGCGATCCAATCAAAAAGGCCGCGCTGAACGGCCTGATGGATACCATCGACGCTGAGACTGATGATTCTCATATTAGCCCCTTAGTAGCGGACTGTGTATGATACCGGGCTTTATGCCTTTTTGTTAGTAATGGCATGTGTATAAAGTTACTTTAGTTAGTGTCCTCGAGTTAGTGTCTCCAGGTAGCCGGCACCGCCTGGCTTCGGACAATTCGGACAATATAGGCAAATGATTAGTGATGTTTATCACTGCTTGTTTACCCGGTTTCAACTAGGCTCCCCATGCTGGGCTTGTAACTTCTGGTTATAACTCCCGGGCTCGACAGCCGGTGGCGCCGCGCTCGATATTACAACCGGAGATATATGCCGAAAGGCCTTCAGAGAAATTATTGACGGAATGTTGACATGCATCATTACCGGCGCGATTTTATCCAGCTGGCAATTCGCCACCAGGCCCTGCGTTTTGGTGAATTTACGCTGAAATCGGGTCGCACCAGCCCCTATTTTTTCAATGCGGGTCACTTCCAGACGGGCTCGGCCCTGGCGCAGTTGGGGCGCTATTACGCCGCTGCCATTCGCGATGCGGGTGTAGCTTTCGACCTGGTGTTCGGGCCGGCGTACAAAGGCATCCCGCTGGCCGCGGTAACGGCGGTGGCGCTGGCCGATCACTACGACTGTGATCGGCCCTATTGCTTCAATCGCAAGGAAGCCAAAGACCACGGCGAGGGCGGCAATACCGTCGGCGCGGCTCTGCGCGGGCGCGTGTTGATAGTCGATGATGTCATTACCGCCGGAACTGCCGTGCGTGAAGTGATGTCCATTATTTCTGCTGCCGGTGCTGAACCCGCGGCGGTGCTTATCGGTCTAAATCGCCAGGAGAGGGGCAGCGGGCGGGAGTCGGCTACTCAGGAGGTGGAGCGTGAGTACGGGATTCCGGTGATCAGCATCGTCGATCTCAACGATATTATCACCTATCTTGAAGATCAGCCCGACCAGGCTGACAATGTGGAGAAGATACGCATATATCGGGAGACTTATGGCGTTGGCTAAATGGGACATGGCGCGCCCGCCAGTTGATTTGGGTGCAGCGGTGAATGCCGTCTATCGTGTAAGCAAGATCGTCATGGCGAAAACAATGCCGCCACAAGCCGCAGCGCGGGTGCTGGCGTGGATCATACTGGCCGTCGCGGCGGCGCCGGCCCAGGCCGAAAAGCTGTTCTATCGCTACACCAACGAGCAGGGCGTAAAAGTGCTCAATCACACCATCCCGCCCGACTATGTGCAAAAAGGCTATGAAGTCGTCACCGCCTCGGGGGAGGTGGTGAAGGTGGTCAAACCCTCCGTTTCCAGGGAGGAGGCCGAGCGGCTGGAGCAGCAGCGCCTGGCCGAGGAGGCCCGGGCTCAATGGGACGACTCGCTGCGCCGGCGCTACAGCTCGGTGCTCGATATCGAGGCGGCGAAGAAGCGCAAGCTGTCGCAACTCGATGCCAATATGTCGCTGCTGCGCAGTAATATCAGTGGCCTGCGCAGTGAGCTTGCGGTACAGCAGTCCCGGGCCGCCGACCTGGAGCGCGCCGGGCGCAATATTCCCGAGGCGCTGTTGACCAATATTCGCAATCTGAAGCTGGAACTGGAAAACACTGAAACCCAGGTGCTGCAGCGGCGCGAAGAGTATGGTGAGGTGGCGGCCAGATATGACCGCGATATAGCGCGCTTCAGAGAGATTGCAACCAATTAGCGTCTGTACGGAAACCCATCCGCGCCGCTGTCCCTGCCTTTATTTTTTCAGCGATCGCGCACTGTTTGTGGCGGTGACAAACAGGTTTTGCGCTGGCGGCAAACGCGGTTGCTGGCACCCTGCCTTGCTAAAGGTTTTTCCCGCAATGCATCGAGCCTGGCCCGGTGTCAGCTGAGTGGCTGCAGTTCCTCGCGCAGGAAGCCCTGTACCAATACCGGCCACTGGTCCTCCCAGTGTTCCGTCGGGCGCCGGTTGAATTCGCTGCGCACAAACTGTGCGATGCGCCCTTCGGCGCAGGCCATCAGCAGGCTGGCGGCCGCTGTGATCGGCAGGCTCGGGCGCACGCCCTCGCGGATTTCCGCCTCCCGCAGGATCTGCTTTATCTGGGTTTCCAGCCGGTCGAAAAACTGCATCACCCGGTTGCGCAGGCGCTCGGTTTCTCCCGCCAGGGCGTCGCCGGTGAGGATGCGGGTAATGCCGGGGTTGCGTTCGGTAAATGTCAGCAACAAGTACAGTATCTTTTGACAGCGTTCCAGGGCTGCGGGCTCTTCCGACATGATCAAACTGATGCGAGAAAAAATCGTATCTTCAATAAACTCAATAAGTCCTTCGAACATTTTCGACTTGCTGGGAAAATGCCGGTAAAGAGCCGCTTCGGAGACACCGACCTGTTTCGCCAGCGCCGCAGTGGTGATGCGCGCTCCGGGACAGGCCTCCAACATATGCGCTAGAGCTTCGAGAATTTGCTGGCGGCGGGAAACCTTATTACTCGCTTTATTCATGATTTATTATTGGTGGCCTGCGGATTGACTCACAACGAATTGGTGTATGGTGAGCGCGGAATTAAGGTAGGCATTGATTGTCACCGTGCAGGTGTTTATGCAACCGCTTGTGCAACTGTTTTTTAGGGCCGATGTATTGACCGCTTTTTGGCAACCGGGGGGGCGTATACAACCTCCACTGGTGTGGCGCCCCGTCAAAACCTCTGAATCAAAACCCCTGAACCAAAACCCTAGGTAGGCGCACCAGCGCCACCGGCCTGCCCCACGCAATAGCTCAGCTAAGCGGTCTATCCTATCCATATATTCTGACAGCTTCAATAAGCACAGCAGATAATTAGGGAATTTATGCGGAAAAAAGTACTTGCGCCCGGTGTCGGTGCAGGCGGCGACTTGCGGTAAAAACGGCGGCCGGCCCGGCTCTGGCCGGGGCTCGGGCTAATGCCGGTTACTGATCAGACTTCCGACGCCGGCATCTGTAAAGATTTCCAACAGTACGGCGTTTGCGACCCGGCCGTCGATAATGTGCGCGCTGGCCACTCCCGACTTTACTGCATCCAGTGCACAGCGAATTTTGGGTAACATGCCGCCGTAAATCGTACCGTCCGCTATCAACTTGTCGACCTGTTGTGTGGTCAATCCCGTCAGCACCTCGCCCTGCTTGTCCCGCAGGCCGCCGACGTTGGTCAGCAGCACCAGCTTTTCGGCCTGCACCACTTCGGCGATTTTACCGGCCACCAGGTCGGCGTTGATATTGTATGACATGCCGTCTTCACCGACCCCGATCGGCGCGATAACCGGAATAAAATGGCTGTTGATTAACATATCGATAACGGCGGTATTGATCGAGCGCACTTCCCCGACGTGGCCGATGTCGATAATCTCGGTGGCCTTCATGCCCGGAGTCTGGCGGCTGACAGAGAGTTTTCTGGCGCGGATCAGCTGGCCGTCTTTGCCGGTAATACCGATGGCCTGCCCGCCGTTGCGGTTGATGAGATTGACAATCTGCTTGTTGACCGTAGCGCCCAGAACCATTTCAACCACATCCATGGTCTGGCTGTCGGTGACACGCATGCCGTCGACAAAACTACTCTCGATATTCAGCTTTGCCAGCAGCTGGCCGATCTGGGGGCCGCCGCCATGTACCACAATGGGGTTCATACCCACCAGTTTCATCAATACCACATCGCGGGCGAAGCTGCTCTGCAGTTGCTCGTCGACCATGGCATTGCCGCCGAATTTTACCACCACAGTCTTGCCGGTAAAGCGTTGTATGTAGGGCAGCGCTTCGGTCAACACCCTGGCGATATTCATGGCGGCGTCGCGCGAAAGAGACATAAGTAAAAACCTTCAGAATCAAAAGTCCAGCGTCAGACCTGGGTCGACTTTCTGCAATTGCTGTTTGAATAACTGTTGTAGTCGTTCAATGTCCTGCTGCGCCTCACCTTCGAAACGCAGGGTAATGGCCGCCGAGGTGTTGGAGGCGCGCACCAAGCCCCAGGCTTTTTCAAAGTCCACCCGCAGGCCGTCGACCGTGGTAATTTTACCGTCCCCGAAGTCGGCCTGGCTGACCAGCGCGCGTATTAAGCCGAACTTTTTCTCCTCGTCCACGTCGATGCGGATTTCCGGGGTCGCAGGCAGTGCCGGGAAACCGGCAAAAATCGCATCCAGGTCCTGATCGCGCAGGCTCATGATCTCGATCAGGCGGGCCGCTGCGTACATGCCGTCGTCAAATCCGTACCAGCGGTCTTTGATAAAAATATGACCGGAAAACTCGCCGCCGAGCATGGCGTCGCTTTCCAGCATTTTGGCTTTCATATGCGAGTGGCCGGATTTCCACATTACCGGGCGGCCGCCGTAACTGGTGATCAGGCTGTTTAACTGGCGCGTGCATTTAACGTCGAAAACAACGTCTGCTCCGGGGCAGCGCGAGACGATATCCTTGGCAAACAACATCAGCAGGCGATCGGGCCAGATGATTTCTCCCTGCGGTGTCACCACAATGATGCGATCGCCGTCGCCATCGAAGGCGACACCGAGATCGGCTCCGGTCTCGCTCACTTTGGCGATCAGGCCGGTGAGATTTTCCGGCCGCGTGGGGTCCGGGTCGCGATTGGGGAAGGTACCGTCTATCTCGCAGTGCAGGGGGATGACGTCGCAGCCGAGTTCCTCGAACAGCGCTGGCGCCACATGGCTGGTTGCGCCATTGCCGGCATCGATCACCAGTGACACCTCTCCGGCGAGGGCGACGTCGGAAAAGATCCGCTCGATATAGTCGCGGGCGATGTCCTGTTCGGTCTCGCTGCCCTGGCCGCTGCGGAAGTCCTGGCGCAGGATGCGCGAGCGCAGTTGGCGGATATCGTCGGCGGCCAGAGCGCCGCCTCCCAGCACCAGTTTAAAACCGTTGTACTGCGCCGGGTTGTGGCTGGCGGTTACCATCACTCCGCTGCTGGTGGCGCCGATCTCACAGGTGGCGTAGTAAAGCACGGGTGTCGGCACGACACCGATATTGATGGCATTGCAACCGGTGCTGAGAATGCCCTTCAACAGGTGTCTGGCCAGGGCCGGACTGTGGCTGCGGCCGTCGCGGCCTACCACCAGGCTTGTCTCGCCGCGGTCCAGAGCTTCGCTGGCCACGGCGCGGCCGATAAACTCTGCCAGTTCCACGGTGAGTTCGGTTTCCACCACGCCGCGGATATCATAGGCGCGAAACACTGCCGCCGGAATGTCCTTCACCAGTGTGTCCTCCACCGGCGGCGGGCTCTGATCGCCGCCGGCAGTGGCGGCGGACTCCTGCAGGCCGAGCAGATCCTGATCTTCGTCGGCGACATCGATATCGAGAATATCCTGTTGCTGATGAATCGGGTTGGCCATCTGCCCGGCATTGCCCGGTTGTGCCGCTGCCGCAGCCCGCCGCCGGCCCAGCGGCATAGCGGTAAACCTTTTTGCCAGGTGGTTGCCGGCAAACAGAGTGGCGGCGGCGAAAAGCACCAGCGCGGCAATCAACGGCAGCGGGTTGACCGCGGCCTGCTGTGCCAGCAGCGGGCCGGCGGTGAAGCGGATTTTCCAGTGGCTGGCGGACACCGGCAGCTCGTAGCTCGAGTCTAAATCCCCCTCGCCCAGCGCCACGACAGTTTGCGGCTGCGCGAGCTTGAAGTGCTGCAACAGTTCGGTTTTACCGAGGTCGGTTTCCGCTTTGGTGATCAGGGGTTGAAAGCTCCGGTTGTCGAGGCTGATAAACAGCGTACCGACAACCGCCCGATCGGCGTCGGCAGGTACCGGTGCGACCAGATTCAGCAGCCAGCGGCCATCCACCTTGACAGCCTCCGGCGACACCGGCAAACGGTTTTCGGCGCGGTGAATCATATCCAGCTCGGCAAAGCGCAGCGGCAGCCCGTCCTCAGATTCGAATTCGGCGCTGTTGAGCGGGATAAAGCGCACGGCCACCGACGCCGGCAGTGTTTTGGCGATACTCTCGCGAAAGTTCTCCAGTATCAACCGGTTGTTGTCGATCATGGCAGTGGCCAGCGCCGGGCGCGCGGCAAAGCGGTCGATGCTCGCCTGCAACTGTGTCAGATGAACGCCGGCGATGCCGATCTGTTGGCGGGTGATGTCCCGGGTGAGTTCGGTAAGTCGCTGCTGTTGCGCCACAACGATAAATTTGTGGTAGGCCCAGTAAGCGACACCGGCATTGATCAACAGTATGGCGGCCAGCATGATGCCTTGGCGCATTCTCGACGATTTTACTGCTGCCGGTGATTTCGCCTTATTCTTTGCGCTTGCCGGCGATGTCGGTTGGGCTTCCACACTGGGTTCCTTAACATACTGATAAAATCAGTGAAGTACTCGTATTCTTGTCTTCTCCGGCCTGTCGCCAATCACATTCGAAGATTGGCACGCACCGGCAGACTGTGCGCGCATTCTGCAAGGCCATTTTACGCTAATTGTGCGGCAATACGTTTAATCAATTCACGGGCCAGCTGATGTTTTCCCTGTTGTGGCAGGTTTTCCTCTTTCGCGGGCCAGATCAGAGTGACGGCGTTTTCGTCGCTGTTGAAACCGATATCGGCCTGCGACACATCGTTTGCCACCACCAGGTCGAGGTTTTTGCGCTGCAGCTTCGCCCGCGCATATTCTCTCACCTGTTCGGTTTCGGCGGCAAAGCCTACGGTAAATGGTTTTGGCTTGTGCGCCGCGACAGCGGCGACGATATCGGGGTTTTTCACCAACTCGACAAGCATTGAGTCCGAGTCGGTTTTTTTTATTTTCTGTTCTGCCACCTGGTTCGGGCGATAATCGGCGACGGCCGCAGTGGCGATAAACACGTCGCAGTTTTGCAGGGCATCGAGGCTGGCGGCGTGCATATCTGCGGCGCTGACGGCAGCGACGAGCCGGGCGCGATGCGGTGGGGTCAGGTGGGTCGGGCCGCTGATCAACACGGTGGTGGCACCGGCCTCCAGCGCCGCTTCAGCCAGGGCGTAGCCCATTTTGCCGGAACTGTGGTTGCTGATGAAACGCACCGGGTCCAGTGCTTCGCGGGTCGGGCCGGCGGTGATTACCACGGTTTTGCCGTCGAGGCTGCCGGTCTGGAACAGGTCTGCGCAGTGCTCGACAATCGCCACCGGCTCCAGCAGCCGGCCGGGGCCGACATCGCCGCAGGCCTGTGCGCCGGCATCGGGGCCGATAATGGCGACTTCGCGCCGCTGCAGCACGGCCAGGTTGTCCTGCGTGGCCGGGTTGCGCCACATGGCCTGGTTCATGGCCGGCGCCACCGCGATGGCGGCGGAGTGGGCAAGGCATAACGTGGTCAGCAAATCGTCGCCTTTGCCCTGGGCCAGGCGGGCGATGAAATCCGCACTGGCCGGGGCAATCAGCAGCAGGTCGGCCCAGCGCGCCAGTTCGATATGCCCCATTGCCGCTTCTGCGGCCGGGTCCAGCAGGTCGGTATGCACCGGGTTGCCCGACAGGGCCTGCAGGGTCAGAGGGGTAATGAATTCCTGTGCTGCCGGTGTCATCACCACCCGCACCTGGGCCCCCTGGTCTTGCAGGCGGCGAATGATTTCGGCGCTTTTATAGGCGGCAATACCGCCGCTTACGCCCAGCAGTACACGCTTGTTGTTGAGGGAACTCATGCCGCCATCTTTCGAATATGCTTGAAGCTGAATGAACTCATAATAGCTGTTGAATCGTGCGCTTGGCCGGAATCCATCCCGGGCGGGGCGAATCGAAGTACCATATCACTTTAGTTCATAATTATCAGCTGTTTACTTAGGTTTCATTATATGCCCTGTCGACAGCGACCCGCCCGGCTGTTTTAATAGGCCTGATTAATGGCTCTACCACTGACAGGGAGTGTTGCACCATGGCGATCAGGGATTGGCCCGCCGCAGAGAGACCCCGGGAAAAACTGCTCAACCGCGGCGCCGATGCGCTGTCCGATGCCGAATTGCTGGCTATTTTCCTGCGCACCGGCTATGCCGGCAGGTCGGCGGTCGACCTGGCGCGCGAGCTGCTGGATGAGTTTGGCGGGCTCAGGGGCCTGATGGAAACCGGGCAGCAGCGACTGTGCCGGGCGCATGGGCTCGGCAAAGCCAAGTCCGCGCAGTTGCAGGCGGTGCTGGAGATGGCAAAGCGCCACCTCGGCGAAACCATCAGCCGCGAGGGCGCCCTGACCAGCCCGCTGGCGGTGCGCCAGTACCTGATGGCACACTTGCGCCATCGCCAGCAGGAGATCTTCGCGGTACTGTTTCTGGACAGTCAGCACCGGCCGCTGGCTTACGAGGAGCTGTTTGCCGGCACCATAGATGGCGCCACTGTCTATCCGCGGGAGGTGGTCAAGCGGGCGCTGAGCAAAAACGCCGCGGCGCTGATTCTGGCACACAATCACCCCTCCGGCGTCGCCGAGCCGAGCCAGGCCGATATCCGCATTACCGAACGCCTGCAGCGGGCTCTGGCCCTGGTTGATGTCAGGGTGCTGGACCATATGGTCATCGGTGACAGTGCCGTGGTCTCTTTTGCCGAGCACGGCCTGCTTTGAGGCGGCCGGCGGCCGCGAGGCGGTTGCTATCGGAGGGCTGTTCTGGTATAAAACGCCGCTCTCTGTGGTGAGGCCGGAAACCCTGTGCCCGCCTGGCATTTAAAGAACAGCTTGAGCGCGGCGGCGGCGGCGCGGTGTTATACGAGGCAAAACCATGTCCAAGGTCTGTCAGGTTACCGGCAAGCGGCCGATAACCGGTAATAATGTTTCCCATGCGAAAAACCACACCAAACGGCGTTTTTTGCCCAACCTGCACACACACCGTTTCTGGGTGGAGTCTGAAAAGCGCTTCGTGAAACTGCGCGTTTCCACCAAGGGTATGCGTGTCATCGACAAGCAGGGCATCGACCAGGTGCTGAGCACATTGCGTGCCCGTGGCGAAAAAGTGTAGCCGGGTGCCGCTAGAATTGAGGAGATAGCCAGATGCGCGAGAAGATTCGCCTGAACTCAAGTGCCGGGACTGGGCACTTTTACACTACCACCAAGAACAAACGCAATATGCCGGAGAAGATGGAAATCAAGAAATATGATCCGGTGGCGCGCAAGCATGTGATGTACAAGGAAGGTAAGATCAAGTAAGCCGGCTTTGTCCAAGCCTTTTTCTGTTGGGGTTTTCCAAAGTTTAACAACCTATGGCAGAAATTCCCACAGTATGGCAGGTGGCTACTGCCGTCATTCCTCAGCTGCTTTTGCCTTTGTTTTAGCACTTGCGATTAGTATGTTACAGTATTAGAATGATCGCTCTAAAACATTGAGCTTGAGCGCTTTGTATCCATGGCCCGCCCCAAAGTTTTTGATGATGAGAGTGTGCTCGATGCCGCCATGCTGTGTTTCTGGCGTCGCGGCTATACCGCTACCAGCATCAAGGACCTGCAGGCGGCCACCGGGCTGACACCCGGCAGCTTGTATAACAGCTTCGGCAGCAAGGACGGCCTGTTTCTTCGGGTGCTCGACCACTATGTCGACCGCATCGTGCGGCGCCGGGTGCAGCGTTACCTGCAGCGCGGCGACGTTCCCCGGGGTATCGAGGATTTTATCGGCAATTGTTTTGACCCGTCCTCCCCGGACCCTCCCATGGCCTGCCTGATCGTCAATACCGCCACTGAACTCGGCCCTCATGACAAGGCGATAGCACACAAGGTGCAGCGCGCACTGACGTATGTGGAACGCGGGTTTTATAAGGCGCTGCAACGCGGGCAGGGCGATGGCAGTATCAGCGCGAGCGCCGATGCCGGCAACCTGGCCCGCCATCTGGCGCTGTTAATGAACGGCATGCTGGTGGCTTCGAAGGTCAAAACGGCAATGGATAAGAACTGGCTGACGGACAATATGGCACCGGTCAAGGCGCTGTTGCAGCGATCGGCCGGCTGAGATTTTTCACAGCGCCCGTTACTGCGGCGATTACCGAAGAGGAAAGAATGATGGAATTTCTGCGCACTCCCGACGAGCGATTTGACAGCCTTCCCGGCTACCCTTTTGCACCGCACTACCTGTACGTGGACGATACTGAAGGCGGGCAGCTGCGTGTTCACTACCTGGACGAGGGGCCGGCCGATGCCGATCCGGTGCTGTTGATGCACGGCGAACCGTCCTGGTCGTATCTGTATCGAAAAATGATCCCTATTCTGGTGCAGGCCGGCCACCGGGTGCTGGCGGTGGATCTGGTTGGCTTCGGGCGTTCGGATAAGCCTGCCCGGCGCAGCGATTACACTTACCAGCGCCATGTGGACTGGATGCAGGACTGGCTCGGGCAGCTGAACCCGGTCAATATCACCCTGGTGTGCCAGGACTGGGGCGGCCTGATCGGCCTGCGCCTGGTGGCTGAAAACCCGCAGCGGTTTGCGCGGGTGGTGGCGGCCAACACCATGCTGCCCACCGGTGATCGCGATCCCGGCGAGGCCTTTCTCAGCTGGCAGAAATTTTCCCAGGAGGTGCCGGATTTTGCGGCGGGGAACATTATCAACGGCGCCGTTACCACGACATTGCCGCAGGAGATTATCGCCGCTTACGACGCGCCCTTCCCCGACGATAGCTATAAGGAGGGCGCACGCCAGTTCCCGCTGCTGGTGCCGATCTCGACGGACGATCCGGCGCGGGATAAGAACCTCGCCGCCTGGGAGGTGCTGAAAAAGTGGCAAAAACCGTTTTTAACGGCTTTTAGCGACTCCGATCCGATTACCCGGGGCGGCGATAAGGCGTTCCAGAAGCTGGTGCCGGGTACCCGGGGGCAGGCCCATACCACGATTGAAAACGGCGGGCATTTTTTGCAGGAGGATCAGGGGGAGGCTTTGGCGCGGGTTGTGGTTAAGTTTGTTGGTGATAATCCTCTCTAGGAAGTGGGGGGGGTTAGCGCCACCCGGCGTGAACCGGCCAGCTTGGCACCTGCTCAAACCCAGTGCTCCGCCCCGTCGTTTTTCAATACCGGTACAGGGGGGACGGCGACAGATAAAAATCACTTACATGAGCATTCATCGCCGACCCCATCCGATGAGACCACGAATTACTTCAATTGCAACTGCAATCGATTGATCTTGCTGCCATCGGTTTTATTGCGCAGCCGCACCATGCGATTGACCTGCCCGAGGGAGGTGAGCATGGAATAGATCGGCCCGAGATAGCCTTTTTTATGCAGCTGCAATAACTTATCGTCTTCCAGGCTCTGCATTTTTTCCTGGTTGACGGTATAGATGCCGGTAACCGACCGCTTCTCACCGCTGGCGAGTTCGAGGCCGAAATCCATGGCCTGCACCAGCTCCATATCGGCAACGGTTCTGATGAACTGCTGGGTAATCATTTCGCTCTGAAACAGATCCCCCAGATATTTACTCATATTCTGCAGATACTCTGTTTCTTTGCCCTCGGCATCGAACAGGGCATTGCCTTCCTCTTCGTTGACGAGGCTGCTGCTCTGGTCCAGGCAGGGGTAGACCACGGCCTTCTTGTCGGCATTCTCGGCTACGTCGATGGCAAAAGGATAGCGCCCTATATTCATCGGCACATAGGTGGCGGCCCACTTGCCATTCTCGAAAAACAGATTTTCGCTCTCTTCAAAACCGAACAGGCACACGGCGAGAAAGCGACCGCTGTTGCTGTCTTTGATAAAAACCACAGGGAAGTTAGTGGCCGCCTGCGGGAACTCCCGGGCCACCACTGACGAAAGATGTAATTTGGTGGCCTGCGGCACATCCGGGTTGCGCTTGACCTTGATGTTTTTATGCTTTTCACGGTCGATGCGGACAATATTGGCGGCGCTGTTAGCGGCAGCCTGGGGTTCGTTAGCCATGTGGAAATCTCTTTTTTATCGGAGTCAGTGTCGGTTGAGCAAACTCATCGGGCAGACGCCGCCGCCGGCAAGGTGCCGCCGCACGGGCGCGCCCGGTGAGGTCAGTCTGCTTGCGGTTTATTGCAAATTGACGATTGCCTCGCTGTCGCCGCCGTCGCGACATCGTGGCGGGGGGTGATATTGCCATAATTCCAACCCTTATTGCAGTGAATCCGGCAATGTTTCCGGATCGCAGCTCGGCTCGTCAAAACGCCTGCCTGCCGCGGATCGACAATTCGTAGGAGTCGATATCGGGGCCGGATTCCAGCGGATAGGCCAGGTCCACCGACAGCATGCGGTCGCTGCGAAAGCGGCTGGAGGTGACCCGCAGCCCGACGCCCACATTGCTCAGTACGCCGCCATTTTCGCCGTTGTCTTCGCCGGCAAACCAGGCCCGGCCCACGTCGACAAAGGCGGCTGAGCCGATATAGAACAGCCGGAACAGATGCACGTCGTAGAAATAGCGCTTCTCCAGGCTCAGCAGAAAGCTGCGGTCGCCGGTCTGAAAACGCGAGGGGTAGCCGCGCAGACCGCTGCGGCCGCCGAGCAGCAGCTGCCGGTCGCGGGTCAGATTGCGGGTGTAGTCGAGCCGCAGATCCACCAGCCACTGGCTGCGCGAGAAGGGGTGGATACGCCACTGCCAGTTGTTGGTCACCAGCAGGTTCTCCCAGTCGTCCTCGGTGGTGTCCCAGAAACCGCTGCCGATCAGGCGGCTCTGCAGCAGGCTGTCGCGCCACGGGTGGAAGGTGTTCTCGTAGCTGCCGGACAGATACCAGAGCGATTCATCGCTGCCGGTGGCTGAGCCGGCAGCTCCCAGGCGCAGTCCCCAGCGCTGGCCGATGTAGAGATCCTCACTGCGGCCGATGGCGCGGATATTTTTGCTGAGCAGGAATTCATCTTCGATATGGCTGAAACCCAACCAGGGAAAGGAGCGGGTTCTGTCCTCCGGCAATGCCGTCGGGTCGCGGGTATCTTCATTGGCGGAAAACAGGTGCTTCTGATAGTTCCAGCCCAGCTGCCAGCGCCGCGTGACACCGTTTTCCAGGCCGCGGCTCCAGCCCAGGGAGAATTCCCGGGCATCGATGCTGTGGGCGAATTCCTCGACGTCGTCGCCGCGAAAGTAGAGTTTGTCGTCGCGCTCGGTATCGCCCCATTCCGCCTGATACTGGCGCTCGGTGTCAAGCGCAAAGAACGGCTGCTGGATGGCCAGCCGCCGGTCGAAACCGTCTTCGTTTTCCGATGCCCTTGCCACCAGCTGCCAGCGCGAGCTGCCCAGCTGCGGATCGCGGAAATCCACAAACTCGCCGGTGCGCTCGCCGTCGTCCGAGCGGCCGAAGGAGAGAGACGAGCCGCTGCCGAGCACATTGATATCGCTGACGAACACAGAACCGCTGCTCTCGCCGCCGCCGGTGGAAAAGCTGACCCCGCCGGTCAGCGTCCAGACGTCGCGCACGATGACCTCGACATCCACCTGATCCCGGCACAATCTGCGCGGTCTGACGCGGGCGTCGAAGATGTAGTTCTGCGAGCGCAGCAGGCGTTCACTCTCGGCGACTTTCTGCGCCGACCAGCTGTCGCCGGGCTCGATCAGCAGCATATCGCGAATGACTTTTTCCCGCGTGATCCAGCGCCAGCGATTGGCGAGGCGCGCATACCATTGGTCGTCGTCCGGATTTTCGCTGTCGAAGACGTTGAAGCGCTTGATATATATCTGCCCGATGGTGGCGTCGGCGGGAATCCGGTCGCTCAGGGTATCCTCCTGCAGGCGGAACTCGAACTGTTCCTGAGTTGATTCCGGCGTCAGTTCTTCGCACAGGTCATCGGCGCGCAGATTCAATGCGGTACTCAGTGCTGCCAGACCGCAGAGCAGGCGCGCGGGAAATTTTGAGCGATAGCTGATCAAGCGCCATCCGGTCGGTGGCGCGGCAGGCAGGGCTGCGGTCACGGTCAATCCCCGTGTTGAGTGGTGTATTTAACGGCCGCTGTCAACTGAAAGCCGCTTTGCTGCCAGAGCCTGGCGACAGCCAGCAGGTGCAGGATGAGAAACAGCACCAGCCACCATTCGAAGGCGTCTTCGAGGGCATCGTAACCCGAGCCCAGCATATAATCGAGAAACAGTGAAAACAAAGCAACCAGCAGAATGAAACCGCTGAAATTCAGCAGTCGCCGCCCGGCTTTGCCCAGCGTGCTGCTGGCAATCAGGTC
>JANQMH010000078.1 GCA_028280195.1 Exilibacterium sp.
CCGAGCAGCCCCGGTCAGTGCAGATAGCCGGCGCCGAGCCCGCCATGATGGCCACCGCCGCGCGCGCCGTGTGCGACCGCGGCGCCCAGGTAGTGGACATCAATATGGGCTGCCCGGCGAAAAAAGTCTGCAAGAGAGCGGCCGGCTCGGCACTGTTGCGCGACGAGACACTGGTGGCGGAGATTTTACGCGCGGTAGTCGCTGCGGTGGAGGTGCCGGTAACGCTGAAAATCCGTACCGGCTGGAGTCCGCAGCAGCGCAACGCCACGCGCATTGCGCGCCTCGCCGAGCACAGCGGCATTGCCGCCATCGCCGTACACGGCCGTACCCGCGCCTGCCGCTTTCAGGGCCGGGCCGAGTACGATACCATCGCCGCGGTGGTGGACGCTGTGTCGATACCGGTATTTGCCAATGGCGACATTACAACACCTGCGGACGCAAAGCGGGTGTTGCAGTACACCGGCGCTGCCGCGGTGATGATAGGTCGGGCAGCTCAGGGTCGCCCCTGGATATTCCGGGAGACAGATCACTACCTGCGCAGCGGCAGCTTGCTGCCGCCACCGCAGACCGAAGAAATTAGGGATATCGTGCTGGAGCACTTACAGCAGATTCATTTCTTTTATGGCAACTATATGGGAGTACGTATCGCCCGCAAGCATATGGGCTGGTACCTGAGGACGCTCGCAGGCAGCGGGCAGTTTACCGATACGTTTAGACAAACCTTCAACCAACTGGAAACTGCAGAAGAACAACATGCCAGCGTTCAAACGCTGTTTGAACGACTGATTACAAAAGAGGACCAAGCGGCATGAATACAGCGGATACGCTAATCGCAGATGCACCCACCGAAAGCTCCACCTCTACTGTCAGCGCCTTCACCGGCATCAATCACAACCAGTCGCTGCGGGACTGCGTCGATCAAGCTATGGACAATTACTTCAAACACCTCGACGGCCAGGGCGTTACCGACGTCTACGATATGGTGATGGCGGAAGTGGAGGCACCGATGCTGGAAGTCGTGATGAAATATACCCGCCACAATCAGACCAAAGCCGCCCAGGTACTCGGCCTAAACCGGGGCACGCTGCGCAAAAAACTAAAACAATACGGTTTACTGTAGCCGGTATCAGCCACAGCACGCCCGCTTTCAGCACGGCAGCCGGTGGCAGCGACACCACCACCCCTGCCCGCCGGCAGGCGATCCGATCGACAGTCAACAGAGGCGGTTGACACCCGCCCCTGCCAGTCGGCTGTTCACCCGAATTGAGCAGCAGGCTGAACACACAGAGAATCAGGTAACCATGACAACCCCCTCCGGCGCAAATGACCTGGTCAGGATAAAGCGCGCACTGATCAGTGTTTCCGACAAAACCGGCATCGTCGAGTTTGCGGGCGCTTTGCAGGACCAGGGCGTGGAAATACTGTCTACCGGCGGCACCTATCGCCTGCTGCGGGAACAGGGCATCGCCGCCATAGAGATTGCCGACTACACGGGCTTTCCGGAAATGATGGACGGCCGCGTCAAAACACTGCACCCGAAAGTACACGGCGGCATTCTGGCCCGGCGCGGCAGCGATGAGGCGGTCATGGCGGCGCACGGTATCAGCGCCATCGATATGGTGGTGGTCAACCTCTACCCGTTCGCGCAGACAGTAGCCGAGCCGGACTGCTCACTGCAGCGGGCCATCGAGAATATCGATATCGGCGGGCCCACCATGGTGCGCGCCGCGGCGAAAAACCACGCCGCGGTCACCATCGTGGTCAAGGCCGCCGACTACGGCGCAGTTATCGAGGAAATGCGGGCCAATAACGGCAGCACCTCACAGCCCACCCGCTTCGATCTGGCGGTCAAGGCCTACGAGCATACCGCTGCCTACGACGGCGCCATCGCCAATTACCTCGGCCGCCTGGCGCCGGGCGGCAGCGAAACCTTTCCACGCACCTATAACACGCAGTTCGTCAAGGCCGAGGACATGCGCTACGGCGAAAACCCGCACCAACAGGCAGCGTTTTACATCGAACAGCCGCCAGCGCAGGCCGCGGTCGCCTCGGCCGTGCAACTGCAGGGCAAAGCGCTGTCATTCAACAATGTCGCCGATACCGACGCCGCGCTGGAAACGGTCAAACTGTTCGAACAGCCCGCCTGTGTCATTGTCAAGCACGCCAACCCCTGCGGCGTCGCCACCGCGGCGGATATCAACCAGGCCTACCAGCGCGCCTATGCCACCGACCCCGAATCCGCCTTCGGCGGCATTATCGCTTTCAACCGCGAACTGGACGCACAGACCGCGGCGGCCATTGTCGAGCGGCAGTTTGTCGAGGTGATTATTGCACCGGCTGTCAGCGAGGCGGCCGGCGCAGTTGTGGCCGGCAAAAAAAATGTGCGCCTGCTGGCCTGCGGCCACTGGTCGGCGCAATACAGCCACGGCTTCGACTACAAAAGGGTCACGGGCGGACTGCTGGTACAGGAGCGCGATAGCGGCATGAAAACCGCTGCAGATTTGCAGGTGGTGACACAGACGGCGCCCACCGAAAGCCAGATCCGCGACCTGCTGTTCGCCTGGAAAGTGGCGAAAATGGTCAAGTCCAATGCCATCGTCTACGCCCGCGACAGCCAGACCCTGGGAGTGGGCGCCGGCCAGATGAGCCGCGTCAACTCGGCGCGTATCGCCGCCATCAAAGCCGAACACGCCGGCTTCGACATCGGCGGTGCGGCAATGGCTTCAGATGCCTTTTTTCCCTTTCGCGACGGCATCGACAACGCCGCGGCCGCCGGCATCAGCGCCATTATCCAACCCGGCGGCTCCATGCGCGACGAGGAGACCATCGCCGCGGCCGACGAGCACGGCATAGCGATGGTATTTTCCGGGATGCGGCACTTCAGGCATTGATTATGAGCTGACGGCAACATGTGCCAACTGTAAGCCGTTAACTGTGAACTAAACCCTATGAATGTTTTGATCATTGGCGGCGGTGGCCGCGAGCATGCACTGGCCTGGAAGGCCGCACAGAGCGACAGGGTCGATACCGTGTTCGTCGCCCCCGGCAATGCCGGCACGGCGGCGGAGCCAAAGCTCGAAAATGTCGCGCTCGGCGCAATGGATTTTCAGGCGCTGGCCGATTTTGCCGAAAACAAGCGGGTCGAACTCACCATAGTCGGCCCGGAGGCGCCGCTGGTGGAAGGCATCGTCGATTACTTTGCCGAGCGCGGTCTGGCCTGTTTCGGGCCGCGCAAAGGCGCCGCGCAATTGGAAGGTTCCAAGGCCTTTACCAAAGACTTTCTCGCCCGCCATCACATACCCACCGCCGCCTATGCCAATTTCACCGAGTTGGACGCGGCGCTCGACTACCTGCGACAGGGCCCGCTGCCGGTGGTGATCAAGGCCGACGGCCTGGCGGCGGGCAAGGGTGTGATCGTGGCACAGACCCTCGCCCAGGCAGAGGCCGCCGTTGCCGATATGTTGTCCGGCAATGCCTTTGGCGAGGCCGGCTGCCGGGTGGTGATCGAGGAATTTCTCGAGGGCGAGGAAGCCAGTTTCATCGTCATGGTCGACGGCGAACACATTTTGCCCATGGCCACCAGCCAGGACCACAAACGCGCCGGCGACGGCGACAGCGGCCCCAATACCGGCGGCATGGGCGCCTATTCACCCGCGCCGGTAGTGGACGCTGCGGTGTACGACCGCATTATGGACGAGGTGATTCGCCCTACGGTGGCGGCCATGGCCGCCGAGGGCAACCCCTATACCGGCTTTCTCTACGCCGGCCTGATGATAGACAGCAGCGGTGCGCCGCGGGTTATCGAGTACAACTGCCGCTTTGGCGATCCGGAGACCCAGCCGATTATGCTGCGCCTGCGCTCCGATCTGGTGGCCCTGTGCCGGGCGGCACTGGCCGGTGGGCTCGACGGCTGCGCCGCCGACTGGGATCCGCGCCCCGCGGTGGGAGTGGTGCTGGCAGCCGGCGGCTATCCGGGCAGCTACCGCAAGGGCGATATCATCGAGGGTCTGCCGGGCAGTTCACCGGCGGATGAAAAAGTCTTCCACGCCGGCACCGCCGCCAGCGACGGGCAGGTGGTCACCAGCGGCGGCCGGGTGCTGTGCGCCACAGCCCTGGGTGACAGTGTGCGTGCGGCGCAGGCACGGGCCTATGCGCTGGCCGGGCAAATTCATTGGCCAGATGTCTACTTTCGCAAAGATATTGCTTACCGGGCTGTGGCGCGCGAGCTGCGTCACCCGGCGGCGTGATTGCGGGGTCTGCACTTCAACATACGCCGGTCAGGCTGGTACTTATTTAATGATATCGGTGCCAGCCGATTCGGCCCTAACCCGGCTTGGGGGCTAGGTCCGAGACACGCCGTAGATACGTCCCTGTAGGCTTCTCGCCAGCATCCCTGCTGTCGAGAGTCTCGAACCTAGCCCCCAAGCCGGGTTAGGACCTACCATCGTGCCCCGATCAGTTTTGGTTAAATGTACTGAAGGTAGGCCCGCCTCTCTGGAAGGCTTTCAGAAACTCTCGACAGCAGGGATGCTGGCAAGAAGTCCCCAGGGGTGGAGCGGGAAACAGCGAAGCACCGCTTCGCCCCGCGCAACGACCGAAATCTGTGATTTCGGGCCGGGCCCGTTTACGGGGATTTACGGCGCGTTTCTGGAAGCTCTTACACGAGGTGAGCCGATCGGTTGGCACAAACGTTCCTACTTAAGTCACCTTCAGTGTAAGCGAAAACTCAATACCAAGCGGAGTACCCAATGTTATCAATACCACTCAGCCCGTTTATATACACAGTGCTGGCAGTTGTGGTTCTAAGCCTGGCACCGTGCCACCTGGCGGCAAATGAATACCGGCCCTTCTACGCCACCCCCGCCGCCGACGCCCCCGAGCTGGCCCACCGCGGCAACTACAGCGTAGGGGTGCAGACGCTGGAGCTGGTCAACCCCGACCAGATAGATATCTTCCAGGTCGACCTGGAAACCATGGCGGCCCCCCGCGGCGATCGCCGCTTGCAACTGCAGCTCTGGTATCCCGCCAAAACCGTAGCGGGACGGCTTGAGGAAACCACTTATCGCGGCGCCTTCCCGCCCCATATCGCCGATATCTACAAAGTCGACTACCACTACGCAGTGCGCGGCAAAGCGGTAAGCGATGCCGCACCGGTCGACAGGGGCAGTTTTCCCCTAGTGATCATCTCCCACGGCTTCAACGGCACTTATACCTTTCTCAGTTATCTCGCTGAAAACCTCGCCTCCAAGGGCTATATCGTTGCCGCCATCGACCACCGCGATTACGATACGGCGTTAACGCTGCCGACCCGGGTGCGATTCGCCAGCACCCTGCTCAACCGCACCCGGGATCAGTTGTTCAGCATCGAGCAGCTGCCGCGCTGGGCAAAACGACAGCGACCCGGGTTATACCGTATTCTCGATCCCTCCCGGGTGGCGATCATCGGCTATTCCATGGGCGGCTTCGGCGCCATTGGCAGCGCCGGCGCCGGCCTCAACAAAGACGGCCAGACCTACAAGTCCATGCCGGGCGGCCACCTCGACAGCCTGCTGCACGGCAGCCGGGAATTTACCCGACTGCGCAACGGCAATATCAAGGCGGTCGTCGCCCTGGCCCCGTGGGGGGCACAGGCGCCCTTCCGCAGCTGGCAGCCGGCGGCGCTGCGCGATATCAGTACGCCGATATTGTTCATTGCCGGTGATCACGACGATGTCTCTGCCTACGAGGACGGCATCAAGTGGCTGTTTGAACACAGTATCAATTCGGACCGCTACCTGCTGGTATACCAGAACGCGCGCCACAATACCGGCGGCAACCCCGCCCCGCCGGAAGCCGGCGGTCATTTTCAACTGCTGGAATACTACAATGAGCCGGTGTGGCGCAAAAATCGTATCACCGCCATCAATCAACATTTCGTCACCGCTTTTCTGGACTGGCATCTGCGGGGCGATCGCTCGCGCCGCGCCTACTTCGGTGTCGACAACCCGCAGTCGGCGGCGGGCCGGTGGCCGCAGCAGCCGGGACAACAGGCCGGCGATCGCTACAGCGGCGGCCGGGCCGACGACACCAATACTTACTGGAAGGGCTTTCAGCGACGCTGGGCCCTCGGGCTCGAACTCCATCATCTGGCGCCCGGCGAGGGCAAAAAAAACTAGCAGCTGTTTCTTAGCTCTCAGCCGTAGCGAAGCGAGTGATGAATAGCAACAGGACCCGGGCGGGGAAAGGACTATGATCTGGATTTTCTGGCTGTTGCCGGCACTGTCCGTGTGCCTGGCGTACAACGTGTACCGTCCCATCTACCGCTACCCCCGCGGCGCCTCGGTAAGCTGGGTTTTCGGTCTGCTGGCCGGCGAGCTGGCGCCGCACTTCATCGCTGTGCAGATGCTGGCAGTGGTGCTGTTTGCGGCATTTTCCGACGCGCTCAGCGGTGCTGCCGGCGCCCTCGGCCTGGCGCTGCTGTTTGCCACTTGGGCGGCCATGGCGCTGCACTATGCACGTGCGCTGCAATTGCCGGCGCAACTGCACCGCTGCCTG
>JANQMH010000049.1 GCA_028280195.1 Exilibacterium sp.
GGCCTCGCGCGCACCGATAAGATACCCGATGATAAGCGCCAGGAAGGCCCCCGCGAGGTTCAGCAGGGGCGACACACGCGTCCCGCCAAAACGGCTGTCCGCCGCGCGCACCGACGCCGGAGACAGAAACGGCGCATTGCGTTGATGCGCTTCCAGGAAAATAGCGGCGCCTTGATAAGGAAGAACGCCCGGCTCGATCGCCTGCAAGGGCGCGGCCGGCCGATAAACGAGCAAACCGTAGTGCGCGGCTTCATGAGGATTTTTGGGCGGCTGAGTCTCCCATTCAGATTGCACACGCTCTGCAGCCTCGTCGAGTGCGGCAATTTCGGCCTGCTGGGCGTCACGCCCGACGATCACGGCGACGATCAACAGTACCGCAAGCAGGGCGAGCGCAAGTTGAATCGCCCGGTCCCGTCGCAACAGCTGCCATTCCAATAAGATTGCGTGGTGCATCAGAGCCTTATCCATCTCGTTTTACAGGTGTGACCTCAGCCGCTGGGCCCACTCAATGATTGTCCCCTCAACAGCATGGAAGAATGCCGGACGAGCGGGGCTGCCCTCTCTCGCTTTCCACTATGTTAACGATTGCGGACCGGGAAGCCCGTAACCGGGAACGAAAAAAGTTCCGCCGCCGTGAAGAATATTGCTGTGACAGGAATAGGGGCTCACATTAAACGGAATGGATGTGTATGATCGGCAGGAACCGGCGAAACTACTACAACCAAGGTATTTTCGCAAGCATAATAGAAATCATTAACCTTGGCACCAAGACAATACAGAGTTGCCCGCGCGGGGCTGGGCTGAACTCATCAACAAGCGGCCGAAAAGGCTAGAGTTGCCCCTGATAGTTGTATCTGTATAGGTGAAGAGTACCTCTATAAACTCGATGGTTTTTTCTATTAATTCCCTGATACTAATTCAACGGCTTATACTCTGTTAGCTGTCGCGTTGCTTTGTCAAAGCTGTAAAAGCCTGAAAGCTCTCTCTTTTTGGCTACAGCTGATTAACTACTTGCTTAGCAGCTAATTATCTATTTGCATCGCTGTAGCATACACAGCAATATCCGCCGCATTCATCCCCAATTGCCGTGCGGTGTTCCGCCATCCTTTCAAGGCAGCAGTGACCTCAAAAATAATCGCTTCGGTCAGGTTTTCCTTCAGTGCAAAGTAAGGTGCCGCTCTACGGGCGATATCAAGATTCGCGTCTGGCCCTTCTTCTGAAATCCAGGTGGTGAGTTCACGCGCTTTCTCTTCCAGCGGCACGGGGTTCAGATCATAGGCCGGTGACAACCGCCATTTATCGTTCTTGTCATACAAGAATCCATGGTTGCGCAAGTGATCATCGAGATTGCCAATCAACACACCGAAGACAATGCGCCTATGCGGGTTTGATCGGTAATCGCTAGCAGATAGTCAATTTCGGATAGAACACGCTCCTCACCGACTTTGCGAAAGGCCCGCTTGACCAGTTGCTGCCCCCAGCGGTCAGGGGCTGTATCCCGCAGCGCCCCCGGGAGAGCCGACTTGTCTGACGTGGTGTAAATCTGCCCTCCGTCCAGGGGTAGGTTTGCCGGATCGAGGGCAAAAGCGTCCGGGTTATCGAGCCATTCGCCCGCGTATTCAAAAACAGAACTCTGCCCACGGCGTTTGGCGACATAGCGACACAGGCCAACCAAATGCGTCTCATCGGCGTAGTCAATATAGATTTCGATGGTATCCGTCATGATTGCCCCCGCCCGCGATTACTTTTACGGCGCGGCTGCACTTTCTGAGGCAGTCGATCTTCGTCAATATCCAGCCCCAGGGTATCGGTACCACGGTCAGCCACGTTTCCGAGACCCTCGACCAGCCCCAGAACGGCAAGCACCGTGGCGTAGATACCCATTGAAACCGATGGGTCTCCCTTCTCGACCTTATAGAGCGTGCCCCGACTAATGAATGCGCGTTCGGCCATCGAGACGGTCGAGATACGGCGTTTTTTGCGCGCGACAACAATGTCCTCAGCCAGCTTGACAAGGGCCTGCCGCGCTGCTCTGGGCAATGTACTGGTTGCTTGAGTTTTCATGATACTGTCTTATATATTGAGCTATAAAGTCTTATTTGTTCAAAATATAAGACAGTATGGCTGATAAGGGCAGTAATATCCAGACCTTTACATGGTTGCCTGGCATGGCGATTATTCGGCACCATTTGACAGACCTTGTCAGACCTCTTCAAATTACGGTAACTCATTGATTTTATTAAACTACTTTGTTTAAAGCCCGCTGATTTGATGGCCTGGGATTGTTTGAAATAGTCTCAGAAAGGGCCCTCCAGCCACTTTTGTCAGGCACACGCCCGCCCCGATTTATTGACTGAGTGGCTTTCCATCTGCGCTTGAGAAAGCCATACGGTATCCTGCCCAAATCGCACATCAATCTGTATCCTTCATAACTGATGAAACGCCGCCAGGCCATCGTCGCTCGCCGAAAAAATACGCGGCCTGACAACATGGAAAGCGGTTATTTACTTCTTCAACTTAACGATATCGGGAAAATCCGATCATTTATTTATGTGGGCTTTAGAGCAATAAAATAAGCCGCCAACTTCAGTAACACTCCCTATCACAGCAGCCCTAAACACCGCAATTTTATCGGCCTCTTTGGTAGTTACCGCCCGGCAGCCTCGTATCTTCTAATTCCCTCTTTTAAATGTTCCTATCTCTTACACATATGCCGGGGACGATCAACGAACACACAACAGGCGATACCGGACAAGGCCAGTGCGACAAATTGTCTCACGACAGCAGCAGCGAAAGTCCATAGAATACCCGTCGCCCGGCCAGCCGCCTGCGGCGTTGCCGGGCGTCCACTAATAACAAACAGATTTCTCAACCGCCATGAACTCAATGAAACAGCCATTGCAACTGACACTGGCCGCTGTCGGTGCCTGCATCGCCGGCAGTGCCGCCGGCCTGGAAGAGCGATCCGCAGCAAGGGTAATGGAAGAGCTTAGCGTTACCGGCACCCGCATTGAGCGGGCCGATATCGACGGGGTCGGACCGGTAACCGTTATCAGTGAAGCGGAGATCGAGGCAACGGGCATTACTTCACTGGAAACCCTGCTGCAGCGGCTGCCTTCGGCGGCGGGCTTCGGCGGCAACCAGACCAGCGCCTACTGGGTGTCAAACGGCTGGGGCACACCGCAGATCAACCTGCGCGGCCTGGGGATCAATCGCACCCTGGTGCTGATAAACGGCCGCCGGGTAGTGGTCGGCGGTACCGGTGCCAACAGCAGCGTCGATCTGTCGATGATTCCGATGTCGCTGATTTCGCGTATAGAAGTCCTGAAAGACGGCGCTTCCGCCACCTATGGCGCCGATGCCGTGGCCGGCGTTATCAACCTGATTACCAAAGAGCGTGCCGACGGCCTCGAGATCGAGGGGAAATTCGGTATTACCGGCGAAGGTGACGGCGAGGAAGGCCTGCTCGATCTGACCTGGGGAACCGCCGGCGAGCGCGGCAACCTGATGATCAATCTGAGCTACCAGGACAATAAGGCGTCGCCGCTCGCCGATCGCGTGCCCTGCCCGCTGTCACCGAGTTCCGAATGCAGCGGCAGTTCCTCCACCATTGGCGGCCGCACGACGCTGCCGGCGGGGACGGTGATGCCCGACGGCAGCGTATTGACGCAGCCCACCCGGATTAACTTCAACCAGGACCCGGCCGGCGACGGCGATTTCTACGAACGCTACGACGGCGCCCGGCACGGCTTTAACTACAACCCCTATTTCAACGCCGTACAACCGATTGAAAGGCTGAGCTTCAGCGCTATCGGCAACTACAGCCTGTCTGCCGGCACGCGCCTGTTTTCCGAGCTGCTGTATACGCGGCGCGAGTCCATGCAACCGGCTTCTCCGGCCACGCTGCGCGACATTGCCTACGAGGCCGGACACCCGACCAATCCGACCGGCGTCGACTTTACCCTCGAGCGCCGGCGCCTGCTGGAAAACGGTGCGCGGAATTTCGAACAGGACGTGAAGACCTGGCGTATCGTCACCGGCCTGGAGGGGGATATCAACACCGACTGGTCCTATGACGTCGCTCTCAACTGGGGCCGCAATACCGCCACTGACGCCATTGCCAACAATATCAATATGCAGCGCGTAGCCGACACCCTGGATACCGCCGTGTGCGGGTCCAACGGTATTCCCTGCGCCGATTATATCGGCTATGGCGATGTTACCCGGCAGGTGCTCGACTATATCGTTTTCAACCAGGAGGGCAAAGGCGGCAACGAGCAGGTCAGTATCAGTGCCAATATCAGCGGCCAGCTGGCTGCACTGCCGGCCGGTGCGCTGGGCTTTGCCGGTGGTATCGAGTGGCGCGAAGACAAGGGCTGGCGCGACCCCGACCCGCTGGTGCTGGCGGGAGTCGCCCTGGGCAACCAGGCCGATGCCATCGCCGGAGAAATCGAGGCCAGGGAGATCTACGGCGAAGTGCATATACCGCTGCTGAGCGGTTTGAGCGCGGTGCAATCGCTGGATCTGGATATGGCGCTACGCTATTCGGACTATGACCTGTTCGGTGGCGAAGATACTTACCGGGTGGGGCTTAACTGGCAGATCAACGACGCGGTAAGACTGCGCGGAACCTTTACCACCGCGTTCCGGGTGCCCAATGTGCCGGAACTGTTCGGCGGGGTATCGGAAGGCAATCTGACCACTGCCGACCCGTGTTCCGGTTACGCCGCACTGGACCCCTCGAGCACGCTCTATCAAAACTGCCGGGCCGCGGGCGTTCCGCTCAATTATGTACAGCTGGGCACCACCATTCTCACCGATCGGGGCGGCAACCCCGAGCTTGAACCGGAAAGCGCCGAAACCTATACACTGGGGCTGGTGATCGAGCCGCTGGCGGGCCTGTCCTTGACCCTGGATTATTTCGATATCGATATTGAAGACGCGGTGCGCGAGATTTCCGGCTCGACCAAGCTGGCCACCTGCTATAACTCGCCGGCTTTGTCCCATGAATTCTGCGCGCCGTCCCACCACAGCCGCAACACGGTCAATGGCGATATCAGTTTTCTATCGACGCAGAAGTTCAATACCGGCAGGGAAGTCATGCAGGGTATCGACTTCGGCGCGCTGTACCGCTTCGAAGCGGCGGGTCTATCCAATAGCCTGGATTTACAGGCCACCTACTTAAACAAGTATGAATCCACCGCCTTTGCCGGCGATGAGCCGATGGTGATCGATGGCTTTATCGGTGACGGCAACGGCGGCTACCCGCACTGGCGGGCAAATGCCGCATGGTCGACTCGCGGTGACCGCTGGTCGGGTAGCTATTCGATCCAGATGATCGGCGAGGGTGAAGATTTCAATGCGACCGCGGGCACCGGTTCGCGGATGCCCACCATCCTGTACCACAATACCCAGTTTTCCTATGCGCTGAGCGATGCCGTTGAGGTCAGCCTCGGTATCGACAACCTGTTCGACAAGGAAGCTCCCCGGGTGGCCAGCTGGACCGACGGCAATACCGATACCATGACCTACGATCTGGCCGGCCGCCGCGGCTATATCCGGCTCACTTATCAACTTGATTGAAACAAACTGGCGTGGAAAAACTTGACGGCAACCTTTCCAGTCCGAGCGCCGAGTGACGATTATGAAGCTGGCCGCCCAATCCCGTAAAGTTCACTGGTGGTTTAACCTTGTGATAGGCATACAGCTGCTGCTGTGGTCAGTCAGCGGCTTTTACATGGTGGTTGTGAATCTGGATTTCATTCGCGGCAATCATCTGGTCACAAACCTGCATCCACCGCTCGGCGGGCCCGCTGCCAGACTGGTTCCCACCAGCCGGGTATTGCAGGACTTCGACAGCGTGCAATCCCTGACACTCAAGCCTGTTTTGGATCACCCGTATTACATTCTGGAATCGAACGGGGCCTTTCATTTAATCGATGCCGTCAGCGGTATTCGACACTCACCCATCGATGCCGATATGGCGGCGGCCGTTGCCCGCTATCACTACAGCGGCGATGCGCCGATCGCAGCGGTGACACTGATCAGCGAAAATCCCCCGAGCGAGCTGTATACCCGCCCCCTGCCGCTGTGGCGAATCGACTTTGCAGACCGTATCAATAGCAGTTTTTATATCGACCCGGGCAGTGCAGAGCTGGTAACCCGCCGCCATGATTTCTGGCGCATATTCGATTTTTTCTGGATGCTGCATATTATGGACTACGACGACCGTACAGATGTCGGCAACAACTTTCTGCGGGCGGCGATACTGCTGGCCACGGTCAGTGTGGCCGCAGGTGTCGTACTGCTGTTTTACAGTTTCGCCGGCCGCCGGCGCCGGCATTCATCTTCTTAGGGCGGGCTCAATGCAGCTGCTGAAAGTCATTCACAAGTGGTTGAGCCTGATCGTCGGCATACAGCTGATACTCTGGCTCGTCAGCGGCCTGGTATTCAGTCTGCTCGACCCCGAACAGGTAAAGGGCAAATACCTGTCCAGCCAGCACGCGCCTGCGAATATCGCCGCTACCCGGCAGTTGCTCGACCACGGCGATATACTCGCCAGCTACGATCGACAGGCAGTCAGGGAAATCACCTTGACGACACTGTTGAGCCGCAGTGTTTATCGCGTGGTACTCGCCGATCGGGTCGATCTGGTGGACGCCAACCGCGGCGACAGCATCACCATCACCGCAGCCATGGCCCGGGCCATTGCCGACTGGGACTACAGTGGCGAGCGGGGTGATATCCGCTCAATCGACAAGGTCGAAGCCCCCACTCTGGAAACCCGGCGGCACCAGGGCCCCGCCTGGCGGGTGGCCATCGACGACAGTATCAACACGACACTGTATATATCCGCTGAAGACGGGCAGTTGCTGGAACGCCGCAACGATATCTGGCGGGTGTTTGACTTTTTCTGGATGCTGCACATTATGGACTACCGGGAACGCCAGGATTTTAACAACCCGCTGGTTATTTGCCTGGCTTTTGCCTGCCTGTGGTTAGTCGTGTCCGGATGTGTGCTGCTGGTGAACAGTCTTTTACCCGCCGGCTTTACTGTATTTTCCAGACGCCGCCGGGGCCCGGTGCCGGTAAAAGTTTATACCGATGCCGGCCTGCTGCTGCGCGAACTACAGCTACCCCCCGGTGATGTTTTAATCGACGCGCTGGCCGGGCAGGGCGTGCAGCTGGCGTCTCTCTGCGGCGGCGGCGGCAGCTGTGGCCGCTGCCGGGTACGCATGGATGCCGGCGCACCCGTCAGTGACGATGATAAGGCGCTGCTTTCCGCCGAGAGCCTGTCCAAAGGCTATCGGCTGGCCTGCCGGCAGCGTATCGACGGGCCCGCATCGCTGACACTGGTGGACGTTTAGCGCGTTTGCCGGGGGTATAACAGATAGCGGTTATGCGTTTTTTTTAACTCAATAGCCTTGCCCTAGCCCGGTTTGTGAGTTTGAGACCGTGCCATGCCGGCCGGTTCACACCGGGCGGCACAGCAACAGTCGATTTGGTTTACACCCGCCGTAAGGCTGCTACAGGGCAGACTCAGGAATTGCATGAAAATCATAGCGTTAGCAAATCTGGTTTGTTTTTTGCTCAACCACCATTACTTTCAAAATCATTCACCATGCAGTAATGGACGGTGTTGGCGCCAGGGTAGAATAAGCCATGGGTATTTCAGTATCGCAATTGCAGCGCACAGATAAGGTTAAGAAGGTCGTTGTCCACACTATCGATATGAGTCTGTATCTGGTTTCTGTGGTCGTTGAAGAGGAAGAGCACTATATTACCGACACGCGCGGCGGCCCGCTAAAATCCCATAACGCCGTGGAACTGCAGTCGCTGCTGCAGCATGCCAATATCGAAACAGCGATTTTGGAACGGCACTGTGCTGCGGGAAGGCACAGTTTTTCGCTGTCCGCCGGGTAGCGCGCCGAGCCGATTTCTTACAGGCGGCCGTTCAGCCGGTCGCCATTAAACAGATACTGCGCCACACCTCGCTGGTCCTGCGCTAAAAATACCAGATTGGGCTGCCGTTCGCCGCGCTCGGTGAAAACCGCAAAGCACAGCTCGTCTATGTGTTTTAATTCCGCTTTCAGCGCCGGCAGGGGGTCGATTTTATAGCGGATATGGGCGCTTAACTTATCCCCCTGCAAGGCAATCTCAATCGAGGTATCAAAGGATTCATAGCGGCCCACTACTTTTTCGAACAGCGCTGTATCGGGGCTCTTGTCCGGAACCTCGGGCTCGTCGTTCTGCAGACCGGTAAGCGCCATCATCAAATCGCTGTTAATGGCCCTGAAGGCGGCGCCGCTATAGGCGTTGAGCAGTATGGCATAGGCGGCGTTTTGTTGCGGAATGACCTGCAGCGTCGACAGGAATCCCATGGTGGCGCCATTGTGGCTAAAGGTGTCCAAACCGTTTTGATGGTATTTCCTCAGCATCCAGCCCAGCCCCATGGACCTCTGGAAAACCTGTGAAACGCGCGGTATGGTGATGGAAGGCATTTGCATGGCGCCGACAGACTCGGGCGACAACCAGCGCTCACCGGACTGAGCGGCGCCAGCCTGCAAATGGGCGCGGGCAAAGCGTATCAAATCCGCCGCGGTCATGGCCGGTGTCGAGCCGCAGGGCGCCTGGCCCAGGCTGAGGTAAGCCTGTTCGGGCAGCACCCAGCGATCCGTGTTGTCGCCATCGCACACATGGCCCATGGCGGTGCGAAAGCGAATCTGTTCCTTGGGGTCGGCAATGGCATGGGTCATGCCGAGCGGTTTGAAAATCAAATCCTGCATGGCCTGATACCAGCTGATCCCCCGCACCACTTCAACCAGCCGCCCGGCGATGGTGAAGGCGCTGTTGCAATAGGAATACATTTCGCCGACCGGGTGAACGACCGGCAGCAGACTGCAGCGATCCACATAGCGGGCAATCAGGTTGCCCTGGTGCCCCCTGTCATCCGGGAAAAAATCACCGGCAATACCACTGCTGTGATTGAGCAGCTGTCGCACGGTAATGGTTTGCGTCGCCTCCGCATCGGCGATCTGGAAATCCCGCAGATAGTGCTTGACCGGCGTATCGAGATCAATTCTGCCCTCGTCCACCAACTGCATGACCAGGCTGGCCGTCATCACTTTGGTAATGGAGCCAATCTGAAAGATGGCGTCGGTGGTGGCGGTCACACCGGTGCTTTGATTCAGAATACCGCCAGCGGCCTGATACAGCTCTCCCCCTTTCCAGAGGGCCAGGGAAATGGCAGGAATCTTGTGTCGTTCTACCTGTGCTTCGGCATAGGCCTGCAGATCGGTCAATAGGTCCATGGTTGCAATCGTATATCAGTCTGTCATCGGAGGCGCCCAATACTAAAGCAGCGTGGGGCGTTGTCAAATGGGATTGCCGGTGAATCCACAGCTGGCGCGGAATACTGATCCGGGTATGTGAGTCGGGTCACGACAGTGAAAAACAGCCCTCAGATGTCCAACACGATATTGAGCACCGTCTGCACACGTTTTTGCGGGCTTTTAAACATGGAGGCTTTAACGCCGTAAATGGCCTGCTGGTAGGTCCTGCCCTCCAGGGCATTGAGCAGGATATCGGCGAGCAGCTCCGCCGGCTGCGTGCGCTGGATAAAACCATGGCGCTGGCCATGGGCGATCATTTTTTCGAGTTCTTTATAGGTTTTCACATAGGAGTGCTGGTAAAACAGTGCGGTGATTTTCGGGTGTTTAGCGGCCTGCGACAGGATCAACTGATCAAATCGCACAATTTCGGGATCGTTGAGAAGCTGCAGCAGATTGATACTAAATGTGATCATCGCTTTTCGAAACGCGCCGGAGTCTGTCGGCAACTCGCTGTCCAGGGTATAAAGCCGCTTGCCCTCGCCATCGACAACGGCCTTCAGGATATCCTCTTTGTCTTTAAAGCGGGAGTACATGGTGGCTTTTGAAATACCGGCCTCCTTGGCCAGCATATCGGTTGAAACACCGGTATAGCCGTGTTTCAGAAACAGTTTTTTCGCCGCTTTTACCAGTCTTTCTTCCACATCCGGTTTGTGCAATATTTTTTGTTTCTTCAGGGCCATATTGCTCCTCGCCTGCAAGCTGTAAAAGACATGGTACTATACTTTTTATCCCTGCATATAACCTCCCTATATGGGCCCACATCACGCTGCCGCGGCAGACCTCTGCGGGCCCGGCTTGAGGAGAGCCTGCCGCCGGCTGCACGCCGTCTCCGGGCGGCTGCGTCAGCACACGGTTAGCGTTCAACACACCATAAACCCTATGGAAAACAGGGTCTTGGCGGTAGCTGCGACTCCGACTGGCCGCCCTATTGCCGGCACTTGACCGAATCGAAGCTGATCCTATACAGTACTGAACCGTTCAGTACTGTAGCGCGTATAACAGTCTATCGAAAACAGAGTCAAAGGAATATGGTATGGCGGGTATTGCGAGAAAAGCTGAGAGTCTGGGGCAAAAAATAGCCGGCTTTTCAGTTCACAACAGATTGGTGACGATCCTGGCGTGTCTACTGGTGGTCATGGCCAGCGGATACGGCGCTTCGCAGCTGAAGTTTTCCGGTGACTACCAGATTTTCTTCAGTGATGAAAACCCTGAACTGCAGACTTTCCTCGACTTTGAGGGCACCTACGGCAAGGCGGACAATATCGCCTTTGTCGTCACCCCCAAAGCCGGCACAATTTATCAGCCGGCGGTAATCGAGGCGGTCCACGAGATTACCGCCCAGGCCTGGAACCTGCCGTTTGTCAGCCGCGTCGACAGCCTGACGAATTTCCAGCACACCTATGCCGAGGGCGACGAGCTGATTGTCGAGGACCTGGTCTTCGACCCCGCCGATGCCCGCCAGCCGCGCTTTTTGCAGCGGCTCGAGCGCATTGCCGAAAATGAACCCCTATTGCACAAATTCATCACCTCGCCGCGGGGCGAGGCGACAATCGTCAATGCCATCGTGCAGGTAGACCGCAAAGTGGTGGAAGACGTGCAGGCGGCGGTGGACAAGGCCCGGCAGATCCAGGCTGAAATCCTGGAAAAACACCCCACCATCGATATTCAGCTGATCGGCGCCTCGATGATTTCGGCGGCCTTCAGCGAAGTGGCGATTCTGGATTCGCAGGTGCTGATCCCCGCCATGTACCTGCTTATCATCGTGGTGATGCTGGTAGTGCTGCGCTCACTGACGGCAACCGTGGCCGCACTGTTCCTGGTCATTCTGTCCTCCATTTTCGGGATGGGCATCGGCGGCTGGCTGACACTGGAGCTGACGCCGATTTCGGTGATCGCACCGACCATCATCCTGACTATCGCCGTCGCTGACTCGGTGCATATCATAGCGGCACTGCGGCAGAGAATGCGCAGGGGGATGGACAAGCGCAGCGCCATTATCGAGGCCACGGCCACCAATACGTTTCCGGTATCGATTACGTCGATCACCACCATTGTCGGTTTCCTGACCTTGAATTTCTCCGACTCGCCCCCCTTCCACCATCTCGGCAATATGACCGCCGCCGGTATTTTCATGGCGTGGATGCTGTCACTGAGCTTCCTGCCGGCGATGTTGAATCTGCTTCCCATAGGCTATAAGTCTGTCGCCGGGGAAGAGGTGCGGGACAGCAGGATGAAAAGCCTGGGAAGCTATATTCTCAGGTACCGCTACACCGCGCTCGGGGCCACCGTTGTCGCCGCCGTTGCGGCAATCGCCATGGTGCCCCGGCTCGAATTCAACGATGTCTGGTCAAAGTACTTCGACCACAGCATCAGCATTCGCCAGGCGATAGACTCGACCCAGCCTTACTTTGGCACCGACAATGTCGAATTCATCATCGACTCCGGGGCGCCTGGCAATGTGCTGGAGCCTGTTTTCCTGCAGGACGTCAAGGCGTTTTCCGAATGGTTGCGGGACAGACCCGAGGTGGTGCACGTCTATTCGGTGTCGGACATCATGAAGCGCCTCAACCGCAATTTGAACCGCGATGACCCGGCCTTTTTCGACATTCCGGATACCCGCAAAATGGCCAGTCAGTACCTGCTGGTCTATGAACTCAGCCTGCCCTACGGTCTCGATCTCAACGATCGCATCGATATCGACCGCGAGCGCACCCGCGTCACCATCACCATCCGCGATATTTCCACCGCCGAGGCGCGCCAGTTTATCGACGATGCCGAAGCCTGGATGCGGGAAAACACCCGCTTTGGCGCCAGCGTCAGTACCACCGGCAACAGTATGCTCTTCAACTATATCGCCGACCGCAATATCGAGGCCATGCTGGAAGGTTCACTGTTCCTGGTTAGCGCCATCTTCCTGATTATGCTGGTGTCATTTCGATCGGTGGGTATCGGCCTGTTGAGCGTGTTTCTCAATGTGATCCCCATTCTCGCCACCTTCGGTATCTGGGCGGTACTGGTCGGCACGGTCGGCTTTTCCATCGCCATTGTCGGCGCGGTCGCCGTCGGCCTGGTGATCGATTACACCGTGCATGTGACCTCGAAGTATATGTCGGCGCGCCACCATCTCGGCCGCAGTTTTGAAAACTCCATTCGATACGCCTTCGAAACAGCCGGCACAGCCATTGTCGCCACCACGGTTATCCTGGCGGCCGGCTTCGGCCTGCTGGCCACCTCTGCATTCAAAGTCAATGCGGATATGGGATTGATGACCGCCATCGCCATCGTGCTGGCCATGTGCATCAACTTTCTGGTGATGCCAGCCCTGCTGAGTTTCAACAAATCTTCCCCACAGGAGAACTAAGCCATGAAATCACTGCTAGCCTTTACAGCTCTGGCCGCCAGCCTGTCAATCGCTGCTCCGGTCGCCGCGGAAACACCCGAGGAGAAAGGTTTTCGCATTGCCGCCAAGTCCGACCGTATGGACAATGGGTTTGGCACCAGCATTGCCACGCTGAAAATGATTCTTAAAAATGCCGCCGGCAAGTCCACTACCCGGACACTGGAAATACGCACGATGGAAAAGCCCAGCGAGGAGGTGGGTGACAAGTCCATCAATCTGTTCTTCA
>JANQMH010000094.1 GCA_028280195.1 Exilibacterium sp.
CCTGAGGCCGCCTCCGGCTCGGACTCCACTGCCCTGGTGGGGGTTTTATTCGCCGGTTTTGGTTTATACTAGGGCCCGGTCCCGTAAATAACGCTTCCCGGCGAGCGGCGACTTGCCGAGAGCGACTTGCCGAGAACGACTTGGGGGGGCTCTGATGAAGCGTTATGGATCAGCTGGTGTGGTATCGGCGCCCAAGTGCTCTGGTGGCAGGCCGGCAAACCGCAAGGGCTGAGGAGTGGAACCTGAGGTATGTCATCTATCGGTATTAAAGACGTTGCCGCCATAGCCGGGGTATCCATTACCACGGTATCCCGCGCCCTGCGCAATCCGGGGCGGGTTTCCGAGGCCACACGCGAAAAGGTGCTGGCAGCAGTCAACAAGGCCGGTTACACACCGAATAAATTCGGTGTCGGCCTGCGCACGGCCAAGTCCGGCAACATTGTCGCCATTATTCCCGATGTCAGCGATTCATTTAACTTCGGTGTGATTCGCGCGATTGGCCGGGCCGCGAACAAACAGGGCTACTCAGTGCTGCTGGGCGATACCCACGGCTCCGAGGAGCGCGAACGGGCCTATGCCGACATGGTCAAATCGCGCCATGCCGACGGCGTGATCCTGTTTTCCCAACACCTGCCGTTCGAGATCGAAGCGGACAAGCCGGCCGCGCAGCAGCTGCCGCCGCTGGTAAATTCCTGCGAACCGGTGCCGATGCCGGGCATACCGACGGTAACCATCGACAATACCGCCGCCGCCGGGGAGGCCACCGCGCACCTGATTGGCCTGGGGCATAAAAATATCGCCGTGATCACCGGCAATATGGACAGCCCCAGCAGCCGCGACCGGCTACAGGGCTTTCGTCGGGCCATGCAGGCGGCCGGGCTGGCGGTCAACGAGCGCTATATCGTCAACGGCAAATACACGGTCGAAAGCGGGCATCAGGGCACCAATCAACTGTTGTTGCGGCGCGACCGGCCGAGTGCGATTTTCTGTTTCAGTGACGAGATGGCGCTGGGCTGTTACTCCTCGCTGCAGGAGCACGGCTTTGGCGTGCCCGGGGATATGTCGGTGATGGGCTTTGACGATATTCACTACGCCCGCCACTTTTCGCCGCCGCTGACAACCGTTGCGCAGCCGGTGGAGGATATCGGCACCCATTGTGTCGACCTGCTGCTGAAGGTAATGAACGGCGATCAACTTGACAAGGACCTTTACATCCTGCCGCATAAACTGGTGGTGCGCGGCAGTACGGCGCCGTTGCGGCAATAAACCCCATTTTCAAGGAGTGCCATTGGAACTTGTAATCAGGGCAGCGCAAAAGAGCGATTACCCGAGGATTGCCGAGATACTTGACCACCCCGCGGTGATGGAGCAGAGTTCGCAGCAGCCGTATCTGGGGCTTGAGCGGGTAACCGGGCTGTTTGCCGCTCAGGAGCAGAATCTGGTATTGCTGGTTGCCGAGCGGGAAGGGGTCGTCGAAGGCTATACCGGCCTGCACCTGAGCGCCAAACCCCGGGCAAAACACGTCGCCAGTTTCGGTATGGCGGTGCATCCTGACAACCATGGCAAAGGGATAGGCAGTCGCCTGCTGGATGAAGTGATAAGGCTGGCCGACAACTGGTTTAATCTTGTGCGCCTCGAACTGGATGTCTATACCGACAATGCCGCCGGCATCCACCTGTATAAAAAGTTCGGCTTTGAGGTCGAGGGGGAATTGCGCCTGGCAGCTTATAAGAACGGTAAATATACCGGTGTATATAAAATGGCGCGGATTCACCCGGGGTACGGCCAGAGCATCCGCTGAAAACAGCATTTGGCTCGACCCGCGGATTTGTCGCCGCCGACAAGGTCAATACCGTGAATGACAATATTTACAGTGCTCCCGAGTCCGATGCCGGGCAGGGTGAAAACAAACCGCCCAACCCGCTGATAGTCGCCGCCAAAATTATCGGTATATCGATAGTGCTGGGCCTGCTGATTGCCGGTATTGAATATTTGCTCGGTATTGCGTTTGCTGCAAATTCCTTTCTCTCCAGCTTTGTGGCGGCAGGTATCGTCGGCTATCGCTATGGCAGAAAACGCGGGCGGCTGTTTACCCCGGCTTATCGGGTTCAGGTGGTTGCCGTATGGTTGTCCATACTGCTGTCACTGGCCGCCATCAGCCTTTTGGCTGTCGGGCTGGATGACTGGCAGCAGTTGAGTGGTGTGGGTAAGTTTTGGCTGATTTTTTTCGCCGGCGCGGCCCTGATCGGCGGCATCGTCTACCTCGCCTTGCGCTTCGGCGAAAAGCTGGCCATCAGGTCACTTAAGCGGCCCGAATAAACCCGGCCGCTGTACTTTATGCCTCGCCCGGGGCCGGCGCTTCCCCGCTCGGGGACACCGCTTGCAGTAAGATCTGCGCCGGATGCGGCAGTTGCTGCCGGTCGATACGCTTTACCTGGCAGCGGCAGGAATACCCGCTGGCCGTTAACTGCCCGCGATGCCCGGGGTCGGCCACCGCCGCCGCCCAGGACTGCGAGTAGATTTTTTTCGAGGTGGCGACATTGACCGCTTCGTGGCCATAGGTGCCGGCCATGCCGCAGCAGCCGACCTCAACCGTTGTCAGCGTCAGGCCCAGCTGTTCGAAAACCGTCTGCCAGTCTTTTATTGCCGGCGCCGCGTTGGTTTTCTCCGTGCAGTGGCCGAGCAGTTTGAAACTGCCGGCCCGAAACTGGCCGCGCAGCCGGCGCAGGTGCGGCGCCTGATCGGCCAGCCACTCCTGTATGAGGTGTACCTTTGGCGCCTGCCCTCCCAGCAGTTTTTCATATTCACCGCGATAGGTCAGCGTCATCGAGGGGTCGACGCCGATCAGACTGACACCGTGTGCGGCAAGTGCCTGCAGCACGACGGCGTTTTTTTTCGCCGTAGCGGCGAAGGCCGCTAAAAAACCGTGCACATGCAGCGGTTTGCCATTGGCGTGAAACGGTGCCACCAGCGGCATGAACTCCAGCTTCTGCAGCAGCGCCAGCAGATCGATCACTACCCGGGTATCGAAATAACTGGTAAAGGCATCCTGCACCACGATTACGGCGCGCTGTTTTTCCGCCTCGCTCAGGCGTTCCAGCGAGCGCGGCGTAGCGTACTGTATGCCCAGGTCGATCATGGCGTGGTCGAGAGAAATACCGCTCAGCAAAGGGCTGTCGACCATGCCCGTGGCTGCCGCCAGCGCGCGCTGCAGCGCTGGCGGCCGCATCAGCGCATTGTAGAGCCGCGGCACTTTTGCCAGTGTCGGCAGCATAAACTCCAGGCCGCCGATGAAGTAGTCCTTCAAAGGGCGCAGATAGCGGCCGTGGTAGAGGTGCAAAAACTTGCTGCGCAATTCCGGCACGTCCACTTTGATCGGGCACTGGCCGGCGCAGGACTTGCAGGCCAGGCAGCCGATCATGGCCGCATGCACCTCGTGGGAGAAATCGTACTCGCCGCGGCGCTTGCGCCAGCTGTTGCGCAGCCGCGGCCACAGCGTTCTGGCAAATGAGGCCGATTGCAGGGCGCGGCTTTGCTGCAGCACATCGACGCCGTGCAGGCTCAACTGCCGCAGCCATTCGCGCATCAGCGTCGCCCGGCCTTTGGGGGAGTGGATGCGTTCGCGGGTGCCTTTCCAACTCGGGCACATGGGGTCGTCGTAGTTCCAGTTATAACAGGCGCCGTTGCCGTTGCAGTGCATCCCCTCGGCATAGCCGTCCCATACCTGGGCGGGTATCTGGCGGTCGCGCTGGCCGCGGGTGGGCACCGCGTCGATTTTCAGCAGCTCGGTGTCGCCGCCCGGCGAGGCGATTTTGCCGGGGTTGAGCTGGTTGCGCGGATCGCAGCAGGCCTTGATGCGCTGCAGTTGCGGATAGAGTTCGGCAAAAAACGCCGGCGCGTATTCCGAGCGCACGCCCTTGCCGTGTTCCCCCCACAGCAGTCCCTTGTATTTCTGCACCAGGGCCACTACCTGATCGGTAATCGGCCGGATCAGTTTTTCCTGGGCGGGGTCCTTCATATCGATGGCCGGGCGCACATGCAGCACGCCGGCGTCGACATGACCGAACATACCGTAGTCGAGGCCCTTATCGTCGAGCAGCTGGCGAAACTCGCGGATAAAATCCGCCAGATGCTCCGGCGGCACAGCGGTATCCTCGACGAAGGGAATCGGACGGGCCTCGCCCCGGGCATTGCCCAACAGGCCCACGGCCCTTTTGCGCATCGCCCAGATCCTGTTTACCGCCTGGCGGCCCCAGGCCACTGTGTGGCCGACACATTTTCCCGCCTCGCCCCGGGTTGCGCCCAGGTAGTCGAGCAGCTTCTGCACCTGGTCTTGCAGTTCCGGCTCACTGTCGGCGCTGTACTCCACCAGGTTGATGCCGGCGATATCGGCGCCGCCGGGAAAGAACTCGGCAATGGAGTGCCAGATGATATCGCCCCTGGCCAGCTCCAGTACTTTGGCGTCGACGGTTTCAATCGAAGTGGGAGCGGCCGCCATCAGCCCGGCGGCATCGCTCAGGGCGGCGTTGAAATCCCGGTACTGCACATTGACCAGGGCCGTGCATTTCGGCAGCGGCAGCAGCCGCAGTTTGGCCTCGCTGATAAATCCGAGCGTGCCTTCACTGCCGCACAGCACGCTGTTGAGATCGAAGCGCCCCTGCGCATCGCGGATATGGGCCAGGTCGTAGCCGGTGAGGCAGCGGTTTAACGGCGGAAAGGTGGCGGCAATCAGCTCGCCGTGCTCCTTGTGAATATTATTGACCAGCCGGTGGACCAGCCCGGCGCGATCCTGCCGGTCGCACACCGCCTGCAGTTCTTCGTCGTCCATGGGGCGCGAGTTCCACTCGCTGCCGTCGAGAAAAACCGTGTGCAGCTCCAGTACGTGGTCGCGGGTTTTGCCGTAGCGGCAGGAGCCCTGGCCGGAGGCGTCGGTATTGATCATACCGCCGATAGTGGCGCGGTTGCTGGTGGACAATTCCGGCGCAAAGAACAGGCCAAAGGGCTTGAGTGCGGCGTTCAGCTGATCTTTGACCACCCCGGCCTGCACCCGCACCCAGCCCGCCTCGGCATCGATTTCGAGA
This sequence comes from Exilibacterium sp., assembly GCA_028280195.1. GTDB lineage: Bacteria > Pseudomonadota > Gammaproteobacteria > Pseudomonadales > Cellvibrionaceae > Exilibacterium. Next base: position 5,082 of record JANQMH010000094.1, read on the forward strand.
ATGCGGTTCATATGTCGGGACAGATCCACCACCAGCCCGTCGGTCAAAGATTGACCATTGGTGCCGGTGCCGCCGCCGCGCGGGCTGAGCACGATATCGGCAAACTGGCGCACATTGCTCAGCTCCGCCAGGCGCACCAGGTCGCTGTTATTGCGCGGGTAAATCACGCCCTGGGGCAGCAGCTGGTAAATGGAGTTGTCGGTGGCCAGCACCGTGCGGTTGGCGTAGTCCGGATTCAGCTCGCCCTCGAAACCGCAGGTCTGAAGCACCTCCATAAAGGCCAGATACTTGGCTTGTACGGTGGAGGTCTCGCGCAGCTTTGGAATCATGTTGGCGGGCTTACGGCAGTTTCCGGGTGGAGCATTTTAACCCCTGCACCGGGCCCGACCAAGGGCGGCGGTCACCCTGTCTAGAAGTTTTTGCCGGGCTATTTCCGCGTCGGGGGCAATGTTTGCTATGATCTGCCGCTATTAAGGATAAAGTGCGTGTTTTATGACCTTCAGCCCCGACGCCTGGCAGACTTTTGCCACCATCAGCTTCTGTTTTGCACTGCTGATGTTTTCCCGCCTCCCCGCTGATGTCATTCTGGTGGGCGGGGTAGCCCTGCTGTTGCTGCTCGATGTCATCACCGCGCCGGAGGCGCTGACGGGCCTCTCCAACGAGGGTATGGCCACCGTCGGCGTATTGTTTATTGTTGCCCGCGGGCTGGTCGATACCGGTGTGGTGGGCTGGATTTCACAGACGCTGCTGGGGCGGCCGAAGTCCATCGCCGCGGCACAATTGCGCATGATGGCGCCGGTAGCGGCGCTCAGTTCGGTGCTCAACAACACGCCGGTGGTGGCGATGATGGTGCCGGCGGTAGCCGCCTGGGCCAAGCGCATTGAAGTGTCGGTATCGCAGCTGATGATACCGTTGAGCTACGCCGCAGTGGTGGGCGGCACGTGTACGCTGGTGGGCACCAGCACCAATCTGGTGGTCAACGGCATGCTGATCGAGGCCACCGACGGGCCGGGGCTGGGCATGTTCGAGCTGGCCTGGGTCGGCGTGCCCTGCGTGCTGGCGGTGCTGGTATTTGTGATGGCCTTCAGCCGCTGGCTGCTGCCCAACGGCGGGCACAGGGTCGATCGCTTCGAAGACTCGCGCCAGTACATTATCGAAATGGAAGTGGAAGAGGCCAGCCCGCTCGAGGGGCTGTCGATTGAAGAGGCCGGCCTGCGCCATTTGCCGGGCGTGTATCTGATCGAAATCGAGCGCGAAGGCCACCTCATTACCGCGGTGGCGCCGACGGAGAAACTGGTGGCGGGCGATCACCTGGTGTTTGCCGGTGATGTCAGATCGGTGGTGGATCTGAAAAATATCCGCGGCTTGCGCATTTCCGAGGAGCAGGTGTTCAAGCTGTCCGAGAGCGAATACTCGCGCTGCCTGGCGGAGGTGGTGATCTCGCCAACCTTTCCCTTTCTGGGAAAAACGATTCGCGATATGGGCTTTCGCAAGCACTACGGCGCGGTCATTATCGCCGTCGCGCGCGGCGGCGAGCGCATCAAGACCCGTATCGGCGATATCGAGTTAAAGCCCGGCGACACCCTGCTGCTGGAATCCCACGAGGAGTTTGTCGATCAGCAGGGCTATTCGAAAGACTTTTTATTGATGAGCCGTATCGAAAACTCCGCGCCGATGCGCCACGAGCGGCGCTTCCTCGCCTCCGCCATTTTGCTGGTAATGGTCCTGTCGGTATCAATCGGGCTGGCGAGCATGTTCGAGGCGGCGATTCTGGCGGCCGGCGCCATGATCGTCGGCCGCTGCCTCAGCGTGCAGGCCGCCCGCACCAGTGTCGACTGGCAGGTGCTGCTGGTCATCGCCGCGGCGATCGCGCTGGGCGGCGCGCTGGAAAAAACCGGTGCCGCGCAGACCATCGCCGAAACGCTGATAGGCCTGGGCGCCGATTCGCCCACCGCCACCCTGGTGCTGCTGTTCTGTCTGGCGGCGGGTTTCTCCGCCATTATCTCCAATCTGGCCGCGGCCGTACTGTTGTTTCCGGTAGCGCTGTCGGCCAGCCTGCAGCTCGGTGTCGATGTCAAGCCGTTTGCGGTGACCCTGATGATTGCCGCCTCCACCTGCTTTGCCACACCGATCGGTTATCAAACCAACCTGATGGTCTACGGCCCGGGCGGCTACCGCTTTGCCGATTTTATGAAAATCGGCGTACCGCTGACCCTGGTGGTGGGGGTGGTGACGGCGCTGGTAGTGCCCGAGGTATGGCCGTTCTAAGCAAACCCCCGTTCTAGGCAAACACCACTGACAGCCGGTCGCCGAGCTGGATCCCGGCGCCGGCGCCGGCCTCGAGAACGGTATTTTCGCCGAAGGCCGGCGCCTGGTTGTTGCCCGGCATCCGATTGAGGTCGATCAGGGTTTTAAACGGCTGCATATCGGCGTCGCGGGTGCCGAGATCCTGGTCGATGGTGGTGATAGTGCAGCGCTGGCAGGGGAAGCAGTGCCTGAGCACGTAGTGCTGGCGGCTGTGGCGCAGCTGGCTGACGCGGTGCTCGGCAAAAGCCTCGAGGCCCGAGACCAGGATATTGGGCCGGAAGCGGCGGATGTCGACCGGCGCCAGCCCGCGCTGCTGCAGCTGCCGGTTGAGTTCGTCGAGCGAGGCCTGGTAGGCGACCAGATAGGGGGCGGCGTCGGCAAAATGGGTGCTGGTGTTCGCACCCAGCAGATCGGGCTTTGACTGCGGGCGGGTAAACTGCTCGCGCAGGCGCACCAGGCGCAGGGGCTTGGGGCTCTGCAGGGCCTCGGTCAGCCAGGCGGAGACTTCGGCACCCTCGTCGATGGCCTCGCAATCATCCCGCCATACCGTGGCCTCACAGGGGCTGCCGCCGGCGCTGTCTCTGGCGACGCTGATTGAGCCGCAACCCTCGGCACTCAGCACCAGCTGCCGGGCATCGAGGGCGGTGCTGACAGTGGCCATTTGCGGTAACTGTCGCTGCGTCACGAAGCGCCCGTTGGGCATTACCACCATCCAGTGCCGGTCCCCCGCCAGGCCCTGGGCGGTGAGGGGATGGCTGTCGACGGCGATACCCTTGAGAGATTTGACCGGGTAGATATAAAGCCCGGTGACTTCGACGGTATTGTCCACGGCGCGCTGCCCTCTAGCGATGCTGAATTACTTGGTCTGATTCTGATCGAACTGCGCCTGCTGTTCGGCTGTCGCCGGGCGCTGATACTTCTGCTTCCACTCGGGGTAGGGCATGCCGTAGATGATTTCCCGCGCCCCGGCCTGGTCGAGCGCCAGCCCCCGCTGTGCAGCGGCGGCCTGATACCACTTGCCCAGGCAGTTGCGGCAGAAGCCGGCCAGATTCATCAGGTCGATGTTCTGCACGTCCTTGCGCTGGTCCAGGTGTTCCAGCAGGCGGCGAAAAGTGGCAGCTTCCAGTTCGGTACGTGTCTGTTGGTCTGGCTGTTGGTCTGGCTGTTGTTCTGGCTGTTGTTTCATGGCGTTTCTCGCAGTCGGTAGCGCCGGCAAAATACACGGGCTCGTGCGCCTCAATCTGTGGGATCAGGGAGAAAGGCTATAGGATCGGGCGGAAAAAGGCCACAACAAGGTGGTGCAGCTGCTAACAGAACAAGCTGGAAAAGGGCAGCGTGTCGAGTTGCTCGCCCCGTTCACAGGTAGTATCCGGCGGCACCACGGCAAAGGCATCGGCCCAGGCGGTGGAGGACAATACGCCGGAGCTCTGATTGTCGTAGGCGTCCAGTTCGCCGGCGGCGTTGATGCGCACGCGCAGATACTCCTGGCGGAAGCTCGACCGGGTCACGGCAAAATTAATCGGCCGCCGCTGCGGCCGGGGCTCCCGATAATCCAGACCCTGCAGCCGCAGCAGAAACGGGCGCACGAAAATCATAAAGGTGACAAAGGTCGAAACCGGATTGCCCGGCAGCCCGAAAAACGGCACGTCGCCAACCCGGCCGAAGGCCAGCGGCTTGCCGGGCTTCAACGCCAGGCGCCATAAATCCAGGCTGCCCAGCGCCTGCACCGCGCTTTTGACATGATCCTCCTCGCCTACCGACACCCCGCCGGAGGTGACAATACAATCGGCCTGCGCCGCGGCGCTGCTGAGGGCGGCGCGGGTGAGGGCCGGGTCATCGGCGATACTGCCCATATCGATGGGCGACAGCCCCAGTTTTTGCAGCAGCGCCGCCAGTTGGAAGCGGTTGGAGTTGTAGATCTGCCCCGGCGCCAGCGGCTGTCCCGGGCTTACCAGCTCATCGCCGGTGGAGATAACCGCGACTTTCAGGCGGCGCAACACCGCCACCTCGGCGATGCCCACCGAGGCCAGCAGGCCTATGCTCTGCGGCTGCAGTCGACAGCCCGGCGCCAGCAGCCGCTGGCCGCTGCGGATATCCTGGCCGCGCGGGCGGATATTGTTGCCGGTGGCAAGGCCGGCCGGTATCCGCACCCGCCCGCCGTCCGCCTCGCACTGTTCCTGCATCACTACCGCATTGGCGCCGGCGGGAATCTCGGCACCGGTAAAGATGCGCGCCGCCGTTTGCGGCTGCAGGGGCGCCGCTGCGACACCGGCGGTTATACGCTGCGACACCGGCAGCCAGCCGGCCTCCGCCGCGAGGTCGGCGGTATTGACGGCGTAGCCGTCCATGGCGCTGTTAGCGGCCGGCGGCACGTCCACGGCGGCGATCTGTGCCGCGGCCAGCACCCGGCCGAGACTCTCCGGCAGTGTTACCGATTCGGTTTGCGCCAGCGGCGGCGGCGCTGCCTGCAGAATCTTTTGCTGGGCCTGTTCGACGCTTAGCATAGTCAGTGCACCGGCGCGGGCGGGCTTCAGCTCAGCAGGCCGACAAAGTTGCAGGGCTTGTGGCGGCTGTCGAGCTGTTGTTTCAAGATACCGTCCCAGCCGGTGCGGCAGGCGTTATTGGAGCCGGGCAGGGCAAACAGCGCGGTTTTATTTGCCAGCCCCGCCAGCGCCCGCGACTGCACCGTGGAGCTGCCGATCTGTTCGATGGACAGGTGGCGGAACAGTTCGCCAAAACCGATGATCTCCTTGTCGAACAGCGGGGCGATAGCCTCGGGGGTACTGTCGCGGCCGGAAAAGCCGGTGCCGCCGGTGATGAGCACCACCTGCACCTCCGGCTCGGCAATCCAGCGCGACACCACGGCGCGGATCTGGTAGATATCGTCTTTGACAATCTGCCGGTCGACCAGGCGGTGCCCGGCCTCGGCCAGGGCACTGGCCAGCAGGTCGCCGGAGGTATCGGTCTGCGGCGTGCGGGTGTCGGAGACGGTCAATACGCTGCAGTTCAGTGCGCTGGCGGCTTCACTCATGGTCGTCTCCTCAGCCGCCGGTGGCGTTCATAAAACGCAGTATCTGTGGTTCCCTGTCGAGATCGAAGTAATGCCGCTCCGGCTTGATCGTCATCGCTGCGACGATTGCCTGTTGCAGCCGCTCGCGGTTGCCGGGGTGGCGGCGCACCACGGCGCGCAGGTCCAGCGAGTGCTCATTGCCCAGGCACAGCAGCAGGCGCCCTTCGGCGCTCAGGCGCACGCGGTTACAGGCGCCGCAGAAGTTTTCGCTGTGGGGGGAAATGAAGCCGATGCGCGAGTCGTAGCCGTCGATGCCCCAGTAGCGCGAGGGTCCCCCGGTACTGACATCCAGCGGCCGCAGCCGGTAGTGGCGACCGAGCTGCCGGCGCAGCTCGGCGCTGCTGACAAATTCCTCGCCGCGGTCGTGCTCGCTGATATTGCCCAGCGGCATTTCTTCGATAAAACTGATGTCGAGCTGCTGTTGCAGGGCAAAGCCGACCAGATCCGGTAATTCGTCGGCATTGCGGTTTTTCATCAGCACACAGTTGAGCTTGATGCGCTCGATACCGGCATCCCGCGCTGCGTCGATGCCCTGCAGGACCTGCTGCAGGTCGCCGTGGCGGGTGAGTTGGCGAAAGCGCGCCGGCTGCAGGCTGTCGAGGCTGACATTGATGCGCCGCACGCCGGCGCGCCGCAGCGGCGCGGCAAAGCGGCGCAACTGCGAGGCGTTGGTGGTCAGTGTCAGCTCGCGCAGGCCCTCGAGACGGCCCAGCTGCTCAAACAGCTGCATGACATTGCGCCGGATCAGCGGCTCGCCGCCGGTGACCCGTATTTTTCTCACCCCGAGTTCGACAAAGGCGGCGGCGACTGTGGCCAGCTCCTCCAGCGTCAGCAGCTGCGCCCGCGGCAGAAAAGTCATATCCTCCGCCATGCAGTAGACACAGCGGAAATCGCAACGATCGGTGACCGAAAGTCGCAGGTAGTTTATCTCACGCCCGAAAGTGTCTTTTAACATCCCGATAACAACCGTTTTGCCGCCCCGCCGGGCCCGGCACCTAGGTGGGTAACACAGCCCCGCAAAGAGCCCCTACCCATAACAGGGTTTAACACCAGTTTACTCGGCACTCACAACACCGAAGGTAACAGATTTAGTCACTAGCCACTAGTCACTAGCGACTAGTTACTAGTGACTAGTGGCTAGTGACTAGCGACTCCCCACCACGCCTACCTGCGGCATGTCCGCCAGGCCGATTTCCCTGGCGTGCTCTTCGAAGCCCTTGTTTTTCCAGAAAAACGCGCCCGGCATGGTGGTGGGGATAACCAGCACGTAAAACAGTGCCCGCCCGATCACGCTGGTTGCGATCAGCAGCAGGCCGACTGCCGTCCAGCCCGCCAGCGCCGCCGCGCCGTCGATACCGCTGATCAGCAGGGCCGCGGCCAGCAGCAGGTTGAGCCCGAGCAGGCCGTTGCGCAACAGGTAGGTGTTGCCGAACGCGGTTTGCTGCATATAGTGGGAGGCCGCTCCCTCGTGCTCGGCGCTTGCCATGGCGCGGGCGTGGGCCGCCAGGCCGGCGGCCTCCAGTGCCAGCCCCAGCACCAGCAAAGCCCCGGCCAGGCTCAGGGCCTGGCGGTAGTCCGCTCCGCTCGCCGCCAGCGTGGCGACTATGGTGCTGCCACTGAGCAGGGCGCCCAGAGAGAGGGTATTGCCGCCGAAGCCGGCGCCGGTCTGCCAGTGGTCCCAGAACGGGCGCGCCTTGATACGGTAGCAGCGGTTCATATAGTAGAGCCCCGCCAGGCCCGCGGCCACAGCCAGCACACCGCAGACTGCGGCGGCCGGCGCGGCGATGGCGGCACCGGCAGGGCCGTAGGTGCCGCCCAGCAGGTCCCGGGCCCAGCCGCTGGCGGGTATCGACAACAGGATATGCAGCGCCAGTGCGGCGATAAACACGGCGATACCGAGCCCCTCACGACTTACCGGCGAATGGCGCAGGTTATTGAAGCCGCGGTAAAAGCGCCGCGGCTTGCCCAGGTGGGAGGTGGATGCCAGCAGGCCGCCGCCCACCAGCAACAGGCTGGCGATGGCCAGCGGCAGATAGGCGGCGCTGTGCTGAAACTGCTGCAGGCTCTCCACACCCAGCAGCGCGCCGAGAAGCGGCAGCGCAACAGCGCCGATGGCCGCCTGTGAGGAAAGGGTAAACAGCACCAGCGGGTTTTCCCGCGAACTCAGGCGCGCCAGGTTCCAGCGCCGCTCCGGGCCGCCGGCATGGGCCTGCTTGCGGCGGTCGACCAGCGGCCGGTAGCGGCCCTTGTCGTCCTTGTGGTACTTGACCGGCATGGCGTCCGGGCGCCGCATCTCCTCGGGCAGTACCCGGGTCTGCTGGAAGCGGATATTCGGCCGGGTGATCTGCGGGTCGGGAAAGCCGGGGATGCTGGCACTGGCCTGCTCGCGGTTCGGCGGCAGGTTTTCGATCACGCCGAAGTCCAGCGCATTGCCGACACAGGCCGATACGCAGGCCGGCTTCAGGCCCACTTCCAGGCGGTCGACACACATATTGCACTTGGAAACCTGCCCCTGGATCGGGTCCAGCTGCGGCGCGTTGTAGGGGCATACCCAGGTGCAGTAGCCGCAGCCGAAGCAGGTGTCGGGGTCCTGCAGCACCGCACCGTACTCGGCGTGCTTGGTATAGGCGGCGGTCGGGCAGCCGCGCAGGCATACGGGATCGTCGCAATGGTTGCAGGCCATGGAGATATTGAGGCGCTGGTAGTCGGGAAAGCTACCGCCCTCGATATAGCCCACGGAGCGGAAGGCGAGATGTGGCGGTGTTTCATTTTTTTCAGCACAGGCCGCCTCGCAGGCGTGGCAGCCGATGCAATTGTCGGCGGTGAAAAAAAAGCCGTGCTGTTTATTGCGGTGCGGATTGCTGCCGACGGCCGGGTTTTCGTTGATATACAGCGAGCGCTCGGCCGGCAGGCCGCTCAACTCCAGCAGATCGATGGCCTGGCCGTAGCGGTTTTGCCGCTCATTGCCGCTGTCGCTGAGAAAGGCATAGGGTTGTTCTTCACTGCGGATTTCCCACAGCGGCTTTTGTGTTTCGCAGTCCGTCGCCTCGCCGGCCGCTGCGGTTGCCACCGAATTGGATAGTGCGGTATTGGTTGTAGCCATAAACCTGTTCCGATAAAAGGTCGGATGAAATTAGAACGCGCGGCGTTCGCTGTTGAGCCGCGCCGCCTCGCGCTGGTCCACCGCTTCGAGTCTGACCGCGCACTGCTTGAAGGCCGGCTGGCGCGAATGGGGGTCGAGCAGACCCAGGGTCAGGCGGTTGACGCAGTCGTGAAAGTGGAACGGAATGAAAACCATATCGCGCGGTACCCGCTGGGTCAGCTGCGCCATCACCACGGCGTCGCCGCGGCGCGACAACAGGCGTACATACTGCTGGTGCTGCACGCCCAGCTCGGCGGCGGCGTCCGGATTGATTTCCATATAGGGCGTGGGGCTGAATTTATTGCAGTTGCCGATTTTGCCGGTGCGCGTGCGGGTGTGAAAATGCTCGACCACGCGGCCGCTGTTGAGCCAGAATGGATAGTGTGTGTCGGGGCATTCATTGTTATTGACAAAACGCACCGCAATCAGATTGGCGCGGCCGTTGGCAGTTTGAAATTTGCCGTCGGTATAGAGTCTCGGCTCCCCCTTGAGATTCCCGGGATCATCGCGCCAAGCCTGCGCGTGGGCCTCGCTGCACGGCCACTGAATACCGCGGGCAGCTTCGATACTGTCATAGCTCATGCCGGAAATATCGAGAATGCGCCCGGCGCCGCGCGACAGCAGTTTCATTTCTTCAAAGGTTTCCTCGGGCGTGTGCGCGAAACGGATACCGGGGTTGGTGTCAAAGCGCCTGGCCATTTCGCGAAAAATCCAGAAGTCGGACTTCGAGTCGGCATAGGGCGGCAGAACATTGCGGGTCAGGTTGACGCGGCGCTCGGTATTGGTGTGGCAACCCTCTTTTTCCGCCCACACCGCCGCCGGCAGATAGACATGGGCAAACTGGTTGGTCTCTACGTCCTCGTAGACATCCTGCACGATCAGCAAGTCGAGCTTTTCCATGGCCCGGCGGATGCGCGGCTGGTTGGCCATCGAGGTCAGCGGGTTGGTGGCGATCAGCCACAGGCCTTTGATCTCGCCGGTTTCGATGGCCGGAAAAATATCGGTCTGGGTCAGGCCGCGCCGCTTTGGCAGGAACTCCGGGTCGATACCCCAGAAGTCGGCGACGGTATTGCGGTGTTCGGCATTTTCCAATTGGCGGTAACCGGGCAGGCCGGAGCAGGACGACCACTCGCGGGTGCCCATGGCATTGCACTGGCCGGTAATCGACAGGCTGGTGCCGCCGGGCTTGCCGATATTGCCGGTAGCCAGGTTGAGGTTATTGATATTGGCGACACCGTCGGAGCCGTGGGTGCTCTGGTTGATGCCCATGGTCCAGATACTCATGGCCGCGCCCGCCCCGGCATACAGCCGCGCCACGGTGCGAATCGTATCCTCATCGATGCCACAGACTTTTTGCGCACGCTTGGGATCGTACTCCGCAACCAGTGTCTCCAACTCGTTTAGATTGTTGGTATGGGCCAGCAGGTAGGCGCGATCCTCCAGGCCTTCGTCGAAGATAACGTGCAGCATCGCATTGATCAGTACACAATCGGTGCCCGGCACCAGCGGCAGGTGGATATCGGCAAACTGTGCAAACATGGTTACCCGGGGGTCGACGACGATCAGCGGAAAGCGGCGTTTTTCCCGCGTTTCTTGCAGGCGCCAGTAGATCACCGGGTGCTGCTCCGGCAGATTGGAGCCGAAAGCCATCAGGCAGTCGGTGTGTTCGAAGTCGGCGTAACAGCCGGGCGGGCCGTCGGAGCCGAACGAGCGCTTGTATCCGGAAACGGCAGAGGCCATGCACAGCGTGGTATTGCCGTCGTAGTTATTGGTGCCGATGCAGCCGCGCACCAGTTTGCCCAGCGTATAGAATTCCTCGGTCAGCAGTTGCCCGGTGGACACCACCGCAAAACTGTCGCGGCCCCGGCGCGCCTGAATGTCCCGGATGCGCGCGGCACTGTAATCCAGCGCACGATCCCAGTCGACTGGTTTGAATGGCCGGTGAAACTTTTCCCGCAACAGCGGCGTGGAGCCGCGCCCCGGCGAGTCGAACAGCTCGTGTTCGAGAATGCCCTTGATGCAGAGCTTGCCGCGGTTGACATCGGCGCCGGCGTGACCGCGGCTGGTAACGATCTTACCGGCTTCGTCCACACCGATTTCGATTGCACAGCCGGTGGAACAGTAATTACAGGTAGTGTACTTCCACTGCTTGACGTTTTTCTGCGGGATCACAATCGGTTTGCGGTATTTGCGGCCGAGGAGCATGGCGTCGCCCTTGCGTAGTCATATGGACATCGTGATACACGGCGAAGCAATATTTAAACCAGAGCTGCAAGCCCGTTTCGGACGGCTAAAAAATCTTCGTCAAAACAATCAGTTAAATTTTTGCGCACTATTTTGGTGAGGCGCTGTTGTTATCGGCAGGCATTTTTGACTGCTGTACCGTATGTTTTTGCGCGCCTATTTGGTACGGCTCGCTGCAGTTTTGCGCCGACTGGGTGCATGTCAATCGACGTTTTGCGCGCTGTAGTTGTGCGCAGCGATGGTGCGCTGCTCCTATAGTGTTGATTTATACCGACTATTTATCCTGCCACGGGCATTGGCATCGTCCTTGCTGATTTAACAATCCGTATCGTTTGTAGAAGGAAGCAATGCAATGAGCCAGCAGCATATTGTCGTAGTCGGTAACGGTATGGTGGGGCACAGGTTTATCGATTCCCTGCTGCAGTCGGGCGACCCCTCGGACTATCGCATTACCACCTTCACCGAAGAACCGCGGCTGGCCTACGACAGGGTAAAACTGAGCAGCTATTTTTGCGGTAGCACAGCCGCGGATCTGGCCTTGGCGGATGCCGGCGACTACCGGCAAAAAGGCGTGGACTTCGTACTGAATGACAAGGTGGTAGCGATCGATACCGCGGGCAAGCGCGCATTGACGGCCGGCGGATGCAGCCGGCCTTATCACAAGCTGGTGCTGGCAACCGGCTCCTATCCGTTCGTGCCGCCCATTGCCGGCAGCGATCGAGCGCATTGCCTGGTCTATCGCACCATTGAAGATCTGCAGGCCATTACCCGCTGCGCGGCGGACAGCACTGTGGGGGTGGTGGTCGGCGGCGGCCTGCTCGGCCTGGAGGCGGCCAATGCCTTGCGCAGCCTGGGTCTGGAAACCCATGTGGTGGAATTTGCGCCGCAGCTGATGGCGGTGCAGCTGGATGAGGGCGGCGGCGCTTTACTGCGGCTTAAAATCGAAGCGCTGGGTGTAAAGGTGCATACGGAAAAAAACAGCTGCGATATTGTCGATGGCGAACATCGCCGCCAGCGGATAAATTTCACCGACGGCACTTATTTGGAAACCGATATGATCGTGTTCTCCGCCGGTATTCGCCCGCGCGATGAGCTGGCGCGCGCGGCCGGCCTGGCGATCGGTGAACGCGGCGGCATAGTGATCGACGATCACTGTCAAACCTCGGTTGACGATATTTATGCTATCGGCGAATGCGCACTCTGGAATGGGCGTATTTATGGTCTGGTGGCGCCGGGTTATCAGATGGCAAAGGTGGCGGCCGGTCATATCGCCGGCGGCGGCGAGGCCTTTGGCGGCGCCGATATGAGCACCAAGCTCAAGCTGCTGGGCGTCGATGTGGCCAGTGTCGGCGATGCCCAGGGGCGCACGCCGGGCGCCAAAAGTTATACCTATCTCAACGATGTCGAACAGATCTATAAGCGGCTGGTGGTCTCGGCGCGCGGCGACCGGCTGCTGGGGGCGGTGCTGGTGGGCGATACGGCGGCCTACGGCAGTTTGCTGCAGTGGGTATTGAACGATACACCGCTGCCGGTTAATCCCGAGTCGCTGATATTGCCGGCCGGCGACAGCGCGGCGGCGCCGGGTGTGGAGGCACTGCCGGATGCGGCACAGATCTGTTCCTGTTTCGCGGTCAGCAAAGCCGATATCTGCAGCGCGGTGCAAAGCGGCTGCCGCGATATGGCTGCGCTTAAAGCCGAGACCTGTGCTGCTACCGGCTGCGGCGGCTGCGCTGCGCTGGCCGGGCAGATTCTGGACAGCGAACTGACGCGCCTGGGCGTGGCAGTGAACCGGGACATCTGTGAGCATTTTGCCTATACCCGGCGCGAACTGGCCGATATTGTCAGAGTGAAAAAATTCACCACCTTCGGCGAGTTGCTGGATCACTGCGGCCGCGGTCTGGGCTGCGATATCTGCAAGCCGGCGGTGGCCTCGATGCTGGCTTCCTATCGCAACGAATACATTCTCAAAGACGCGCATCTGGGCTTGCAGGATACCAACGATGTTTTTCTCGCCAATATGCAGAAGGACGGCACCTACTCGGTGGTGCCACGGGTACCTGGCGGCGAGATAACGCCGGAAAAACTGATTGTGCTGGGCCAGGTTGCCAAGCAGTACCGGCTCTATACCAAGATTACCGGCGGGCAGCGGGTGGACCTGTTTGGCGCCGAATTGCATCAGTTGCCGGCGATCTGGCGCAGGCTGATCGATGCCGGTTTCGAAACCGGCCACGCCTACGGCAAAGCGATGCGTACGGTGAAGTCCTGTGTCGGCAGCAGCTGGTGCCGCTACGGCGTGCAGGACAGTGTGGCCATGGCCATCGCCATCGAGGAGCGTTACAAGGGCCTGCGCGCGCCGCACAAGATAAAAATGGCGGTGTCCGGCTGCACCCGCGAATGCGCCGAGGCGCAGTCGAAAGACGTGGGGGTGATCGCCACGGAAAAAGGCTGGAATCTCTATGTGTGCGGCAATGGCGGTATGCGCCCGCGGCATGCGGACCTGTTTGCCAGCGACCTCGATGACGACACCCTGATTCGCTATATCGACCGTTTCTTCATGTTCTATATTCGCACTGCCGACCGCCTGCAGCGCACCGCCACCTGGCTGCAGAATCTGCAGGGCGGCCTGGACTATCTGCGCGAGGTGGTGATTGCGGACAAGCTGGGTGTGTGCGCGGAGTTGGAAGCGGAAATGGCGCATATTGTCGGCAGTTACCAGTGTGAATGGAAAACCACACTGCAGGACCCCGACAAGCTCAAGCGCTTCAGACAGTTTATCAATGCCGATGGCGGCGATGACAACCTGGTGTTTGTCGAGGAGCGCGGTCAGCGCCGCCCGGCGACGCGGCGCGAGCGCCTGCAGGCGGTGGCAGTGGAATAGGGGATAAGCGATGAATGAACAGGCATCGGCAACGCGCGCGCCTGCGACGCAGCCCGCAGGCGATGGCTGGACAGCCGTGTGCCGGCAACGGGACCTGACGCCCGATACCGGTATCTGCGCGCTGGTCGGCGGTAAGCAGGTGGCCATTTTTCTCAGCCGGCGGGGTGATCTCTACGGCATTTCCAATTACGATCCCATCGGCGGGGCAAATATTCTCTCGCGCGGCATTATCGGTTCCGTAGGCGAGGCCGTGGTGGTGGCTTCGCCGCTTTACAAGCAGCACTTCGACCTGCGCACGGGGGAGTGCCTGGAGGATGCCGGCCACCGGGTGAATACCTACCCGGTGCGTATCTGCAACGGTCAGGTGCAGGTAAAAGTGCGCTAGCCGCGGCGCTATTGTCGACTGTTCTCCCCGGTGCCGGCTTCGAGCGCGGCCACCTGCTGTTGCAGATACTGGTAGCGCTGGTATTGCGAATGCTGTTGATCGATACCCTGCACCTGCCTGAGGCAGCGCCGGTAGAGCTTGGCATAGTCGCGGAGATTATTTTTCTCCTTCGCTTCGGCGATGATCACCTGCACCAGGTTGAGGTTCAAACCGATATGTTTGGGATAGAAGGTAACCGCCTCGCTGAAAACATCGATGGCCTGCTTGAACTGCTTGCGGTCGTACAGCGCAATGCCCTGGCGGGTCAGGTCGGCGGTCTGTTTCTTACCGGCCTCGGTCAGCGGCTCGCTCGCCAGCCCGTCGATTTTTTCAATCACTTTTTTATCGCCGGCGTTTTCCCTGGCCAATTGCAATAACAGTTTGTCGGCGCTTGCGTGTTGTTCGGTGGCCAGCAGTGCCCGGGCGTAGTCTAAACTGGCTTCGCCGGCAGGTTGCTCCAGCCCCATATAAAGATCGCGCCCCTGCTCGGCGGCGCCTTGGGCTTCTTTGAGCCGCCCCTGACTGGCGTGAATCTGCGACTCGACGAACTTGGCCTGCATCGCCACTGATTCGTCTTGTGGAAAGCGCTTCACCGCCCGCTCCAGGCTTTTCATCGCCTCCCTGGCCCGGTCTTTGGCTGCGCCGGAGTTATCGCCGTTGACGACCTCGGCGACTTTCCTGGCGTAGTTGAAGGTGTCCTGGGGGGATTCATGGCAGGAGTCCATGCCCCATTTGATGGCGTTGCGGTAGGAGGTTATGCAGGCTTCGTCATCGTGGTTGCGCTCCGCCAGTTCCGCCAGCCGCCGGTGGCGTGTTACCGATTTTGGTGAAATCTGGGTGGCCAGTGCGGTCGATGCCTGAGCCGCCAGGGTATCTTTTCTGGCTGCGTACAATTCGGCCAGCAGGTCGTGGGCCTCGACATAGCGGCTGTCTTCGTCAATCACCGACTGCAGCAGGGCTTCGGCTTCATCGAGTTCGCCGCCGGCCAGCAGGGTCTTACCGAGCCCGAGCCGCGCCCAGATATAAGGTTTGAGCGCCAGCGCATGGCGATAGATTTTTTCCGCCTGCGGGTATTCGCCGAGCAGGTAGTGCAGCTGCGCCTTAATGCGCAGGCAGTCACCGGCGTAGCGCTGCTGTTCGCCCATCAGTTTGTCGCAAAGTGCCAGTCCGCCGCGATAGTCGCGATTGTCGATGGCCTGCTTGATTTCATAGAGCGCCTGGTGTTTCACCAGCGCCCTGTCCAGCCGCAGCCGCAGAGAAGCCTGGGTAATCGGCTTGGTGATATAGTCGTCGGGCTGACATTCCAGCGCCCCCAATACCATCTGCCGTGAAGACTCGGCGGTGATCATCACAAACAGGCTGGTATTCATCAGCGCGCGCAGATGCCGCAGTTCCTCGAGTACCTGCTGGCCGTCTTTACCGTGCCCGAGGTTGTAGTCGCACAGGACGATGTCGTAGCTGCGGGCCTGGCACTGCGCCATCGCCTGGGTGCTGGTGGCGGCGGTATCCACCTGTGTGGCGCCAAAGGTTTTCAGCATGCGTTTCAGCGAGCCGCGCACCTCGGTGAAGTCATCGACAATCAGGCAGCGCTTGGTGTTGTATATCTTGATGACATCGATCTGTCGCATGTGGCTTCGTTGTCGGGCGCGCCGCCTGTGCTCTTGTGTGCTATTGAACAGTCATCCTTTCAGTGTAGGTTAAGAATCGGGTATTGAAAAACGCGGGCCGATATCGATCTGTGCCATGCTCAAGGCGATCTGGAAGTGGTGCCCGGGCACCGCTTCGCGATAGGCCGACATACGCATCACCGCGATCAGCGCGCAGCGGTTGAACTGCTCGCCCTTATCGCTTGTCAAAGGTGGTTTTGGGCAAATATAGAGGCCACTGCGTCGATTGCGCGGGTGGCACAGCGGCGGGGGGCGGCGAATGGGTATTGGCAGCACGGTATTGCGCGGCTTGGCTTGCCTGGTTTCCGTCGCGCTGGCACTGCCGCTGCAGGCGCTGACCAGCGAAGTTGTGCGCCAGCCGCATATCCGCGCCAGCCTGGTCAGCCAGGCCGACAGCCTGCAGCCGGGCAGCGCCACCCGCGTCGGCCTGCTGTTGCAGCCCGATGAGCACTGGCATGTCTACTGGCGCAATCCCGGCGACTCCGGTATGCCGCCCAGCCTGCAGTGGCAGTTGCCTGCGGGCGTCGAAGCCGGCGCCATCGAATGGCCGTTTCCGGAGCAGATTCCCGTACAGCACCTGATGAACTTTGGTTACTCAGACGATGTGTTGCTGCCGGTACCGCTGGCGGTTGCCGGGTCTGTGAAGGGCGATACTGCAGTCCTGTCACTGCGGGCCAGCTGGCTGGTCTGCCGGGAGACCTGTGTGCCCGGTACGGCGCAGTTGCGGCTGTCTCTGCCGCTGTCGGCCGCGCCCGCCGGCCTCGATGCCGAACGGGCGGCGCTGTTTGAACGGGCGCTGGCGCGACAGCCCCGGCCGCTGCCGCTGCTGGGCGCCAGCGCTGAGGTAGGCAGTGACACGGTAGCAATCGATGTATTTGCCGCCGAGCCGGTTTTTCGTCAGGCGCAGCGCCTCGAGTTCATTCCGGCGACGGAGGGGCTGGTAGAATATGGTCAGGCGGCGCAGCTGCGCTGGCGCGACAACCTGGTGCAGATCCGGCAGGCCCGCTCGCTGACCTATACCGGCCTGCCGCAGGCAGTGGAGGGCCTGCTGATCGTCGACCGGCAACAGGCCTGGCGGGTCAGCTTTACTCCCTGATAGAACTTTCTTAGCGTGCGCTTAGTTTGCGCTTACTTTACTTTTACCCCCCACTACAGGAGACCATCAGCATGAAAATACTGAGCGCCATCGCATTGGCCTTGACCTGCCTGGCGGCAAATATAGGTGCCGCCGCCGCCGCGATTAACCAGCCGGCGCCGGCGTTTAGCGCCCTCGACTCGTACGGCAATCGCGTCAGCCTCGGAGACTATGCTGACAAGATGGTGATACTGGAGTGGACCAACCACCTCTGCCCCTTTGTGCAGAAGCACTACGACAGCGGCAGTATGCAGGCTCTGCAGAAGAAGTACACCGGTCAGGGCGTGGTATGGCTGTCGGTGATTTCCTCAGCTGAAGGCAAGCAGGGTCACGTCAGCCCGGAACAGGCCAATCAGTTGACCGGCAGCCGTGAAGCCATGCCTTCTGCGGTGCTTATCGATGCCGAGGGCAAGATGGGCCGCCTCTACGGTGCCAAGACGACACCGCATATGTATATCATCGACCGCCAGGGCATACTGCGTTACATGGGGGCGATCGACAGTATCCGCTCGGCCAATACCGCCGATATACCCCGTGCCACGAATTACCTGGACAAGGGCATGAGCGAACTGCTGGCCGGGCGGCCCGTCAGCGAAGCCGTTACCCGGGCTTACGGCTGTACCGTCAAGTATTAGTCGTGGTCGGGTATTGCCCGGCGCCGTCGTTGTTAATAAATTATTAATAAGTTGTTAATAATTCACTGACTTTTCACCCTGCCTGTCACATGCTGTAGGCCGATCCGAGACTGACATGGCCGCCTGCAGCTGCTGTCGACCATGCTCGCGGTTCTCTGCGGCTACGCGCCGCCGGAACCGGCAGTCTCCGTGCAAACCAAGCCGGTGCCGTTAAGGGGAGCAGGTACGATGGGCAGAGC
Organism: Exilibacterium sp.; assembly: GCA_028280195.1. Taxonomy (GTDB): domain Bacteria; phylum Pseudomonadota; class Gammaproteobacteria; order Pseudomonadales; family Cellvibrionaceae; genus Exilibacterium. The sequence continues at coordinate 22,823 of JANQMH010000094.1, forward strand.
AACTGAAATACGCAACGCTATCAACGCAAGTTGTTTGAGAGAGTGTGTAGTGCTAAACCCTTTTTCCAGCATAAATCAGAAAAAAGACGACAGGCTGGCGACTTGGGGTCACTTTCAAAATAACAAAAACAAGTCGCAGAGTGTTGGGCAAGGCGCGTTAAGGAACAAAAACACATATAACGTGGCCGGGCGCAGCCTGAACAGAGAACTGGCCAACGGCCCCTGGGCGGGCAACTGCCAGACTTTCGCCTGTACCACTGCAGTGCTGCTGGCTAGCATCAATCGGATTACCAACATAGAGCTGTTCTCTTTCGGCCCGTCGTTCGCCGGCCATGTATTCCTGGTCATCGACCGGGATCAAACCGGGGGTTTCGCCGATCTGGCGCATTGGGGCGCGCGGGCCATTGTTGTCGATGTGTGGTACAGCAATCAGAGGGAAGAGGATCGGGATGGCGGTGTTTTCAAGATCGCCAATGCGAGCGAATATAAAACCTGGCTGGCTCTGCAGCGGCCGTTCAAGCGGCTTTTAGTGGTTAAATAAGCGGCGCGGCTATGTTGCGCAAATCTCGGTTGCTGCCGTTGTAAACTCGCCCACCCGGCGCGACTGCATGCGACCTGGCGGCAACCGTATTTGAATGGTTGTCGCCGGCGCCTCCGGCTGTTGAGTCAGTCGGTTGATGCCACGCCGGCAGGTCGACTTTCGGTCGAGCGCGGGCTCAGGCAATCGCTAAGGGTTCCACCCTTGCCGGATCGAACTCTCCGGTCCTCATCTGGTACTCCATGCCGGCCCCTGACGGATACTGAACCCGGCGCCGAAACTGCATGCCTAATCGCTGCATAACGGCGAACGAGGCCGTATTGGGGGCGTCAGCTCCCGCCCAGATTGTCGCTGCCAGCCCCGCTGCAAACGCCCGTGTCATGGCGGTGTGTGCCATGCGGGTCGCCAACCCAAGCCCCCACAGGCTGGGATGCAATAAATAGGTGAGTTCCAGTTCTCCGCTGTCGTCACCACTGAGTCTAACCAGGCCGCTTGCACACTGATCAGCCCCATCGACGAGCACCCACAGGCCGCCACCATATTTGGCGTTATCGGCAGCTGCGGAATTGACCCACGCAGATGCAATGGCTGGCGGCGGTTTTTTGCCATCAGCCAAATATTCAAAGACTTCGGGGATACAAAAAAGCTGATGGATTTTTTCTTGATCCCGCGGCGTGGCGCTTCGCAAATGCAGGTTGGTGTCGATCATGGCCTCAGGTCCGCATGCGTATCAGACAGTGTTAAGTCGAGAGTGGTCGCTTCAAGGCGGTGCAGTCTAAGCTAAAACGTTCGTGTTTACTGTATCTTGGTCGGTGCTTGGTTTCTTTCCAGACTGTATCCTGAATGGCCCTGTTCGTTTTTTCAAAGGTTGGTGTTGAGTTTTTGAAAGTGCCACTCGGTACCGCCGCGGCCCTGGTTCGGCGTGAACCGACCGGGGTGGCACACAAGCCTGTTCAAGGCGCACCCCACCAAAAACCCATCGCGACCGGCTATCTCAGGTCGAGCCCCGGCAGTTGGCCCAAACACTGGCTGCCCACAGCGCAAATTGTCGTCTTTTTTTACATTTAATAAACATGTAATCTTTAAGTAATTGTTTTTGTTAGCTATTTTTTGTGGCACGAAAATAGCTGTGTATAAGGCAGGGCTGTATTGAGGGTCCTGATAAAAACGACTGGGCATTAACTAAAGTTGTCTCTATGAAATGCAGATCAGGTGAAGCTGAGCGGCACTGGTACCGCTGCGAACGCTTCTTCAGTACTAACGATGGCTGGTATTTTTCCACCCGCGAAGGGGAAAATGTCGGACCTTTCGTTTCCCGCCGCGCCGCTGAAAAAGGTGTAGAGCTTTATGTCAAGCACCTTATCGGGCAGGAAGAGGGTGGCGTTTACGGCGCCAAGCTGGCCAGAGACGGGCTGTGGATCTCGACGCTGTTCCGCTGAGTCGCCGGCATCATTTTGCGGCATGATACGGCACCGGCGGTAACCCGGCCAGTATCAGTCAGCAGTTTCTCATTCTCATCGCTATCGTTCCCATCGGGTTCGGCTGTTATTCTCACTTAGTGCCGCCGCTGCTGTACAATGGCAGCGCTTCGCGCAGTTAATCTATCGAATACGGAAAACCTGCATGTTGAAAAACACGTCAACAGCTTACGGCTTTGTTGCGATTTTATTTCACTGGCTTACCGCGGTGGCGGTGGTCGGTCTGTTTGCATTGGGTCTGTGGATGGTGGATCTGACTTACTACCACCGCTGGTACAATACCGCACCCGACCTGCATCGAAGTATCGGCGTTGTGCTGACGGCGCTGATTCTTCTGCGCCTGCTCTGGCGCTTCGCCAACCCGCGCCCGCAGATGCTGTCAAGCCACCGCCCCTGGGAGCAAAAGCTCGCTCATGCGGTCCATATACTGTTTTACGTTTTACTGTTGTCGATGTTCGTCAGCGGTTATCTGATCACTACGGCCAAGGGGCAGGGGCTGCCGGTGTTCGACCTGTTCTCACTGCCCGCCGTCGTCACGGGGATTGACAATCTGGAGGACATCGCCGGTGAAATACACGAGATACTCGCTTTCACCCTGATCGGCCTCGGCGCCCTGCACGGCCTGGCTGCGCTGAAACATCACTTTATTGATCGCGATATTACCTTGTTGCGTATGTTGGGGAGGGCGTCGGCAGATGCCTCCTCCCCTTTCTTGACCAATCGTGGAGATACAAAATGAAAAGACTCTTGGGAAGTGTGGTTACCGTTGTCGCCCTGTCGGGCTCCCTGCTGGCCAGTTCGGCAGCCTGGGCGGAGAAATATATTATCGATACCGAAGGTATGCACGCCTTTGTACAGTTTCGGGTCAAACATCTGGGCTTCAGTTGGCTGTACGGCCGCTTCAATGATTTTTCCGGTGAATTTAACTTCGATCCGCAAAAGCCTGAAAGTAACCGCATTTCCCTGGAGATCGACACCACCAGCCTGGATTCCAATCACGCCGAGCGCGACAAGCACCTGCGTTCGAGCGATTTTCTCAACGCCGAGAAGTTTCCCAAAGCCACTTTCGAAAGCACCGCCTACAAACCGACAGGGGACAAAACCGCACAAGTCGTGGGTAATCTAACGCTGCACGGCGTAACCCGACCGGTGACTATCGACGTCGAGCACATTGGCGGCGGTAAGGACCCCTGGGGCGGTCACCGGCAGGGTTTTGAGGGGCGCGCAGTTATCAAGCCGAATGAATTCGGCATCAAAATGGTCGAACAGCTGGGGCCGGCCGCCGGCGAAGTGGAGCTGTTTCTGACCGTCGAGGGTATCCGCAAGTAGTCGCGCGCGAGCCGCTTGCAGACCCCGGCGCTCCGCCGGCGGTTGAAGACTGCGTCGACTCAGTCGCTGGCAGCCGGCATGATATTGCGCGGGCTGGACATCAGCCTGACCACCATCGGCTCGAAAAACGCCAGCGGCAGCGATTCGAACTCGGGGTCGAACGCGGGCCCGTCGTACAGATCGCAGAAGCGCTTGGTGCGCTCGTAGCAGGGGTGGTCTTTGAACCGGTCGCGGGCGTTGCGGTCCATCCCCAGGTGGTGAAAGTAGTCGTAGCCCTGAAAGATCTGGTGGTGTTTGATCATCCACAGATTCTCTTCGCTGATAAAGGGCTGCAAGATGGCGGCGGCCACGTCGGCATGGTTGTAGGAGCCGAGCGTGTCACCGATATCGTGTAACAGCGCGCAGACCACATACTCCTCGTCTTCACCGCCGCGGTGGGCCAGGGTGGCGGTCTGCAGGCAGTGTTGCAGCCGATCCACGGGAAAGCCGCCGTAGTCGCCGTCCAGCAGGCGCAGGTGTTGCAGAACCCGCTGCGGCAGCCCGGCGGCAAAGTTGATGTATTCGTGGGCGATGATCTGCCAGTCCTCGGCGGTACTGTTTTTAAAGCTGGTGAAGCTCGCTCTGTTGGCTGTGCCTGTATCGTTCGACATATGTATAAACCTCTCGGCATCTGTGCTGTGTTAGGCCCTGGTGGGCCGCCGCATTTGTGCGGGCTTATAAGGCGTAAGTCACGCCGCCGTCGACCGCAATGGTGGCGCCGACGATATAGTCTCCGGCGCGTGAAGCGAGAAAAACAACCGCTCCGGCCATGTCCTCCGGCCGGCCGATACGCCCGGCCGGCACCCACTGGCTGACTTGTGCCTGCTGATCGCGCGCCATCCGGTTCATATCCGAGGCGAAGGCGCCGGGGGCGATGGCGGTTACGGCAATATTGTCTTTGATCAGCCGCTTGGCCAACCGCCGGGTGAGATGGATCAGGCCGGATTTGCTGGCGACGTAGGAATAGGTTTCCATATCGGGCACGCGAATGCCGTCGATCGAGGCGATATTGATGATTTTGCCGAGCCGCTGCGGGGTGGCGGCTGCCCGCAGCAGTGGCGTGCATTTCTGGGTAAGAAAAAATACCGACTTCAGATTCAGGTTCATTACCTTGTCCCAGCCGCCCTCGGTAAAATCGTCATAGGCTTCGCCCCAGGCGGCGCCGGCGTTATTGATCAGTATGTCGAGCCGCTGTTCGCGCTCGCCGAGTTCGGCCACCAGGCGGTCTATTTCCGCCATTTGCGCCAGGTCCGCCGGCAGGGCGATACATTCACCGTGCTGGCTGAGTTCGTCGGCCAGTCTGGCGCAGGCCTCGCCCTTGCGCGAGGAAATATAGGTCTTAACCCCACTTTCGACCAGGCCTCTGGCGATCATTTCGCCGATGCCGCGCGAGCCGCCGGTGACCAGTGCCACTCGCCCGGACAAATCAAACAGTTTTTCCAACATGGGCGTTTCCTTATCCGTTGACGGCAGTTACTTTACTCTTAAAAGCGGGCCAAAAAAAGCCGGTTTTGCCGCTGCTGCTAGCGCTGATGCCGGCGCCGGTAGTCGGCATGGATACAGTCGGCAAATGCTTCCACCGCATGGATCACCGCCTGTGTGCGCAGCGAGGCAAACAGGTCAAAGGCGTGCTGGGCGCCGGCGATTTCCGCATACACCACCGGCTGCTCGCTGTGCGACTTCAGGGCCTCGACAAAGTGGCGGCTCTCCGCCACCGGGACCAGGTTATCGGTATCGCCCTGGATAACGAAAAACGGCGGCGCCTGTTGGTGAACATGGTGGATCGGCGAGGCCGCGCGGTAGATCTCCGGCGCTTGCTGTGCCGGTGCTTTGATCACCAGCCGTTCCAGCCAGGTCTCCAGGCCGTTGTGGCGCTGCTGGCCGTTGCGATTGCAGAAATCGTAGATGCCGTAGAAGGGGATACAGGCCTGCACACGGGTATCCGCCTGCTCGAAGCCCGGCTGCCAGGGCGCGTAGTTGGGCGTCAGTGCCAGCAGCGCGCTGAGGTGGCCGCCGGCGGAACCGCCCGTGACCGCGACAAAGTCCGGGTCGCCGCCGTAGTCGGCAATATTGGCTTTTATCCAGGCCAGGGCGCGCTTGCAGTCGATGATATGGTCGGGAAAAGTCGCCAGTGGGCTGAGGCGGTATGAGATCGCCACGCAGACCCAGCCGCGGGCGGCGAGCCGGTTCATCAGCGGCAGTGCCTGGCGTTCTTTGCTGCCGAGTTTATAGGTCCAGGCGCCGCCGTGAATTTGCAGCAGCACCGGACACGGTGCCTCGATGGCGGCGGGGCGGCGTATATCGAGTTTCAGATTCAGCACCTCGCCGCGGTGGTAAACGATGTTTTTCAGGCACTCGACGGCGGCATTGTGGCTGCTGGCGCTTTTCATGGTGGTGATCGGGTCGATCAGTGTCGCCGTGTCGATTGGTTGCGGCCGCGGCTGGTAATTGCCGAGGCCGGCGGTTTGCAGGCAGCGGTGCAGTTGCGCCGGCAATTGCAGCGCACGTGCATAGTGCAGCGCCATGGCCGCCCAAGTGGCAAACAGCAGCGCCAGGCCGAGGGCGCC